>NZ_BOSG01000002.1:0-634782 GCF_018403225.1 Paenibacillus sp. J23TS9 | reverse complement strand
AACTGCAATTCAGTTCGAAGGTGTCACGTACGAACCAATTACAGAAGCATATGACTACGAAGTCCAAGCAGAAAATGACGTTCAAACAGTATTGTATGCACCGAAGCCCGTGGTAGACGAATCGCGTAATGTAACGATCCACCATGTGTATCAAAACGGAGAAGAAGAAATTCTGTTGGATACGACGTCCGTGAGAGGTAACATAGGTGATTCGGTTACGATTGCACCAAAGACTCAAATTGAGTTCGAGGGAGTCACGTACGGACCGGTTACAGAAGCACATGCGTATGAGGTCAAGGCAGAAAATGAGGTTCAAACGGTTTACTACGCCAAAACACGCACAGTTACAATCAAATATCTGGAACAAGGAACCAACAAGCAGTTGGCGGGCCCGACGAATGAAACTGGAATCGTCGGTGCTACCATTACCCTGAAGCCTGTAACGGTAGCAGGATTCACATCTGCTAAAGTGAGCGACACGTACGTCGTCAAAGATAACGAAACGCAAGAATATGTATTCTACTACGCGGCCAATTCGGGATCTAACCCAAATCCGGGTGGGGGAAGCGGCGGTGGAGATAATTCAAGCACACCGTCGGGTTCATCAAGCGTGACACCACTGCCACCGGCACCACCGGTAGTTGCACCATTGCCTCCAGCGCCACCGAAGCTGGAAACCGATAACCATTACAACTATATCAATGGTTATCCAGATGGAACGATTAAACCAGAGAACAATATTAGCCGTGAAGAGGTTGCAGCCATCTTCTATAGATTGATGGATGATGCGACACGCAGCGACTATATCAAAAACATCAGCTCTTATAAGGATGTTGAAAAAACTCGCTGGTCTAACAAAAACATCGCTACCATGGAAAACGCGGGTATCATTACCGGCTATCCGGATGGAACATTTAAACCAGGCCGTCAAATTACAAGAGCAGAGTTTGCTGCTATTGCTTCGAGATTTGATGATTTGGATGAGCAGGTAAATACGTCGTTCTCAGATATTAAAGGCCATTGGGCTGAGAAGTATATCGTATCTGCTGCGAATAAAGGCTGGATTAAAGGATACCCGGACGGCAAGTTTAAACCGGATCAATACATCACACGTGCGGAAGCCATGGCTTTCATCAATAGTGTACTGAATCGTAAAGTTAAAGTAGAAGGTATTCATGAAAATGCGAAGACATGGCCGGATAATACGCAAAACAAATGGTATTACACGGATGTGCTCGAAGCGACCAACTACCATGAGTACACCAGAAACACAGACGAGACGGAAACTTGGGAACAAGTAAAACCCGATCGTGTATATCCTTAAGTCATAATAAAAGGCTCCTCTCTAGATGAGAGGGGCCTTTTGTATTATTTATTGAAGAGCTTGTCCATATAATCGTAGGTTAATGGCGTGTTTTCTTTCAGCTCATTGCGAGTGGTTTCATTGTAAACGTACATACTGGCTGCTTCTGCAAAATACTCAACAGGGTAGACCGACATGTAACCATCATTTCCATAGGTAACACTTGCTTCTTTATTGAAAATATTCTTGAATTCCTGGGTATCGCTCGCATTATTTAAGACGAAACGATCGATGGCATGCATGGTTTCATGGATTTCAAGATTGAACGAATTATGGCCCTTGCCTTTTTTACTGTAGCCAATCCGAACAACAACGTCTTTTTCGCTGACACCAGGTACATCATCCCAGGTTAAACCCGTGCCTTCCCAGCCTCTTGGAGTCTGGCCCTTCAGGTAGTTCAGCTCCGGTTCGTTGGTGATAATGTCGTTGGTCAGAATGATTTTTACACCTTTATCATTTAAAGTCTTCAAGATCGGCGCAGGTATTCTCTCTAACCGATCCATCATGGCGTTTGCTTCCTTCACATTATAATTGCCTGTTGGCAGGACAACTAACTGATCCATGATCGAAGCTTGTGCATGAACTTCATTCTTAGGAAATGCACCAATCAATGTGAAAATGATTAGCATGGCTAATATACGTTTTGTCCATTTCATCTCAAACATCCTCCAAAAGCCAACGTTTTACGAGAACCGTTGAGCTTCAATATCGGTAACTGGCTAGCATGGCGAATAGATCGCGGTAGCTCCTATAGCTTTGCGCCCCCATCTTTCAATGGGTTTGCCTTTGTCAATACGGAGTTGACATATGTAATTGTCGAACAATGATAAAAAGCACGAAAAACCCTTCTCACCGAAATAAGAAGGGTTGAATAACAACGAATAACGTTGCACCTTATGTCGGTAACTGGCTGGCATAGCGAAGACTCGCGTTAGCCCCTGTAGTTTTGCGTCCCCAATTTTCAATGGGTTTGCCTTTATCATTTTTTTGGGTTTTGGTAAATAAATCTATTATCTACCATTATATTAAATCTGCTAGATTTAATAGTCAAGAAAAAAATCATTACGTTAGAACTATGGATTGCTGCAGCGGAATAGCCCTTTTTTCCCATCTTAAACTTGACGGAAACTGTCATCACCGGGATCTGCAGAACATGGCATTTTTTCCGGGATGAATGAATATATAATTCTCGAAAAAAAGTTGAATTTTCTATTTTGAAAAATTCAGCATTATGGCAGGAAAGGTACGTGCGGCTGGTGAAACGTAACAGCAGAACAATCATGTATGCGATTACAATTATGCTTAAAAGGGAGCTGAAAAGCAGGATGAATGCGAGATCATGGACCGCGCAGTGGATTTGGGGAGGCACGGAGGAAAGCCCGCGCAATGAATGGCGCTGCTTTCGTAAGGTTTTTGAATTACCTGAGGAAGTACTTGGGGAGGCTCTGCTTCATATTGCTGCGGACTCCCGTTATGTTCTGTATGTGAATGGGGAGCAGGTGGGCCGCGGGCCGGTACGTTCATGGAAAGAGGAGCAGTTTTACGATTCCTATGAAGTAGGACATCTGCTGCATGCAGGAGAACGTAATGTGATTGCTGTCCATGTACTGCATTTTGGCGTAACGAACTTCTACTATATTCGCGGACGCGGCGGACTGTTGGCAGAGCTGGAATACGGAGTGAAATCAGCGGGAGGCACAGCTGCAGAATCGAATCGAATAATGCTGGTGTGCAGTGACGATACTTGGACGACCTCAAGGCTGCAGGCGCAGAAACCTAACTCTCCGCGTATGTCCTGCCAGCAGGGCTTTGCCGATATATACGATGCCCGGCAGTGGGATGAGCGCTGGGTAACGGTTAAATACCGGGAAGACGGACCGGATTCTATGTGGGAACCGTCGAAGGTGATCGGACCGACGGGTGTGGACCCTTGGAAGCGGCTTGTACCAAGAGACATTCCTTTTTTGACGGAAGAAAAGATCTATCCATCCCGCCTGATGTCACTGCGCCGGGTTCAGGCACCGGCATGGTCTGCCGTTCTGGATTTAAGGGCAGCGATGATGCCGGATAGTGTATTTCATGCCAATCCTGTGAGCTTTGTTGGTTATTTAGCGGGGGAGCTGGTATTGAAAGAAGCCGGTCAAGTCACCTTCGGATTCCCGGCTGGCTGGCGGACAGAGAACATGTGGGTGGATGGCAGGCTTTGTTCTGACTGGTACGGAGAATCACCGGAACGGTACTGCACCATGGAGCTTACGGCTGGAGAGCATTTTGTGCTGATAGACGTTACATCATGGGATCATGGGGGAGGCTTTCATCTGGCGGCGCATGCCGAGGTTCCATTGGAATGGAGATCGCCTGCTGGAGAAGGGACGCAGCCGGATGGGCCACCGCTTGTGATCATCGGCCCGTTTGATGCGACGGTTCATATCGACCACCAGGAACCACAACCGATGAAGCTGGACCATCCAGAATATTTGAAGGCTGCGGGTGCAGCAAATTTCAAGGAGCTTCGGGATCTGGCAGGCTGGATTCGTCCGCTGCCAGCTTCTCTTTACAGCGAGGAGGATGTGTTCGGTGCTAACGTTTGGACGGTAGAAGCGGATCCGTACAGCATACCTTCGCAGCTGGAGCATGCGATTTTGCCGACACCTGAGCCGGGAGTGCTGCCATTATTCGATAATGGCGCCAGCGATTGTGAAATTGTGGTCGACGTGGGCAGGGAAACATCCGGATTTATTGGTTTCGAGTTGGAAGCAGAAGCTGGTACGGTCATCGATGTCTATGGATTTGAATATATGCGTGATGATTACAGGCAGCATACCTACGGTTTGGACAATACAATCCGGTACGTGTGCAGACAGGGGCGGCAGCGGTATTTGTCCCCGGTTCGCCGGGGATTCCGGTATATGGTGCTGACGGTTCGAAAAGCGGCCGCACCTGTAAAGCTGCATGAGGTGTACGTTAACCAAAGCACATATCCGGTGACGAATACAGGCGCATTCCAATGCTCCGACCCGCTGTTAAATGAAATATGGAATATCAGCCGGCATACGACGAGGCTGTGCATGGAGGATACGTTTGTAGACTGCCCGTCGTATGAGCAGGTATTTTGGGTAGGGGACAGCCGGAACGAGGCTTTGGTTAATTATTATGTTTTTGGCTCCCTCGATATCGTCAAAAGATGCCTGAATCTCGTCCCCGGCTCAAAAGACATGTCGCCGCTGTATATCGATCAGGTACCGAGCGGCTGGAGCAGCGTGATTCCAAACTGGACGTTTTTCTGGTCCATCGCCTGCCTGGAGTACGTGGAGCATACGAACGATAAAGATTTTGCCGTGAAAATTTGGCCGGCGGTGCAATATACACTGGAGCATTACCTCCAGAAGTTGAATGGGGATGGCCTGCTGGATATGCGGGGGTGGAATCTGCTGGACTGGGCACCGATCGATCAGCCCAACGAAGGCATCGTTACACATCAGAATTTGCTGCTCGTGCTTGCGCTGAACAAGGCTGCGGAGCTTGCCCGAATCGCAGGCGAAGAAACTGAAGCTATCGAACGAATGCTTCGTGCAGGGGAAAACCTGTCATTGGCGATCAATGCCCACCTGTGGGAAGAACGGCAGCAGGCGTATCTGGACTGCATTCATGCGGATGGAAGACGGTCGGATATTTTCAGCATGCAGACACAGGTATTGGCTTACCTTACAGCGGTGGCAACTGGTGAACGCAAAGAAATCATTGGTGAATACCTGTTGAAGCCCAAAACAACCTTTGTCCAGATAGGCAGTCCGTTTATGTCGTTTTTCTATTATGAAGCTTTGGTGGATGCTGGGCGGTATGATCAAATGTTAAACGATATCCGCCACAATTACGGACAGATGGTGCGTTATGACGCCACCACCTGCTGGGAGATGTATCCGAATTTCTCGGAGAACAGGGCTAATCCTGACCAACTGACGCGCAGCCACTGCCACGCCTGGTCGGCCGCACCGGGTTACTTTCTGGGCCAAGGCATTCTTGGCGTGAAACGTGCCGATCCTGGCTGGACTCGAGTCTTCATCGAGCCGCAGCCTTGTGATCTGGCCTGGGCAAGAGGTAGCGTGCCATTGCCGCAAGGCGGCCGGATTGATGTGAGCTGGAGCGTGGAGGGCGATACCATGAATGTACGCGTGGCTGCGCCAAGCAGCATAGAAGTAGAGGTTCGAGTTCCGGATGGGATGCAGGAGCAGGTGACTTTGGTGGAAAACGGATAAAGGATTTGAAACGTAGGAATCAGGATCAATATGATCCCAATACCGTCAACACTTTGACGGTATTTTTTTATGAACCAAAGCGTCTATCACAACGTTCGGAAGCGGGCAATTCCGGGGCTCTGCACCTCATTTTCGATAATGGTTTGATTGCTTTTCTCATGATAGGTGATAACGGTATCGAAGCTGGCTCTAGAGCCTTGTTCGGTTATATCTAAACAGGGAATTTAGATGGAGTGAGCTACTTTGAAAAGGCGATTCGGGGCGATTATCGTCATTGTGTTATTGACCATCTGTTTAGAAGGATGCATATCACGTACAGAGAAAAAAGAGATGGTTGAGACACAGATATATTCTCCTCTGAGATGTATCCCCGTCTTTATCTTTTCTTTAACTTTCCTTTACCAACTTTTATTTTTAGTTTCAATTTGTTTAATTTTCCCTCTCTATAATGAAGTCATCTTGGTGCTGGTCTAAGCGTGAAACATACGGTCCAGCCCGCATGAACTGGGGAGATTATCGATGCAAAATATACAAAAGAAAACGGTCGCTGTACTGTTCGGCGGCTGCTCGACGGAATATGAAGTATCGCTGAAGTCTGCGGCTTCGGTGATTGATCATTTGGACATGTCAAAATACGATCTGGTTCTGATTGGCATTACGAGGGAAGGCATCTGGTTCAGATATGGCGGTAGTACGGAGGAAATCCGTGAAGACCGCTGGCAGACGCATCCCAGCTGCATTCCTGCATTCATTTCTCCGAGCCGGGAGCTGGCAGGAATTGTAGAGCTGGCGGGTACGGAATATCGTGTGACTCCGGTGGATGTCGTATTTCCGGTGCTGCATGGCAAGAACGGCGAGGATGGAACGATGCAGGGACTGCTGGAGCTGGCGGGAATTCCTTTTGTCGGCTGCGATACACTGTCTTCGGCGGTGTGTATGGACAAGGGGATCGCAAGCCAGCTCGTGAGGGCTGCAGGGATCGATGCAGCAAAGTCAATGACCGTATATGCCGGAGATGATCTGTATACAGCGGTAAAAGAGGCCGAACCGCTCGGGTTTCCCCTATTTATTAAGCCAGCTCGTTCCGGATCTTCATTTGGCATTACCAAAGCATATGACATGCTGGAGCTGATGGATGGCATCCGTTCTGCCTTCAAGCACGACAAAAAGGTTATTATTGAGCAAAATATTCCTGGTTTTGAGGTGGGCTGCGCCGTACTTGGCGATGCAGATCCGATGATCGCGGAAATCGATGAGATTGAGCTGAAAAGCGAGTTTTTTGATTATGATGAGAAATATTCCTTAATCTCTTCGAAAATCCACCTACCGGCCAGAATTTCCGAAGAAGTGGCTGCAAGGGTCAAGGAAACGGCGCTTTTGATATACCGCTCGCTAGGCTGTACAGGCCTGGCCAGAGTGGACATGTTCATCAGCGAGGATGGTCACATTGTGTTTAACGAGGTCAATACGATGCCGGGATTTACGGCGGCAAGCCGCTACCCGAATATGATGCGTGCAAGCCATATTTCATACCCTGGGCTGATGGATCAACTGATCCAACTAGCCATGGCAAGGGGGACGAACTCATGATGGGTACAACAACAGACCGCGTGATCCGTATCGATCCGAAAATGGTTCACCGCGGACATTTGATCCTGGTCAATTCGGAGCATCCACTGCAATATGTGATCCACCCCAAAAATTTAATGCAAGTCACAGACATTACGCATGCAAGCATGGAAGAAAAAAATATGCGCCTCGAGCGGACATGCTTGCAGCAGCTGGATGCATGGTTCACGGCATGTCAGGCCAAAAAGCATACGGGCATCGTAAGCGGCTACCGTACGCGTATGGAGCAGCAGCGTATTTACGACCAGTCTTACGCGGAAAATGGCCCGATCTTCACCGCGAGCTATGTGGCGCAGCCTGATGAAAGTGAGCATCAGACGGGTCTGGCTGTAGATATCGGCGAACTGAAAGCTGGAGTGGATTACCTCTGTCCGTCCTTCCCTGAACATGGCGTATATGCAGAATTTCGCCAGCAGGCAGCTGAGTACGGATTCATCCAGCGCTATCAGCAGGGGAAGGAGCATCTGACCCATATCGCCTGCGAGCCCTGGCATTTCCGTTATGTAGGTGTCCCGCATGCCATCATCATGGAGCAATACGGCATGTGCCTTGAAGAATATACGGAGTATATGAAGCAGTTCACGTTAAACGGTCCGCATTTATTCAAAAAATATAAGAATCATTTGTTCGAGATGTATGTTGTGGAAATGGGAGAAGAAGAGAAGGAAATCATCATCGGCATGAATCCGGGTACCCGGGTGGAGGTCTCCGGCAATAACATGAACGGTTGTATGATTACGATCTTTCATGAACAGGGGGAGACAAACCGATGATGCTAACGCATGGGTTGCTTTCCAGATATCATTCACTTCCAACGGTTGTGATGGCCCCAATCCGCTCAAATAATAAAAAGAAACAATACGTACCCGTCATGCCTTCAAACAGCAGCCAAAAGGAAGCTTCACGTGACAGGGCTTGGGCGGAAATAAATCTGGAGCATGTAAGACATAATGCAGCAGAGCTTCAGTGGCTTTTGCCCTCGAAATCCAAAATCATGGCAGTCGTCAAAGCCAATGCCTATGGGCATGGAAGCATTGAGGTAGCTAGATGTCTAAACCAGCAAGGAACCAACCATTTTGCCGTTGCGGAAATCGGGGAAGGGATCCGCTTGCGGAAGCAGGGGATCCTTGGAGAGATTTTAATATTGGGATATACCTCCCCTGAGCTTGCATCCGAGCTGGCAAAATACCGGCTGACGCAAACCCTGGTGAGCAGGGAATACGGCGAGGCGCTGGAGGCTTGCAACGTTCGTCTCAACGTTCATATCAAAATCGACACCGGCATGAACCGTCTGGGAGAGCCTTATCAGGAGCTGGAATCGATTATGAAGTGTTATCAATTTCCGCATCTGCATGTCACCGGTACATTCAGTCACTTATCCATGTCCGACAGCCTGTCACAGGCAGAAAGTGATTTTACACAGCTGCAGCTTCAGCATTTTGACGAGGTGATCAGCCACCTAAAAGCAGCAAAGTTCGATCCTGGGCAGGTTCATATCCAGAGCAGCTATGGCATTCTGAATTACCCTGAGGTTTGCTACGATCTGGTCCGCCCCGGTATTGCGCTGTACGGACTGCTGAGTCATGAGGGGAATGAAGTGCGATCCCATGCCGATCTGCGGCCAGTCCTCTCTCTAAAAGCAACCGTAACCCAGGTAAAAGAGGTAGGAGCACACCATCCGGTCGGATATGGCTACAACTTTCTACCTTCCCATGATATCCGGATCGCCACAGTTTCCATTGGCTACGCCGACGGTATTCCGAGATCGCTTTCCGATCATGGCGGGTATGTTCTTATCCGCGGGCAGCGGGCGAGCATTATTGGCAGTATTTGTATGGATCAATTAACAGTAGACGTTACCTCCATCGATGGCGTCCAGCAGGGTGACACGGTCACGATGATTGGGCAAGACGGTGGGGAAACCATTACTGCCAGCCAAATTGCAGGACGCTGCGGAACGGTGACCAATGAGATTTTGAGCCGCCTGGGCAGCCGGGTTGAGAGGGTTTATACGGGGCAATGATAGACAATGACAGCCGAACAAGCCGCAATAAAAGAATCTGCTTGTATATTAAAAAAAGGACCTTTTCCTAGAGCGCTTACCCTAGTGAAAGGTCCTTTTCGTTATTTCCAAAGTTAAGTGTCGGCAATAACTAAGCATGAGTTGGTTTTTTTGAACCTGGGAAGGAAGCTCTTGTCCACGTTGTTATCCGTCACAATCGTATCAATGCGATCCAGCGGCGCAATGGAGATCGTGACGTCCTTTCCGAATTTGGTGCTGTCGGCGGCGATGAACACCTCTTTGGAGAGTTCAATCATTTTTTTGCGCGTAATGGCTTCTTCCAGGTTGTAGTCAGAGATTCCTCTTTCGATCGTGATGCCGCTGCAGCAGATGAAGGCTTTCCGGACGTTCAGCTCGTGAAAATTGAAAATATAATCAAACGCCACGACGGACTGCTCATCCTGTCTGATTTTCCCCCCGATAATGATCAGCTCGACCTCACAGTGCATGAGCTCATTAATGACAGGGATGGAATTGGTGATGACGGTGAGCTTCTTTTTATGCTTAATATATTTGGCAATCTGATAGGTTGTCGATCCGCTGTCTATATAGATACAATCACCATCGCTGATATATTCGCTGCATTTGCGGGCGATCTGTTCCTTTTCCACTAAATGATTGACCATCCGCTCATCCATGGAGGACTCTCCGAACCTGTCCACAAGCTTGACCCCGCCATAAATTTTCTCGATTTTCCCTTGGCTTGTCAGCAGATTTAAATCCCTCCGGAGGGTATCGATAGATATATCCAGCTCTTCTGTCAGTTCTGTTATTTTGAGTACTTTTTTGACTGTTAATAGATCGAGAATTTTCTTTTGCCTCTCTAATGGCAGCATCGCTCTCACCCGCTAATATATGACGTTTAACTGCAATTTTTTTCAACATTGAAACAATTTCAGTGTACTGGTAACACCTGTGTTATTCAATAGGTTTACATAGATCATCATGTTTAACAGTCCAATTCATTATAAAGTTAGTCATGAGTTATGAAAGAGTTATGCATAATTTACGTAAAATTTACATAGAGAAGGATTTCGGATGACATATGATTTTTATACTGAGGTTGTGTTTAAGGGAGGTGAGCGGTTTGCTGAAGCTGCAACATATTAGCAAACAATTTGACGATAAAGTGGTTCTTGATGACATCAACCTCGAAATTGGCACGGGCGAGATTGTGTCGCTCCTCGGTCCAAGCGGCAGCGGGAAGACGACACTGCTCAACATTATTCTAGGCCTGACGGAAATGGATCTTGGAAGCATTGTATTTAATGAGGCGGACATAACCCATGTACCGATGAAAAGGCGCGGCTTTAACATTGTTTTTCAGGACTATGCCTTGTTCCCGAATCTAAACGCCTATGACAACATCGTCTATGGCTTGCGTAATAAAAAAGGCTCGGTGAGCGAGAAGGAGGTTCAGGAATATATCGATTTTCTGGAGTTAACACCGCATCTGAAAAAGAGAATCGGCGAGCTATCCGGCGGGCAGAAGCAGCGAGTGGCACTTGCAAGAACGCTGGTAACGAAACCGAAGATCCTTCTGCTCGACGAGCCGCTTAGTGCGCTGGACGGGGTGATCAAGGAGTCGATCAAGCAGCGGATTCAATCGATAGCGAGAGAATTCAAGCTGACGACGATCATTGTCACGCATGATCCCGAGGAGGCTCTGACGCTGTCTGACAAAATACTGATTATCAACCAGGGCAAAATCTCTCAATTCGGCACGCCTAAAGAGATTATTAACCAACCGGACAATGAATTCGTAGAGCAATTTATTATCAAGCAATTACAGATTAAACGGCAGAATATTTATAACTTGTTTGGTGAGATGTATGCATAGAGTCAAGCCTGAAATGCGTATTGTGTTCACCTTGCTTCTGCTGCTGTTCGCCGGATTTCTATTCCTGCCGCTTATTGTTCTGCTCAATCGTTCGTTCGAGACAGACCACGGCTTCGCGCTTGAGAACTATGTGTCGATCTGGAAGGATCGGGATTTGATCGGGGCTACACTGAACAGTGTAAAGGTATCCGCGGTTACCGCGGTCATCACAACGGTGTTCGGGTTTATCCTGGCCTACTCCATTCATTGCACGAAAATATACCGCCCGATCAAGGGCGTGCTGAAAACTGTCATTATCGTTCCGATGCTGCTGCCAACGATTACTTACGGCTTCGCCATCATGTATTCATTCGGTAATCAGGGATTGATCACGAAGATTATTGGACGGAACCTGTTCGAAATTTACGGATTTAACGGTCTGTTGATGGGATATGTTATTTACACGCTGCCGCCGGCATTTCTGCTGATCCATAATGCCTTCGGCTTTATCGATAAAAAATTCATCATTGTATCCAAGCTTATGGGCGACGGAACGGTACGGAGCTTCTCGAATACCATCCTGCGTCCGTTAGCGGGTGCTCTCGGCGGAGCGTTCGTCTTGTCCTTTATCTTGAGCTTCACGGACTTCGGGATTCCTGCCTCGGTGGGAGGCACGTATTCTGTGATTGCGGCTCAGCTGTATCAGGTGATGCTCGGCTCCATTCCGGACTTTAATCAAGGCGCAGTCATCGCGGTGCTGATGCTGGTTCCGGCGGTATTCGGAATCTGGCTGCTGCAGTATCTGGAGAAGCTTAATTTTCACTACGACAAGGTGACCGACACCGAGCTTCCAAGACATCGGGTGCGTGATACGGGCTTCGGAATGGTCTCTTCCGTAATCGTTCTAGGTATGCTGTCCGTCTTTGCGGTTATGTTCATTGCACCTCTTCTGAACAGTTTTCCATACGATCTTACCTTTACGTTCAAGCATGTCATTAACGTATTTCAATCCAGTGATTTGACGGGAGTCTATAAAAATTCACTGTGGGTAGCGCTATTAACCTCCCTATTCGGCACACTGATCGCGTATGGATCGGCGCTGCTGAATGTGCGAACATCGCTCAGGGCGAGATCAACGACGGATATCATCTCGATGATGACCAACACCGTGCCAGGCATGGTGCTGGGGATATCGTACCTGCTCCTGTTTAACGCTAGCAGCTTGAAAAGTACGTTTACCATCATTATCCTGTGCAACATCGTGCATCTGTTTACGACACCGTATCTCATGGCCAAAAATTCCCTCTCCAAGATGAATCCATCCTGGGAGACCACGGGAGAGCTGCTCGGTGATAGTTGGTTTAAGACGATCTGCCGGGTGATCCTGCCGAACTCAGCGTCCACGGTGATCGAGATGTTTAGCTATTATTTCATCAATTCCATGGTGACGATCAGCGGGATCATTTTCCTGGTATCGGCGCAGACATCCGTCGTGGCCAGCAAAATCAAAGAGCTCCAGCATTTCGCCAAATTTAACGAGATCTTTGTGCTGTCCCTGCTGATTTTCTTCACCAATTTACTGATAAAGGCAGTATGCGATTTTCTTCAGAGAAGAAGAGCGGTGCGGCGTTGAGGCAAGCAAGATCTCAATATTTGTATCACTTTGAGAGCGAATGATTCTTACGATGGATCGCCCGTAGGTCAAGAGTAAGCCGACGCTGCTGAAACTGATGTCGATTTCATTTACTCGATATGAAGCGAAGTAGCGGAAAGGACGGAATCGTGCTGAAGAAGCGATAGCGTTCGCCTAAAAGCTTTCCAAAGGAAAGCTACTTCGGAAGCATAGGTTGTCATCGGAAGCACGATCCGTACTCGTAGCGGCCTTCCGCGCACCCCAACTTATTTTTCACAAACCATAAAAATATAAAGTGAGGGATTTACGATCATGTCCAAAACGATTAAAGGAATGCTGCTCACATTATTCGCGATCAGTCTGGTTATTGCAATGACAGGATGCAGCAGCAGCAAGGCGGAGGAAGCGAAGAAGGTTGTCATTTACACGAATGGCGATGAAGAAGCAGTCGCTTCCATGGAGACAGCACTGAAAAACGCCGGCTATGATGGCAAATACGTGCTTCAATCACAGGGTACCTCCGAGCTGGGCGGCAAGCTCATGGCAGAGGGCGGCAAAATCGAAGCGGAACTGATCACCATGAGCTCCTATTTTATCGAAAGCTCGCAAAGCAAGTACCCCATGTATAAAGACCTTACGTTTACAACAGATGCACTGGATTCTTATCCATCCTACTATACGCCGATTTTGGCCAATACAGGTTCGATCTTCGTCAATACGGAAGTGCTGAAGCAAAAAGGACTACCTATGCCGACATCGATCAAAGACCTGACGAAACCGGAATTTAAAGGCCTGGTATCGATTCCGAACATTATGGACTCTTCTACAGGCTGGCTGCTCGTACAAGCAATTATCAGTCATTACGGCAAAGAAGAAGGAAAAACCGTTCTACATGACCTGATTGCTAACGTCGGTCCGCATCTGGAGAGCTCCGGTTCCGGTCCAATCAAGAAAGTAGAGGCGGGAGAAGTCGCTGCCGGTTTCGGATTGCGTCACCAGGCGGTTAAGGCAAAAGCTTCCGGAGCACCAATTGACTATGTCGACCCAGCCGAAGGGAACTTTTCGCTGACGGAATCCGTGGCTGTGGTGGACAAAAAGAATGCCACGACCGATCTTGCGATGAAAATGGCAGAGACCATCATCAAGGATGCGAGAAAAGATTTGATTACCAACTATCCGGTTGCCCTGTATAAAGGCGAGACCGTCGAAGATGTCAACAAGCCGGCTAAATCCATGAAATTTGCAGAGCCATTGACCGTTGAGCTGCTCAAAGAACATCAGGATTTCTTCAATGCGGCTAAATAATTCAGCAGGGAGCGAAGCAAAGATGAAAACATACAAGCTATTAACACCAGGACCGCTGACCACGACAAGCACCGTGAAGGAAGTTATGCTGTTTGACCGCTGCACATGGGATGATGAATATAAATCCGTTACGCAAAAGATCAGATCCGAGCTGCTGACGTTTGCAGGTGCCAACCCGGATGAGTATACGGCCGTGCTGATGCAGGGCAGTGGAACGTTCGCGGTGGAATCGGTCATGACCTCTGCCATCTCTGACAATGATAAGGTATTGATTATCACCAATGGCGCATACGGTGAGCGGATCATCCAGATGGCGGAATATATCGGCCTGAACTATACGGAATACCGTGTAAACTATGACGAACATCCGGAGGAAGCGAAACTTAGAGCCCTGCTGGCAGCAGATCCGGAGCTTACGCATATTGCGATGGTTCATTGCGAGACGACGACAGGCATTTTGAATCCGCTGGATATGGTTGCGAGACTGTCCAAGGAATATGGAAAAACACTGATTATTGATGCAATGAGCAGCTTTGGCGGCATCGAGATTGATGTGGCGGGACTTGGAATCGACTATCTGATCAGCAGTGCGAATAAATGCATTCAAGGCGTTCCAGGATTCGGATTTGTAATTGCCAAGCTCGACAAGCTAACCGCCTGCCAAGGGATCTCACGCAGCCTGTCCCTGGATTTGTACGACCAGTGGAAGGGCATGGACAAGGACGGAAAATGGCGTTTTACCTCTCCGACCCATGTCGTCGCCGCATTTGCCAAGGCGATTGATGAGCTGGTGGAGGAAGGCGGCGTTCCCGCAAGATTTGCCCGCTATCAGCAGAACAATCGGCTGCTCCGGGAGAAGCTGGCGAGTATCGGCATTCATGCCTATATTTCAGAAGAAAAGCAGTCTCCGATCATTACAACCTTCCTGTTCCCGAGTGAAAGCTTCAGCTTCGGAGATTTCTACGCTTACGTGAAGGAAAGGGGCTACGTGATCTATCCGGGTAAACTGACGGACGTGGATACCTTCCGCATCGGCAATATCGGGGAAATCTATGTGGAAGACATCGAGCAATTATGTGATATCATCGGAGAATACTTGGGGGGAATTGGACAATGAACAAAATCGAAGGCGTTATTCTGGACTGGGCTGGCACAGCGGTAGATTTTGGATGTTTTGCACCGGTCAATGTATTCGTGGATATATTCAACCATGCCGGCATTGAAGTGACTATGGAAGAAGCAAGAGGTCCGATGGGCATGCTGAAGATCGACCATATCCGTGCGATGCTGTCCATGCCGAGAGTGTCCGCGCTATGGGAAGACAAGTACGGCAGATCCTTCAATGAACAAGATGTTGAACGGCTGTATGCCGAATTCGAGCCTGCGCTGATGGCATCCTTATCCGAATATACAGATCCGATTCCTGGCGTGATCCAGACGGTTGAAGCACTCCGGGCGAAGGGTCTGAAGTTTGGCTCAACGACGGGCTATACCAGCTCCATGATGGAGGTGGTTGTATCGAACGCCCGGGAAAAGGGCTACAGTCCGGATTATTTGGTAACACCGGATGATACGCACTCACTTGGCAGACCCTATCCTTATATGATCTACCGCAATATGGAGCAGCTGAAGCTGTCCGCATCCTGGAAGGTCGTCAAGGTTGGCGATACCACTTCGGATGTAAAAGAGGGCGTGCAGGCAGGCGTATGGTCGGTTGGCGTCGTGATCGGGAGCTCGGAAATGGGGCTGAGCCAAGAGGGGTACGATAGCCTATCCGATTCCGAAAAAGAAGCGGCAATCACGAAAACAAAACAGACTTTTATGCAGCACGGGGCTGATTTTACGATCAATACCATGAACGAGCTTCCACAGTTAATTGAGAGCATTAACGGGATGCTGGCTGAAGGCAAGAGACCTGGCTGTGTGAAATAAGCTGCTTCAGCGCATTTCCTATGCTGTATAATTAGATAGAACGCGAAAATCCACAACCAGGAACGGCTGTGGATTTTTTTGCGCGTCATCGCTTATTTTGACCGGAGTTTGTATAAAGCCCCAAGTGTTCGCCATAGTCGATCTTGCCGTTTGGCTTCAGCTCCACATTCGAATACAGGGTTTCCATCGCCTTCGTCAAATCATCCTTGTTCCAATAAACAAACGGGCTTTTCCAATCCCCCTCTACTGTTAGCAGGTTGGTGGTGTCAGGCTTCATCTTTTTGAAGTTCAACAGCCACCGCGTCAGACTTTTCTCGGGGATATCTGTTTTTACGTTATCGCCGATAATGTCCAGAATGCTGCCCCATTGACTAATGCCGTTCAGGGAGGTCAGCTTGTCCAGCATCTGGCTCAGCACTTGCTGTTGGCGTTTGTTACGGTCGAAATCCGAGGAAGGCGAGGTTCCGTCATTGGACTTACGATATCTGACAAAATCCAGTGTTTCTTTCCCGTCGAGATGCTGCAAGCCTTTGGTCAGATTGATATTCGTCCCATCGGCGGTATCCATATAATGCATATCCATGTCCACATCGACGTCAAAGCCGCCTACGGCATCCACCGCTTGACGGAATCCGTCAAAATTAATCAGAACCATGTAATCAATCGGAAGGTGGAACAAATCGCCAATGAGCTGCTTGGTCTCGGTCATGGCCGTTGACTTATCTTTAATATAGTTATGAGCATAAAAATAGTTCGCTTTATGGCTTGATTGTCCGGCTGGCGTTATTTTCAGATCCCGCGGAATCGATAACAGACTTGCAGATTTAGTCTCCGGGTTCAGCGTCACCAGCATCATGACGTCAGTATTCATCGTTCCGCCGCTGCCCTCACGGTTATCGACTCCGGCAAGCAGGATCGTCATGGGCTTCATGTCATCTTCAGTCACGTTTTCAGTTACGGGTATTGTATTTTTTGTTTCCTCATGCTGCGGCGACTGATACTCGGCAGCGGAAATTTTATGTACGGCAGACATAGCTTTATGATGTAGAAATCCCGCATAGGATCCGGCGATCAGAATAAAGAGCCCAATGACACTGACAAAGCTCCATATTACAGTACGATATATATTCTTTTTCTTTTTAGGACGGGCCATATAATCCTCCAATTTCTTGATGGTCAATCAGCTTCGGAACCCGAAGCAGGTCTAACTGAACGCTCCTTTCTGATGTTAATCGCTTTACATATGTATACTATAAAATATACAATCGATCAAATTTATGCGTTTAAAACTAAACAATAGGAGTGTGGTGATGGATAAGGGACTTACCTCTCACGAATAAAAATATTTTTCTGAACCCCCTTTAATCTGGAGTTACTCCATCCTTTATAATAAGGGCAAATTGAGATATTCAGATGAATAGAGCAGGATTCCAGAGCGAGAGAGGAGAAAAAAATTTGATCATCTTGAGGAAGATGGCAGGCTCCGTTCGTGGAGCTTTTCGCTTTACCGGCCCGGGGTTGACCCTGAAGCAAAAATGGCAGCTGGCTTTGCCCGGGCCCGTCCTGTCCGTCGGCGGTGTGCTCATCCACAACGTATTCATTAAATACTATACCGATATGATTGGGCTGAGTCCAACCTACGTAGGCTGGGTGTACATTATTTATAACATTTGGAATGCCGTAAACGATCCGATGATCGGGGTCTGGATCGACAAAATGAGGAACCGTCCGAACCGCGGCAAATATGTCTATCTGATGCGTGTCACGGTTCCCTTCATGATCATTTCCTCCTTCCTCATGATGCTCTCAAGCCCAGAATGGAGTCAATGGCTTATCTTCCTGCTCTATACCGTTGAACTCTTCATCTACGACACAGCCGCAACCGCTTACAGCGTGGCTTATCAATCCTATACACTGATTGCAGCCCCCACCAAAGAGGAACGCGTTGATGTTAACATCATGCAGAATTACGTTTCTCAGGCCATGTCTTTTCTGATCACGCTGATTCCCACCCTGCTGCTGGTCGGTGATGGGAAGCGCGAGATCATTATTCCGATTTTTACGGCGGTTATCGCGGTGGAGACGATATTCTTCGTACTGGCGCTGCGCGGACTTCCGGATGATGCCAAAATGCATGAAACGCTTCAGTCCCAGCCGCTCGGATCCGGAGAGCTGTGGAGGGAAGCGTGGCAAATCGTCAAATCCCGTCCCTTTCTCACCTATGTGTTCTATTCCATCATTACGCTCGGGCCGATTGGTTTTTACTTCACACCATACCTGTATTACATGGATGACGTGCTCAATACGGATGGCGTGACGGCAACCATTGTGGATGTCAGCACGCATGTGATTGCGCTTATGTTCCTGCCGGTCATAGGCTATATCGTAAAAACCTGCGGTACGAAGAAAAGCATCTACCTCGGTACAGGTTTCGCGGTTCTCGGCTATGGCGGCATCTTCCTTGCGGACAATATCTGGGCAGCAGCTGCCTCCTATGTACTGATCGTATTCACCGTCAATTACTTCCGGACGGCGACATCGCAGGTAGGCGCGCTTCTGATTGATGAGAACGAACGTGTAACCGGCGTACGGAAGACGGGGCTGTTCAACGGCCTGTTCTCAATCTTTATCATCGCCTTTTCCAGTCTGCAGACGGTCATCTTCATGAGCGTGATCGGGGCGTTCGGCTATGACGGGCTGGCAACCGTACAAACGGATTCCGCCGTGCTTGGCATCCGGGTAGCAACCGGTTTGATCCCGTTAGTCACGGTATTCATTGGCCTTATTCCGATGGCCTTGTATCCATTTGACAGGCAAAAAGAGGAGGAAATATCCGCATTCAGCAATTATGCCAGAAGAGGAGGACCACAAGATGAATAGTCCGCTGCTTAAGCTGAAGTTTACGATTGGCGAGGTTTCAAAGATTTTGGATATCCCCATGGATACCTTGCGCTACTATGACAAAATCAACCTGCTCCCTTCAAACGACAGGGATGGAAACGGGTACCGTTACTATGATCTGGAGCAGTTTGATTCTTTGATAACGATCCGGATGCTGCGGGCGATGGATGTTCCGATTGAGCGGATTCAAAATCTACTGACCAGCGACAGTCTGGATGAAATTCGTGAGCTGATTGAAGGCAAAAAGCGGGATGTCATCCGGCAGCTGACGTTTTTGAAGCAGCTGTCCCAGAAGCTGGATGCAATGGATGAGCAGTTCCGCCGGTTTGAGGATACGGACACGATTGAGCTGGTGAAAAGTAATCCATTCTGGGTGCTGCTCACCGACTCTGTCATGGAAAGCGGGGACAAGAAGCTCGGAAGCCGGGTTCAGCAGCAGGTACGCAGCATGAACGTTCACCAGGAATGGCTGGCATTTTGCCATATCATTTCGGTTGTTTCCAAGGAAAATCTGGAGTCAGGACAATATCACAGCTATCTGCACAACGGTATTCTATCCACTTTTCCTATGGAGGAGAACACGGGAATCTTTCAGAGACTTACACCCTGCTACTGCGCGAGGAAATGCGTCGTGATCGGGAGGGAGGGCTACGCCGAACTGGATGAACACTACGACCAGATGAAGGCGTTTATCCGTCGCAGAGGCTTGCAAATCGACGGTAATTCTCTGGAAGTCAATCTGTATAACCAGTACAACAAGCACTATATTGAAATGTACATTCCTGTAGCGGAAGCCGGGAATATCAAAGGGGGAGATCAAATATGAATAAACTGATCGTTGACGGGCAGCGGATCGTGAATGATAACGGGCAGCAGGTGATTTTGAGCGGGGTGAACCTGGTCTGCAAGGATAAGAAAAAAGGTTATGTTACCCCCTGTACTGAAGAGTTGTTCGCCTGGTTTAAGGACCAGGGCTTTAATGTGATCCGTCTCGGACTCATTTGGGATGGCGTGGAGCCTGCCCCCGGCGTATATGATGATGATTATTTAGGCAGGATCAAACAGCAGATCCGCTGGGCGGAGCAGCATGGCATCTATGTTTTCCTGGATATGCATCAGGATTTGTACAGCTCATTATATGGTGACGGGGCACCGGCGTGGGCAACATTACCGGATGATCTTCCCCATGTGACAGGCAGCTTGTGGAGCGATGCTTACCTGGAAAGCCCGGCAGTGAACCGGTCACTGGATCATTTTTGGGCAAACGCATCCGCTGCGGACGGAATCGGTCTGCAGGATCACTACGCGGAGATGTGGAAGCATGCGGCGGCATTTTTTGCGGATTGTCCCAATATCATCGGCTATGACATGATGAATGAGCCTTATCCCGGCACCCAGGGGCAGGAGGTGTTCGGCATGATGATTGCTGCTTATGCCCAAGAAGTCATGGGGCATGATGATGCAGATATGGAGGATCTGGCTGCGCTTTGGTTTGATGAGGAGAAGAAGCAAGAGGTGCTGGCAGGCATGGCCGACATGAAGACGTACGGGATGCTGGTGGACCAAGCGAGGGAGGCGTCGCAGCGGTTTGAAAGGGATGTATTGACGCCCTTTTTCAGCAAAACAGCAGCAGCGATTCGAAAGGCGGCACCGGATGGTTTTTTGATGCTGGAGACCAGTTATTTTGCCAATATGGGCGTGGAATCGGGGCTTGAGCTTGCAGATGAGAACGGATCGATCTTCCCGGGGCAGGTATTTGCTCCACATGGTTATGATCTGGTGGTCGATACGGAACATTATGAGATCTATAACCAGGAGCGGGTGGATTTGATCTTTGCCACACATCACAAAGTGCAGGAACGCCTGAATATCCCCGTCCTGATCGGTGAATGGGGGGCTTTTACGAATCATCCGGCGACGCTCGGGCTGGCCTTGCAACTGATCGCTATTTTCGAAAAGTACTTATGGAGCAACACATATTGGTGCTGGTGTGACGGTTTCCGGGAGTCTCCATACAGTCAGGCGCTGCAGCGTGCTTATCCGCAGACCACTGGCGGCGTTCTTGAAGGCTATCATTATGACTATGATAAGGACATGTTTACTATGGAATTCATTCCATCCGGCGGTACAACGATTATTTATCATCCTCATACTGCACGTCTCAATCGAGAAAATATCAGCACTAAGGGTGCGGATGACAGCATGATTGATATTGAGCCTTTTTCAGACTCGGAGAGCGGATTTGTGACCATCAAGGTTCCTGCTGGAGACCATCGCGTATCCATCAAGATAGAATTTAAGTAGCCTTATAATTCCTGGTATTACCCTGATCGGGGAAGCTGCCGCCCATGCTGGGCTCACTAAAAAGGATCCGCTGTTTATAGCGGATCCTTTGAATTTTCGAATTGTTGCCACTCCCCCAATGGAGGCCTCACTCACTTCAACGGTCCGTCAACGCCTACCGCTGAAACCGTTTGATGGCTTCCTCGGTCACCGGCGTGAAGAGGTTAACCAGGTTGCCGTCGGGATCGCGAAACAGCACAGCACGGTTCCCCCACGGCATCGTGGTCGGTTCCTTTACCCACTCGTCGACAAACGGCTTCAAGCGCTCGTATTCGGCATCGACATCATGGACGCGGAATTCGATGATGACAGTGTGATTGTCGGCCGCCACTGCGGAACCAGCGCCGAATAGTTGCACCGTCTGGGAGTGGCCGATCGCCAGGGTGCACGATGGCATAACAAGTTCGGCAAAAACAGGCGCGGGGCGTTCCGCCGAAACACCCGTGACTTTCTCATAGAACTCGACGAGACGATCCACATCGTCGGTAATGATGCGTACAGAAGCAAAATTCACAAGATATCATCCTTCCTATAATAAATGACACAATCTCATTTCATTTTAGGCCAGAGCCAGCGAAGTGGTGTCCCCCAACTCATGCAAGACATACTTCGCATTGATCTCCCAGTCCTTTACGTTTACTTACTCCGATTATAAAAAACCGCTACTGACAACGGTATGTCAGTAGCGGTTTAACGTTTTTTGAGCTTCAGTTCACCTGATCGTCCAAGGATGAAATCGCCACGGCGACCTCTCGTTTTACCCGATTATCAATTTGGCCGGCAAGATTAGCCACTGCATTGAAGTTTTTGGCCATTTGTCTATTGCATTATACAGTCAGACTATATATAGTATAACTATACAGTATGGCGATATAAAGTGGCGCTGAACAAAAAGGGGGAATTTCCAATGAACAGAGACAAAAATCTGCCGCTGACAGAAACGGTTTATTATATACTGCTTGCTTTGCTTGAACCTGCACATGGATATTTGATTATGCAAAAGGTGGAGGAGCTGAGCGCGGGCCAGGTACGTATGGCTGCAGGAACCCTTTACGGAGCGGTGGAAAATCTTTTGAAGCAAAAATTCATCCAGCCGGTTCACAGTGAGGACAGCCGCCGCAAGGTGTACGTCATTACAGATGGGGGCCGGGAGATATTGCGCCACGATTATGAACGGATGCGCCACATGCTAGAAATGACGAATACGATAATGGGATAAGAAACGGAGAAACGGGGGATCGTCATGAAAAAGGTTAAATTTTTTACGAACTTCGACCATGAGGAGCAGTGGCTGAACGAGATGGCCATGCAGGGATATGCGTTGGTGGGGAAATCATTTGCCTACGAGTTTGCACAGGTGCAGCCGGAAAATTCGAATTATCGGATGGATTACCGCATCTTTAAAACTCGTCAGGATTTTGAGGACTACAAAGCGCTGTTCGAAGATAGCGGCTGGACCCATATTGCCGGAACCAAAAGTTCAGGTTCTCAATACTTTAAGCAAACAGGAGAGCAGGAAGTTGAGGATATCTTCTCCGATGTGGATTCCAAGGCTGCGCGATACAAGCGGATTTCCGATATGTGGTTGTCGCTGGCTTGCTGCTTTATACCGCTCTTTGCGGTGTTGATTTCAACCGATGCGATTGACGTGACGGCGTTTATCAAGCCCAAGCTGCTCTATTACACGCCGGGGCTGTGGGACATGAGCGGAGGACAGTTTTGGCGGGCATTTCTTTTCGAAACGCCGTTTGCCTTCTTCAGGGGCTTTACCTGGCTGATCATCCCGGCCATGATTCTGGTTTATGCTATTTTCGCCTATAAGGCCAAGAAGCAGTATCAAAACACGCAGCAGGGGCGGTAGCTGCCGCTTTTGCACCAATCAAAAAAAGCTTCCCGGGAACCGACAGGCAGTTCCGCGAGGAAGCTTTTTCAGTTATATATGGAATCGTTATTATCCTAGCTTTCCTTGGCTTGTTCCACAATCATGAAAAAAGTTCATTGAAACTTTCTTGCACTCTCCTCAGTCTAACGGGCATAACAGCATATAATGACTCTTTTTCAGGATTAGGCGGTATAAGTTGAATGCTTTAGCCGCAAGGGGGTGAACAAACTGAACCAAGAAAACAAAAAATTAACAGAACAGCAGTTCAGTGAGCAAATAGAGGCCTGCAAAGAAAAGCTCTACCGGTTTGCTTACTGTTATGTGAAAAATGAACAGGAGGCTTTGGAAATCGTATCGGAAGCAACGTACAAAGCCTATCTATCCTTTGGAAAAATGAAAAACCCGGAGTACTTCGAGACCTGGATCAGCCGGATTGTGATCAACTGTGCTTTGGATCATATGAGGAAAAATAAGAAATACACCTATATTGAGGACAGTGCGGTAGAGTTACCAGCCAAGGAGGATCCGGTTTTACTGGAGGAAAAGTGGGATCTATATCAGGCGCTGGATCGGCTGCAGCCGGAGGACAAAGCCTTTATTATTCTGAAATATTTTGAGGACCAGCGTTTTAAGGACATGGCTGATGTGTTATCTATGCCGGAAAACACCGTCAAAACAAAGGTTTACCGTATTCTTGCCAAACTAAAGAAACATTTAATAAAGGAAGAGGTGGATATCACATGACAGGAAAAGAAAGCTACGAAAATATCGAGATTCCATCCCGCCTCTCCGGGGTTATTCATGAAGCCACGCAGCGGGGGCGCATCCATAAACGGAAAATGAGATGGCTTCGCGGCTCGTCCACCCTCGTGGCTGCTTGTGCGGCTCTCATGATTACCGTTAACGTGCCGAGCGTGGCCATGGCTTTATCCGATATACCCGTTATTGGCTCCATTGTAAAGGTGCTTCAGGTTGGCAGCGGGGGCGAGCGCACGGATGGCGTGTCCGTCACAACGACGGTTCAGGAAAATACGCTGAATATTCACTTCAATATCGATGGTGAGCAGATCTCGAATGCTCCGGCATACACGGTCGATCGCAAGGAAGCACCGAATCGTCTGATCTTTACGTTTAATGGGGTCCGTAATCTTGATTTTGAGAAGCTGAAGCAGGATATCGGCGCTCTGTCGAATGTGAAGGATGTCTACAGCAATGTCATTCTGGATGATTCGGCGGTGCGCTTTGTGGTTGAACTCAAGGATAACATCGACTATTCCGTGTCCGAGTACCAGAAGCCCGGGTTCATTCAGCTGAAGTTGTTTGGCGCCGCAGAGAAGGAGAAAACGCATGAAGTCTTCTATGTTCGAAGCCAGGAAATGGAGCTTGGTGAGATGCTGGGGATGCTCGATGAGCAGTATGCGGAGGATGGCAGCAATGTCATTAAAACAAAGAACGGTAAGTATGTCGTAGCGATGGGCGGTTTTGCGTCGCGCAGTGATGCAGAGGACCTTCTTCGTGAATTATCTGCCCGGGAGGATTACAGCGAGCCGCTCCATGTTGACAGCTGGATGAGCAATGATAATCCTCAAGTAATCAGACAATGAGGTCTATTCAATCATAAAATGAGGGGTGTCCCACAAGCCATGTCAGTGGCTAGGGACACTCTTTTCTGTTGGAGTGTAATAAGATTTCGTGCTCTGGTTCTTTGTTAGAAAAAGTAAATATATTTTCAAATCGGTCATTTTCATTTCTTATTCGTGACTCCGACTTTCGTTATGATTTGTTTATGAACTCTACGTGAATGAGGTGCATTCTATGAACAAGGCATTAGCGGAGACGGAAAAGGGAACGCAGACCACGGCCGTGCGTCCGAGACGGAAACGGGGAGACAACCTGTCAGGCTATCTTTTTATCGGGCCCATGCTGATTGGGCTGACTGTTCTCACGATCATCCCGACCATTATTTCGCTCATTCTCAGTTTTTCGGACTGGAGCTTTATCGCTGGGCTCGGCAAAATTAAATTTACGGGAATCAAGAATTACACGCTGCTTTTTCATGATCGGGTATTTCTCATTTCATTAAAAAATAATTTGGTTTTGCTGCTTGTCGTGCCCATTCAGCTCATCATTTCACTGGTGCTGGCAGTCGTCATTGATAAGTTAGTTTACCTGAAAAACTTTTTCAAGGTCATTTTTTTTCTGCCTTATATCTCTAGTATCGTTGCGGTGGCCATCGTCTTTCAACTGCTCTTCCACCCTTCATATGGACCAATTAATCAATTTCTTAAGACTCTCGGGGTGAAGAATCCTCCGATCTGGTTGGCCGATGTCCATTATGCACTGCCCTCCGTAATGATCATTATGGTCTGGGTTGGCATCGGGTTTAGCCTTATCGTGTATATGGCGGCTTTACAATCGATACCCAAGGATCTCTATGAATCGGCGGATATCGACGGGGCGGGGACATGGACAAGGTTCTCGAAGATCACCTTTCCGCTTGTTTCGCCTACGACCTTCTTTCTCCTTGTCACGGGCTTTATCAGCACATTTAAATCGTTTGACATTATCAAAGTACTGACGGAAGGAAGGCCAGCCTACTCTACGTCCGTCATTACCTATTACCTGTATACAACGGCTTTCGAGAATTTAAAGACAGGGTACGCGTCTTCCATGGCCTGGGTGCTTTTCGGATTCGTGATGCTTATCACTCTCTTTCAATTGTATGGACAAAAAAGATGGGTCAACTACTAGAAGCGGGGTGACTTATGCGTAAACAGAACATGATTGGCAGGACGATTGCCACGATCCTCATGCTGATAGCCGGAATTGCCTTTGTTATGCCCTTTCTGTGGATGATCTCGGCATCCTTCAAGCCGGAGATCGACGTTTTTAAATATCCGATAGAGTGGATTCCGAAGCACTGGAATATAGTTGCCAATTATCATGAGGTTTGGTTTGGGGAGCACCCCTTTTACATCTATTATTGGAATACAATTAAGGTGAGCGTGTTAACCACTCTAATCTCTCTGCTCTTTTCCAGCATGGCAGCCTTCGGGTTTTCCAATTTGGAATTCAAGGGAAGGAACGCCTTGTTCGTCGTGGTGCTGATGACGTTTATGATTCCCAGCTATTCGATCATCGTGCCTCAATTCATGATTTTCAAGTGGCTGCATCTGTTTGATAGTCATCTGGGATTGATCCTCATTGGTTCATTCAGTGCACTCGGAACATTTATGCTGCGCCAGTTTTTTCTCGGTCTTCATAAGGATTATCTGGATGCCGCCAAAATGGATGGAGCCGGAAATGCCAGGATTTTCATCCGTATTGCCGTACCCCTGGTTCGACCGGCGCTCGCAACTTATGCCATTCTCCGGTTTATATGGACCTGGAATGATTACGCCAATCCGCTGATTTTCCTGCGCAGCGATAATCTCGCGACGATCCAGATCGGCATTCAGAAGTTTGCTTCGGAGAGCGGAGCTTATTATTCCCTCATTATGGCGGGCACCGTTTCCGCGATCCTTCCGCTCATCGCCATTTTTGTTCTCGGACAAAAGCAGGTCATTGAAGGCATTGCGCTTGGCGGCGTAAAAGGGTAAAAATAATTCTTAATAAGTAAAAATAGAGACTCTGAGTTCCTTGAGAAACACGGTAAATTTAGGGTGCTATATAAACAAAAGGATCGTTTACAATGGGAGGTTAAAAGAAATGGGGAAAAAATGGTTGTCGGTCCTGACGGCTGCGCTGGTTGCATCGAGTTTACTGGCTGGCTGTTCCGGCGGATCCGGGGAAACATCATCGTCGGAAAATGCTGATCCGAAAAGCAGCACGCCTTCAAGCACCACAGAGCCTGTGAAGATCAAGTTTCTCGGTTGGGAAAAATCATCGGTTTATCAACCTGCTATTGATGCTTTTGAGCAGAAAAACCCTGATATTAAGGTAGATTACGTTCCGCTTGTGGAGAATGACTCCAATGAATCTATCAAAAAAATCGATCTGATGTATGCTTCCGGAGACGACTTTGACGTCTTCACCCTGAATTCCGCACCAGCGTTCAGCCAAAGGGCTTCCAATGGCATGCTCGAACCGCTGGATGACTATCTCTCCAAAGAAGGCGTTAAATACGAGGAGGAGTATAAAGCGGAGCAGCAGAAGGTGAACGATAAGAGATATTCATTGCCGGGCAAATTCGGGCCGTGGTTTATCATTCTGAACAAATCCAAATTAGATGAGGCTGGCTTGCCGGTTCCGACTAGCTGGACCTGGGACGAATTCAGAGATTACGCCAAGAAGCTGACGAAGGGCGAAGGAGCTAATAAGACATACGGCGCCCATTTTCATTCCTGGAAAGACTACTTCCTTCTGAAGCTCTACAGTGCTCCCGAGAACCAGGGAATCATGCAGGATGACGGCATTCATCTGAACGCTGATAATCCGTTAATGAAACAATCTCTTGAGCTCCGCTATGAAATGGAGAAGACGGATAAATCCTCAACTCCGTATCAGGATGTGATTACACAGAAAATTCCTTACCGTGACCAGTACTTCCAGCAAAAAGGTGTTATGATGCCAATTGGACCATGGATGATCTCGGAGGCGGGTGGAACGGATAAAATCCCGGCTACCTTCGTTTCTGCATTTGCGCCTTGGCCGACAAACAATAAAGGCGATGATATTTATTCCTACGGGGGAGCGGATCCGCTTGTCGTTTCTTCCAAATCAAAGCACAAGGAAGAATCCTACAAGTTCCTGCGTTATCTCTCTACGGAGGGCATGGTTTTGACGAAGCAGTTATCCGCATGGAAAAAGGCCGATCTGGATAAGGAAGTAGGCGAAATTATTGCTTCTACTTTATCGCCGGATATGATTGACAAAGCTTCATTGGTCAACACGCTTAGTGTTACTAAACTGCCCGTACCGCCTATCACTGTTTCCTATGCAGCTGATTTGGAAAACGCATACATTGCCGAAGCCGATAACTACATTCTGGGCGTCACCGACATTGATAAAACGATGGACAACATCAAGACGAATCTTCAGAAAATTATTGATGCGAATAAATAGCTTGAATCCTATAATGAAAAGGGGATAAACCATCCCCTTTTTTTATTGTTTTACGGAGGGGAGGCATCTGCCGGCGATGCGGTTTCCAAAATGGAGCTGGAGACAGAAACTTATTATCACATCACTTTTATGTCTTGTTCTCCCTTCGGTCATTACCTTGGTATTGACGGGATTCTATACGAAAAATGAGCTTAGGAACAAGGCCGTCGACAAAGCCGAGCAGTCACTTGAAGTGGCGGATCTCTATGAGTCCAACATTATGAAAGACATGGTCAACGCCTTTAATTCCATCCAGTATGATAGCGCAATGATCACGGACCTGCGCGTGGCCTGGAATAAATACAAACAAGACAACACGGGTACTGTCGATTTTTTCTCTTTTAAGCAAATTACCGAGAAATTGGAGCGTATCACGTTTTTCGGGGGCAAAACCTACGTGACGATTCTGCTCCCTGGCGGCCTCTATTTCAGCAACTATTCTACTTATAAAAATGACTTGAAATATATGTATGGTGAGCCGTGGCTGCAGGAACTGTCCAAGGAGCCGATGAATACGACATCCTGGCTTGGTACTCAACAGAACTACGTCCGGGCAGATGCGGAGATGGCGCCGAATCTGGTCACCATTGTGCGCACATTTCAGCTCTATAATAACGGCGTCAATGCGTACATCATTTTGAGTAAACCTGAAGAACAATTCAGCCAAATCTTCGCCAAGTATGCTTCCGACCAGGTTATGATGGTGCTCGACGCAAAAGGCAGAATCATTTCCCATACCGATCCGGAGCAGATCGGGCAATCTTTTCGGGCCCAGAGCTCCTCCACTGGAGCTTTTGATATCGTTAAATGGAACGGGCTTGAGTATATTTCGGTCAAACATCCACTTCCGTTTGCCGGCTGGAGCATGCAAAGCTTAACTCCTTATGAAAGCGTTACAAGTAAGATTGGCAATATCTTTAGTTACGTATTTGTTTTGCAAATTATATTCTTCATGCTGTTCGCCATAGTTCTTTTCTATTTCTTGAATCAATGGACCAAGCCGATTATGAGACTGGCCCGAACGGCCGCGAAAGTGGAAAAAGGACTGCTGCAGGAACGCTCCAAGGTGAAGGGACAGGACGAGGTAGGCCATTTGGGTCTGGCTTTTGACAGCATGCTCGATCGGGTTGGAGAGATGATTCACCAAATTGAATGGGAGCAGTCCCGCAAACGGATGGCTGAACTGGAGCTGCTGCAGGCTCAGATTAACCCGCATTTTCTGTTCAATACCCTTAATTCTATCCGCTTGCAGGCGATACTTGGCGGAAAGCATGACATTGCGGATAATATAGGTTCGCTGTCTACGCTGCTTCGGATGACGATCAACCGGAACAATGAATTTGTTCCGCTGCATGAGGAAGTCGGAACGATCGAGCATTACATGCGGCTTATGAATTTCAGGCATAGTGAAGGCATCGAGCTGCACACCAACCTGGCCTCGGATACGCTTTTGGAATCGATTCCCCGGTTTACACTGCAGCCGCTTGTCGAGAATGCTTATATACATGGGCTGCAGCAAAAGCAAGGCGAGATTTCAATATCTGCGTGGAAGCAGTCAGGCTTTCTCTTTATACAAATCAAGGATTCCGGAATCGGTCTAACGGAAGAGAAAATGCTCGAAATCCAGAGCGGTTCTCCGGTTTCAGGTATCGGACTCAAGAACGTTAAAGAAAGACTGCAGATTATATATGGAGATTTATTCGCCATGGAAATGTACAGCACGCTTGAATCGGGCTTAACCATTACATTAAGGATTCCATTAACGATTAGAGAGGAGAACAGGGATGTATCAAGTCATGCTGGTCGATGATGATGTGATGGTGCTTAATTTTCTGGAAAAATTGGTTCCGTGGAATGAATTGGGCTTCGAGCTGGCAGGTGCATACACCAATGCGCATGATGCCATTCGTAAGTGCGGCGAGATGGTTCCTGATCTTATCATAACGGACATAGGGATGCCTGTTTTGGATGGTCTTTCTTTTATAAAACAGCTTCAGGCAGGGGCTGCTAAAACCCGCTTCGTGATCTTGTCATGTCATGACGAGTTTCATTTTGCGCAGCAGGCCGTCCAGCTGGGAGTTCAGGATTACATTCTGAAAGAATCGCTCAGCTTGGAGCGCATGAAGGATATTCTCGAAAGAGTGAGAGGCAAAATGGATGACGACCGTCACCTGAAGCTTCATGTGGATCGTTTAAATTACCAGGCCAATCGCAGCCGGGAGGCATTAAAAGAAAAATGGCTTCGGAATCTACTGTCTAGTCCTGTTTTGGAGGACACAACGCTCTATGAACAGCTTCAGGAATATGGTCTGGATATTACGCTGGGACATTTTATTCCCGTATGCTGCAGGATTCACCGTTTTCAGGATGCCATTGTCCGGTATAACAGCGGGGATATGGTGAAATTCATTGTGGAGAATACAGTGGAGGAGCTGCTTCGCGAAGAGCAGAACGTCATCTTTTTCAGCTATTCCGCCCAAGAGTTTTTTTTGCTGTGTGCTTGCCGGAAGGAGCTAATATCGAACCCTTACGATAAGATGGTCCAGATTTCAAATCATCTTCAGAAGGCTTTTACGAAATACCTGAAAATTGAGGTATCCATGCTGATCGGCGAAATGATTAGCAGTGGAGAGGGCATTAAACGGCAGCTGCCGAAGCTGCTTTCATCAGCGGATGATTTTTTCTACTCCAGCGGGCCTGTTATTGTGAAGTCCTTTGATATAGCTCCTAAGGTTCATCAAGAGGATATCTTCATCCATTATTCCGAATACAGCGAAAGACTGAACCACCTGCTAATTGAAGAGAATGGAGACATCGAGTCGGTCATCAAATCATTTTTTGAATTTATTGAAAGCCGAAGATTCCAGCCCTCAAACGTCAAGCAATTTGTCTGGAAGCTGGCGCTTGATCTGCAGCTCAAATTGAAATTCAGTATATATTTTGACACAGAAAAGGTTCAGCATGATATCGCTCAAATGTTGAACGTGAGCGAACTGAGGGATTGGCTGCTGAAGTTCATGAATGAGGCCGTTATTCATGCCGAGCAGATTTCCAAGAAGAGCAAGAAATCGGAAATCATCGATGCCCAGAAATATGTCCAGCTTAATCTGCACCGGAAAATCACCTTGGAGGAAGTAGCGGACCGATTGCATCTGAATCTGAGCTACTTCAGCAGATTATATAAGAAAGAGACCGGTGAGAATTTCATTGAGCATGTCACCCGGATGAAAATGGAGAAGGCGAAGCTGCTGCTGCTTCATCCTGATCATACCGTGGAAAAGGTCGCGCTCATGCTTGGCTACGACAATAAAAGCTACTTTGTGAAGCTGTTTAAGCAGCATTTTGGGTTATCACCAAGCCAGTACATGTAGTTCACGTCAATCTTGAGATAGAGGCACCACAGGCGTAGGCAGCTATAGAATAGAATCTTTCACATCAGGACATCCTTTTCGATGTTCTTTTTTTTCATTGTTTTGCATAGTCTGGTTTGTTGGGTTGTCCTCGTTGCTTAGACAATAGGGTGAAAGAAATGATACAATGATGACTTCAATTTTTTGGGGGTGTCACCATGAAAATTTGGGAATGGGCAGGGGATGTTTACCACCAGATCCGGTGGATGGACATGTTGATCGCCTTCGGTATTATGTTCGTTTTTTTCATCATAAACCGGCTGTTGGTTACATATGTTTTCGCGTTTATTAACAAAAAGTTTAAAGCGGGCGAGCAGACGCTGATGTGGAGGCAGGCTTTTGAGAAGCCGCTGCGGCTGTTTATTGTGCTGCTTGGCGTGTATCTGGGCTTGAACTATCTTTTGCCGCCGCTCTGGCTCACTGCAATCATGCTGGACCGGTGGTTCCGGAGTGCGGTGATTATCCTGGTTGGATGGGGTCTGTTGGTTTTATCCAATCAATCCTCCTTTTTGCTGGAGGAAATCAGCAAGAAGATCCGGCTCGATGATTCCAGCATGCTGATTCCGTTCTTATCCAAGGTGCTGCGGTTTGTTGTATTTGTACTGATCATCACTTTGGTCGCATCCGAGTGGGGGTTCAGCATCAACGGTGTGGTTGCAGGTATGGGGCTGGGCAGTTTGGCGCTCGCGCTGGCGGCCAAGGACACGCTCGGCAATATCATTGGGGGGATCGTCATCATCCTGGAAAAGCCATTTTCCAAAGGAGACTGGATACTCACGCCGAGCGTAGAAGGATTCGTGGATGATATCACCTTCCGGAGCACAAAAATCCGCACCTTTGCGGACGCCTTGGTCACGGTGCCTAATGCCACACTTTCAGGTCAGCCGATTACGAACTGGAGCCGGATGGGCAAGCGCAGGATCAATTTCACTCTGAACGTGGCGCTCGATTCAGACCGTCTGCGGCTGGCAGCAGCTACGGAGCGTCTGGAACGGATGCTAAGTGAAGATGAAAAAATTGATCCGGTAACGATTATGGTCAAGTTTACGGAGTTTCAGGAGAGCAGTCTCGGCATCATGTTCTACTTTTTTACCAAAACGACCGTGTGGGCGGAGTACCTGAAGACGCGGCAGGAAGTGAATTTGATGGTGCTTGAGGTGCTGGAGGAAGAGGGAATCCGGCTGGCATACCCGTCGCAGCGTGTGCTGCTCGAAAAGATGGGGGAAGAGGACGGTGAATACAAGGCTCTTCAATCCTATTCCAATGCGGAATATTGAATAAAGTCAGATCGTATTTAAAAAAAAGCCCCCGGCGCATGAATGCACCGGGGGCTGCTGTATGCCTATACGTATCCGCTGGCTGCGTGATGCAAACAGGGCTTAGTAATCAGACCAATCCCGGTCACCTGACAGGAATTTCTCCGTCAAGATGGACAGGAGCTGAATACCGACTTCGTTCTCCCCGCCTTCGGGTATGATCAGGTCGGCGTATTTTTTCGAAGGCTCAATAAAGGCCTCATGCATCGGCTTTACCGTGGTCAGATACTGCTGGTTTACCGATTGAATGGAACGGCCGCGTTCCTCGATATCTCGCACGACACGGCGTAAAATGCGAACATCGGGGTCTGTGTCGACAAACACCTTGATATCCAGCATTCCGCGAAGATTCTCGTCAGACAGGACATGCAGTCCCTCGATAATAATAATATTGTTGGGTCTCAGTTCCAGCGTTTCAGTTGTGGAACGGGCATGGACCGTGAAGTCATATACCGGTGCGTATGCTGCTTCTCCTGCCCGAAGCTGGGCAAGATGCTCGATCAGCAGCTCATTATCGAAGGCGAAGGGATGATCGTAATTAATCAGTGCCCGTTCCTCCAGCGTGAGATGTTTGTGATCTTTATAGTAGTTGTCCTGGGATATAAAAGTAACTTTACCCGTACCAAGACGGTCAATGACGGAGCGGGCTACTGTCGTTTTGCCGGAGCCTGTCCCGCCGGCGATACCAATAATGAGCATGGCTTGTATATAAACCTCCCTGATCTATTTGCCGGTGCAATTCCAGTATTGTAGCACAGCATGCGCATTTTTTCACCATGGATCCGCACAGGCATGGCACAAAGTGAAAAAATGGCTGATGAAGCTTTTGTACCCGGTTCAATCACCAGCAATCAGTATACCATTTGTTCCGCCCCGTAATCTTCATTTCTGTACAGCCTTTTCTTTCCTGAAACCCATTTTTGACGAAATGAAGGCAGCGGATTCTTTTCTTAATCTGTTCATGCGGAAAATTGCGGATGAAAATTGTCGAAAATTAACTTTTGTTAATTGTTCATGCCATTTTGCATCGATATGATAAGGGTGCCCGGAATCGCCGGGGAAGCTCAGATTGCTGTCAAAAGAAAATACAGCTGCGGCTTTATTTCATTGTGGTAAGGGAGAGATCAAGGAATGAGACGTTTCAAAAAAGCGGCTTTGGCCGCCTCGCTGCTTCTCGGTGTTCAGCAGGCGTTTCCGCTGTTGGCGATGGCGGAAATTTCCGTGAAGCCGTTGGAGGGTAATCCTTACGTTTTTGCTGTCATGGACTCAGAATACGGAAATGAAGAATATGAACTGAAAGTAGAGTCGTATTACGGGGAAGATCAGATGCATGAGGAAGTCAGTCCTGATAACCCAAGCGAGCCTTTTTTGCTTGCTATTGATCCAGCAACATGGGTTCCTTATTTCGACCTGGATAACCCCCATCCCGTAACCTTCCGCGTATCGACCCTCCGAAAGGATGACCAATCAACCGTCGATACAGTGGATTATGAGTGGAGCATGGTATCAACCGTCAAGGGGAGTGTTCCAGTCTCACCTGAGCTGGCATCCCGCATGAGTCTTACGTTGACACCTGATGCCGGGGAGGAAACAACGGTCAGCTTCGGAAATGATGAATTATCCTACGACAGCTCCGATCAGTCTCTGCATTTTGCCATGAATACGATGGGGTCCGGCCCATATACCATCTCTGCTGAAGTGGAAGGACAGCCGTTCGGCAGCTTGGTGGTCAAGCCTGATGACAGTAACCGAACACCAAGAGAGACCCAAGTGGTCGAAGAGGGTGGAGAAAATAAGGTCCATACCTATTTTGATGTCCAGGCAGGGACGCTGTATCCATACACATACAATGATCAAGTAGAATATGAAGATTGGGATGCTGCTTCTGATGGAACGGCTGCTCAAATCACGAGAACAAGCAGCGGAGAGAGAGACGTAGCTAACGTTGAACTGCCTTTTAACTTCCGTTTCTACAACAACATTTATCATCAAATCACCGTTAGTCCCATGGGTGCCTTGTATTTTGGCGACCGTGACTATGACACGATGTACATGGACGAATATCCGGACTTTGAATCCCCTCCGGCGCTTTATCCTTATTTGGGGAATATGGAGATCAAAAGCGGGGACGAAAGATCGGGTATTTATACCCAAATAGTAGGTCAACCGGGTGATCGGAAATTTATCATCCAATGGAACCATATGTATTATGTGGGCGTGGATGCGCCCGTCACGTTCCAAGCTATTTTGTATGAGAAAAGCGGTAATATCCACTTTCAGTATCCACAGATCGAAATGGACGGAGTCGGTGGGGGCCGCTACGATAATGGAGCATCGGCAACAATCGGTATCCAGGATCAGGGAGATCATCATTCAGCCAACTATGTGCTTTATTCGCAGAACGAATCCAGTGTCATGACGGGGCAGGCAATTTGCTTCGGATCACGTCCGCTATGCAGTGGAACCGAGCCGGTGCAGAAATTTAGCGTAACCTATGACAGTAACGGCAGCCTTCAGGGAAGCGTGCCGGTCGATCCATTAACCTATGAAGCGGACGCTGAAGTCATTGTATTGGGTAACCGGGGTGAGCTTAGCATGGAGGGATATTCCTTTGCGGGCTGGAATACCCAGGCGGATGGCAAAGGTACGAACTATCTTGAAGGTAACAAATTCCAGATGAAAGACGGTAACGTCAAGCTTTATGCACACTGGATTAAAAAAGACACCGGTAATCCGGGCGGCGGAGGCTCAGGAGGGAGTGGCGGCACTGCCGGAAATGGCGAGGGATCATCCAGCGGTAGTGGAGGCGGAACCGGAACTGTAGGTACCCCTTCCTCCGGAGGTAATGGTACGACTGTACCTGTTCGAGTAACGGTAGGAGACAAGACATATGATCAGGTGGTTACAACCGGCACCAAGACGGAAAACGGTCAGGCCGTGGTAACGGCCCATATCGATACCGCTGCGATCCAGTCTTTACTAGCCTCTGCCGGGAATCAACCGACAGTTTCGATTCCGGTTACGCAAAATGCCGATCGCTTTGTCATGGAACTAAATGGTGAGGCTCTCCAGGCATTGCAGGATAAGCATGCGATTCTCGAATTTGTTACGCCTAGAGGAATTATTCGATTGCCCGCAGATGCGATTTCTAAAACTCAGCTGACGGAAGGATATGGAGCGGGACTAAATCTGTCCGAGCTTGTGATCCGTCTTGGTGTTTCCAAAGCGGACAAGGCACAGGAAGAGCCTTTGGACATGAAAGCCAAGGAGCAGGGGTTTGATGTTGTTTTGCCGGCCGGGGAGTTTACGGTGAATGCGGTCTATAAGGGTAAGCCGCTTGCGCTTAAATCATTCGGCTCTTATGTACAGCAGATTATCGATATTCCGGACAAGGTGGATGCTGGCAGGATTACAACCGGGGTCATGGTGGAAGAGGATGGTTCTATTCATCCGGTACCAACCTACATCACGGAACGCAGCGGACAAAAAGCGGCTGTGATCAGCAGCTTAACCAGCGGCTGGGTTGCTTTAATCAGCCATCCGAAGACCTTTGCCGATCTGGAAGGAAGCTGGGCCCAGAACATCGTGAACGATATGGCTTCGAGGCTGATTATACAGGGTACAGACGATACGCATTTTATACCGGCGAAGGCCATTACCCGCGGAGAGTTTGCGTCAGCTATGGTTAGGGCACTTGGCATTGCCGACAATGGAAAGAACAGTTCTTATACGGATATGAGTCCTGCTAATCCGTATACAGGAGCAGTGACTCAGGCGAAGGAATTCGGATTGATTACGGGGTATGAAGACGGCACGTTCCGTCCGGATAACACGATTACCCGAGAGGAAGCGATGGTTCTTCTAAACAGGGCAATGAAGCTTACGGGGTTGAACACCCATGTCAGCAACGCTAATGATGTTCTCGCCGGATTTGCTGATAAGGGTTCCATCCACAGCTGGGCCATGGATGCCATTGCCAATGCGGTACAAAGCAAGCTTATGCAGGGCGCTAACGCTGAGCTGCAGCCACAAAGCAGCATTACAAAGGCCGAGACAGCGGCCGTGTTGCAGCGGCTTTTGCTGCAGGCAGGTCTTATCCGATAATCAAATAATGGAAGTTTAAAAAAACGGACACGGGCTCGTGTCCGTTTTTTTATGTGCGAAACTTCTGATATATACGTATTGTCACGGCCCCAGCTCCGGTTTGGGCATCAGCATAATCCAGCAATGCCATCTCGGTTGTTGATTGGGCAGAGGAGGCATGGGTAAGAACATTAGAACTTGCAACGCTATGGAAGCGGCAATGGACAGATGAGAAAGGACTGATCGATATGAAAAAGATGAATAAGCGAAATATTGCATACGCTGGCAAAGAGGTGAGTGGGGGATGAAGGCTTATCTGTTTTTGGCTGTTGCCATTGCTTCTGAACTGTTTGGCACTTCGATGCTTAAAGCGTCGGAGGGATTTTCCAAATGGCTGCCAAGTCTGGCGACCGTGCTGGGTTTTGGCATCGCCTTTTATGCGCTTTCGATCACACTTCAGCATATTCCGATTGGCACAGCCTACGCAATCTGGTCAGGTGTCGGAACGGCGGTGACCGCCATTATCGGTATTGTTGTTTGGAAGGAGGCGGCCAGCATGACGACCGCGGCAGGACTTGTGCTTATTATGCTGGGTGTCGTAATCATCAATCTGAAGGGGGCCGCCCATTGAATATTAGATATTAAAAAGCCGCTGCCCGTGACGAAACCTTTGGGACAGCGGCTTCTTTATTTTAGAGGGTTTCTAAAGCTCCTCATGCAGCCGAGCGGAAAACATACTATTTTCGTACAACGGTTGCTGAACAATTAGCTTATCTGACTATTGGTTCATAATTCTTGAGTTTCATATCGATTTATAATTTATTGAAGGATTACCTAAACATTACATATATAATAACAATTAAACATATTGGACAAATAAGGAACCACCCAATTAAAGAGAGGGGGGAATTACATGAAAAAAATTCAAAACAGCTTTATGGGTAATTTAATTTATTTGGTATTAATTATCGCACTGCTCACTACTGGATCAAAGTTAATCGCCAATCATTATGCCCAGGCAAGAGAGAGCTTCAATTTTAGTCCGATATATATAACGGTCGTAATCATTGTTTGTTACGGGGGTATTGGAGCTCTGCTGGGTTTAAATGGCCTAATTAAAGCTAAAGGGAGTTCACGTATTGATATATCTAGACTTTTGTTACTTACTCTACCATCCTTCATCGTTTCTATGAGTTATATTTGGGCATATTCAGGATTATTTCATTTCAATGAGCCGATTTTTTCATACATTCTCGTAAATGACCATATTCCTATGATTTCAAGTGTTATATTTGGATTTTCTATTACATCCAGTATTAATATAAAAAAATAATAAAACAACTATAACTATGAGCCGGATGATCATGGGAGCGCCGGCCCTGTGGTTGCTCTTTAGCCGGACGTGGGCTATCGTTGGAAGTGATTATGAGATTATAAGGACGGAAAGGATGGATTGGAATGCAAAATAAAGTTATTTTTCTGACCACCGACAGTATGGGAAACGGTGATCCGGGGCTGGGTGCGCAGATTTTGGAAACGTTTTTCACACTGCTGAAGCAGCGCGAGCAGCTGCCTGCGGCCATCTTTTGCGCGAATCGGGGCGTGCTTGCACTGACGGAATTGTCTCTGGCTTCCGTGCATCTGAAGGAGCTGGAGGGCAAAGGTGTGCCCGTGCTGGCCTGTGCCACTTGCGTGGACTATTACGATGTTCGCGAGAAGCTGACAGCCGGTGAAATTTCAAGTATGGGACATTTTATGGAGCTGGCAGACAAATATGAAGTGATGACACTGGCTTAAGAGGGCTGGCAGAGATGAATTTTCGACTCGTTCATTGAAAAAACAGCATACGGCGATTGCTACAGATTCTGCATCTTTAGATGCAGAATCTTTTTATGAAAAAACAGAAGAAAACAAGTGAATTTTATATGACTAAAGTTACATAATTTGGTTTGTAAACGCTAACAAAACGGCGTAGCAAGAACACATAACAGCTAGTACCATTTCTCAGCCCATTCCTCCACTGCCCGCAGGGCTCTTCCGAGTTCCGTCCCTTTTCTGGTCAAGGAATACTCGATACGAACGGGGCGTTCTGTAATGACGTTACGGATAATAATTCCGCTATCCTCTAATTCCTTGATCCGCTCATTAAGCATGCGCTTACTAAGATCGGGAATATAGGCCTGAATCTCACTGAAACGTTTGGGTTCGTCCATCAAGGTATGGATAATGAGATTGACCCATTTTTTACCTGTAATCTGATAGGCGATTTCTATTTTTTCACATAATGGATTTTCGTGTTTTTCATCATTCATTTTTACTCACTCCTTCCTCCCACGGTTACTAAATATGATCAAGTTACTATGCAGTCCATATCATGCATTTATGATGGCATTTAAGCAATTATACAACATAATATCACGGAAACGCTATCATTTAAGGGGGAAAAGGGTTGTTCATAATTTGGACAAAAAATGTTTGACAGGGCGGAAAAATGGGTTTAATATTGCCCATGTTAAGTAATCGGGTTATTTTTAGTAACCATATATGCAGTGAAAACTGCTGCCGGCAGCTTATGTTTTATGGTGGAATGGAGGAGTTAACGGTGGACAATATGTCATTTGTCTTATTTGGAGGGACAGGGGATTTAGCGAAGAGAAAAATATACCCTGCCTTATTCAATCTGTATATAGATAACAAAATGCCTGAAGCATTCTCGATCATTGCTCTGGGAAGAAAAGAGCAGTCACATACAGAGTTTCAACAGGTTGTAGCGAAGTCGCTGCAGACTTTTTCAAGAAGAGCGGCAAACGATCCCGCTGTCGTAGAGGCTTTCCTGCAATCGATTCGTTATTCTGCGCTGGATGCGACTCATGTGGAGGATTATCAGAAGCTGCGGAGTCTTGTAGAGTCACGTGAGCAGGAGCTAGGCATTCCGGAAAACCGCATGTTTTACCTCTCGGTCGGACCGGAATTTTTTGATGTCATCGCTTTGAACATTAAGGAGAGCGGTCTTGGCTCAACTAATGGCTGGAAGCGGCTGATTATCGAGAAACCGTTCGGACGTGATTTGAAATCGGCACGGCATCTCAATGAACAGCTCAGCAAAGCTTTTGATGAAAGCGAAATTTACCGGATTGACCATTACCTTGGCAAATCGATGGTGCAGAATCTCGAAATCCTCGAATCCTCGAATCCTATTTTGAAGGCCCTATGGTCCAATCATCATATCGCCAACGTTCAAATTACGGCGAGTGAGACGGTTGGTGTTGAAGAAAGAGCAGGATATTACGATAAATCCGGAGCCATCCGTGATATGGTGCAGAACCATATGCTCCAGCTTCTCATGATGATCAGCATGCGACTTCCCCGGAAGAGTGATGCGAGCGAAGTCCGGATGAAGAAGAAAAATGTCATGGAATCCCTGCGTCCGCTGCAAATGGAGGACATCGCGAAGAATGTTATCCGCGGTCAATACACAGCGGGAGAATTGCAAGGAAAGTCAGTACAAGGCTATACCGATGAACCGAACGTTCCAAAAGACTCAAAAAATGATACCTTCATCGCTCTCCGTTTATGGATTGATAATTACTTCTGGAGTGAAGTTCCTTTCTATATTCGTACAGGAAAAAGAATGGCGGAAAAATCTACGCGGATCGTTATTGAATTTAAAGAGCCTTTAAAAGGACAAACTACCACAAGCGACCCTAATCTTCTGGTCATCGAAATTAACCCGAATGAAGGTATCTTTATTCAGTTGAATAAAAAGGATCCACTCAACACCGAGAAGCTTGAGCCAATGCGCATTAACTTCTTCTCCAATGAAAAGGAATTGCCGGAAGCCTACGAAAACCTGATTTTTGATGCTGTCCGCGGCGATTCCACCTTCTTCGCCCACTGGGATGAAGTTGAGCTTTCCTGGGAATATGTGCAGCCAATCCTCGATGCATTTGAGCAGGATTTGATCCCTATGTCGTATTATCCGGCAGGATCGAATGGACCTGAGGCTTCTGATCAATTGGTTAAAGCGGATGGATTCGAGTGGTGGCTTGATAAAGCACCAGCTGCCCAAAAGGCTGATAAGAAGGAATTGGTTACTCAATCCTGACGGGTTTATGATCATACTGGTTAAGTAATATAAAAATAGATAAAAACAGCATGGTGTGGAGGTAATAAAATGAAAGTCGGATTAGTTGGATTAGGAAAAATGGGTTTGAATCTGGGACAAAATCTTTTGGATCATAACCATAACGTTGTTGCTTTTGATTTGAATACCGCTGCGGTTGCAGACATGAAAAGCAAAGGTGCCGAAGGCGCTGCAAGCTTGAAAGAGCTCGTTGCCGCTTTGGAATCCCCAAGAATCGTTTGGATCATGGTTCCGCATTCGGTTGTTGATTCTGTTATCGACGAAGTGTCGCCGCTTCTCGAGCAAGGCGATATTGTAATTGAAGCAGGAAACTCACATTATAAAGAATCCATTGCCAGATATAACAAGCTCAAGGAAATCGGCGTGAGCTTCCTCGATGTGGGTACTTCCGGCGGTATGGAAGGCGCACGTAATGGTGCATGCTATATGATCGGTGGAGATCAAGAAGCCTGGAATATTGTGGAGCCGATCTTTAAAGATACATCGGTTGAAAATGGTTACCTCTACGCAGGTAAAGCCGGCAGCGGACATTTCCTGAAAATGGTCCATAACGGCGTGGAATACGGCATGATGGCTGCCATCGGCGAGGGCTTCGAGCTGCTTGAAAAAAGCGACTTTGATTATGATTATGAGAAAGTCGCTCGCGTATGGAATAACGGTTCCGTTATCCGTTCGTGGCTCATGGAGCTGACTGAGCAGGCCTTCTCCAAGGATGCGAAGCTGGATGACATCAAGGGTATCATGCAGTCTTCCGGTGAGGGCAAATGGACCGTGGAGACCGCGCTCGATCTGCAGACCGCTACTCCGGTTATTGCATTGTCCCTGCTGATGCGTTATCGTTCTCTTGAAAACGATTCGTTCACTGGTAAAGTGGTTGCGGCGCTCCGCAACGAGTTTGGCGGTCATGCTGTAATTAAGAACTAATCACAAAATACAAAATATGGAGGTAGAGAATCATGAAATTTTTTATCGATACTGCGAATCTTGATGATATTAAAAAGGCATACAAAGTCGGTGTACTTTCCGGTGTAACAACCAACCCTTCACTGGTTGCCAAAGAAGGCGTGAAATTTGAAGACCGTATTGCTGAAATTTTGCAAGCCGTTCCTGAGGTTGAATCGGTATCTGCTGAAGTAACCCCGGATGCTGAAACAGCAGAAGAGATGATCGCGCAAGCGAATGAGCTGATCAAGATCAACGGCGGAGACAAAAATATCACGATCAAGCTTCCAATGACTTTAGAGGGTCTTGAAGCATGCCGCTACCTGACTAAAAAAGGCGTTAAAACAAACGTTACCCTGATCTTTACGGTGAACCAAGCCTTGCTGGCTGCACGTGCAGGAGCAACTTATGTTTCCCCATTCCTGGGCCGCTTGGATGATATTTCGGAAGATGGCGTATTGCTGGTAGCTAAAATTGCCGAGCTGTTCCGTATTCATAACCTGGATTCGCAAATCATTGCTGCATCCGTTCGCCATCCGGATCATGTTACCCGCGTAGCTATGGCAGGTGCGCATATTGCGACTGTACCATTCAGTGTTATCGCACAGCTTGCAAAACATCCTTTGACGGATCAAGGTATGGACAAATTCGCAGCTGACTGGAAAAACGCTACAAAATAAGATACCCTTAAATATCTTCTTTAATAATAAAGCCCGTAAGAAGAGTGCTTGTTGCTCTCCTTGCGGGCTTTTGAGCGTTGAATGTGCCAAAAACTAAAGATCCGATATATGGCAACTAAAAAATGATCATACGAAGCAAAGATAGGGGTCATTATAATCTATTTTGAAAGCGCTACCAAAAGGAGGGCGGTGATCACTTGAAGGGAAAAGTTGCTGGATCGGCCATTTTTATCGCTGTATGTGTAGCCTTGGTGCTATCCGTCATGTTCATCCGGAATGATGATGCCGCAAATCCTCGTACGGGCATTGTGGCCTATATTAATATGGAACCCGTAGACAAGGAAGAGTTCTTACTGTTGGCCATGCAGACGCGTGGCTATCGGGAGGAGAAGGGCGGGAAGTTGTCCGAGTCATTGAAGGAGCAGGTGATGGAATCGCTCATCCAGGTGAAGACCGCCGAGCAGGAGGCCATCCGGCAGGGAATATCGGAAAAAGGCGCATATGCTTCGCTTTCCGCGGAGCTGGAGCAGGAAAACAAGCGCAGAGACGAAGCTGTGCGGAGCAAGCAGGTCATTTACGGGCCGCGGCAGTTTACCTTGCAGTCATATTATGATTACAAGCATGCAAGGACGTTGAATCAACTGAAGATGGTTTGGAAGAAGAAGCAGCCGAACGTCGAAGACAAAGCTCTTCGTGCCTATTATGAGGAGAACCGTAATCAGCTTGCCAAAAAACACGATATCATCCGGATCTATAAATTAACGGAGCTCTCTATGAACAAAAACGGGGGTTCGGGGGAACGGGAGCGAAACGAGGCCAACGGGCGCATAGAGGCTCTGCTGGAGCAGATGCAGGGCGGAGGAATTCCGTTCATGAAGCTTTATGAGTCGCGAAAATACAAGCCCGGCTTGACTGGAGTCGAGGTCATCAAAGAGGATAATTATCGCGATATGGCCAAGTACCGGAGCGGATTCTATGAACTCGCGGCCCGCTTGCAGCCGGGAGAAAGCGGGATGGTGGAAGAGAACGGAATCAAGGCCATTCTCTACTGCGATGCAAGAACCGAAGGGGGATATCTGTCCTTTGACGAAGTCCGGGAGGAGGTGATGCTGCGGTATGAGGATAAGAGCTTCGGGGATTATCTCGAAGGGCTTGCTTCCGGGGCGAAGATTCGGCTGACGGAACTGTACGGCACGCTTCAGGCGGAGTGACACGTGAATTTAAAAAGGATGGAGGAATCAAAATGAAGACGATCATGCGCGGATTGATGTTGGCTGCTTTTTCAATGATATGCGGGGCAGCATTCTTTGCCGTATCAGCCTCGGCTGCAATGTACTACGTGGATTCCCAAGGCGGCAGCGATAGCAACACGGGAACCGCGCAAACCGCTGCGTGGAAAACGCTGAACAAGGTGAACGCAACGACGTTTCAGCCTGGCGACAGCATCGTATTCAAACGCGGAGGCTCTTGGACCGGAAAATTGTGGCCGAAAGGGAGCGGGACCGCACAGGCGCCGATTGTCGTCGATGCCTACAGCACCGGAAACCCGCCGCTTCTGAACGGAAACGGCGAGGAGGCCGCCGTTTATCTGTATAACCAGCAGTACTGGGAAATCAAAAACCTGGAGATTACAAACGATAACGGAGCGAGTTCGCGCCGGATGGGCATTTATGTCGTAAACGAAGGCGCAGGTCTGCTGAATCACATTTATGTGATCGGCAATAACGTTCACGATGTTTACGGCAACAACGTAAAAGACGGCAATGGCAGTGGAGGCATCAAGATCCGCACGAAAACGGGTAGCGTCAAATCGAATTATAACGATGTGCGTATCGACGGAAATACGGTGGGGCCGCGCGTGGACCGGACAGGCATTGACGTCAATTCCGATTATTGGTGCCGGACCGACAGCGGCTGTACCGGGACGAATAACTGGTATCCAAGCACGAACGTAGTCATTGAGAACAACTACGTAACCGATGTCGGCGGCGATGGTATCGTGCCGATGGCTACGCAGGGAGCTGTGCTGCAGTACAACACCGTGAACGGATTTAACATGCGGTCGGGAACGGCGAATGCAGGCATATGGGCCTGGAACGCGGATGACACCGTCATTCAGTACAACGAAGCGTTTAACGGTAACACGACCCAGGACGGGCAGGGCTTCGACATCGACTACGGCCAGTCGCGGACGATCGTCCAGTACAATTACAGTCATGACAATGACGGAGGATTCATGCTGATCTGCCAGCCGGGAGGCGCCAAGAATGACGGCGGCATCGTGCGCTATAATATCAGCCAAAACGATTATGCGCGTACCTTTCATTTAGCCGGACCGACAACCAACACGCTGGTTTACAACAATACCATCTATCTGCCGACTGGAAGCACGACCTCGCCGATCGTGGCGGGCTCCTGGGACGGGTATACGAAGTCCGTTTCCTTCTACAACAACATCTGGCATCTTGATGGGGGAGGCATATGGGACGGCTTGTCCAACATTGCCAGCTTTACCTTCAAATACAATACGATTTACGGCGTTCATACAGCGGGAGAACCTGCCGACGCGAACAAGTCGACGGCCAATCCACTCCTTGCTGCGCCAGGAACAGGCGTAAACCGGAGCACGGCGGACGGGTACAAGTTGCTCAAGGGATCACCGGCGCTGGGTTCGGGCATGGCGGTCAGCAGTAACGGCGGCAAGGATTACTGGGGCAATGCGGTCTCGCAGACGAGTGCGCCGAACCGGGGGGCCTATAACGGAGTGGGCGTACAAGGAACGCCAGTGAATCCAGTGAAGAACGGAGGATTCGAAACAGGCGCATTGTCTCCATGGACCAATTGGAACACAGCAAGCGTGGTCGGTGGTAATGCAAGAAGCGGCAGCTATGCCCTGCGTTTGAACGGGGGACCGGGATCGGCTGAGCAGATTATTACGCTGCAGCCGAGCACCACGTATACGCTGAAGGGCTATGCCAAGACAGATAACAGCAGCCAGCCGGTACGGATCGGCGTGAAGAATTATGGGGGAGCAGAGCAGTACGCCGTCATCACCAGTACCTCCTACGCGCTCGGTACTATCACCTTTACGACGGGGGCATCCAACACGGCAGCCACGATTTATGTGTACAAGCCTTCAGGCACGGGATATGCTTATGGGGACGATGTTACCGTGGAGTAACTAGCCTTCAAGGGTGGAGTTCGGTCATACCTGAGAATTCAATCAGGCTAAACCGTCCTTCCCCTTTTTTTATTGGAAACGGTCGTTCCCTGTTTTAGAGTTCCCATCCAGCACAATCTAAAAATCGGACATAGAACACCTAAAAAAGCGCTATACGAAGATTACATATTATTTTCTATAATTTATGTTGTAAGCGCTAACAAGAATGAGGAATAAGAGTAGTAGAAAGAGATAGGAGGGGCTCTATGTTAGACAGCAAACTGAACGGAGCGAAAGGGTCGCCGCCCGGCACCAAGCGTACCACAAATATTGTGGCCAAGCATGTGTGGGAGGCCAGGTATCTGTATATCCTGCTTTTACCGCTGGTGGCTTATTATGTCGTCTTTCATTATTACCCGATGTATGGGATTATCATTGCTTTTAAGGAATACAGCTTCTCCAAAGGTATTCTGGGCAGTCCCTGGGTTGGTCTCAAGCAATTTGAGTCGATGTTCAGTCTTCCCCAGTTTATCGACGTGCTCAAGAATACCCTTATTCTCGCCGCAGGGCGGATCGTTATTGAGTTTCCCATTCCAATTATTTTTGCTCTCCTGCTCAATGAAGTCCGCCGAACGCTCACCAAACGATTTTATCAGACGGTATTTACCTTTCCGCATTTTCTGTCTTGGGTCATCGTTTCGGGTATTCTGATCAACTTTCTGAGCGACTCCGGCGTACTTAATCAGCTGCTGCAATATGTCGGACTGCCGAAAATGAATTTGCTCATGGAGTCCTCCACCTTTCGCGGTTTGCTGTTCGGAACGAGCATCTGGAAGGAGATGGGCTGGGGTACGATCATTTATCTGGCTGCGATTGCAGGGATTGACCCTGCACTCTATGAAGCGGCAAGCATTGACGGGGCGAACCGTTTTCAACGCATGCTGAAAATTACGTGGCCCTCCATCCGGGGAACGGCAGCTGTACTCTTTATTTTACAGGTCGGTAACATCATGAATGGAGCCGGATTCGACCAGATCTTCAACATGTATCATCCGGGGGTTTATGAGGTTTCCGATATCCTCGATACCTTCATCTACCGGACCACGTTCTATGAAGGCGGAAGCTTCAGCTTCTCAACGGCAGTCGGCGTGTTCAAATCCGCAATCAACTGCATTCTACTTATTGTCGCCAACCAGGCGGTGAAACGTATGGGTCAAGGAGGGCTAATGTAAATGGTTGAAAAAAGAGGCTGGCCGAACGTCATCATCCACCTTATTCTTATCATCGTAGCCGTGCTGATACTGGTTCCCATGTACAATGTGGTGTTAATCTCATTTGCTAACCCGGGAGCCATCGCCAAGCAAGCTATCTATTTAATCCCGACATCCTTTGACCTGAGCTCGTACAAGTATATTTTTTCGGGAGCAACTGTATTTAGGGCGCTGGGCATATCGGGATTCGTCACCATTGTCGGTACGCTGATCAATATTGCGCTGACTACCGTCGGTGCCTATGCTCTGTCTAAAAAGCATCTGCCAGGCAAGAATGCCTTCCTTGTTGGCATTCTGATCACGATGTTGTTTAATGGGGGATTGATCCCGATCTATCTGACAGTTAAACAGCTGGGCCTGATCAATAACGTCATGTCCATGATTTTGCCGCTCGCGATCAATACCTTCTATCTAATTATTATGCTGAGCTATTTCCGGACGGTACCCGAGGCACTGGAGGAATCGGCCAAAATAGATGGAGCGAACGACATACAGGTCCTGCTCCGGATCGTGCTCCCCATTTCTATGCCGACGATTGCTGCCATTACCCTGTTCTATGCGGTGGATCGCTGGAATGAATGGTGGAGTGCACTCCTGTATATATCCGAAACGAACAAGTTTCCGATGCAGCTATACTTGAGAGAGATGCTGGTCGATGTCAATAAAATGCTGAACAACGCCTACGCGGCTTCTGTTGCATCCGAAATGCGAAATACCTATCCAGAAGGGCTCAAAATGGCGACGGTTGTTGTTACAATGCTGCCAGTCATGTGTATTTATCCGTTCCTTCAGCGCTTTTTCTCAGCTGGGGTCATGATCGGATCATTAAAAGAGTGATTGCGGCCTGCTGGCCATAATCCATAAATCAAATAAAAAAGGGAGGTCCGGTTATGGAGACAAAAAAATTCGGCAAGCTTGCAACAAGCGCCGTCTCGCTGCTGATGGTTTTTTCGCTGGCAGCGTGCGGCGGCGGTAAGACGGAGGAAGCAGGCACAACCAATGACGGAACGAAGGAATCAGGTGGAACGAAGGCGGAAACACCAGCCGACGACAGCAAAAAGCTGGATATCAGCATTGGCATGTGGGATGCCGACAAAGCTTTTACGAACCGGGACAGCGATGAACTTCTGAAGAAGGTGGAGGGTGACTTCAATATCACGCTCAAGCCCAAAAACGTGAGCTGGTCTGACTACCAGGAGAAGTTCCGGCTGTGGGCCGCTGCGGATGAATTACCGGATATTATTGCCAACGACATGTTCAATACGGCTACATACAACCAGTGGATCGAACAGGGCATTATCCGCCCGCTGCCGGATGATCTGAGCAAGTACCCGAACGTGAAAAAGGTGATGGACCAACCGGATGTTCAGCCTCTGAAGGTAAACGGCAAGTTCTATATGATTCCGAGACTGACCTTCGATTCCACGGATGAATGGGTGATGGAGCGCGGACTCGTCGTTCGCAAGGATTGGATGAAGAAGCTGAACATCGACACGCCTAAGACGTACGAGGATTACAAAAACATGCTGAAGAAGTTCGTGGAGGGCGATCCGGACGGAAACGGGAAGAAGGATACCGTCGGTGCCACGCTTCGCCTGCCCTCGTTCCTCGATACCGTGCTGATGCCGGAAATTCCGCAGTACAGCAATGAAGGCTGGGTATATGAGGATGGGAAGTGGATGCCGAGCGTCGCTTCCGCCAAGATGGTCAAGGGCTTGACGCAGGTTCGCGATTTGTATGCGAGCGGAGCGCTGGACCCGGATTTCCCGCTGCTTAAAAACGATGACGGGCTTGAGAAGTTCGCTCAAAATAAAGCGGGTGCCTTGTTCAGTCAAATCTCCATCGCCAAGCTGCAAAATATGCAGACGATCTGGGCCAAATACGATCATGACGTAAAATTTGAGGACGCGGTGGAAATTTTGCCGGTATGGCCGGATGAGGATGGAAATACGTACCGGTTCGTGCAGACCTCCTTCTGGTCGGAAAGTTATTTCAGTGCCAAAGTCGACGATGCAAAGATGGATCGTATCTTGAAAATGTATGATTTCCTGCTGTCACCGGAAGGCGACATGCTCGTGCGGTACGGCTTTGAAGGCAAGGATTACAAGAAGGAGGGCGACAAAATCGTCGTTACCCGTCCGGTTGACGCCAAGACGGGCTCGATGAAGGCGCTGAAGGATGTATACCCTTCCCAGCAGGTGATCGCCATGGTGGCAAGATGGCGCGAGGACACCTACCTGGAGGACAGCGTGAAACGGATGCAGTTCGGCGATGCGCTCGTGGATAAGGTGGATGAGGCGTATAAAAAGCTCACAAGCGAAGCCAAGCCGATCCCGACGGCTTTCGATATCAAGCTGATGTCGACGCCGGCAAAGGATAAAGTCATGGGCATCAAATTTGTCGATGATATTACGAAGGTCGTTATCGGTAAAGAAGACCCGGCCAAAATGTGGGGAACGGTCCTGAAGGGTTATGAAGCGAAGGGATTGAACGAAGCCATTAAAGAAGTGAATGACAAAGCGGCGGAAATGGGCATCAAGCCATAGTCCGTACTGCTCCGTGAGTCGCTTCCTCTGCAGGCTATGCCTGCAGAGGAAGTTTATTGCATATTCAGGGGCGAATGTATGCGATAATGGGAGGAAATATCAGGAACTTAAACTTGTCCTGGAACATCACACGGAGGGGGAGCCGCCTCTTGTTGCACTACATCAAAGCACTGCCGATCCGGCGGCAGCTGTTTCTTATTATTCTGGCCTTTATGCTGCTGCTCTTTGCGGTGATGGCCACAGCCTATATGTTTACATCGAGGTGGCTGTATCACCAGAACAGCGATTATTCTTACCTGCTTCTGAACAAGATCAGGCAGCATATTTCCGCGCAGAATACGGCAACCAACCGCTTGATCCAAGGGATGGCTTATAACGAATCGGTACAGCAGTATCTGCTGGAGACCGAGGACCAGTCCCCGTGGAGATACGAGCTGTACAAGCAGACGGATACCCTAGTAGCCCGGTATAGCTCACTCCGCGAAGGGATCACGGACGTGACGATTATGGGGACGGGCGGCAGTAATTTTAACCTGATGTTCGATCGGCAGAAGCGGGAAGCCGTTCTGAAGACCATTGAAGAGATGAAATCGAAGGGATACAGCGGCTCGAATCCTTATTATAAGGGGCTCATCGATAACGGGGACAAGGATAATCAATATTTTCTTGTGGGGCTTCCCATTAACAATGCCATGCCGACCTCGACGGTGGGCAGACGACTGGGGTACATGGTTGTATTCATGCAGCCCTCCTCCTTCATCTCCAATATGGAAGAGGTATATAAGAATGCCTTCGGCAAAATTTACGTCCTCGACCGGAACAACGTCATCGTCGCGGCCAGCGGCGGCGGACATATCGGAGAGATCTATGCGCTGGATCAGCTGGAAGAGGCCGGCAGCGGAAACTACGTATTCTACGATCAACAGCATACCCGCCATATCGTGCGGATGGTCGATTTGCCGGATATCGAAGGGAAGATTATCAACGTCATTTCCGAAAAGGAACTGCTGCGCGGAATGACGGACATTCGGAAGGTCTACATGTTCATTCTTGCTTTAACCGTTCCGGCTTTGATCTTCATGGCGATCGTGTTCGGAAGAAATATCGTGTCCCCCATCCGCATGTTCATCCGGGCCATCAACGCCTTGAAGATGGGACAGTTTCAGAAAGAAAGAACCGAGATCAAGCTGGACGGTTATCTGGAAATTAAAATCATGGCGGGCAAATTCAATGAAATGATCGAAGCGATTGACGACCTGACGGAAGAAGCGGTGGACTCGCGCATGCGGATCTACGAGCTGGAGTTGTCCAAGCAGACGGCGGAGCTTTCCTATCTCAAGCATCAGGTTAATCCGCATTTTTTGTACAATACCCTCGCATCCATGAAAGGGTTGGCCGCCGAGCTTGGCATACCGCAATTCGTGGAAATTACCGGCGCCCTCAGCCAGATTTACAAATACAGCATCAAGGGCGCGGAGCGGGTAACGCTGCGCGAGGAGCTGGAAATCGTGAAATCTTACGTCAAAATCCAGCAGTTCCGTTTCGAGGATCGCTTTGACGTCTATTATGACGTGGATCCGCAGTTGTACGACCGCAGGATCATCAAGATGATTTTGCAGCCCATCGTCGAGAATGCTTTATCCCACGGTTTGGAACGGAAAATGGATAAGGGCACTCTCCGGATCGGCGGATGCGACAACGGGCAGGGGGCTACCGTGCTCTGGGTCAAGGATGACGGCGAGGGCATTCCGCCGGATAAACTTGCGCAGCTTCAGCAGGCGCTATCGGGACACGCGGAGCGGGAACCCGGAACGACCGAGAATCACAGCCTGGGGCTGATGAACGTCCACAGAAGGCTGCAATTGACTTATGGAAGCGGTTCCGGATTGGTGCTCAGGAGCTCGCCTTCTGCGGGCACGGAGGTATACCTGACTATATTGGCAAATCGGGGTGATGATGCATGAAGTATAAGATTGTCATGGTCGATGATGAAAAATGGGTCTTGAAAGATATCCGCCGTTCTGTAGACTGGGATTCATACGGATATGAAGTGGTTGGAGAAGCCATGAACGGGATCCTGGGCCTGAAGGCGATTCAGGAGCTCCGGCCCCATCTGGTGATCACGGATGTCCGTATGCCGGGCATGGATGGTCTGGAGCTGATCCGCGAGGTAAACCGCTTGGGCTTGGATACCCGGTTCATCGTATCCAGCGGTCACGCCGAATTCCAATATGCCCAGCAGGCACTCAATGCAGGCGCGATCGGGTATTGTCTGAAGCCGTTCGAGGAGGAGGAGATGGCGAGTCTGCTCATCCGGTTCAGAGCGATGCAGCAGGAGAAGGAGCTTCTTCTGCAAATGGAGCTGCTGTATTTGATGTCGGATCGGCTGGAGCATGAGGGATACGCTGATGAACTGCTTGTGCGTATGGGTCTTTCCTGGAACAGGGAACAAGGGATGATCGTAGTTGCTGTCATGGGCGAGGATCAGGAGCTGCGGAGTATCTCCGTTCCGCATATCCGCGTACGCACGGGTAAGCAGGAAACGATGTATTTGCTGGAAGCTGGGCTAGAAGGCAGCATGGATCACGATCTTACAGTAGGATTATCCATACTCCCGGATATTAAGGGCTTCGGCTGTTCCAGGCGTATTACGGATATTGGCCAGCTCCGCTGCGCCTATCAGGAAGCGGAGATTGCATCATACCAGTGTTTTATTACGGGACGGAAGGGACCGTTTATGCCTGTTACTGAACGCCTGTGGCCGGAGATTAAGGAGCTATTCCAGCAAATGGGGAATCAGTTCAATCTGGAGCAGGCATCCAGAGCCTGCGATATGTTTATGCAGCATGCTGAACAGGGCACGGTAGATATTCAGGATGCACTGCGCTTTTATAATACGTTCTTCCTCATGTACAGCGGTCAAGTCGAGCAGGATGAATATATTCACAGCTTTGAGCAATTGGTAGAAAAGTATGGGACCCTCGCGAATATGATGAACGAGATCAGGAATTTATCCTCGCATCGTAGCGAGCTGGCTGGAGAGTTAGGGCAGGTAAAGAATGAAACACTGCAGGATATTCTGCGTTATCTGGATGGCCACTTCACAGATGATGTATCGCTCAAAAGCATTTCAGAGCAGTTCTACGTGAATCCCAGCTATTTAAGCCAGCTGTTCCGAAAAATGGTGAATACCACCTTTCTGCAATATGTGACGGATAAGAGGATTGCCTATGCGTGCCAGCTGTTAAGTCGTTCCCGGCTCTCCATTTACGAGATTTCGGAGCAGTCCGGGTACCCGAACTATTTTTACTTTGCGAAGATTTTCAAAAAGATCATTGGCAAGACCCCCACGCAGTACCGGGAGGATATGAAGGGAGGATGTAATGTATGACGCAGAAATTCGAAACCCGTATTGTCCATTCTTTAGTGAAGGTATTTCCTGATGAGGAGCTGCAGGAGACGGAAGTCGTCAAGGGAGCGGCACTCCAGAATGAGGTCTTCTCGTACCAGGTGGCCTATCGGTCGCAGCATTGGATTCCGTCGATTCATGTGAAGGTCGAGTCCGAAATCGGGGATTACATCACGCTGCGCAGCGTCGGTCTGTCGCCATCGGAGTACCCTGTGCAGGGCGATCATGACGACAACATGCTGCGGACCACGCCTGGCCTGTATCCGGATCCGCTGCTGCCGCTGAATGAAGACGGCGTGCGTGCATATCCGGCGCAATGGCGTTCGATTTGGATCACGGTAAATCCGAAGAACGAGCTTGAACCTGGCCTGTACCCGATCGTGGTGCGTTTCGTGACGGAATCGGGAGAGGAGCTGGCAAAGGAACGCTTTGAACTGGAGATCATCGGGGCACAGCTGCCGAAGCAGCAGCTTCTGCATACGCAGTGGTTTCACACGGATTGCCTGACGACGCACTATCATACGGATGCGTTCAGCGAAAGACACTGGGAGCTCCTGAAACAGTACATACAAACCGCGGTGGATCACGGCATCAATATGCTGCTGACGCCACTCTTCACGCCTCCGCTCGATACGGAAGTCGGAGGGGAACGGCCGACCGTGCAATTGGTCGATGTCGAGGTGACGGGGGAGAATCAGTTCCGTTTCGGGTTTGACCGCCTGAAAAGATGGGTGGAGCTGTGTAACGAATGCGGCATCGAGTATTTCGAATTCTCGCATCTGTTCACGCAGTGGGGGGCGAAGCACGCGCCGAAAATCATGGCAACCGCAGATGGCGAAGCGAAGCGCATCTTCGGCTGGGAGACCGACGCGTCGGGCGACGCCTATCGTGCATTCCTGAATCAGTTCCTGCCGCAGCTGGTTGACTGGATTCGGGAGAACGGGCTGGAAAGCCGCAGCTATTTCCATATTTCCGATGAGCCGACGCTGGATCACCTGGAGTCTTACGAAAGCGCCCGTAATATCGTCAAGGATCTGCTCGAGGGATTTCCCATCATCGACGCGCTGTCGGATTACGACTTCTATGAAAAGGGTTTGGTGGAGAACCCGATCCCGGCCAACAATCACATCGAGCCTTTCCTGGAGCACGGGGTCACGCCGCTGTGGACGTATTACTGCGTATCACAGTACAGGGATGTATCCAACCGCTTCTTCAGCATGCCGTCTGCACGCAACCGGATACTCGGTTACCAATTGTACAAATACGATGCGGCCGGATTCCTGCACTGGGGGTATAACTTCTGGTATACGCAGTATTCCAAGCAGGTTATCGACCCGTTCCGCGTGACGGATGCAGGGGGTGCCTTCCCTTCCGGCGACGCCTACCTGGTGTATCCGGGCGAGGACGGCCCGATCGAATCGATCCGGATGGAGGTTATGTACGAGGCGCTGCAGGATTTGCGCGCGCTGCGCCTGCTGGAGGAACTGATGGGACGGGATGAGGTACTCGCGGCGCTGGATGAGGGCTTGGATGAGCCGATCACATTCAGCTGCTATCCGAGGAATGCGGATTGGATTCTGTCGAAGCGGGATTGGATCAACGGTAAGATTAAAGAGCATATGCTGATGAAGAAATAGCTTTTACGAAAAGGGGCATCTGTCGATGTCCCTTTTTTTGGTGCAAGTTACTCGTACGGAATTTCGAGGGAATGGCTTCATGAGCAATAAGAAGGGCTGCCGGGGGTTACTTCCCACTGGGCAGCTCTTTTGGTCTGCGTGTTCTGCAAGACAGGTATGAATGTACACCTTCAGATCATCCGTGACGGCATCCGCATCGATGACAGCTTTGACCTGGTGAGTTTGCCTCCACGCGGCTTCCGGAAAACAAAATGAAAATTTTCAATATATCGTTTTCAAACATCTTGACTTTGCGTCTGAATGCGGTATAATAGTCAAAGAAAGTCAAAGTCAAAAGAAATTGATCAAACGTCAAACTTAGACCGAATACCGTTACGGCGGTGTTCATTTTCACAACTCAGTTAAAGACTAATAACTTAGCTTCATCCAACCCAATTAGCAACATACCAAGAAAGGGGCCATGTACAATGCGTTGTCAAAAATGTAATCATAACGAAGCAACGGTAGGACTTAGCCTAACAATCAATCAAAAATCCGAAAAACTTTATATATGTCAGGAATGCTATGCAAAAATGAACAGCGGAATCCCGTTCCATGCCGGTTTCGGCTCATCGGGCATGCCGCCGATCGATGAATTCTTCAAAGGCTTCATGCAGCCGCAGCAAGCTCAACATGATGCTTCTGGCACCCATGCTGCAGCTAACCGAGCTTCCGGCAACGGCAGCCAAAGAGGCGGAATGCTGGATCAGCTGGGACGCAATCTGAATGACGCCGCGAATGCTGGCCAGATTGATACGGTGATTGGCCGTGATGAGGAGATCGAACGTGTCATTGAAATTTTGAACCGCCGCAGTAAGAACAACCCGGTGCTGATCGGTGAACCAGGGGTTGGTAAAACAGCCATCGCCGAAGGTCTTGCCCTCCGTATTATCGAAGGCAAAGTACCGGCCAAGCTGCTGAATAAAGAGGTATATTCACTGGATGTTGCCTCTCTTGTTGCAGGTACAGGGATCCGGGGTCAGTTCGAAGAGAAAGTCAAACAATTGATTGCCGAGCTGCAGCAGCGCGAGAATGTTCTGTTATTCATTGACGAGATCCATCTGCTGGTCGGTGCTGGTTCCGCTGAAGGTTCGATGGATGCCGGTAATATCCTGAAGCCCGTGTTGGCACGCGGTGAATTGCAGGTGATCGGTGCTACTACACTGAAGGAATATCGTCAGATCGAAAAAGATGCTGCCCTGGAACGCCGGTTCCAACCAGTCATGGTCGATGAACCAACGGTACAGGAAACCATTGAGATTCTGAAAGGACTGCGTCCGAAATACGAGGAATTCCATGGGGTCCGCTATTCGGATGACACCATTGTAGCTTGTGTACAGTTATCTCACCGTTATATTCAGGACCGCTTCCTGCCGGATAAAGCCATCGATCTGCTTGATGAATCGGGCGCCAAACTGAATCTGCGTGCTTCCGAGAGCGGTCATGGGCAGATTCAAGCACGTCTTGAGAAAATTAGCGGCGAGAAGGATCAGGCAACCCAAGCTGAAAATTACGAACTTGCTGCTAAACTGCGCGATGAAGAAGCCAGTCTGTTGAACCAGCTCAATCATGCCGGAACGGATCACGGCAGCCAGACAGAGGTGCGTGTAGAGGATATACAGCAGATCATTGAACGCAAAACAGGCATTCCGGTCGGTAAACTGCAGCAGGATGAGCAGAACAAGATGAAGAACCTTGCAGCCCGTCTGGAAACGAAAGTGATCGGTCAGACCGAAGCGGTGGAGAAGGTAGCTAAAGCGGTACGCCGCAGCCGTGCAGGACTCAAGCCGAAAAATAAACCAATCGCTTCCTTCCTGTTCGTCGGACCAACCGGTGTTGGTAAGACAGAACTGTCCAAGTCGCTGGCAGAGGAACTGTTTGGTCAGGCAGACGCTATGATTCGGCTGAATATGAGCGAATATATGGAGAAACATTCCGTCTCCAAGCTGATCGGTTCGCCTCCAGGCTATGTCGGTCATGATGAAGCGGGTCAATTGACGGAGCGTGTACGCCGCAATCCGTACAGTATTATCCTGCTGGATGAAATTGAGAAGGCGCATCCCGATGTGCAGAATATGTTCCTGCAGGTATTGGATGACGGCCGCCTGACGGACAGCCAGGGCCGTACCGTAAGCTTTAAGGAAACGGTGATCATTATGACCTCCAATGCAGGCATTACGGAGAAAAAGATCACAGTAGGCTTCTCGGCTGCTGAATCCGTACAGACCAGTTCGATTTTGGACTCGCTGGGCTCGTACTTCCGGCCTGAATTCCTGAACCGCTTTGATGCGATTATTCCGTTTGCTTCACTGAAGGAAGATGATCTCGTTCAGATTGTCGATAATATGCTCGGCGAAATTGAGATCACGCTTGGCGAGCAGGGTATTTCCCTTAACGTCTCTGATGATGCCAAGAAGAAACTGTCAGAGCTGGGTTACAATCCGGCATTTGGAGCCCGTCCGCTGCGCCGTGTCATCCAGCAGTACGTAGAAGACGGCATCACCGATCTGGTGCTGGACGATGAGGATGTGCAGCATGTTGAAGTCGATGTTCAAGATGACGTGATTCAGGTAACGAAGGCCTGATTCTCTGCTTCACATCAACAATAACTTTTAGACGAAGTGCGCCTTTCAGAATGGTAGGGGTAGAACCTTCAGGTTCAACCTATGAATCATTCCTGAAGGGCGTATTTTTTTGTTTTTTAACGGCTCGGCCTATGGCGAGGAGGGTAGAATATTTTGTTGTGATGAATGTGAAAATATGAACAATATTTGAAATTAGACGTCTAACCCCTTGCAATGTGAAAAAAATCACAGTATACTGTAAATGTGAAATAAATCACAAAAACATCTATTTCATCAAGTTTCTATTCTCCAATCCAACAACGCCGCATGAATACATGCTTTATAGCACCATAGATCAAATTTTATTAAAAAACTAACCATTCCCAAGGAGGAACTTATCATGAAAATTGCAGTCATCGGTTGTACACATGCAGGAACGGCAGCGGTAGTTAACGCCGCAAAGCTTTACCCTGAAGCACAAATTACCGTTTATGAACGTAACGATAACATATCCTTTCTATCCTGCGGTATCGCCCTGTATGTAGGTGGAATCGTAAAAGATCCGGAAGGGCTTTTCTACTCGTCGCCGCAGCAGCTGGCTGATTTGGGTGTCGTGACCCATATGCGTCACGAGGTTCTGGCGGTTGATGCAGACGCCAAGAAGCTACAGGTTCGCAACATGCAGACTGGAGAGGCATTCGAGGATTCTTTTGATAAACTTATTGTCACGACAGGTTCTTGGCCCATTGTTCCGAAGCTGGCGGGGATGGAGCTTGGTAATATTCTGCTCTGCAAAAACTATGATCATTCCAACACCATTATTGATAAAGCAAAGAACGTGAATCATATCACGGTTGTCGGCGCAGGCTATATTGGAGTGGAACTGGTGGAAGCATTCCAGCAGAGCGGCAAGCAGGTCACGCTCATTGATAGTGCAGACCGGATATTGAACCGGTATCTGGATGCCGAATTCAGCAGCCGGATCGAGGAGTCGTTCAGCAGCAAAGGCATCGAGCTGGCGCTGGGGCAGACGGTGCAAGCTTTTGAAGGCAAGGATGGCATGGTGAGCCATGTCGTTACAAGCAAAGGCAAAATAGAGACCGACCTGGTCATTCTCTGCATCGGATTCCGTCCCAATACGGAGCTGCTCAAAGGTCAGGTAGATATGCTGCCTAACGGCGCGATCATCGTTGATGAGTATATGCAGACCAGTAAGGAGGATGTTTTCGCCGCGGGTGACAGCTGCGCGGTCAGATACAATCCGACAGGCAAGGCAGCATATATCCCGCTGGCAACGAACGCAGTACGCATGGGCATGCTGGTGGCCCGCAATCTGATGCGTAAAACGACGAAGTACCTGGGCACACAGGGAACATCGGGATTGAAAATATACGATCTGAACTTAGCTTCGACCGGACTTACCGAAGGTGCATGTAAGGACGAGAAGCTGAATGCAGATACGGTTACGATTGAAGATGCTTACCGGCCGGAGTTCATGCCTACAGCAGAGACCGTGAACGTGAAGGTTGTTTATGAAAAAGAAAGCCGCCGTCTTCTGGGCGCGCAGATTATGTCCAAAGTCGACTTAACGCAAGCGATGAACACGCTGTCGGTATGTATTCAAAACGGGATGACCGTCGACGAGCTGGCTTTCGTGGACTTCTTCTTCCAGCCTCACTATAATAAGCCATGGAATTTCCTGAATTCGGCCGGCATCGCGGCGCTGCCTGAGATCAAGACGGAACAGCTGCAGCAGGCCTGAGCATGGAATGATTGTAATAGGCCATCTTTAATACCAAAAAGGTCATCTTCACAGATGACCTTTTTTTGCTGCCAATCTTGGGTGGATCCAGCCTGCTTCTAAGTGATGCACCTTAACGCCTACTCAGCCTGCTTCTTTTCCTTGCCGCCCAGATTGATGCCCACCTGTCCGTCATGGCTGCCGACATTACCGCCGAGCTTGAGGCTCACACCCTGACCGCCACCCACTTGAGCGCCGGCATGAGCACCAAGACCATGGTCTCCGCCGATTTGGGCACCCGTGCTGAATTCAGCCCCCTGACCGCCGCCCAGCTGGCTCTTCACATGGGCACCAAGTCCATGCTCACCGCCGATTTGGGCTTCGGTGTTCAGGCCAATTCCCTGCTGCATGCCTGCGTGGCCTTCCACATGAGCCTGGATGCCGTATTTGCCTCCCAATTGGCTGCCGGTCTCGAACTGAAAGCCCTTGGCCGTGTTATTCAGATTGGCTTCACCCTGCATATTCAGGCCATACGCCTCCGAGCCCACATGGCTGCTGACTTGATTGCTGACGCCATGTTTGTCTAGCTGGGTTGCTGCTTGGAAACCGGCGCCATGCTTACCCCCAACTTCAATGCCGGTGTTCATTTTCATTCCCGGATGGTTCTCTACTTGAACATTCTCCACATGGGTATGTTCAACCATTTGCTCCGGCTTAGGTTCAAGCTTTACCTGAAACCCTTTGGGAGTAGGCTCTACCCGGCTTGGATCCAGCGGCGGATATGGTGCGGTATACGAGATGCCGGGATAGGGAGATGGGTATGCTGGATATGCCGGATAAGGAGAATATCCCGGATAGGCTCCGGTGTAAGGATAAGCTCTGCCTGGCATAGGCCAGTAGTAGAAGGATGGCGGAAACGGACTGCGGAATGTATAAGCATACGGATCATACGCTAAAGTAAGCGGATGGTTATGCTGGAAGCCGGGCCCGAAGGGATAGTTTATCGTCATGTCAAATGAACCTCCAGATCAATTGTGATGATAATAGCCTATTCACCGGAACGTGAAATGACACATATTATTATGCTTTGCTTCAATTGATCATGGAGGAGGATCAAACCAAGAATACGTTATGGACTACTCTGTACCGCCGGCAGCCGGATTGTGATCGTCGTACCGATGCCGAGGTGACTGTCGATGGTCATACCGTAATGCGTGCCAAAATAGAGGTGAATGCGTTCCTGCACGTTAACCAGACCGATATGGTTATCATCACCTGATTCGGACTGCTCGGCCAGACGCCGCTGCAGTGCCACAAGCTGATCCGCACTCATGCCGGCGCCGTTGTCGCGAACGGTAATCAGAAGCTGATTCTCATTTTGCACCGCGCACACCTCCAGCAGTCCGGGGCCGACTCTTCTTTCCAGGCCGTGAATAATGGCATTTTCGATCAGCGGCTGCAAAGAGAAGTGTACGACCTGCAAAGATTCCGTATGCGGTTCGAGCTGCTCAGAATATTGGATCTTATCCCCGAAACGCATCTGCTGCACCTTGATATACAGCCGGATATGCTGGAGTTCCTGTTCCAGGGAGACGATATCCTTGCTCATTTTGGTATGGATGCGGAACAACTGCCCCAGCGTGCCGATCATTTCCCCGATTTCACGCTGGTCGTTCAGGATTGCCTTCATTTGCACCGATTCCAGGGCATTGGCGAGAAAATGCGGATTAATCTGGCTCTTCAGCGCTCCCAGCCTTGCAATCTTCTGCTGCACCTTGGCTTTGGAGGAGCGTTCGATATAATCCTGCAGCTCTTGGGTCATTTTGCGCAGACCCTGATACAGCACGCCAAATTCATCCTGCCGTTTGCTTCCCAAGTCCACGTCGAAATTACCCATACCGACCCGTTCCACCTGACGTTTCAGGAATATAATCGGCCTCGTTACGCGTGCCCGCATGATGAGGAGGAAAATGATGGCCATACCGATTGAGCCGACCGCAAGGAAGAGAATGATCCGGCCGAGCATTGCGGAATCCTTGGTCATTTCCTTCTCATTCGTATATTGAATGACCTTCCAGCCGGAATAAGGGGAGGTGACGAAGTTGAAGTAGGAATCATGACCCTCAAAATAGCTGTAAAAGCTGCCTGTCTGCTGACCCAGCACCTGCTCGAACTTTTGGCTGTCAATTTGCATCGGCTTCGAAAAATCCGGGTTTTTTGATGCGTAAATAATGGCTCCGGAAGGGTCCGTAATGGCAAAATTCCGCTTGGTATTCTCGGACAGGCTCAGAATTTCGCGCAGGGAATCCAGACGGATATCCACCAGCATAACGCCAAGCGGCTGCTTGCCGCCGGTTTTGTTAATGACCCTTGCGATCGAGATCACCTTTTCTTTCGTATCGATCTTGTGGAAGGGGGTATGCGTGCCGAAGATGACAATGCCACCCTTTTTTGCGAGCGTTTTGAGGTACCAGTCCTCCTGCTCGAAATTTTCGTAATGAAGGTCCGCACGGTTGAAATTGGCCGAGTAAAAAAGCTGATGACCGGCGTAAATTTGCACGCTGTCGACGTTTTTGATGGTCATTTCGAGCGTGCTGATAAAATGCTGGATGATGTACTGGGAGGAGAGCTTCTGGTCATCGTCCGGGTTGTTGATCCATTTTTCCAGCGCGTTCTGCAGCTGTCCGTCCATATGCGCATAAAGTGTTCCCTTTTCAATACTCTGCAGATACTGGTCGATATTGAAGGATAAATTGTTCAGGATGAGGTCGGAGCTGCTGGTGTATTCCGATTTGACCGTTTGCAAGGAGGCGGAATAAATAATGGCCGAGATGATCAGAAGCGGGATGGTGACCGTCAGGATCATCAGCACGAAAATTTGGGTGTTGAGATGCCTCATATGAAAAATTCTGCGCAGCCACAATGAGCTTTTCAATCCATCATCCCCATTTGCTTCCGGTAATCGGAGGGTGTCATATCCGTTAATTTGCGAAAGGTTTTAACAAAATGCTTATAGCTGGCATAGCCGCACATCTGGGCCACATCCGTCATCGGAACCTTGGACTGCAGGAGGCAGCGCTTGGAAAATGCAATACGTATTTCTGTCACAAAGGCCATATAATTTTTATTCAGCTTGGTCTTGAACAGGCGGCTGAGATAGGATGGATTGTAGAAAAAGCGGTCCGCAACCATCTGCAGGGTAATCTCCTGATCGATATGCTGAAGAATATAGGCCTCAATCTGCTCAAATATGGCGATATCGGCACCACCCTTTGCGGCTTGCCCGGCATCCGCACGCAGCTGCAGCATCCAGCCGGCAAGCCACTCAAACAAGGCCGGCATGGAGTCAAAATCATCCACAAACCGTAAATAAAGCAGCCTCTGATGATACATCTCCTCGATATTGATGCCATGCTTGCCTGCGTACCGTATGCCCGTCGCAATCACTTCCTGGATGAAACCGAGACTTTGCTCCATAGAGATCTGACCGGTTTTGGCTTGCAGATCATGCGCCAGCCGGTCCATAAGTTGTTTCAGCAGCTCCATTTCGCCCTGCTCCAGGCAGGAAATCAGCTGCATTTTGTCCTTGTCCCCTAGATGAATGTTGCTTGTCTTTAAAGGTTCAGCTGATGCAGACCGAAGCTCATACACATGCCGGCCCTCCTGGGCAAACCGCATAAACAACGCCTGGTTGGCTTGCTGCATCAGGGCAGAAAGGACTTTGAGATCAGAAGCTGCCTGCCCCTGCGCCAAGAATAGCCGGATACGCTGCTTTGCCGATGCGCTCCGGAGGAAAGCTTCTGCGTCCCTGTGCAGCGCAGGGCTCAGAAGGAGTGGGGTATTTTCCTCATCCATTATTGTAAACGCATACATTTTATTGAGGGACATGTAGCTGAATAGGACCTGACGTTCCATGGAAGGTAGGATATTCTGCAGCATGGATACAAGCAGCTGTTCGGCATTTTGCCGCCACCAGGATTTGGACTGCGGTGAAGGCACAGAGTCTGGCACATAGGAGAGCACAAAGGGCTGCATGCGCAGATTTGCCTCGTCCATTCCGCACAAGGCAGCCAGCTGTCTCGGGTCCGCCGGAGCTTCTCCATCCTCAAGCAGCTGTTTGACGAAATGACTCCGCTTCAGCTGGATATTTTCGGCCAGATTATGCTGCATGGCGGCAGCCAGCCGCTCTTGCTCGCGTTTCGTTTCCAACTGACGGACACAATCCTGAATGGTCTTAAGGCTCTCCTCATATTGCAGCGGCTTTAACAGGTATGCGGACACATTACCGAGGCGGATGGCCTCCTGGGCATATTCGAATTCATTGTAGCCGGTCCAGATGACAAAAAGCGTCTCGGGCAGCCTATGGCGCAGGGAGCCGATCATTTCCAGCCCGTCCATAAGCGGCATCCGGATGTCTGTAATGATAAGGTCGGGCTTTTCCTTCAGTGCGGTTTCCACGCCCTCAGCCCCGTTCTCGGCTTCCACGATGTCATGAAAGCCAAGCTCCTTCCAGTCCAGATACTTTTGAAGTCCCATGCGAATTAACGGCTCGTCCTCAACAATCATCAATTTATACATCGCCTTAGCCCCCGGTAATTCGTTGTTATAGTTATATTTTTCTGTTGCAAATATATCATCGCGGTTGGTCGACAATCTCGTATAAGGATTCTATAGAATCCTTGAGGTTATTTACGATTGTATAGGAAGCGAATCGAAGATAAAAAACAATATATGGAAAATGGGAACCCGAGTGAAGGAGTTTGTCATAAGGGTCAATTTTGAGGGATGAAAGTAAAAATTAGGGTATTCAAGAAAATAGACGAGTGCCCCTATAATTACACTTGTAAGCGCTATACCAAAACAATTTCAAACCATTCAGGGGGGTAAGAAATGAGAACAGTAAAAAAAGGGCTGATGACGCTCCTAGGCATTACATTGATCGGTACCCAGCTCGTTGCTTGCGGATCGACAAGTGATTCGGCGAAAACAACCGAGCCGGCAGGCAATGACAAGAAAGAAACAACCGCAGAAACACCGAAGGATACGGCCAAGCCCGTAGAAATCACGTGGTGGAACTTCCCGAGCTTTCAGGCGCTTGACGGGGAAGTCGGCAAGTATGAGAAGCAGATTATCGAGGCCTTCAACAAGAAATACCCTGAGATTAAGGTCAATCTGGAGATGATCACGTTCGAAGCCGGACCGGAAAAGCTGAATGTTGCCATTGCTTCGAATACCGCTCCGGATGTTATCTATGACGCGCCAGGCCGGATCCTCGACTGGGCCAAGAAGGACCTGCTCGCTCCGCTGGATGACATGGTGACGGATGAAGTCAGAAAAGACGTTCCGGAAGCGCTCTGGAAGCAGTCCATGGTCGGCGACAAAACGTATATGTATCCAATTAATACCGCTCCATTCATGATGGGCGTCAACAAAACCGTATTCGAAAAAATCGGCGCGCTTGATCTGCTGCCGCTGGACCGTCCAGACCGTACCTGGACGTTTGATGAATATAAAAAAGCACTGCAGGCTGTGAAAGAAAAAGCTCCTGATATCATTCCTTCCGGATTTTTTGCGAAAAGCCAGGCCGGAGACCAAGGCACGCGTGCTTATATCGCCAACCTGGGCAACGCAAGCTTCCTGAACGACGATTATTCCAAAATCGCGATCAACACGGACAAAGCCGGAGCGGCTTTGGACTGGATCAGACAAGGCGTGAAGGATAAGCTGGTTGTTTCGGGCTCCGAATCCCTCACCGGCGGTGACGTCAACGACTTGTTCCTGCAAGGCAAGCTGGCGATTACGCTGAACTACTCACCGGTTCTCAGAGCACAAAACAAAACGCTGAAAAAAGCAGAATTTGAAGATGTTCTGGTGCCGTTCCCTACCATTGACGGCGCGAAGCCGAAGCTGGAGCCTTACCTTGGCGGCATGGCCATTTTCAACAATGGGGATGATGCCAAAATTGCCGCTTCCAAGAAGCTGATCGACTTTATTGCCAATGATCCGGAATGGGGCAAGAAGGATCTGATCCAAACCGGCGGTTTGTCTGCACGCAGCTCTATTACTGGTCTATACGACGACCCGGAGTACACGTACGCTGAACAAGCCCGTGATTTCTACTCCAATCCGCCAACCATCGTAGACGGTTATGCCGAAGTACGTACGTTCTGGTTCCCAGAACTGCAGAGAGTGCTGCTTGGCAAGGCTACAGGCAAGGAAGCACTGGATGAATTCGCGAAAAAGGCGGATGAAGCCATCACCAAAGCCAAGGCTGAAGCAGGTAAATAAACCATATTGTCGCCCGAAAAAGCTTGGAGTAGCGCGCCTGATGGTGCGCTACTCCTTTCAACAAAGAGATGGGAAAGTAGGGGAGAGAGCCATGGAAACAAGGGTACGAAAAATAAATCCTAATGTTTTGCGTGACTGGTTCATGAGTTATTTGTTTTTGCTCCCGGCATTCGGATTCTTCCTCGTGTTCGTTGCATATCCGATGCTGAGAGGGATTTACATCAGCTTTTTTAACTACAGTCTGCGGAAATTTGAGTACGTGGGCCTTAGCAACTACATTGATCTGTTCCACAACGAAATTTTTATCAAATCGCTATGGAATACATCACTGCTCGTGATCATCACGGTTCCGGTCGTGATTGTGTTTTCCATTTTTGTCGCGATGAGTATTTACCGTAAAAAAGAATTCGCAAGATCGTTCTTCAGAGGTGTATTCTACCTGCCGGCCGTTTCCTCCGTGGTCAGTATCACGGTTGTATGGGGCTGGATCTACCACCCGAACTACGGCGTGCTTAATTACCTGACCGGACTGTTCGGAGCAGAACCGATCTCCTGGCTGGGAAATGAAAAGACGGCTCTGCTGTCGATCATCGCGGTGCTCATTACCACATCCGTGGGGCAGCCGATCATCCTCTATGTCGCTTCACTGGGCAATATTCCAACCTCTTATATCGAAGCGGCCCAAATCGACCGGGCTTCGTCCTGGCAAATATTCCGGAAAATCATTTGGCCGATGCTGATGCCGACCAATCTCTATATTATCGTCATAACGACGATTAACACATTTCAGTGCTTTGCGATTATCCAGCTGCTCACATCCGGAGGTCCTTACTACAGCACTTCGACTGTCATGTACGGCGTATACGAGCAGGCATTCAAGCTAGGCAACTTCGGTATGGCTTCCGCCATGGGCGTCATTCTGGCCGTTATCATCGGCATTATTTCCACCATTCAGTTCAAATACTTTGGCAGCGATGTTGAGTACTAGGAGGGGCATGCGATGAGTTCATCAATACAGGCCGGAATGAAGGCGGGAATCCCCCGTACCAAAGCATCCGGCAAAAAACAATGGAGCATCGGCGGTATCATATCCAATGTGATTCTGACCCTGTCCACGCTATTTTTCATCTTTCCGTTTTACTGGATTATTACGGGCGCGTTCAAAAAGCAGACGACAGCGACCGCTATTCCACCGGAATGGTTTCCGCTTCATCCTACGTTTCAAAATTGGTCTGATCTCTTTAAAAATGCAGTCTGGCGTTGGACGTTTAACAGCTTTTTTATATCGTTCTGCGAGATGGCCGCAGTTTGTCTGGTGGCAGCCCTGGCGGGCTATGTTCTGGCGAAGAAGTCCTTCCCGGGCCGGAAAATCATCTTTACTCTCTTTGTGGCTGCGATGGCGCTGCCCAAACAGGTTATCCTTGTTCCGCTGTTTACGATGCTGGCTGATTTCGGCTGGGTCAATACATACCGGGGTCTGATCGTACCGGCCATTGGTTGGCCGTTTGGCGTATTTCTGATGAAGCAGTTTTCCCAGACGATTCCAACGGAGGTTATCGAGGCTTCCAAAATCGATGGCTGCTCGGAGGTCCGCATGTTCTCGACCATTATCCTGCCGCTGCTGACACCGGCGCTCGGAGCACTGGCCATTTTCACCTTTATCGGTTCCTGGAATGACTACTTCAGCCAGCTGATTATGACGCGTTCGACCTCCATGATGACGCTGCCGATGGGCATTGCGACCCTGCAGGGCGAGTACACCACAAACTACGGCGTAATGATGGCCGGCGCTGCGCTTGCATCTGTTCCGATGATCGCGATCTTCCTCGCATTCCAAAAGGCATTTACACAGGGGATTACGATGGGTGCGGTCAAGGGCTAGGCCTTCATTGCAGGCCTCATATCGATTGGATGATAAAAGAAACAATGAAAATGAAGGGATGGGAAGAGAGATGTCTGATATCGAAAAATTCAAGGGAATCATTGTCGCATTCTATGCCTGCTATAACGAAGAGGGGGACGTAGACCCTGTAAGAGTACGCAAGCTTGCCCGCCACTACGCGGATAAGGGCGTCAGAGGCCTGTATGTCGGTGGAAGCAGCGGAGAAGGCATGCTGCAAACGGCAGCCGAACGCAAGGTTGTCCTGGAGGCTGTGATGGAGGAAGTCGGAAGCGAGCTGACGATCATCGCCCACATCGGTGCGGCATCAACCCGTGAAAGCGTGGAGCTGGCCAGGCATGCCGAAGCGGTAGGAGCAGACGCCATATCTGCAGTTCCAGCCATTTACTATCGTCTGTCACCCGCAAGCGTCGAACGGCATTGGCAGGAGATGATCGACAGCACATCGCTGCCTTTTATCATCTATCATATCCCGCAAACAACCGGATTCAATCTTTCCACGGATCTATTGGCGAAAATGGCTGCGCAGGATAAAGTTATCGGCGTGAAAATATCCTCGGAAAGCACATATGAGCTGCAGCAGTTCAAAGCCGTTGGCGGCCCGGATTTTCTGGTGCTGAACGGTCCTGACGAGCAGTATCTGGCAGGCCGCAGTATCGGCGCTGATGGTGGTATCGGCGGCACGTACGGCGTGATGCCGGAGCTGTTTCTGAAGGTGGAGAGCTGTTACCGGGAAGGCAAAGTGGAGGAAGCTCGTGAGTGGCAGTTTAGAATCAATGAGATCATTAAGAACCTGCTCAGCTTTCCATCCCTGTACGGCGCCTGCAAAGCCGTATTGAAGCTTCAGGGTGTAGAATGCGGTGAGCCAAGGCTGCCGCTGCTTCCGGTGCCTCCGGCAGACAAGGGACGTATTGTACTGCTGCAAAAGCAAATCCATGAGTATACAGAAGAAGCCATGTCTTCAGTTAAAGCCTGATTGGGTAAGAGGGGGAGCTGCTATATGAATTGTATATTTAAAAACCGGGGTTTGATCGTGTCCTGCCAGGCACTGGAGAATGAGCCGCTGCATGGCGGAGATACGATGGTAAAAATGGCTTTGGCTGCGCAGCAATCCGGCGCCGTTGGCATTCGCGCGAACGGAGCCCCCGATATTTGGGGCATCAAGCAGGCCGTGGAACTGCCGGTAATCGGCATCATTAAAAGGATGATGCCGGGCTCGGATGTATTCATTACGCCTACGTTGACAGAAGTGAAGCAAATCATTGAAGCAGGCGCGGATATCGTTGCACTGGATGTGACAGACCGTGAAAACCGCCTCGAAATGGTCAAGGAACTGATTGATGCGGCACATGAAGCTGGAGTGGCTGTCATGGCTGATGTATCGACATTTGAAGAAGGCATGGCTGCGGAGAAGCTTGGGGTAGATTACGTCGGCACCACGCTGTCGGGATATACATCGCATAGCGCCCAAATCGCCGGACCTGATATCCGTCTCCTGTCACAGCTCGCCAAGTCACTGACCCAAGCGGTATTGATTGCCGAAGGTAAAATCTCCACACCGGCAGACGCGGCTTTGGCATTGGCGGTCGGCGCAGAATACGTCGTAGTCGGCAGCGCCATCACCAGGCCGCAGCTGATCACCGAGCAGTACGTGCATGCCATGTCCGTGGTTTTGGGATAGGCGGGCGCAAAATGGGGATGACACGACTTGTTTATGCACCCGATTCTACGTATGCCATAGGTATTGATCTTGGCGGCACGAAAATCAATGCAGGCATCGTTGACGAGAGGGGGCAAGTGCTTAGCGCTTGCTCTCTGCCTACATTGCCGGGTCAAGGAAGTATTCCGGACCGGATCATGGAGATACTTGGCAAGATATTCCAGAATGAAGGGGGCCCAGACCTCTTCCGCATACGCGGTATTGGCGTGGCCAGCGCTGGCCAGATCAACTGGGAGCAGGGTTCGGTGCATTTTTCTACGGAGCTGATTCCCGGCTATACGGGCACACCGCTCCGGCGGATTCTGGAGGAGCGTTTCCAGATGCCTGTGTTCGTGGACAATGATGTGAACGTCCTGACGCTGACGGAGAAAAGACTCGGTGCCGCCCAAGGTCTCCGTCATTTTCTATGTCTGGCTCTGGGAACAGGCGTTGGCGGAGGGATTATGGTGGACGGGCAAATTGTGCGCGGCAGCTGGGGAGGAGCTGGAGAAATCGGACATATGTCGGTGGATTTCGACGGACTGCCCTGTATCTGCGGCGGTGTGGGCTGCTTGGAGCAGTATGCTTCCGGCACCGGAATCGGCGCGCGCATGCGGAAGGAGCTTGAGAACATGGGTCAAAATGCAGCCGGCGTAGACGCCCGGGAAGTCATGGCCCTCTGGCAGGCGGGTGACCCCGCGGCAAGTAAGATCATGGATGAGACCTTCCGCGCGCTGGGCTCGGCGCTGGCTTCGCTCATCCACATGTTTAACCCGGAGATGATCGTGCTTGGCGGGGGTGTGGCTGAGAGCGGAGAGGCCTTCATAGATCGGGTGCGGGAAGAAACGATGAGGCGCGCAATGCCTTCTTTTACCGGTAGTCTCCGGATTGTCTCAGCTTACCGTGGTAATTACAGCGGCATGATCGGGGCAGGGCTTCAGCTATGGGAGTATCCGCTGCGTATGCCAGCCTCGGGCAGAGAGGGGAAGGCTTTATGATGCTCGGCAAAATGGATCAATGGGAACAAGACCGGCAGCATATTCACCCATTGCTCCGGCAAGTGATTGATGTGCTGGATCAAACGGATTTTGATTCATTGGAGGAAGGCAGATATGAACTGAATGGCTCCGATATCTATCTGACCCTTTCGGGGCTGGAGTCTCTCGATCCTATCGGATCAAGGGCAGAGAAGCATGAGTTGTTCATTGATATCCACTATCTGGTGGGGGGGAGCGAATGCATAGGCTGGAAAGCTCATTCCGATGAGGATGTCGCCCGTGAAATCCGTCCTGGACAGGACATCAGTTTGTATGAAAGTACAGGTGCAGAGCAGCTTCTGGAGCTTGAGCCGGGTATGTATGCTGTGTTCTTTCCCACAGATGTTCACCGGCCCGGATTAAGGGGCAAACATGGTATAATGGGCGAGCCGATAAAAAAAGTAGTTGTCAAAGTCAACTCGAGTTTGTTTAAATCAGAAGAAAAAGGTGATGACGATGCCGCTAGTCGATATGCCCCTATCAGAGCTGAAAACGTACCAAGGAATCAATCCAAGACCCCATGATTTTGATGCTTATTGGGAAAAGGCGCTTGAGGAGATGCATGCCGTAGATCCCCAGGTAGAGATGATCCCTGCTGAATTCCAGCTTCCGTTCGCGGAATGCTTCCATTTGTATTTCACGGGTGTAAGCGGTGCCAGAGTGCATGCGAAGTACATCAGGCCCAAAGGAATTGCAGAGCCGCATCCGGCTGTGCTTCAGTTCCATGGCTACACCGGGAATAGCGGCGACTGGATGGACAAGATGGTGTATCCGTCGCTTGGGTTTTCCGTCGCTTCCCTGGATGTACGGGGACAGGGAGGCTTATCTGAAGATACCGGCGGGGTACGCGGAAATACGCATCGCGGCCATATAATCCGCGGTCTGGAGAATGAGGACCCGCATCGCCTGCTGTTCCGGGACGTATTCCTGGATACTGCGCAACTAGCCTCTATTGTCATGAATCTGCCGGAAGTGGATGCAGAACGTGTAGGTGCAACAGGCTGGTCGCAGGGTGGTGCACTGACGATCGCATGTGCAGCTTTGGAGCCACGGATCAAGAAGGCGGCGCCGGTCTATCCGTTCCTGAGCGATTACCGCAGAACATGGGAAATGGATCTCTTCAAGCATGCTTATGAAGAGCTCAGCACGTACTTCCGCTATTTTGATCCGCAGCATCAGCGCGAGGAAGAGATTTTCACGAAGCTAGGATATATCGATATCCAGAACCTAGCACCACGCATCAAGGCCGACGTGCTTGTCGGGGTTGGCCTGATGGATGTCGTGTGTCCGCCGTCCACGCAGTTTGCGGCCATCAACAAGATCACCGCTCCGGTGCAGCTCGAGGTTTTCCCTGATTTCGGCCATGAAGGCCTGCCGGGACTCCATGATAAAATCATACAATTCCTGAAGGATCTATAAGAATCTATAAGACTAAACAAGACATCGAGCCGTTCACAAGGAGGGATTAAGATGATTGGATTTGCTATACTTGCCTTTTTTCAGCTGGCTGGTTGGCTCATTCAGCGTCTAACGGGCTTGCCGCTCCCCGCCAATGTGATCGGCTTGCTTTTATTTATTGTGGCTTTGTTTTTGAAGTGGGTGCCGCTCCATAAGGTGGAGGAAACGGCGTCGTTCTTGCTCAAATATATGAGTCTTTTTTTTGTGCCGGTGATCGTAGGCAGCCTTGCTTTCTTTCCTTATCTCCGCGAGCATTGGGCCGTAATCACGGGCAGTGGAGTTGTGAGCCTGCTTTTGCCTTTGCTTGTAACCGGCTGGATGGTGCAAAACCGCCTGCAAGCCCGAAAGGCCCGGCAGCAGAAGGAGGATGCTCATGTCCATCGCGGCTGATCCCTTATTCGGCATTGCTGTTACCGTCATTGTGTACGCACTGTTTTTATGGCTGCAATCCCGCCGTTCTTGGGTTCAGCCGCTGCTCATGACCAGCGCCATGATTATGATCATGCTTGTGGTGCTCAGGATTCCGGTATCCGATTACCAGAAGGGCGGCTCCTGGCTGAGCTTCCTGCTCGGTCCGGCGACGATCGCGCTAGGCGTGCCCATCTATAAAAATGCCGAGCGAATCCGCCGCAGCTGGCGTCCAATCCTGGGCGGCATTACCATTGGGGCTTTAAGCGGCCTGCTGAGCTCAGGGCTGATCGTGCTGTGGATGGGCGGAACGAGTGACATGGCCTGGACGCTTATGCCCAAGTCTGCGACAACGCCGATCTCGATGGAGGTATCGCGGCTTTATGGCGGCTATCCGGAGCTGACGGCGGTACTCACCGTCTTGACGGGTCTTGCGGGCAGCATTATGGGTCCGCCGCTGCTGCGGCTATGCGGCATCCGGGATGAGACGGCCATCGGCGTTGCCATCGGTACGACCTCTCATGGCATCGGCACGGCCCGCGTGCTCAAGGACTCGGAGTGGATGGGCGCTGTCAGCGGCTTTAGCATGGGGCTGACCGGCATCTGGGTGTCGGTGCTGGCCCTTCCGCTGCATTTACTGGGGTTTTGAGGAAAGTGGTAGATTACGAGAATAAGAAAGGGGCGGGGCCTACGGGCCACGTCCCTTTTTGTTAAAATCTTTTATATGTATTCTTAGAGAGATTTATAGTCACTTCTGTTCCGGTTACATGTTTTTCTAGTATATAAGTATTTCTATGACGGCTCCCACTTAAAGGTAAAATAACCCATGCGTTGAATATAATAGAACAAATGATATTCACGGTATGGGAGGAATGCGCATGCAGCGCAAATGGGTCAATTCACCGTACACCTTCGCTCTCGGTATGTTTGCCATGATGGTTCCGAGCCAGGCATTCAGCACGTTTTACAGCTTCTTTTACGTGGAAAAGTTGGGGCTTGGCATCGGGCTGGCAACACTGGCCCGCACGATCTTTCTTATCTGGGATGCCGTTAATAATCCGCTGTTTGGCCACTGGTCTGACCGCACCAATACCCGGCTCGGTCGGAGGAGACCGTGGATTTTCGGTGCTATGCCGCTGTTCATGCTGACATTTATTATGGTGTTCTCGCCTCCCGGAGGGTTATCACAGAACGGACTATTCGCCTGGTTTCTGACGGCTTTGATTTTGTTTGAGGCGGTATCTACGGTATTGTGGGTTAACTATGGAGCCTTGTTTCCTGAGCTGTATCAGGGTGATCGTCTCCGAGCCAAGGCATCGGCTATCCAGCAAAGCTATCAGGTGGTGGCGCTGCTAATCGGATCGGCGCTTACGCCGATTATTTTCAAGGCACTGAATTTCTCCAACATGTCCATCATTTACGCATTTGTTTTCGGGATTGCCATGCTCATCTGCATGCTTGGAGTTCGTGAGCGCAAGGAGCACAGCGTGGGAGAGCCATTAAAGCTGGGCGCCGCATTCAAGGAAACGCTGAAGAATAAAAAATTCTGGCTGTTTAATATCTCGAACTCATTCGCTCAGACGGTGAATGGGCTCGTCAGCTCCATAATCCCTTTTTATGCGAAGTATGTGCTGAAAATTGGCGAAGCGCAGGTCACGATTCTTATGGCGGCTGTGTTCGTATCGGTCATTCCGCTCGTTTTTGTCTGGTACTGGATCTGCCGCCGGATGGACGGGGTGAAGGTATGGCGGTTGTCGCTGGCTGTCTATGCGGTATCCGTTCTTCCGCTCTGGTTCGGCTTTAACCTGGTCAGCGGGGTGGCAGCCGGAATCGCTGTCGGTTTCGGACTTGCGGGCTTCCTGGTGACACCGGCGATGGTCAGCGGCAGAATCATTGATGAAGATGCAGAGAAAACGGGCCTGCGCAGAGAGGGTATATATACGGCCGTGGCCGGATTCATTACCCGTTCCAGCGGACTGATCTCGGCTCTCGCATTTCTGATTGTGGGTTTAATCTTTGGCTATGAAAGCGGTGAGAAGCCGGGAGCGAATCCCGAAATGACGTTCCGGGTGTTGATCAGTGTCGTGCCGTTCTGTCTGCTTCTCGTATCCATTGTGATTTCGCTGCTTACCCGATTTGAATTTACGACGCACCGTAGGGGGGACTTAACGCATGGGGAAGAAACTCATCATCAACTGTGACGATTTCGGACAAAGCCCTGCCTTGAACCAGGCGATCATGGCTCTTTTGGAAGAGGGAAAGGTATCTTCAGCCACAATTATGGCGGTTGCCCCCGGCTTTGAGGAGGCGGCAGCATGGACGGCCCGCCGGAAGCAGCCCAACATTGGGCTGCATCTGACGATGACCAGCGAATTTGAAGCGCTTCGTTGGCGCAGCCTGACGGGTGATCCGTCGCTGCATGACGACAGCGGCTATCAATACCGTACCGTGAGGGAATTTGAACAGAGTGCAGAGACGAAGGCTGCGATGAGAGAGATCGATGCCCAGTATGAGCGGGCACGGAAGGCAGGCATCGCCATTAGCCATGTCGACAATCATATGGGAAGCCTGTACGGGATGGAAACCGGACGGAGCCTGCTTCCACAGACGCTTTGGAAGGTATCGCGCTGGAAGCTGCCGATGCGCTTTTTCCGGCATATCTACAAGGAAGACCCGCTGCTGGGTTCACTGAGCGATATCGAGCGTCCGGTTGCCCGTGTGGTAGCCTTGGCGGATGCGCTTGGCGTGCCGATTCCCGATTATCTGCTGTCCCATCCCTTCGGCATAGAGGAAGGGGAGACTTATGACAGCTTTAAGCAGTCGATGATCGCCAAGCTGTACCATCTGCCGGACGGTGTCTGCGAGACTTACATCCATCCCGGTGTCGAGGATCCGTGGATGGAGGAGAACATTCCGAATTACGCCAAGCGGGTATGGGAATTCCGGCTCCCTTTTGACGAAGATTTCAGCTATGCTCTTCGCGATGCCGGTGTTGAATTGACGAACTACCGGTATGTACAGGAGCATTTAAAGCAGCCGCGTCTGCGTTCGGTGCTGCGACTTGTACAGGAGCTGCTGAAATAGGGGCTTACAGAATAAACAAAAAAAAGACCCTTCGAGGGTCTTTTTTTATCGGGAATTACTATACAGATTGTTTCTTCGGGAGGGGCAGTGCTGCTAAGTCCCCGGCACCGCAGGAAAATCCAGCGAAATCACCGCTCCACCTCCGCGTTTGTTGCCAGCCTGAATTAAGCCGCCGCTGCGCTCGACAATGGCGCGGGATATGGCGAGTCCGAGGCCGGATTCGCCGTCTTTTCCTTTGACAAAACGGTGGAAGAGATACGGGAGCAGAGTCTCTGATATGCCCGGCCCGTCATCACTTATCCGAATGACTATATGCTTGTTCTGGATCTCCGCATGGATATAAATATGATGCTTGGCGTAACGTACCGCATTGGAGACGACGTTCAGCAGCGCCTGCAGCAGCTTGTCGCGATCCGCGCGCAGCTTCACCAGCTCGATGTCCTCGTACATCGTATGCAGCGTGATTCCTTTTTTAACGAGAAGGGGATTCATGCGTTCCACCGTTTCCGTCAGCAGATCCTGGAGGCAAATTTCCTCGGCCTTGAACACATCCTCTTCACTGTCCAGCTTGGCGAGCAGCGTCATTTCGGTGACAAGCTTTTTGAGGCGTGCGCTTTCGCTCATGATGACATCTAGCCCCTTGCGGACGTTTTCCCCTTCAAAGACACCGTCGCGAATGCCTTCCGCATAACCGGAGATGGACATCAGCGGCGTTTTTAATTCATGCGATGCGTTTTGGAAAAATTGTTTTTGCACATGATTGAAGCGGTTCAACTCGCCGGCCATGTCAAATAGCGATTTGGCCACCGAGCCGATCTCGCCGCCGGCCTTCACGAAACTAACGTCAGCGAAGCGGCGTTCCTTCACTTTGTTCAGCTCATCCCGCAGCTGGATTAAAGGCTCAATGAACTTTTTTGTAATAAACAGGCTGAGGATAAGCATGACGAGCCCCGCTGTGCTGAAAATAATAAGCAGCCGTTTCAGCAGCGCCTGTTCAATAGTTTTGATTTTGCTTAAGGGCGTGTACAATGTTAATTTTCCCTGAGGCGTCACATTGTCGACTGTAATAAAGTCCTTGGCGGTGCCGTTCTGGATGCTTTGGAAAGTGGCCGTTTGCAGTTTAGCCATTTTGCCCGTGTCAACAGACGGGGACGATTCTATAGAATAAGGCGTTGACGGAGATACCGAGAGAATGCTGCCTGTTGAATCGGTCAGAATGGCGTTCACACTGAGATTCGAAGGTGTAATGGGTACTGCCAAAGCATAATCTTTGACCGCTACACTGTTCATCGCCGTGTATCCCTGCTGCATAGTGGCCGTCATTTCCGCGCTCATGGCTTTCAGGTCGTTTCTCTGCGCGCCGATTAGGTGATCGAGCAGCACGTAGTGAATGATGATCCCGGTAACGGAAAGCACCAATACCAGAGCAATGCCAAAGGCCAAATTAATCTGATGAACGAGCTTCATCGCTTCTGCCACCTCCATTATTTCTCATCCTGTAACCATGTCCCCACACCGCTTCAAGCGGCAGATGCCCGATTTTTTTGCGCATCCGCTTAATCAAGTGGTCCACCGCACGGTCACTGCCAAAATAATCATCTCCCCAGACATAGGTGAGCAGTTCGTCTCTCGTAAAAGCGCGGTTAGGATTTTCGGCAAAAACCTGCAGCATCGTGAACTCCTTACTGGTGAGATCCACTTCTTCGCCCTGCCAGAACACGCGGCGTTCCTCCGGCAGCAGCTGCAGCCGGCCGATCTCGATTGACACAGGCGATGCTGCGACTGCATGTCCTTCCGTGCCGTTCATTTTATACCAGCGCTGAAGCTGTCTTTTAATGCGGGCCACAAGCTCGCGCGGGCTGAACGGCTTCACCAGATAGTCGTCGCTCCCGAGTTCCAGCCCAAGGATTTTATCCACCTCATTGTCTCTGGCAGAAATCATGATGATCGGTACTTCCGCCTCGCTCCGGATTCGCCGGCAAAGTTCGTATCCATCCATGCCGGGCAGCATAATATCCAGCACCCACATGTCGGGGGGACTGTTCCTCCACAGTTCCCAGGCTTCTTCTGCGCTGCCAAGTCCAACCGTGCGGTAATTTTCTTTTTGCAAAAAGGCTTCCACCAGATTGCGTATATTCAAATCATCGTCCACGACGGCAATGAGATAATTGTTATTCATTGATATATCCTCCAAGCGGAATTTCTCTTATAAGTATACCAATGGGAAGGCGGCGGAGGGAAAATGCCATCGTTTTTCCACAAATCCACCAATAGCCTGCCACATCCGCTCACTACACTGGAACTTGCAAGCACCCTTGTACATGAAGAATGCCGGCAGGGTGATCGGTCCGCCGACGCAAAGGAGTGGAAGAAGATGGCCAAGGAAACAACATGTTCAGATAAGAAGCCGCATACCGTCCTCAAGAAAGTCTTCCGGATCACAGGGTTGATGGTACTGTGCTGGTGTGTTTTATTCGCCTGCTCCGAGGCCGCTGTTCTGGCATATGACGCGATTGTGAAACGGTTAGTCGAGTAGGTCTTTGCCATCCATTTTCCACAAATTGACCCATGTTATGCCACATCTAATTCGTACACTGGGACTTGCTAGACCAATCCAAAGGAGTGTTGAACCATGAACGTACAAAACATACTTAAAAGAACCGCTTTATCCGCATTGATGTTTTCCGCTGTTGCAGCTCCGGCTGTAACTAACGCGGACAGCAGCTCGAAGGCCGAGACATCTGCTGTAAATACACTGGCAGCGATCGTCGTCCCCGCCAAGGATAGCAATAACGTGCAGGGAATTATGATCACGAAGATTTCCGATCCGCTGGCTCTTGCCCAAAAGTATGCGCCGGAAACGGCGGAGGATTGGAAGAAGACGCTGGAACAATTCAGAAAAACCTTCGCTTCGGAAATGACAAAGGATATCGTTGTCAGTAAAGCGGAAAGCCTGAAGGATGCCTCTGGAGAACAAACAGGCCAACTGTCCTTCTCTACCGCAGCTGTGAAGACCATTCCAGCAGAAAAGCTTACCTTTAATGCGGAAAAGATAAAGGATATCACTGGAGAAAAAACAGGCGAATATGCAGTGGCTGTTCCTACCACAGGAGAGAAAACGACTCCTGCCGAGAAGCTGACCATTAGCATGGCTACGGTAAAGGATATTGCGGGAGTGAAGACAGACCGCTATGAGATGGCTATTCCGGCAGCAAGTCTGACGGATTCGAAAAATAAGACAGAACAGGCTTCGATCGCTGTATCCATCTCCTCCACGGAGGCAAAAGAAGCTGATACACCATTCGCAAAAGCTTGGGCTGCTTTGTCTGATGCCGAAGAATCCAACAATGCAGACGCCATTAAGAAAGCACTGGCTGAGCTGCTGGAGCAGTACAAGCAGCAAATCGCTGAGAAGGAAGCAGCTGCCAAGTAAGCTTCCCGCCTTTTAGACTAGATAGAAACGTATGCCGTAACGAGACATGATCAAGGAGATCGTAAAAGCCCCTGCCGCTGTTTAAACAGCGGAGCAGGGGCTTTTGTGTACGTATTTCAGAATCGCCTTGGCTAGAAGCATGTAAACGACTGGATTTGTCTTAAATCTACTCCGGAATACATCCAGAAGAAGCCGTTCCACCTGAATCCTGCGACGGAAGTCCGTCCAACAAAGACCGGATAGAACCAGAAGCCGCTGCCGCCAACCAGCCAAACGTAGGTATTGCGGAACAAGCAGCCGGAAATCGCTCCGGGATCAACAGCGAATGTAGAGGCGGCAGGCATCGGGGGTGTGAATTGCGGTGGTGGGGAAGCGGGTGCCTGCTGCTGTCCTTGTGGACCAAAAGGGGGCATAAAAGCCATTTTATAACACTCCTTATTCATGGCATATGAAAATGTTCAGTCATTTAATGGATTAGGCCAGCAGGGTAATGACAAGCAATTCATACAGAACCAAAGGCAATATGACATTGTTGAAAAACGGGGGACGACCAAAGCTGCGCTGTCCGTTCTGCTGCGGCATTTGCATTTGGATGTAAAGAATTCCTTTGTTGCAGTTAACGATCGTTCCTTCAAAAACATCGCCATCCAACGTTTCAACTCGGACATGCTGATTGACATGTTTCTTGCACATATGGCTGAAATGGTCGCGGACTGATGTAAGGGTATGGTGCATAGTCGGCTCAGCTTGATACAAGGTTTGCTGTTGATAGCCAGGATATTGCAGACTCATATTTAAGACCTCCGTTTAGGGTTATAGCATGATCCATCGTATGCGGCTGCCTATATGGAGGTGCCTATATGAGTGCCTGCAGCTTTAACATAATCAAGGTTTGCGTACAGGCAAGGAGCTGACATAAATATGATTTTTCTTCATGATGCGAATTTAGTATGCTAGAGGTGTAGAGTTTACCAAAGGGGGACAAGCGGTCATGAGCGGCAAAACATTAATTGAGGCATTTGAGCAGACGGCTTACCCGCTGGGAGGCAATGGTCCGCGGGATATTCAGGTTCTGAAGGAGGCTTTTGAAGCGGTTCAGGGAAGCCTGAGCAGCGATATGTACGGAAACGGCAAGGTCATTGAAGATTTTCAGAACAAAATGGCATCGGTTTTGGGCAAAGAATCGGCGGTATTCTTTCCAAGCGGTACGATGGCGCAGCAGATTGCGCTAAGAATCTGGTGCGACGAGAAGGGATTGAAGCGTGTCGCCTATCACCCGCTATGTCATCTGGAGATTCACGAGCAGGACGGCATGAAGGAGCTTCATCACATCGAGCCGATTTTGCTGGCGGACAAAGACCGGCTGATCAGCCTTACGGATGTGCAGCAGCTTGGCAAGGAAATTTCCTGCCTGCTTCTGGAGCTTCCACAACGAGAGATCGGCGGCCAACTGCCGGAGTTTGAGGAACTTGAATCGATTTCCGCCTATTGCCGGGAAAAAGGGATCAAGCTGCATTTGGACGGAGCCAGATTATTCGAGATCACGCCGTATTACGGGAAATCCGCTGCGGAAATATGCGCGTTGTTTGACAGCGTGTATGTATCCTTTTACAAGGGGATCGGTGGGATCGCAGGAGCTATTCTGGCCGGAGCCGCCGATTTTACGGAGCAGTCGAAGGTATGGAAAAGACGCCACGGCGGCGATCTGATCAGCTTGTATCCGTATATTATCAGCTCGGAATATTACTTCGACCAGCGGATCGGCAAAATGGCGCAGTATTATGAGGATGCAAAGGAACTTGCGGCTTTCTATAATGAGTGCGCGGGTATTTTCACCAGACCCGAGGTACCGGTGTCGAATATGTTCCATGTTTACTTCGAGCTTCCGGAAGAGAAAATGGTTCCGATTCTCACCTCTGTGTTCGAAACGACCGGAGTCGGATTAACGGCTTGGCTGCGCAATACCGATGAAGGCACTTGCCTTTTCGAGATCAGCATCGGTGACCGCTACGCGAACGTGCCGAAGGACAAAGTCCGGGAAGCGTTCCGCTTGCTGGGGGAGAAGATGGAGGAAGCTGCTAAATCATACGACAATGAATAAAATTCAGATGCAGACGGCAGTACTCGGAATGGGCTGTTTTTGGAGTCCGGAGGCACTATTTGGCTCTATGCCTGGGGTCATCCGCACGCGAACGGGGTATGCGGGAGGGACTCTCGCCGAACCGACCTATCGTCATATGGGCGATCATACAGAAACGGTGGAGCTTGATTTTGACCCTGAGCTTCTGTCATACGGGGAGATTTTGCGTGTATTCTGGGATAATCATAGCCCGCTAAATATCAATGACTATAAAGGGCGGCAGTACCAATCCATGCTGCTTTACCGCAGCCCGGAGCAGAAGAATGCTATTGACCGGGTACTGGAAGAACGGCGTGAATCCGGCCAGGGTGAACCGGCGACGGAAATCCATCCTTTTACCGTATTTTATCCCGCAGAAGAGAAGCACCAAAAGTATTATCTTAAGCGCCATCCGGATGCGGTGGAAAAGCTGCCTTCATGGTACTCCTCCATCCCGGACATGGACGGGTCTACTCTGGGGGCGCGGCTCAACGGACTTGCGAAGGGATTTACCAATAGGTCGTCGATTATAGAGGAAGTGGAAGACTGGCAATTGCCAGAGTCTGAGCGGAAGCGCATCATTGAATTGTTAAAAGTGATTCGCTGGTAATGTCCATGCTTCCACGAACATATCCGACTTTTTGAAAAGCAGTGCCAATATAGAAAAAAAGGCCCCGATTCCTAAACAGGAAGGGGCTTCTTTTTTTGTTTTTTCAAAATCGTTGATTTTTATTATTAAAATTGCAACTATCGGTCTATATCCCGACAAATAACATTTAATTACAATTAGTATAAGTTATGGTTATTCATGACATGAGCAGATGGAAAGTTAATATTAAACCTCCCATGAAGTAAGGAAGGACAAGCTGGTTACGCATAAACTGCAAGCGTTTTCAAAGTTTGAATTCTCCCGGAGTGTAACTGTATCGTTACGCGATCTGTCCTTGCAAATGAGACTATTGTTTCTTCTTATGCCATTGCATAGTTGCCATATGATGCACCGCGGGCGTTGACATGACCAAGGCGTGAAACAGCGCGAAGGGGGTGGATGCAGAAGCAAAGCGGAAGGCATGAAAAGCTGGATTGAATCATGATTTCATTTATGAGGAGGAGATTTCATGAGAAAAGCTTCATTATCAAAAGGCAGATCATTTACCCGTTTTCTGCCACTGGTCATTATAATGGCTTTGTTCATCGGGCTGCTGCCGTCGATAGCATCTGCTGCGGACCGCGGAGCCTGGGCTCCGAATGTCGCATACGCGGCGAATGACACCGTGACCTATGGAGGCAGCACTTATAAGGTGGTTCAGCCACATACCTCTTTGACCGGCTGGGAACCGCCAAATGTACCCGCGCTGTGGCAGCTCGTTCCTGGAGGCGGAGGCGACCAGCAGGCTCCATCAGCTCCGGCTAACCTGAGATCGACCGCTGTTACTTCTTCCACTATTTCACTGGCCTGGAATGCTTCAACGGATAATGTTGGTGTGACGGGCTATGACGTATACCAGGGCAGCTCGCTTGTAGGCAGCGTGTCTGGAAATACGCTGGCATTTATCCATACCAGCTTAACGGCGGATACGACTTACTCCTATACCGTAAAGGCTAAAGATGCAGCTGGCAATGTATCTGCAGCGAGCGGCGTCCTCAGCGTAAAAACCAGCGCGAGCGGCGGCGGAACGGATACACAGGCACCAACGATGCCAACGAATCTGGCTGTAACCAGCGTTACGACCTCGAGCGTTTCCCTCTCGTGGGCAGCCTCCACTGATAATGTTGGTGTAACTGGCTATAATGTCTACCAAGGGACAACGCAGGTCATGACCGTTACGGGAACAACAGCTACGGTTACGGGACTTGCAGCGGGAACGGCTTATACCTTCAAGGTAGCTGCCAAGGATGCTGCCGGCAACATGTCTCCTCAAAGCGCTTCTGTTACAGGCACAACCCAAAGTACAGGCGGCGGGGGAGGCCAGCTTCCGAAGCATGTTCTTACCGGTTATTGGCATAACTTCATCAATGGCTCCTCCAATCTGAAACTAAGTGATGTACCAAGTCAATATGATTTCATCGTACTGGCTTTTGCCGACATGGATCCTGCCAAGCCGGGGGGCGTAACGTTTAACGTGGATTCCTCACTCTCGAGTGCGCTTGGCGGCTATACGAACGCTAATCTGATCAGCGATATTCAGGCCAAGCATGCTCAAGGCAAGAAGGTCATCATTTCCGTAGGCGGTGAAAAAGGCAATGTCAACCTAGGCAGTGCTTCACCAAACGTAGCGAACTTCGTGGACAGTATGTACAGCATCATCACGACATATGGTCTCGATGGTATTGATATCGATCTGGAGAACGGAATGAATGTGGCTAACCTCACCAATGCCGTCAAGCAGCTGCAGCAGCGAGTGGGCTCCGGCTTTATTCTGACTATGGCTCCGCAAACCATCGATATGCAGAGTTCAAGCACATCCTATATGCAGCTATATAATAACCTCAAGGATATTACGACGGTTATTAACGTTCAGTACTATAATTCCGGCTGCATGCTGGGACGTGACGGCAAATGTTACTCCCAGGGAACAGTCGATTTCTTGACTGCGCTGTCCGACCTGTCACTGCAGTGGGTTGCACCTTCACAGCTGGGCATCGGCGTGCCTGCAGTATCCGGCGCAGCTGGGGGTGGCTATGTATCTCCATCCGTCGTCAATAATGCCCTTAGCTGTCTCGCGAATGGAACGAGCTGCGGCAGCTACAAGCCTGTTGCCAAATACCCGGATATCCGCGGTGCCATGACATGGTCGATTAACTGGGATAAGACCAGCAATTACAGCTTTGCTAATACCGTCAAACCATTCCTCGTAAGCCTGCCTTAAAGACAATAACCCGCAGCCTTCGGACTTTTTGTCTGAGGGCTTTTTCATGTTTTCTTCGAAAAGATACAAATCAATGAAATAAGATACTTATCCTGAAAGCGATTTTCGTGAGCGGAAAGGGATGCTATGCTGATATTGCTGGACCGACAGATGGTTGACCCCTTTCATTCCCCTTGGTTATTACTCTTCCTTGTTTTTATATACACAAAATGGCTTGCCCTGCAGGAGCTTATCTTCAAATTCATATTCGTCCTTCCTGATCAGTCAGAATCACAAAGGTCATTAAGTCTGGTCCTTCAAGGCCGGGTTTAATAGCAATGCATACGCCAATAAGCATCAGAAAATTGGAGGTGTACAGTCGTTTCCTGTAGGTTGGCGCATTGCATCAAATCTGATAGATTGGGGTGTGTTATGAAAGCGCTTCATAAAAAGATGAAATGGAAGTGGTTTATTTACTTCGTTTGCGCAGCCATCATAGCATCTTCATATGCTTTTGCCGGACAGGTTTCAGCTCGTTCCTCCGATATTCGGGGACACTGGGCGGAGCAGCTTCTCACGGGCTGGCAGGATCAAGGGCTTCTTAAGGGATATCCTGACGGCTCGATGAAGCCGGATCAGGCACTGACCAGGGCTGAGCTGATGGCACTGATCAACAGGTACTTTCATTTTACTGCCGAAAAGGCGGTAACATTCCCGGATCTGAAGACCGGACAATGGCAATATGCAGAAGCTGCAAGGGCCCTGCAGGCAGGTTATATTGCAGGTGATCAGGATGGTATGATCCATCCTGATCAGATTGTCTCCAGAGAAGAGGCCGCTGTGATGCTGGCCAAGGTTCTGAAAGCAGGAGCGGTTAATGATTCTGAACTGCTTAAGCCGTTCAAGGATTCCGCTAATGTCTCGGCTTGGAGCCGGCAAGCTCTTGCCTATTTGATACAGCAGGGCAAGCTTGGCGGTTACGAGGATAGCACACTCCGTCCGAAGTCTCCTCTTACGCGGGCTGAGGGCGCGGCATTGATCAGCCGCCTGCCGGTAACACCGGCGGGAGTTTCCTACGATAAGGCGGGCACCTATGGACCGGCCTCAGGTACAGAAACGATCAGCGGAAACGTTGTTGTTTCTGCTTCGGGGATTATCCTTCAAAATCTGGTGATCCAAGGGAACCTTATTCTGGAGAAGGGAATTAGCTCCGGAAAAGTGATTTTGAAAAATGTAAAGGTGGAAGGAATGCTCACCGTTAGATCTTCGGGAGTAGAGCTCGAAATCAGCGGCAGCTCACTCGGTTCTGTCGTGTTCGATGGCCAGGGCAATACCCTGCAGCTTAGCAGCGATGCAAGCATATCTAACCTGGTACTGAATACGCTGACAAAGGTCTTGGGAAGCGGTAAAATCCAAAAAGCTACCATCAATGAAGGAGCAAAAGGCTCCTCATTCCAGACGGCTCCGCTTAGCGTGGATGGACCTCAGGCCGGTTCGGTCACACCAGGCACTCCTGGCAGCAGTGCAGGATCGGGCAGCAGCTCCGGTGGAAGCAGCTCGGGTGGCGGTTCGGGCTCCGGCGGAGGCAATGATAGCACCGTGCCGCAGGCTCCCATCGTAACGGGCGTGGCAAACGGCGCGACATATCACTCAGGCGTGCTTCCGAATTGGAGCGATGCCGCGGGAACGACCAGCAGTGCGACACTGAATGGAGCCGCTTATGTAAAGGGCACAGGCATTATTGAGGCTGGTAAGTACACACTGATTGTCACGGCCGTCCACAAGACGAGCGGCAAGAAGGCGAGCACAACCGTCAACTTTACGATGGACCCACAGAAGAAGTTGATCGGCTATGTAGCGGGCTGGAGCAATTGGTCGGACGCTCGCCCGGTGGATGCTTCCAAGCTGACCCATATCAACTATGCGTTCACCCACATCAAGGACAACAAGATCATTCCGATCGCAGGTCAGAATGATGATGATAACTACGCGTATCTCAGCAGCTTGAAATCCCAAAACCCGAATTTGAAAATATTGAACTCGGTCGGCGGCTGGGCTGCAGACGGATTTTCGGACGCGGCGTTCACGGAAGAATCACGCCTCGTGTTTGCGGACAGCATCATCGATTATGTGAAGAAATACAATCTGGATGGGATTGACCTGGATTGGGAGTACCCTACCCAGCCGGCAGGCGAAACAAAAGCAAGACCTGAAGACAAAGAAAACTTTACCTTGGTGCTGAAGCTGATCCGCGAGAAGCTGAATACGCTAGGCCTGGAAAACAACAAATACTATGAGCTGACGATCGCGGCCGGAGCCGGATGGAGCTATCTGGATGGCGTGGAGATCGACAAAATTACCCCGCTGCTCGATAACATCAACGTGATGACCTATGACTTTGCAGGCGGCTGGGTAACGAATACGGCGCATCATACCCATCTGTACGGAAAGAACATCAGCACCGATTTATGCGTGCAGGTATTGCTGCAAAGCAAGGTTCCCGCACATAAAATCGTCATCGGTGCGGCCTTCTATAGCCATAAATGGACGGATGTGGAGGCTGGTGAGGGGACAGCTGTTGGAAGGAAAGCGACGGGAAGCGGCGACACGCCAACCTATACGGACATTTTGGCGAACTACAACGCAGATAGCTCATTTGTCCGTACTTGGGATGAGGATGCGAAGGCGCCTTACCTCTTCGACGGCAGCACGTTCATTTCCTATGACGATCCGGAATCCTTGGCAGCAAAGGCCAAATACGTATTGGATAAGAAGCTGGGCGGGGCCATGTTCTGGGAGTACAGCCAGGATGCATCGGGAAGCCTGCTTACCGCTCTGGCAGACGGACTCAAGGGCCTGCCTTATAACGAGGAACTGGACGCTGTTCCGGCCTTGCCTCAGATTTCGGTGCAGGAAGACGAGGAATACGAAATTGGCTTTATACCGGATTGGAGTGATGTCCCGGGAACGGCCAGCACGGCCCAGCTAAACGGCAGGCCATATGTGAAGGGAAAGGCGATTAAGGGACCGGGAAAATATGTGCTTACTTTAACTACGGTTCATGGCAAGAGCTTGAAAACGGCAACGACCCATATTCCGTTTGGCATTAAAGGACCGAAAACCATCGCCTACGTTCCGGGCTGGGTCGATTGGTCGGATGCCAAACCGATTGACGCATCCAAGCTGACCCATATCAATTATGCGTTTACCCATGTCAAAGACAACAAAATCATTCCAATGGACCAGAATGATGATGCCAACTATGCCTACCTGCAAAACCTCAGATCGCAAAATCCGCACCTGAAAATTTTGAACTCGGTTGGCGGCTGGGGAGCGGACGGCTTCTCCGATGCCGCATTTACGGAGGAAAGCCGCGAGGTATTCACGAACAGCATCATCGATTACGTGAAAAAGCATGATTTGGACGGCATCGACTTGGATTGGGAGTATCCTTCCCAAAGCGCAGACGGCGTCATGAAGGCGAGACCGGAGGACAAACAGAACTTCTCGCTTCTGCTGAAGCTGATGCGGGAAAAGCTGAATCAGCTGGGCGCCGAACAGCATCGCTATTACGAGCTGACGATTGCCGCCGGCGCGACGCAGACGTATTTGAACGGGGTCGAAATCGAAGAAGTAATCAAATACGTCGACAACATCAATTTAATGACCTACGATTTCGCCGGAGGATGGAGCGCGAAGACGGAGCATCATACGAACCTGTACGGCGGAAGCATCAGCGTCGATTCCTCGGTGCAGCTGTATTTGAATCATCACGTTCCTGCCGATCAAATCGTGATCGGAGCGGCCTTCTATGGCCATAAATGGACGGATGTAAAAGCCTCCAACCCGGATGGGCTTGGACAGGAGGCGAAAGGCACTCCGGAAACGCCGACCTATAATGACATCATTGCGCAATACGGACCGGAGCAAGGCTTTACCCGGTATTGGGATGATACCGCCAAAGCCCCATACCTGTTCGGTGGCAGTGTCTTTATTTCCTATGACGACGAGCAGTCCGTAGCGGAAAAGGCGAAGTACGTGCTGGATCAGAGGCTGGGGGGCGCCATGTTCTGGGAATACAGCCAGGACGCGTCGGGCGATCTGCTTGCGGCTATGGCGAACGGGTTGAAGGGAATCGCTTTTATGGCTCCCAAGCATGAAGAGTCGCAAGCCATACCGGCTGCGCCGGTAATCAGCGGCGTAAAGGACGGGGAAGAGTACGCTCCAGGCCTTGTATTGGACTGGGAAGATACAGCTGATACGATAAGCAGTGCTCAATTAAATGGAGCGGAATACATGAAGGGAACGCCGATCACGGCGCCGGGCGAATACACATTGGCTGTCACTGCGGTTCATGCCAAGAGCAAAAAATCTGCCACCACAACGATTCATTTTACGATCAAGGAAGCCGGGCAAACGGTGAATTCGCCGGAGCCTACCAATGATCCGGCGAATTCACCGAATGAAGAGTCTCCACCTCAAGAGGAGAACGTTCCACCTGCAGAAACCGCACCAGGGGAAGGAGCGCCTGAAGGAGCAGATCCATATGGGGATGCTCCGCGAGAAACAGAATCAAACTGATGGCGTAAAGTAAAGAAGACGTGCAGATACGATATGTATCTGCACGTCTATTCTGTTTCTATGCAGGACTCCTGGCCAATGTCCTGCCGAACTACATTCCATATACCGACAGGTCGATCCGGCCGTCGCGGATGAATTCCACACCCTCGTCCTCCAGGAGGGATTGCTGCATAAAACGTGACTCATCGTCCGTGAGGGCAATTTCTCCTTTGGCATTCACCACCCGGTGCCAGGGCAGCTGGTATTTGCCGCTCATGGAATGAAGGATTCTGACGACCTGTCTTGCGGCGCGCGGGCTTCCGGCGGCGGCAGCAATGCCGCCGTAGGTCATGACTTTTCCGGCAGGAATGGCCTTGATTTGTTCAATGACTAACATGGTAAATGGCTGCATTGCTTCTCCTTTATACCAGGGCACTAGGGCCCTGCAAAGTCTCTGTTTTTTGTTATCGACAGTGTATCATAGAAATGCTTTCTGAGCGTTATTTTATCCCGGCAAAACGTTATAGTGAAGGATTGGCAATAGGGTGGTATTATAAGGGGGACTCCATAAACTTTAACCGCTTGTATTTTTGGAAACTTTTATAATAAATATCTATGAATGATTAAGTATAGTAGAAAAACGAGGTATTTAGCATGGGAGGACCATTATCTAAAATAGATACTGCAGATGCCATTGCGGTGTCCAAACAGTATTGCAGGCAGATGGGGATTAAACCGGACGAGCTTCCCGCGTTTACACGGCGGTACAGTCATGCGGAGCTGGCGGCGAAGTTGGTGAAATACCAGGAGTATACTGAAGTCATCCACTTTTTTATCAGCAAATTTCTATCCTCCATTTCGGGCAGTCCGATTATGATTGCCATTACCGATGACCGGGGGTATATGTTGGAGTTCGCGGGCGATCCGACCATCATCGAGACAGTCAGGCATTTAGGAATCGAGGAAGGCATTCAGTTCAATAAAGATGCGGGTACGAATTCCATTGACCTGTGCCTGTCACATCAACGGCCTTTCCAGCTTATAGGAGAGGATCATTACCATGTTATTCATCACGGCCTTGCCTGCTATACGGCTGGATTTCACAACGATAAAGGCACCGTGCTGGGGACTATCTCGCTGATGACGGATATCCATTTTGCCCATCCCCATTTGCTTGCCTTGCTGTGTACAATGGCCGATTCCGTGGAACGGGAACTGCTCCTGCGTAGACAAAACACCCAGCTGCAGATTCTGAACCAGTTCCTGCTGGATACGAATTTTTACGGGGTCGTGATTACAGACGGCACAGGCAGTATTCTGGAGATGAACGAACGGTGCCGCTCCATGCTGCAGCTTGGTAATCCGGATGTATTTAAGGATAAATCTGTGTTTGATATCGGCTTGATCAGCAGCTATTTTCATCGGGTCATGAAACGGTTTGAGGATTGCACCGGCGTGGAGCTGAGCGTCAATTTACAAGACGGGGAACATCATTATATGCTCGATGTGCTGCCGGTCTATGATAACGCGCATTCCATTGTCCGTGTGGTAGGAAGCCTTCGTGACATAACCGAGATGAAGATAACGGAGGAAATCCTGCGCAATACCGAGAAGCTGGTTTTCGCCGGGCAGATTGCAGTCGGTATTGCTCATGAAATCCGTAATCCGCTTACAACCGTTAAAGGAATGCTGCAATTATCAGGCAAAAATACATGTCTAAGGCATTATGATTTGATTATGTCGGAGCTGGATCGGATGAACCTGATTGTCAGCGAATTTTTGATCCTGGGCAAGCCGCAGGCTGTTCATTTCCGGCAAGAGCGCTGTATGCCAGTTATGCAAGAAGTGCTGCATTTGTTTGAAATCCAGGCAGCATTGAACAGCATTACGCTGAGCTGCACGACTGACGCGGATCATCTTATCCGCTGTGACCGGAATCAGATAAAACAGGTATTCATGAATATTTTGAAAAATGCTGTGGAGGCTTTGCCTTTTGGCGGTTCCGTCCATATTTTGCTCGATACCGAGGGGACTTACCAGCGCATCCGAATTTCTGATAACGGAGTGGGAATGACCGACGAGGTGCTGCAGCGGATCGGAGAGCCATTCCATACAACCAAAGCCGAAGGCAACGGCCTTGGCATGATGATAGTGAAAAGAATCATTGAAGCTCACAAAGGACGGCTGCTCATCACAAGCAAAATGAACGAAGGCACAACGGTGGACATTTACCTGCCCATCAGATAAGCCCGATCTGTGAATAGAATTTCAAAAAAAGGGGCAATCCAAAAGGTCCAATGAACCTTCGGTAGCCCCTTTTTCTTTTGAAAATCTGGGTTACACACAACTTTGACTGTCAAAAAAGGAGGCATTTCATGAGGAAAAGTAGTATCTATATTATAGCTGCTGTAATTATCATCGTTATTGTTGGGTTAGTAATATTTAATTCTTATAGTAAGAACACTACATTTAATGATGTTGTACTTGAAAAGATAAATACTGATCAAATTAGCTCCCTGGAGATATTAAAGAGTTCAAACGATGAGAAGAAAACAATAACAGATAAAAGTGAAATTAATAAGATAATGAACTCATTATCAGTAATAAAATTGAGAGAAGGATCGTACTCAATTGATTCAACAGAGCCATATTATATTACCATAAAAACCAATAATCTAAGAAGATTCGGAATGACACTTTACGATAAAAACTATCTGAAAATTTTCGATTATGATCCAGAGATTCCAAAGAACTCGACTAAGTCTTATAAAATATCTAATGAGTTTGATCCAGCCATTATTCGGAGTTTATTTATGTAGGAATTTATATGATTATGGCTTGGGGTTTCGCTCGTGTTATTGCTATCGCTGCCTCTTTTTTGGACATTCATATTAGCTGGATTGATTTCCGTTAGCTCCATGAGCCGGAAGGGGATAAGTTATGCTGAAACGAAACAGCAAGCTCGACGTTCCTCTAAGCTGTTTTGCTTTTATTGCGGGTATGCTCTGTTTTCTGTTCGTCTTTGTAATTCCGCTTCAGATTCCGCCGGAGCGCTTTCCATAAAGTGATTTTGTGCTCGTGCTGCTGACGGTGGCCTCATTTTCTATTGCGCTCTCGGGTTTGATCAGAAGGCCGGAAAAGACATGGATGCTGCGAGTCGCGCTGGTATTATCCCTGTCGCGGCCCCTTTTTTGGCTTTTGGTGGTAATGTGGCTGCTAGGAGTGGCTTTTGGGTTTTTATCTTGACTGCATAGCCGCTCAGCTCTCCTGGACCCACCTCCGGTATTCTTCCGGCGTGCTGCCGACCACAGCTTTAAAGTCTTTAATAAAATGGGGCTGATCGTGGTAGCCGAGCTCCATGGATAGACGGGCCAAATCAACCGGCAGGCGGCAGTCCATCGTCTCAGCTGCATTTTGCAGACGATATAGTCGAATCACCCATTTTGGACTGATGCCAACATATTGGTCGAACAGACGCTGAAGCTTTCGGATATGGATGTCAAAATGCTCGCACACCCGATCAACCTTCGAAATTTCGCGTTCACTGGCAATGTAATCAATAATCCGATTTACAGACAGGACCTGTTCATCCCGTGGCGGCAGCCTGGACTCTAAAAGCTTGTCCATGGCGGCGACCATATCCTCTTCGGCTGGCATCGAGAGTATAGCTTCCTCAAGTCCCGGACCGTCGAGATCAAGTATGCTTTGCACTTCCAGCGGATGATCCAGCAATGTGGAGATGGGTTGATTCAGGAATGGATAGAAGCCGCCGGGCTTGAATTTCACGCCAAACACGATTCCCTTTCCATGGATCGGATAAGAGAACTTCCGGGTGGAGGGGCCGAAAATAAAAGTTTTATGCGGCTCGACAACCAGATTGACGCAAGGATTGGGAACAACATGTTGAAGATAGGGCTCTTCATCGGTACAATCCCAGCTGACAATCCAATAGTGCTTAACGAAGAAGCTTAACGCTTCCGAGGCGGCATGACGGGACAGCTTGAATTTCTTCTCACCGCCCTGCAGGTTCATGACGCCCATGTTGGGTCGTGGTAATCCGGCAGGCATGTATCTCAACCCCTTTTACACTTTTTAATAGCTCCATTGAAAGTTTTTTTATGGAACGGGTGTTCCTGTCGTGTTTTTACAATACATATATTATCACCGAAGGTATCATTAGTTTAGCATAAAATTCCAAGGCATAAGACAAGCGCGAAAAGTAAAAATCCAACAATAATACACAAAGGGAGCGTGCAAAACCATGAGCTTGAAATATGAGTTTTATATCGGTGCTGAACCACAGAAGGTATGGGAACTGCTGGTAGCACCGGAAGGTACGAAGAAGACCTTTTTCAATTGCGTGCTTCAATCGAGCTTTAAGGCAGGGGAGCCTTTTGCCTATGTAGGACCGGGAAATGATGGGGATGAAACGGTGCATGTATACGGTGACATCCTGGCGTATGAGCCACGCAAAGTGCTGAGCTACCTCGAGCACCCGGGGCCATCCTACCACACCAATCATCAGGAGTTGACTTCGCGGGTTACGTTTACGCTGGATACGGTTGGAAAATGTACGAAACTAACACTCGTGAATGATGAGTGGTCGGACAACCATCCTTCATTTCAAAATGCCGAGGGGCATTGGTGGATGATCCTGAGCAACATCAAGACGGTGGCGGAAACAGGAAATACGCTGGATTTCGGCTGGTAAAAATCAATTTCTGAAGCTTCGACAAGAGTGGCTGCGTCTGCAGCCGCTCTTTTTGCCATGCATTTCTTTTTTTTGCGATGTATTTCTTTTCGGCGTGAACATCAAATAATTCGCAAGTTGCAGCGAATCCATGCATAAAATAGCAGAACTAAGAATCCTGCTGAATTGCCATCATATTTTCACTTTTTGAATTCACCATTCCACTTGGCATTACATATTAGAAAGTATATGGGGGAATCGAATTATGCATTGGACTGATTTCCTGGTGATCATCGCGTCAGGTTCGTTCGGCGGCCTCCTGTCTAGTTTGTATATCCATGACGGATCTCTTATACTGCCTAAAATTATTGAATTGGAACTAAGTGACGGATCCAGAAGGAAAAACTATCATATCGGTTTTCTTTCGGATATCATTCTCGGGGCTGGCGCGGGACTCATTTCGGTACTACCAATTGGACTAGAGTTCCCAAAATATATTTATGTAGCGATTATCGCAGGCTTTGGAGGCGGCAGCTTCATAGCCAAACAAGCCAAGCTCACTGCGGAAGAGAAAGTATCGTCGCAGGATAAGCTGCCGACAATCATTGCCTCCAGCGTACCAGACTCGGATGATCCCGAAGAGGTGACATTTGAACTCGCAATTTCAGACCGTAAAGGAGAGAAGCAGACATGACCCTTGGAAAGATTACGCTAACGAATGACGAAATCAATGAATATAACAGGCTGAAGCAAATGATCAGAGAAGCAAGAACAAGACTGGAAATATCGTTGTACACGAAACGGGCGGAGGAAATCCTGGATAAAGGCCGTCTGCGTTATGTTAACAAATTGGAGAGTAGCAATAAGCCGCAAATCAAAGGTATACAGGAAAAGAGCAAACCAAAGGAAAAGAAACTGAAGCTGTCAGCCTATGCGGTGGCAAGCCATAGTCACACGCTCCCGCAGCATACCAAACGTTCCCCGATCGTCACCAAATTAGCGAAATCAAATTCGGGCCGGTAACGTCGTCGATACACATTTTCTGTTTTGAAAAAAGGCCGGGCTTGTCTAAATCTGTGTTTCTCTATACTTTCGTGGAGACGAGCCAATCACTTTTTTGAACATTTTGGAGAACAGAAACGGATCATTATATCCTACCGAACGGGAGATATCACTGACAGAAAGCTCGGGATTTCTCAGCAAATCTGTAGCACGGTTCATCCGGTATTCCAGCAGAAAGGTTTGCAGCGAAACCCCGAATTTGTCCTTGAACAGGCCGGACAGGTAGGTGCGGTCGAGGCCGACCGAACGGGCAATATCGAGCACGGTAACCTTTTGGCTGTAGCTGCTTTCCATATATTCAATAGCCTTGCGGATGTAGCCTTCCCGGGAGTACTGCGGCTTGTGGCCGGTTTCCGGTTCGGGAGAACAGCGGATCAGATCGGCAAGAATGCGGTACAGGATGCTCTGGCTGAGCACGTCGCTGCCGCGGTCGTGGCTGGCTGACTTCAGTTCTTCATAAAAGCTGTCGAAGCTGCTTGCGGGCAGTCCTGTGAACACCGGCCGTTCGGCGCTAATCTGTGCCCGCTGCAGCAGCGACTTTGCATTGAGGCCTTTAAAGCCGATCCAAGAATACGTCCAAGGGTCGGATTCATCGGCACTGTAATGGACAAGCGTATCCGGAAGAATGACAAAACCCTGTCCCGCCTCCAGCTCATACACCGTCTCACTTGTGTGGAATACGCCCCGGCCGCTGTGGATGTAGTGCAAAATATACGCATCACGAAGACCCGGCCCCCAGGTATGCCTCGGCAGACATTCCTCCAAACCGAAAAACAGCAAATTCAGATCCATCTGACCCTGCATAGCGGGAGTGCTGTAGTTGACATTGATACGAACCATGGAAATGGCATCTCCTTTGTTCTCAGCAAGCTTTACTACATATTATAACAGGCAAAATGGCATATTTCCCGTCTGAAAGCGGATACGTAAATGGGATTATGACATGTAATGCTGGGTTTGCTCCATGTTCGCCTCGCGGCATGAGGGGTATAGTTAGAATCAAATTCAAGCCAATCCGAAAGGAAGGTTATCATTCATGTCCAAAATTACGTTTATCGGTGCGGGAAGCACTGTGTTTGTTAAAAATGTGCTTGGTGATGTGATGTCGACACCAGCTTTGCAGGGCTTTGAGCTTGCCTTGTTCGATATTGATCCGGAGCGTCTGCAGGATTCCGAGCGGCTTCTGAGCAGCATTAAGAACACACTGGGCAGCACATGTGTCATTAAGGCTTATAGCGACCGTAAGGAAGCTTTAAGAGGTGCCAAGTACGTCATCAATGCCATTCAGGTGGGCGGCTATGATCCATGTACTATTACTGATTTTGAGATTCCGAAAAAATACGGCCTGCGCCAAACGATTGCCGACACGCTCGGAATCGGCGGCATTTTCCGGAACCTGCGGACGATTCCGGTGATGCTCGATTTTGCCAGAGACATGCAGGAGGTATGCCCTGATGCGCAGTTCCTCAACTACACCAATCCGATGGCAGTTCTCACCAATGTGATGAACACTGTGGGCGGCATCAAGACCGTCGGTCTCTGCCACAGCGTGCAGCACTGCGTATCCGAACTGTTCAAGGCGCTGGACATGGATCAAACAGGCGTGGAATCGAAAATCGCCGGTATCAACCATATGGCTTGGCTGCTTGAGGTGAAGAAGGACGGGGTGGATCTCTATCCGGAAATCAAGCGCCGTGCTGTCGAGAAGCAGAAGGAGAAGCATCACGATATGGTTCGCTTCGAGCTGATGCTCCGCTTTGGCTATTATGTAACGGAATCGTCCGAGCATAACGCTGAATATCATCCTTATTTTATTAAGAAAAACTATCCTGAGCTGATCGAAAAATACAATATTCCGCTTGATGAATATCCGCGCCGCTGCGTTAACCAGATTAACGGTTGGAAGGAAATGCGCGAAAAGATTTTTGCCAGCGAGAATATCGAACATGCGCGTTCTAAGGAATATGCATCTTATATCATGGAAGCCATGGAAACGAATGTACCGTTCAAAATCGGCGGCAACGTCATGAACACCGGTCTTATCACGAACCTGCCGAAGGAAGCCTGCGTTGAGGTTCCGTGTCTCGTGGACCGCTCGGGTATCTCCCCGACCTTTGTGGGTGATCTGCCGCCGCAGCTGGCCGCGCTCAACCGCACGAATATCAATACACAGCTGCTTACCATTGAAGCGGCTATAACAGGCAAAAAAGAGCATATCTACCATGCCGCCATGCTCGATCCGCATACAGCTGCAGAGCTGTCGCTGGATGACATCGTGGCGCTGTGCGATGATCTGATCGAAGCTCACGGCAGCTGGTTGCCGGAGTTTAAATAAAGGTTGTCTGCTGGGTTACGCTGCTGTAGCCTACCAGGTCATTGAAGTTAATTAGCCCCTGCCTTCGCATTCTGAAGAAGGCAGGGGCTTTTCATGCTGCATAAAAATAAGGCCATCACACATGGGTTTATCGCTGATGTTTTTTACTGAATTCGGAAGGGTAGCAGCCCACGTTTTCCTTGAACAGATTCGTGAAATGGCGCGTGCTATAGTAACCGACATGCTCCGCGGCTTCATTGACCTTCATTCCGGGTCTGGACAGCAGCTCCTGCGCTTTCAGCATCCGCAGGCGGGTAACGTATTGAATGAAGGTCACACCCATTTTTTTATGAAAGTGGGTGCTCAGATGGTTGGGGGATACCTGAAATCGTTCCGCGATCCCCGCAACGGTAATATCACCGCAGAAATTCACTTCCAAGTAGCGGATGACCGCATCCAGCCAATCCTGCCTGCCCGGTTCTTCGGCGGATTTTCTCTTCAGGAGGAAGGAGCCTGCAGCTTGCGGCAGCTGCTCCAGCCAGCCGGTATCCGGATGCAGTTCAATGGTCGAATCCGGCCCAAGGATACAGCGGAGATAGGCGACAAGCCGCTCTTCCATATTTGGAGGGAGAAAAGGCTCGCTTGAATACCGGGTCTGAAGCTTTTCACAGCTGCTGATGAACGTAACATAGTCCCCATCCTGGTAAGCCTGTGCCAGGCTGGCTGCGATCTTACCGGTTTTGGTGTAATTGGGATCGGCCCCAAGCAGCTCCAGGTCGCTCAGGCTTAAGAGAACGGAGCTGTCTGCGACACTACGCAGGAAGGATAACGATCTCAGCAAGGCTACCTCGTCCCGCAGTGGAGCCAGCGCGGCATGTTCCTTCGTTTGCATCCAAGTCAGGAGACGGAAGGCGGTGGATTGCTGCCGGGTACATTCCATGATTCGTTCCGGCAGGCGAAGAAGGCTGCGGCGCTCCTTTTCCGTGGATGTTTTGCCGATGAAGATATGCCCCTTCTTCCCAAGAGTAACCAGAGCGAGCATCAGTTCTTTCGAGCAATGTTCGTTGATTAGCTCACGCAGGATTTGCGGCACAGAGGCTTGCGCCACGCAATTCTCCCCGGCCTGTGCCGCCGTATCCTCATAGATGATGACAGCGAGCCAACGCTCTCCGGCGAGGCCTGGACTAGGCAGCGTTTGCTCCGGCTGGCTCTGATTATGAAAGATGGACACCATCTGCGATTCGAATTCCCGGCAGTGCGAGAGGCAGTCCTGGCCTGCTTTGGCTTTTGCCTGTCTCAGAATATTCTGTACCAGCTCCGGATCAGCAGGTTTGAGCAGATAATTGACGGCACCCAGCTGTATGGCTTCCCGGGCATATTCAAATTCTGCATAGCCGGTGAGCATAACCCACTGAGTCGACGGCGCTAAGGGCAAGGCTTCCTTGATCGCTTCAAGCCCGCTTTTGCCTGGCATGCGGATATCGACGAAGGCAACATCCGGCTGTTTCTGCCGAACCAACTCGATCAGTTCCTGCCCATTTCCAGCCTCACGGATTTCAAGATCCGCATGGATATCCTCAAGAATACCAACGAGCGTTTCCCGTGCCAGCATTTCATCGTCAGCCACTATGATGTTCATATCCCAATCCCTCCTCCTGCAGATCAATGGTAATGGTAATCAGGGTCCCGAGATTTGGAGTGCTTCGAACCTTGAAGCTGGATACCCCGCGGTATGAAAGGGAAAGACGCTCCTCAACATTCCGCATACCGACGCGATCCCGGCTCCGCAGCGCCGCAGGCTCAAACCCGGCACCGTTATCCGTCACACGGATGACGGCTCGCGGCTGTCCGTTCTCCCACTGAAGCGCCGCGTTCACTTCAATGAGGCAGGGATGCTCGCACGGCTCACAGCCATGGACGACTGAATTCTCCACGAGGGGCTGCAGCAGCAGTTTGGGAATTTTCAGACCCTCCAGCCTTTCGTCCAGCGCAAAATGGAAGGTGAGGCGATCCTGAAAGCGCATGGATTGCAGATCCGCATACTTACGGATAATTTCGAATTCTTCCGCGAGGGTGATCGTCGTATCGGAAGATAAAATATATCGGAGCAGTCCGCTCAGTGAACGGATTGCCCGGTCTAGCGTATCGTGGTCACGCCTGCGGTTCAGCCCGATGAAGCCATTCAGCGTGTTGTACAGAAAATGCGGCTTGATTTGCGATTGCAACGCCTGCATTTCGGCATCCTGCTGCTTCAGCTTGGCGCGGTATTCACTGATCACCATATCATCCAGCTGCCGGATCATCCGGTTCAGCGCGCTCCCAAGCTCCGCAATCTCATCCTTGCCGTGGATATCCACCCGCCTTGTCATATCGCCGCGCTGCACATGCCGCATGACCAGTATCATTTCGCGGAACGGGGTCAGCAGCTTGCGTGAGTATGCCAGGAACACGAATAAGGTCAGGATCAATCCGCCTGAAGCAAAAATAAGCCCTGTCGTATGCATCCACCGGACCTTATCGGTGAAACGGCTTTGCGGTATGAGGGAGGTCACCTTCCAGGAGCTCGAGGGAACCGTTTTGGACACCTGGACATAGGGTTCTCCATAATAATCTATGGTGGCAGAGGGTTTCGATAGTTCCTTCAATGTTTCGGCCGGAACGTCACTGCTTGCGTATACAAGCTGCCCGTTCTTATCTGTGATGACCACGACAGAATCATTGCTGATCAGCTGGCGCACAATCCGGTCAATCACAACCGTGTCTGCGTCGGCCATGATGACGGCAATCGGCTTCCGGGAATCCATATCCCGAATGAGCCGGGCCACTGAGAATACGCTCTGCACCTGGTCGAGCTTCAAATAATCCTGGGGATGGACCCGGACAAAGGTAGCTTTACCCTCGGCCTTGACCGCCTCTTTGTACCAATCCTGTTCGGTATACGGATAATCACTGCGGGCTGCATATAGCGTCGAACGGCTGTCTTTATAAAAGATCGACCCGTCCAGCGGCAGCAGCAGCGTACCCAGAATCTCCTTATGCATGTTTTCGAGCACACTAGGCAGTGTGTTGTAAAGTGCGTAATCGGCTTTGTATTTTGTATAACTATCGGATGTTTTGTAAATGCCTGCTGAACGGATTTTCAGGGCATACATTACTTCATTGTAGTTGTACGGAATGGTCGTCACGCGCTCGAGTTCATCCAGATAGTATTGGATATTACTGGTCAAGCCCACAAGCGTCGACTCGGTCAGCTTTTCGGTCTCTGTCGTTAGCAGCTTCGTATAATAGGCAGGCATCACATAAGCAATAATCAGGACGGGGAACAAGATGGTGACGGAGAAGAGAATCATCAGCTTGGAACGGATGGACAAGGCTCTGTTTTTCAACGCGAACTACCTCCGTTTGCTCGGTCTGGGCAAAGTTAATGGTTCTCATTGTACTTGAAGGAAAGGGCTTAGGCAATAGATAGAAAATAGCGCTTTCATCGTAGGAATGGGTCATTTGTAAGCGCTTTTACGTGTGATAAGCTAAATCTGTAAAAAGGAGTGGCGTACACGTTAATTTTCAAATCAGAAAATGAAGAGGTGGGTATATGAGAACACGCGCATTTTGGTTCATGACTCTGGCAATTCTCATCATCATGGCAAGCGGCTGCTCATCACGTCCCGACAGCGGGAGTACCGGCAGTGGGAACACCGAAACGGGCTCCGGCAAAATCGGCTCGGGCAAGGCGAAAACCACGTTGTCGATGATGGTGAACATTTCGGATGAATCACTGACCCAGGCTTACCGTGAAATCGTGGATGGCTTTACGAAAGAAAATCCCGATATAAGCGTGAACCTGCAGTTTGACAGCACGGGCTACGAGAACACCATGAAGGTCAAAATGGCTGCGAACGACCTGCCCGATATATTCGATACCCATGGCTGGGCGAAGCTCCGTTACGGTGATTACCTCGCTGATCTGCGGGATGAGCCTTGGGCTTCCCAGCTGACCGATACGATCCGCGATGTTGTGACTGACAAGGATGGGAAGGTCTACGCATTAGTGCTCACTGAAGCGAAGGATGGCCTGCTGTATAACGTGGATATGCTCGAGCAGTATGGCATTCAGGTGCCAAACACGTTTGATGAGCTGATAGCTGCCGGGGAGAAGATCAAGAAGGAAAGCGGCGGCAAAACGAATCCGTTCTATATGTCCGGCATAGATGATAGCATGATCGGCCAGTATCTGGACAATTTTGCGAATCCACTCCTGATTACAGCCAAGAATAACGATGCGGATGCGCTCCTAAACGGCAATTTCGATTGGACTCATATTACGCCGCTGGCACAAAGCCTGGTGGATCTCCAGAAAAAAGGACTAATTAATGAAGATGTGCTGACCGCCAAGCGCAGCGATCTTCCGGCCGCTTTTGCTGCAGGCAAGGTAACCTTTGCACTTGTCGGTCCGGCATTTATGGATTCCGTACATGCGATCGCACCGGATATGAAAATCGGTATTATGCCGGTGCCGTCGATGGTGGCTGGTGATGAACCGACCTTTGCGGGCGGGGAGCGTAATACACTGGCGGTATGGAAGGACACGAAGCATCTGGATGAGGCGAAGAAGCTGCTGCAGTATTTTGCCAAACCGGACAATATGGCGAAGCTGTCGAACGTATCGAAGAATCCTCCGGGACTGAAGGATATTAAGACAGACCATGAGCTGACCCCTTATTATGAAAAATACGCGAATATCCGGGTATTCCCATACTTTGACCGCGTGTATCTGCCAAACGGCATGTGGGATGTTCTCTGCAAAAATGGTACCGAACTGCTTGCCGGACGCATGACGCCGGAGCAGTTCAGCGAATCGATGAAGACCGAGGTCGAGCGGCTGTCCAAAAAATAATCGTCAGGGGCAGCGGGGCATGAGGTCATGCCCCGCACCTTGCCCGTTTTGCGAGGAGCGTGAAGAGATGAAACCAAGCGTTGTTGTCACCAAAGCAAGGCCGCGCAGAACGACCGGCATGCGTCTGGCAAAATCGCCGGTGATGCTGAACTGGATGTACCTGCCTGCTCTGCTGCTGTTTGCTGTATTTATCTACTATCCCTTTTTCCGGGGGCTGCTGATTTCCTTTACGGATTGGGATGGCTACTCCCAGGCACTGCACTATATTGGGATCGACAATTATAAAAGAATGCTGACCGACAGCCGTGTCCACACGGTCATTATCAACACGCTGATCTACGGCCTCGGCAGTACGCTTTTTCAAAATATGTTCGGGCTTTTGTACGCGCTGCTGCTGAATAAACATGGCAAGGCCAAAACCTTCGTCCGTGTCATCGTATATATTCCCGCGATTGTCAGTCCGATCATCATGGGATATATCTGGTATTTCCTGCTTCAATATAATGGCGGGGCAATCAACGATATCATTATGGCTTTTACCGGCAAGCCGGTTAATCTGCTGGCAGACCCGAAGGTAAACGTTTGGATTATTATGATTGTTAATACGTATCAATTCCTGGGGATTGCGATGATGATTTTTCTCTCAGGCCTGCAGGGCATTTCCAAGGATTATTATGAAGCGGCTGAAATAGACGGGGCCTCACCGTTGAAGCGCTTTGCGAACATTACCTTTCCGCTGCTTGCCCCGGCACTGACAACCAGCATTATCCTTAATCTGATCGGCGGCCTGAAGCTGTTCGACGTCATTGCAGCACTGACCAACGGCGGACCGGGATACGCCTCCGCGTCGCTGTCCACGATGATGTATCAGCTGTATTTTGCCCGCCAGGATGCCGGACTCGCGGCTTCGCTGGGCAATCTGATGTTTCTGCTCATCACCGTCATCAGCCTGACATCTCTGTACTTTCTGCGCAGAAAGGAGCTGTCGCAATGAAGCAGCGAAAACGCACGGTTGTTTATACGGTTATCGGCCTTTTGGTGGCCCTGGTGCATATCATCCCGTTTTACATCCTGCTGACGGTTTCTTTTAAAGATCTGAGGGATATGAGCTCTAAGTGGCTGTTTCCAGGTTACGGGTTCACAGGTAATTTTATAAGCGCCTGGCAGAACGCCCACCTGGGCAGAGCCTTTTTGAATACCGGTGTGATCACCGTCATGTCGGTCGTGCTGATTCTGATCTTTGGCTCCTTGGCGGCTTTCCCGCTAGCGCGTTACCAGTCAAGGTTGAACAAGTGGGTGTACGGCATCTTCGTCAGCGCACTCATCGTACCGCCGCTTACGATTCTGGTACCGCTGTATAAGCTGTTTGTCGATATTGGCTTTATGAACACTTATTTCGGGATCGTGCTGCTGCATGTGACCTTTCAGCTGTCGATGGCCATTTTCCTCTATACAAGCTTCATCGGGACGATTCCGCGGGAGCTGGACGAGGCGGCAATGATCGACGGTGCGACCAAGACAGGCATGTTTTTCCGCATCATTTTACCGCTCTTAAAGCCGGTTACGGCCACGATTGTCATCATGAATGCCAACTCAATCTGGAATGACTATCAGTTTTCGCTCTTTTTCCTGCAAAAGCCGGATTCGCGTACCATTACGGTGGCCCTGTCCAGTTTTTTCGGAGAAAACAGCGCGCAGATCGGCTGGATCGCCGCCGGTTCGCTCATGGCCGCGATTCCGAGCATTTTGGTTTACATTTTGCTGCAAAAATACTTCGTCGATGGCATTGCCGCCGGTGCGGTCAAGGGGTAGGGAAAGGTGATCATTTAATTTTCCAGCAAGAGTCTGGCCAGCGGGCCAGGCTTTTTTATGGTCACTGCCTTGCAAAGGACGGAGTGCATCGTAAAAAAACACATGCCAGCGCAACCTACTCAATGGAGGCTTTGCCCAGCCGGTAGTAGCATGAAGGAAAGCTTAAAATACGGAAATGGAACAGGAGGGTTTTTTATGAAAGCGCTTTTAGTGGGAATGGGTGAGGCGGGAAGCGGCTGGTACCGGAGACTGCGGAGTTTGAACGGTGATTTGGAGCTGGCTGTTTCAGATACGAATGAGAGCAGACGTGAGCAGCTTCAGGCAGACGGAGTTCCTTTTTATACCGATGCCAGGGAGGCGATCGAGCAGGAGCAGCCGGATTTTGTGATTAACGTTACGCCGCGCCATGCGCATAGCGCGATTAATCACTTGGCCTTTGATTATAAACTGCCGGTGCTCTGCGAGAAGCCGATTGCCGAAAACTACGAGAAGTCCGTGGAGATCGTCAAACGGGCTGAGGAAGAACGCATTCCATTTATGATCGCGGAAAATTACCGTACGTTTGCGCCGCTGCGCAAGCTGAAACAGCTGATCGATGAAGGAGCCGTTGGAGCACTGTACTCCCTGGAATGCGAATTTTTCCGCAAGCGTCAGCGTGTGACTCTGGAGCCGAATGACGAGCTGGAGGAAGTCATCATTCACCATTTCGATCTGCTGCGCCATTTGTCGGGGCGGGAAGTAGGCAAACTGTTTGCCGTGAAGCGCCATGTCTTTCATATCGTGATGGATTTGCAGGCAGGCATTCAGGCCTCCTTCCGCTGTTCGCTGCATAGTGTGGGGCGCGAAACACAGTGGCCGGGCGATTGGAGGATTGAAGGGGAGAAGGGCAGTCTGACCTTTTCAGACGGGGAAATTGAGCTGACGACGCCGGAAGGCGTGCAGCGATGGAGTGATTTCAGTGATGTGGCGGTTCAGACACCGGTTCAGGAGTTCCTGAAGGCCTTGGAGGAGAAACGCCGCGGCGAGACGGACGCGAAGGAATATCTCAAAAATCAGGCACTCGCCCATTATACACGCTTGTCGCTGAAGCAAGGGCAGCAGGTAGATACCTCGGCGAGCTGGGGATACGGGCCGGCAGACATCCGTAATTTTCTGCGGGCAGAGCTAAAACCCTCTTCAAGCCACGGAGGTCAAGGCTTGGTCGAGAGTGTGAGGCTGTATGGCAAAGGGGATTTCGAGACCCCTCTTAAATTCCTGTATTATTCCGTATTGCCTCCGGGCACTTCGATTGGATATCACGGGCATCGTGATGACGAAGAGATCTATATCATCCTGGAGGGCACAGGCTTGATGACGATGAACGGGAGAGACACGAGAGTTGGTCCTGGAGATGTGATCGTTAACAAGCCTTGGTGGAAGCATGGCCTGCTTAATGATGGAAATGAGCCGATCAAGGCGATTGTGTTTGAAATCGATAAAGCCTGATCTTCGCATCCGTGCGGCGGGGCATGAAAAGGAGATAAAGATGATGATGAGGCAGAGCGGACCAGGTGAACGATCGGAGCAAGGGAAGGATAGGGATCAGGAGAGTTATGGCAGCGGCAGCTTCATGAGACGCGGAGCAGGCAGTCATGGCCGTCCTATGCGGCTGTGGTACACCACCCCGGCTGCAGCATGGGAGGAGGCATTGCCTATCGGTAATGGTCGCCTCGGGGCAATGGTCTATGGTTCGACAGGGCTTGAGACCATCCGGCTCAATGAGGACTCACTGTGGTATGGCGGCCCGTCACGGGCGGCGAATCCTGAGTCGCAGCCTTATCTGGAAGAAATCCGGAGCCTGCTGAAGGATGGCAGACAGGCGGAAGCAGAGCATCTTGCCAGAATGGCTCTTACGGCTTCACCGAAGTATGAGCAGCCTTATCAGCCGCTTGGCGACCTGATGCTCAAGCCGATGGAGGATATCCTTCCTGTGGTGGATTATGAACGGGAGCTGGACCTGGAGCGCGCCGTTGTGAACGTCAGCTATCATGCGGGGGGCGTGAACTACCGCAGACAATATTTTGTCAGTGAACCGGACGGTGTCCTGGTGGTCCGTCTGACAGCCGACCGGCCTGGCGCGCTAACCTTTGCCGCCAATCTCATGCGGCGTCCCTTCGACTGCGGCAGCTGGCCGGGATTGGATAACACGATGGTAATGGGCGGTGAATGCGGCGTGGACGGCGTCCGGTTCAGCGCGGCATTCCGGGCGATCCATGAGGGAGGAAGTATGCGGACGATCGGGGATTTCCTGTCCGTGGACGGAGCGGACGCAGTGACGATCCTGCTCGCAGCGCAGACGAGTTTCCGGGAAAAGAACCCGGAAGAGGCATGCTTGATCCAGCTGGAACGGGCTGCGGCCATGACCTTTGATGAGCTGTTCAAACGGCATGTGAAGGAATACCGGCAGAGGTTTGACCGTTTTGAACTGACACTCACACCGGATGGTGATCCATTTGAGGAGCTTCCTACGGATCAGAGGCTGCTCAGGCTGAAGGAAACGTTACAGGATCCAGGCAAGCCGGAGGCCGGTGAACATGTTTTATCCGACGACCCCGGGTTGATGGCAATATATGTGCAATACGGCCGTTATCTGCTGCTTTCCTGTTCACGGCCGGGCACTTTGGCCGCCAACCTGCAGGGGATCTGGAATCACAGCTTCACGCCGCCGTGGGAGTCGAAATATACGATTAATATCAATACGCAGATGAATTATTGGCCAGCGGAAGTATTGGGGCTGGAGGAGTGCCATGAACCGCTCTTTGATCTGATTGAGCGAATGGTACCCAATGGACGGATAACCGCGCAGGAGATGTACGGCTGCCGGGGATTTGTAGCCCATCACAATACGAATCTGTGGGCGGAGACACGTCCGGAGGGCATTCTCATGACCTGCACGGTATGGCCGATGGGAGCCGCCTGGCTTAGTCTGCACCTGTGGGAGCATTACCGTTACGGACTGGACATGGAGTTCCTGAAGAAGCGGGCCTATCCGGCGATGAAGGAGGCGGCCGTGTTCCTGCTTGATTATATGACGATGGATGAGAACGGCATGCTTGTCACCGGACCTTCCGTATCGCCCGAGAATAAATTTCTGCTGCCTGACGGCAGCAGCGGCAGTCTGTGCATGGGACCTTCCATGGATGCACAGATCGCATTGACCTTGTTCGAGGCCTGCCTGGAAGCTGTGAAGACGATGGGGACGGATAGGGAAGCTGTCTTCACCGATAAGCTTGAGCATGCGATCCAGTGCATGCCGAAGCCGCAAATCGGCATGAGTGGACAAATTATGGAATGGCAGATCGATCATGAGGAAGTCGACCCCGGCCACCGCCATATCTCGCAGCTGTTCGCTCTGCATCCGGGCAAGCTCATCGATGCCTTTGAGACCCCGGAGCTGGCGGACGCCGCTAGAACGACGCTTGCGCGCAGACTTTCTTCCGGCGGCGGACATACAGGCTGGAGCCGTGCCTGGATCATCAACTTCTATGCCCGGCTGCTGATGGGGAATGAAGCACACGGCCACCTGGCTAAGCTGCTGTCGCACTCCACATATCCGAATATGCTGGACTGCCACCCGCCTTTTCAAATTGACGGTAACTTTGGCGGTGCTGCCGGTGCAGCGGAAATGCTGCTTCAATCGCATACCGGCGAGATCCGGCTCCTGCCTGCACTTCCGCCGCAGTGGCGTTCGGGCGAGGTACGGGGGCTGCGGGCCAGAGGTGGCTATACGGTAGATATGAGCTGGAAGGAAGGGACGCTTGTTGAAGTCACGATCCATCCACAGGTAAGCGGACAGTGCTGCATATGGTCACCCGTACCGCTGTGCTGCGGAGTTATTAAAGCTCAGCCGCATAGACAAGCAGAGAATGGCGCACCGGCTTTGTTCAGAGGATATCGATATCAAATTCCTGTTATCCAAGGAAAAAGCATCACGATAACCAGCGGGGCAGCCTGTTCATAGCGTTACTCGCAAGCAATCGTAATAAAACACAGGCCAGTCGACAAATCTCCATTCCGGCCTGCTGCCAGGGAGCGGTAAGATAGTTTCGAAGGCATAGTATCTGACGGAGGATCAAAGTATCAACGTTTAAGATAACGCTTTCTTTTACAGAACAAGAAGCTGAATCGGCGGGCTGCGAACGGAAGGTCCGCTCATCCGGTTCAAAAGCAGAAGGAGCGATGATGATGTCAGGACAGGCGCCCACAGCAAACCAGACAAGCATGAAAACAAGCAAGCCTCTCGGCAGGCAAAGAAGCAATTTCCGCAAATACAAAGCGCTCTATTTCATTACGATTCCAGGCATTCTTTATTTTATTATTTTCAAATACTTGCCGCTTATGGGTTCAGTTATGGCATTTCAGGACTACAACATTTTCAAAGGCTTTACCGGCAGCCCCTGGGTGGGACTGGACCAATTCAGACGAATGTTTACCTACACGGAATTCCTGAGAATTCTGGAAAATACCGTACTGATCGGCTTATACGACATCCTTATTGCTTTCCCGGTGCCGATCATCCTGGCGCTGCTGCTCAATGAACTGAGGAAGGTGCTCTTTAAGCGGATTTTGCAAACCATCGTTTATTTGCCCCATTTTCTTTCTTGGGTCATCATCGGCGGTATCATGATCGGCATCCTGTCTCCAACGACAGGTATCGTGAATCAGATGCTGAACGCGATTGGCATCAAGTCCATTTATTTTCTCGGCGAAGATTCCTATATCCGAAGTATTCTGGTCGGTACGGGCATCTGGAAAGACAGCGGCTGGGGAACGATCATATATCTGGCAGCGCTCGCGAGCGTCAATCCGGAGCTGTACGAAGCGGCCCGCATGGATGGCGCCAACCGCTGGAGACAGACTTTATCCATCACCATTCCGGCAATTTTGCCGACGATCACGATCATGTTCCTGCTGCATATCGGCAACTTCCTGGATTTCGGCTTTGAACGGGTATTCGTATTCGTCAATTCGCTGAACGAACATAAAGGCGACATCCTCGATACGTATATTTACCGGGTCGGCCTCATCGACCAGCAGTACAGCTACACCACCGCCATCGGCCTGTTTAAATCGCTCGTCGGCCTGATGCTCATCATGATCGGCAACACCCTGAGCAAGAAGACAAGCGGAGAGGGACTTTACTAGAGAAAGGAGCAAGGCGAAATGAACATCAAAGGACGATGGTTTGACTGGTTCAATACAATTTTTTTGACGCTCGTCGGCTGCATCATGGTATTTCCGCTGCTCCATGTGCTTGCCAAATCGTTCAGCAGCAGTAAAGCGATCAACGCAGGTCTCGTCAAAGTGATTCCGGTGGACTGGACTTTCGTCAACTATAAAGTCATCTTGGCGGATACTTCGATCTGGCGGGCGTTCCTGATCAGCGTCATCATTACCGTCGGCGGCACGGCGATCAACCTGATCATGACGGCATCGCTGGCCTACCCGCTTTCCCGTCCGGAGTATTCCCTGCGGAAGGTCGTCCTGATCTTCATCCTTATCACGATGATTTTTCAGGCTCCGCTGATCCCGAACTATCTGGTCATTAAAAACCTGCACATGCTGGATACGCTATGGGCGCTCGTCATTCCGTCAGCCATCAGCGCATATAATCTGTTCATCATGCGGTCCTTCTTCGTGGCGCTGCCCGCCGAGCTAATCGACAGCGCGAGAATCGACGGTGCCAGCGAGATGCGGACGATGTGGAGCGTAATATTACCGCTGTCCAAACCGGTCATGGCGACCATGGGACTTTTTTACGCCGTATCCCACTGGAACTCGTATTCCACGGCCTTGTATTTTATCAACAGCCGTACCTTGTATCCGCTCCAGCTCCGGCTGCGGGAAATCGTGCTCAGCAACGATCTCGGCCAGGCAGAAAGCCTGTTAGACGGAGTTAATGAAGTGTCTCCTGCGGGCGTGCAGATGGCCGTCATCATCGTCTCGGTCCTGCCGATCATCATCGTGTATCCATTCCTGCAGAAATACTTCATTAAAGGGATGCTGGTAGGCTCAATCAAGACCTAGAAGTTGGAAAATGAATAAGACTTATGAAACGCACATGAATCCGTTTTCATATAGACGAAATATGATAATATAGAGGTGTTCCAAATCGAATAGCGCCCATTACGTCCGAAAATTCAACATCAGGACGAAAAAGAGGGGGAGGCAATGAAAAAGTGGTTCTATCTGATGTTGGCCACGTTGATGACTCTCGCTGGCTGTTCTTTTCCGGAAATCACGTTATCTCCGGGCACCTCTGAACACTCCCCTGGACAAAAAGCCGGCAGCGGCTCTTCCCCGGGGACTTTGTCTTTTTCCATTGTGCTAACCACCGCCTCCAACCCTTATGTGGCCAAGGTGCCCGATATCCAGGAGGATAAATGGGTTAAACAATTGGAAGCGCTGACAAATACAGATATTCGGATTACGATGATCCCGCTGAAGGATGTAGACAAACGCCTGCCGGTGCTCCTGACGGGAGATGATTTTCCGGATGTGATCCAGACCGTGGGCGGAGCAAGCTCGGCAGCGATGTCGGGAACGGTCGAAGCAGGCTTGTTCATGCCCTTGGATGACTTGATCCGTACCTATGCGCCGCATATGCTGGAAAGAATCCCGGAAGAGGCTTGGAAGGAAACCAGTTATCAGGGGGAAATTTATGGAATTCCGGCCTGGCTGGACAATCCTTCACGGCGCGGGACGTATATCCGCACGGATCTTCTCAAGCAGACGGGATTGCCGGTTCCGAGAACGGTGGATGAATTCCTGAACGTGCTGCGCGCCTTCAAGAAGCTGGGCGTGGAGAATCCGTACCAAATGCGCGAGAACTTCAAATATGCGGATGTCATTTTTGGGGCTTATGACGTGCTTGGGTACCAGTTTGAACTCAAAAACGGCGAGGTCGTACCGAAGTTTTTTGAGGAGAAACGCATGAAGGAAGCCATCTCAATTTATAAAAAGATGCTCGAGGAAGGCCTGATCGCGAAGGATTTTGCAACGGTGAGCTCGAGCGAATACACCCAGAACATTTACAGCGGCAAAGCAGGCGTCTGGACGGCGAATGCCGCCGGACTGCTTGATTTTAGGGCCCAGGTGAACGACTCGGTTCCGGAAGCGAAGGTTGACATCGTCCCGTCACCAGCCGGTCCGGACGGCAAAAAGGGCTATGGGCTGTACAGCTCGGTCATCAATTCCTATTACATCAATAAACATGTCTCCAAAGAAAAGGCGATCGGCATTATTCAATTTTTCAACTGGATGCTCAGCGATGAAGCCGAGCGGTTTTTTTCCTTCGGGATTCCCGGCGATACCTATACCGTAACCAGCGGCGCCATAAGCTACCGGTTTCCGCAAACGAAAGAGGAGCAGGACGAACAAGGCTTTCGCGAGCTGCTGTGGCTGAGCCATGATTTGACGATCAACCGCGAAAGAACGAGGCTTCTTCCTGGCGGCAAGGATGTGCTGGGAGCAATTGATTCGACACTTTCCAAGGAAGGCCGCGGCAATATTGTTTTTATTCCGGATCTGGAAGCATTCAACATCTATCCGGAGCTGGCTCCAAACAATCCGAATCAGCCTCCGCCCTTTATCGTGGACCACATTGTGCGGATGATATACGGAAAGGAGCCGATTTCAAATTGGCCGAAGGTGATTCAGGAATACAGAAGCCGCGGAGGGGACGACATCATTCGCGAGGCTACGCAGCGCTATCACGCAAACGAGGGTGTCATGGTGCAAGAGGGACGCTAAAAGATGCTCTTCAGGCAAAACGCAGCATGCTGCCGCTTGCTTCTCAAATCCGATGAGAAAAGAGGTTATGATCCATGCGAGTGCTGATTGTGGAAGATGAACCTGTCATTCAAAAGGGATTAGTGAAAATGGTGCAGCGGTATCCAGCGTCGTTTTCGGCGATCTATACAGCCGATGATGGGGAATCCGCCCTTGAAATGATCCGCAGCGAGGAGCCGCATCTGGTGCTGACCGATCTACGGATGAAGCGGATGGACGGCCTGGAGCTGTGCGAACAGATTCACCGGGAATTCGGTCATGTCCAGGTCGTAGTCATTTCGGGATATAATGATTTTCAGTATGCACAGCGGGCCATTGCTTATGGTGTGAAGCGCTATTTGCTAAAGCCGGTCACCCAGCAGGACATTCATAACGCGCTGCGTGAGATCATTGCGGGAATGAGCGAGAATATCGTATCCCTGCAAAAATACATGGAGTGGTCGGAGAAGCTGGAAGAAAGCATCTGGATGCTGCAAAAGAGCGATATGCACCGGCTGCTTGAAGAAAGCAGGGAAAACTGCCTGTTCAGCGGGCTGCATGTGCTCGGGATGAAATCGGTGCTGGTGGACTGCATGAACATGATTGTGGGAAGGCTCGTACAGCGAGGGTGGCAGCCGCAGATCCGTGCGGACAAAAATGGTACGGATATCAGCAAAAAGGAAGCGCTGGAAGCCTTCGGAGCCGTGCTCGAAGACATCTTTACGCAGCTGCAGCAGACCCGCAAGGGCAAATTCAAGGACCCGATCGAGGAGGCGAAAGCTTTTATCGATCTGCATCTGTCAGAAGAAGTGACACTGGAGGAAGTCGCGAAAAGGGTGGGGCTCACCCGGACCTACTTCAGCGCCTTGTTCAAGAAAATGACGGGCGAAACCTTCGTGCATTACCGCATCAAGAAGCGGATCGAGGAGGCACGCAAGCTGCTTGCGGTTCCCGCCCTTACCATTACGGATATCGCAGTGCAGGTAGGGTATGAGGATTATCCCCATTTTACGAAGACGTTCAAAAATTTCGTAGGCATGTCGCCCTCCGAATATCGCTCGTCTTTTGGCATCGAATAATGAGAAAGATGAGAATCCGCCTGCGGGTCAAGCTGCTGATGAGCTTTCTGGTTGTCATTTTGCTCTCGCTTTCCGCGGTGGGTATAGCCTTCTACACAATATCGGCCAGGCAGCTGGAGCAAAGCACGGAGAATCAGATGACCCAGATCGTGAACAATGCAGTCCATCATACGAATTTGTATCTTTCCTCCTATCAGCGTTCGATGGTGGCCCTGCTTTCCAATCTTAGCGTCAAAAAATACATCGATTTGCCCTCGGACCGTGAGGAATACGAAAACTACCGCTATATGACCGACATCCGCGATTCCATCGTGGATCCGGTCTGGATCCGCAATCCGGAGATCAGCGCGCTGTACATCATCGGGTATAACGGTAATGCGCTTTATTATTTTAATGGCGGAACCGAGCCTTCCTTTTCGCCAAAGGATACGGCGGAGCAGATTGAATATTTCAAGTCGCATACCGATGAATCCGGCCGCTTGACGATTATCAACCATACCATCCAAGGGGAAAATGCGGCTCCGATGCTGACGCTGATCCGCCGTATTCGCGGTCTTAGCTCCTCGGATATGAAAGGCTTTGTCGGCATTGAAGTGAAGTCCGAGGAGCTTTCTACGCTCTGGAAGGGCATCGATCTCGGCGAAGACAGCTATTTTTTCATTGTGGATGATAAAGGCCGGATCCAGTATCACACCAATCCATCGAAGATCGGGAAGATGATATCGGTAAAGCTCGCGGATGAAATGACCCAGGCGGACACGTCGATGTTCCGCAGCTCTGCAGAAGGCTCCAAGCGGGCTTATATCAGCCGCAAGGCCGATTACTCCGGCTGGAATCTGGTCGTGTCCATTCCGAACAGCCAGCTGGTCAAGCCGCTGGAGACGACGCGCATGCTCATATGGATCGTAGCGGCACTCACCTTTTTCTGCGCGCTGTTTCTGGCCAACCGTTTCGGCAAATCGGTCACGAATCCGATTCGTTCGCTGATGAAAGGGATGAGCCAGACGGAAAAGGGGAATTGGGAGTTCATTCCTCTGCCGAAGCGCCATGACGAAATTACCGAGCTGATTGTCAGATATAACCTGATGGTGAACCGGCTGTCGGAGCTGGTGGACATCGTCTACCAGTCCGAGCTGAAGAACAGAGAGATGCAGGCCGAAAGGCAGAAGGCCGAATTTCAGTCGCTGCAGCTGCAGATCAACCCGCATTTTCTATACAACACGCTGGAAACGGTCGTCTGTTATGCCGTCATCCAGGACTCGGATGAAATTTCCGAAATCGTGGGAGCACTTTCCTACATGCTTCATTACTCGGTGCGGACCAATCTTGAAGAAATAACGGTAGCGAACGAGCTGAAACATGTCATGTACTTCATGGTCATTATTAATCACCGGATCGGCCGGACATTTGAAATCGATATGCGTGTCAGCCCGGATCTTTTACTGCGGAAAATGGTTCGCCTTACCCTCCAGCCTCTGGTGGAAAATGTGTTTCAGCATGCTTTCCGCTATGGAGTCGAGGATCACCATACTATTATCATTGATGCCGGTGAAGAAGAGGATGGCTTTTGGGTCAGCGTCGAGGATAACGGCTGCGGCATGACGCATGAGCGGCTCGAGGAGCTGCGCGCCAAGCTCAGTGAAAACCGCCTCGCGGATGATGAAGAAGAGGGGCGACTGAAGGGGGGCATCGGTGTGGCAAATGTGCACCGCCGCATTCAGCTCGTATTTGGCGAGGAATATGGTCTTACGGTGGAGAGCAGCCTGGAACAAGGCACCAAGATGATTATGCGGATGCCCCGCTCTGCGGTGAATAATCATACGAAGGGGGCTGCGGAAGCCTCCTCGAAACCTGAACTCCTACCTCCGGGCTTCGCTGGCAGCGGAGATTCGTGGCAGGCTGGATAACATAACAATAGATGATGGGCGGTAGGGAAACCTGCCGTTTTTTCATTTTTCGGAAGAGGAAAGACCGGTTACCATCTTATAATGGGTGCGGATCCTTTGCTTTTTTGGGCTATAACCTAAAAAAACACATCACCAGCATAATCCGCCCCATGGGTGCTTCCCGGATTTTCGTTTTATCATGAGGTAAGCACAGGTACAGAGTGTCTTTCGATAATGGAAAGGGGAAAGGTCTAATGAAGAAATGGATCAGCCTGATTTTGACATCAACGCTCCTTACAGCAGGACTTGCAGGATGCGGAGGCGGCAGCGAGAAGGAAGCGGCCGATGCCTCGGATGAATCAAAACCGCTTAAATTCTCTATCTCCTCGACAACAAGTGGAAACGCTTACGCGGAAAGCTCAAAGGATGTCAACAACGACAAATGGGTGAAGGAATTCGAAAAGCGCGCCAATGTGGATGTGGACTTGCGCATGATTCCGCTGAAGGATTTTGACTCGAAAATGGCCGTCATGTACGCGGGCGGAGATATCCCGGATGTGGTACAGAATGTCGGCGGCGCAACAGATAAATCGATGTCGGGCTCTATTGAAGCCGGTGTGTTCATGCCGCTCGATGACTTGCTGAACGAATACGCGCCGAACATCATGAAAGCGGTTCCGAAGGAAGCGTGGGCCGAGGTCAGCTATAAAGGAAAAATATACGGCGTACCAACGTGGATAAGCAATCCTTCCCGCCGCGCTACGTATATTCGTACGGACCTGCTCGAAAAAACGGGGCTTCCGGTTCCGAAAACGATGGATGATTACCTGAACGTCATGCGTGCATTCAAGAAACTGGGCGTGCCTGCGCCGTACCAAGCCCGCGAAAACTTCAAATATGCCGATATCGGCTTCGGAGCCTACGACGCGCTCGGTTATCAGTTTACTGAGAAGGATGGCGAGGTCGTTCCGAAGTTCTACAATGCGGAGAACATGGAAAAAGCGCTCACAGTATACAAAACCATGTATGATGAGGGCTTGATTCAGAAGGATTTTGCAACGATCCAGGCACCTCAATATTCCGAGAACATTGAGGCAGGAAATGCAGGGATCTGGACAGCCAATGCTGCAAGCTTGCTTGATTTCCGCACGAAAGTCCAAGCCTCCGTGCCGGACGCGAAAGTGGATATCATCTCGTCTCCTGAAGGAGAAAACGGCTTGAAGGGATACGGATTGTACAGCTCGGTCAATACCTCTTTGTATATCAACAGCAAAGTAAGCAAGGAAAAAGCCATTCGCATCATCAAGCTGTTCGACTGGATGCAGACGCCTGAAGCGACCAAATTCTTCAGCTTTGGCATCGAAGGTGAAAATTATACCGAGAAAGACGGCAAGATCGATTACAAGTTCCCGACAGACAAGGCAGGCAATGACGAACAAGGCTTCCGCTCCCTGCTGAGATGGGTTGGCGACGCAACGATTAACCGCGAGCGTACCGAGCTGCTTCCTGGCGGACAGGATGTGCTGAAAGCGCTGGACGAAACGCTGGCCGACGAAGGTATTGGCGGAATCGGATTCGTGCCTGAGCTGGAATCGTTCAGCAAAAATCCGGATCTGGCATCCAAGCGTCCCGATCAGGCGCCGAAGCTGATCATCGACCACATGGTGAAAATGATTTATGGCAAGGAGCCGATCACGGATTGGCCGAAAGTCATTGAGGAATACAAGCAAAAAGGCGGTAATGATATCGTCAAGGAAGCTACCGAACGTTTTAAAAACAAGGACGGTGTCCTGAACCAATCGAGCCGTAACAAGTAAGATGAACAGCATGATCAGGAAGACGGGAAAAGAGGTGTATGAGGCATGAATACGGAGCATCCCTGGAAGCTGAAGCTGCTAACCCCATCCTCGTGGTGGGGCGCCAAATGGCGTGAAGCTCTTCCGACCGGCAGCGGCATGATTGGCGCTGCCGTGTACGGAGGGGTTCACCGGGAGACCGTGATGCTGACTCATGGCGACTTGTGGTGGCAGAGCCGCACGCCGGACCTGCCGGATGTCAGTGGACGACTGCCTGAATTGCGACGGCTGATGCTTGAAGGTCAGGAAGCGCAGGCCGAGCCGATATTGGTAGATGAGCTTCACAGAACAGGATATGATCCGGTGATGGCTGTTCCGCTTCCGCTGGGAGATCTCACGATCATGTCCGCCGTGGATGAGGGCTTCAAGCACTATTCCCGTGAGCTTGATATGCAGACTGGCGAAGTTACCGTTCGCTGGAAGGACAGGGGGGCCGCTTTCGAGCGGGCCCTGTTCGCATCCCGTCCCGAGGACATGATTGTGATGGAACTCAGAGCGGAAGGCAGCGAAACGCTGCAGGCGCGGCTATCACTTGGACTGCATGACCCAAGCGATGTGAGGCGTCCGCCGGGTCGGCCGGAGGCGCCGCTTCCCACGGAGGTGGAATCCGGATCCGATGGTTCTTTTGTGTGGTACGCCGCTCAAAGTGATAATGGAAGCGATTTTGGCGCCGTGATCCGGTTAATTCCTGAGGGCGGCATGGTGACGGCTGATGGAGCTGAAGCTGTTATCGGTGGCTCGGGAAAGGTGCTTGTACTACTGCGCATGTTCGTTCACGGCAGCCGGGAGCAGGAATGGAAGCGGCTGAAGGCGGAGCTGGCTGCGGAGGAACGCGGATACGCCGAGCTTCTGGAGGCCCATGTGGGCGAACACCGGGAATTGTTCGGGCGGATGTCGCTGGATCTGGGAGCAGAGGGGCGTGGACGTTCCAATGAGGAGCTGCTGCTTGCGGCTTACCAGGGTGAGGCGCCGCTGGCCATGATGGAGAAGATGTGGGCTTATGGACGATATCTGCTGATCTCAAGCTCCCGTGAAGGAGGCAGTCCCTGTCATTTGTACGGCTTGTGGTGCGGAGAGTACCGGGGCTTCTGGGCTTTTAACATGGCTAACGAGAACCTTCAGATGATTTACTGGCAGGCGATGAGCGGCCGGATGCCGGAACTTCTCCTGCCCGTATTTGATTACATGGAACGACTCATGGATGACTTCCGGCTTAATGCCAGGCATCTCTATGGCTGCCGCGGGATCTTCATTCCTGCTCCATCGGCTCCGGATTCGGGTCTGCTAAAGACCATTGCCCCGCATATCATTCATTGGACTGGAGCAGCAGGCTGGATCGCACAGCATTATTACGACTATTACCTGTACACGCAGGATCGAGATTTTTTACGCAGCCGGGCATTGCCTTTTTTAAGAGAGGTTGCGTTGTTTTATGAGGATTTCTTCATTACAGGAGAGGATGGACAGCTTATCAGCTGCCCGTCCAATTCACCGGAGAACAGGCCTGGAAATGGAGCAGGCGGCCCCAAAGGAACAACCGTAAATGCGACCATGGATTTTGCCATTGCCAAGGAGGTGCTGAGCCGTTTGGTGGCTGGTGCCGAAGGCGAAGGTCTGTATCCGGAAGAAATCCCTGTGTGGAAAGAGCTGCTGGGCCGGATTCCGGCTTATCAGATCAATGAAGACGGGGCCGTCCGGGAATGGATGCATCCGGCATATGGGGATGAGTACCATCACCGCCATCAATCGCATCTTTATCCGATGTTTCCCGGAAAAGAAGTTAGAAGAGATAAAGATCCGGCATTGTTTGATGCCTTCCTCACGGCCGTAAAGAAGAGGCTGGTAGTCGGACTTAAGGAACAGACCGGATGGTCGCTTGCCCATATGGCGAATCTGTACGCTCGCTTGGGCGAAGGCAATCTTGCGCTGGAATGTCTGGATTTGCTAAGTCGTTCGGCGGTCATTAACAACTTCTATACGCTTCATAATGACTGGCGGAATATGGGGATTGGGCTTTCGATGGACTGGGCTCCCTTTCAAATTGATGCGAACATGGGCTGGACTGCGGCTGTGCAGGAGATGCTCCTGTACTCGGAGCCAGGGCTGCTGCGAATTCTTCCGGCGTTGCCTGACCGGTGGAGCCGCGGGCGGGCGAATGGCATGCTGGCCTGCGGGAACATCGAGGCAGATGTGGACTGGGACCTGGAGAAGGGCATGCTGAATGTCAGGCTGAAATCGTTGACTACCGATCAGCAGGTTGCCGTTGAGCTGCCGGAGGGCTGCTCACTGCCAGATACGGTCGATCGGGTTATAGTCGATGATGCTTCAGAGGATGCTGTGACCGAGGCACAGTCGGGACGAAGATTGCAGCTGCTGCTGCAAGCCGGTACGCCGATTTTTGTGGAAATGGTATTTCAGTAAAAAGTGATGATATCAACGGAAAATACATGACTACTATGGCGACGAAGGAGAGGATTCCGCATGAAGCATGCATCCTTGCTGGATGACATCATGGCATTGGACGTTATCGATACACATACTCATCTGGTGGGAGACCATCTATGCGCTGAGGATTTCTGGAAGATCGCGGATTACTTCTGGCTGAACCGCGAGCTCCAAACCGCGGGCTACCCGCCAGAGGCGGAGGCTTTGCCGGAGGAGAAGCGGATGGAGGCATTCCTTAAGGCTTACCAGTCTTCACGGAATACGATGATGAATATTGCTTTCACGACAATCCTTAAGGATTTATACAGTATTGAGCTAACAGACCTGGCATCGATTCGGGCAGCAGATGAACGGATTAAGGCTAACAAAGCCGATTTGGGCTGGGCGCAAAGTGTGGCAGACCGGCTGCATGTGCGCAGGTTCGCGGTCAACCACCCTGACCATGCCGCATTCGAAGGCATGACGCATGACGCACTGCTGTTTCCGCGGATTGACGGCTGGCTGCCGAAGCTGGTGCAGGAGGTTGCTCAGGCTGAGAATCGGGAAGAGGCACTGGAACAGGCCAAGGCCCATATCCGGAAGCAGCTTCACGAATACCATAAGCTGGGCTGCCTTGGCATCATGACGACGCTGTCTAATTATGATGCGGCAGCGCATGAGCAGTACGGTATAAACAGGGAAACCCGTTCCGATGAAATCATGTTTATGCTTCTGCATGAGGTATGTGCCGAACTAGAACGCCACGGTATGTTTCTACAGCTGTTTCTGGGCGTGGAGCGCAGATGGGGCAAAGCCTCTGCTGCACCGGTGAATGATTCGCTCCGGGTGGTCAGACTCTACGGATTATTCGAGCACTACAGCATTCCGTTTGAACTGGCCGTTGCCTCGGAGCTGAACAACCTGGATGTCGTTCAGGCCGCATGGAATTTTCCCAATGTGCATGTGGGCGGCATGTGGTGGTACAACTTCCGGGCAAGCACGTATACCCAAAGCATGCAGTACAGACTGGAGGCTTTGGCACCTTTAAAAAGCTCGCTGATCGTGTCCGATGCCCGCTGCATCGAGTGGACTTACGGTAAAATCCATGTTGTGAAACGGCTGCTGTCCGGATTCCTAAATGAACAGGTGTCCAAAGGCTGGATCGATCGGGAGGGAGCGCTATACTGCGCTTCAGAGTGGCTGTACGGAAGTGCTGCCAATCGCTATGGATTGAAGGGGCAGGAGGGATTGTAATGGCCTTGTCGTTGATGGATCGCATGCTGCCTGCTCCGGTAGGCGGTGGTTTCCGGATGGAGGGCTGGTGGATATGGTGCGGGTCGGTCGTGCGCGGAGAAGATGGTCGTTATCACATGTTCGCCTCCCGGTGGCCTAAGTGGCTGCCGATGCATCCGGGCTGGTTAATTCGTTCGGAGATTGTGCGGGCGGTATCGGATACACCGGAAGGTCCGTACACGTACGCGGAAACGGTATTACCTGCCAGAGGAGCGGAGTATTGGGATGGCCGCAGCACACATAACCCGCATATTATCCGCAGTGGCGATAAATTTCTGCTGTACTATATGGGCTCGACCCATCCTTTTGCAGAAGCGGAGCCTGGAGAAGAGGTTGAAATGGAGGATTGCCGTGTCATTGCCGCGAGGGCAAATAAACGGGTTGGCCTAGCGGTGGCAGACAGTGTTCTTGGACCATGGAAGCGGATGGATGACCCGATTTTGCCAGTGCGTCCCGGCAGGTTCGACAGCTATCTGACCTCCAATCCTGCCCCTTGTGTCCGGGACGACGGTTCGATGCTCCTAATCTATAAAGCACGGAGATATGAAGGACATACGTACGGAAAAATGACGCTTGGCGCGGCGGAGGCAGATGAAGCGGAAGGACCGTACCGGGTCGTCAGCGAGCAGCCGTTGTTCCCGCCTGAAGTACATGTCGAGGATCCGTTTATTTGGCGAAGCGGCCATGGATATGCCATGATCGCCAAGGATATGGAAGGGCATCTATGCGGCGAGAAGCATGGCGGTATATTGGCGGTGTCAGATAACGGCAGGAATTGGCGGCTCGCAGATGCTCAAAAGGCTTATTCACGAAAAGTATTGTGGGATGACGGACAAGAGCGAATCATGGGCAGCTTTGAACGGCCGTTTCTGCTGTTTCAGGATGGTCAACCGACACATATGTTTGCGGCCGTAGCCGATGGACCGGGCGGCTTTCGCGAAGCGCAAAATACATGGAATATGGTCATTCCGCTATTAACGGATGACCAAGCTGATTTCAGCGGGGAGGGTTAGCAAAATGCAGCATACAGACTGGGTTCAAGCAGCGCCGGGTGTGTGGAAGATAACGGTCGGCAGCCCGGAAGGGCTGACCCCGCTGACTTGTCTGAACCGGCAGCCAAGAACGGAAGCGATGGCTGCGATGCCAGAGATGCCATTGCCGCTAAATGAGAATGAAACAGAGCTGGTCCCTCTGGCAGCAGGCGGCAACCTGCTGTCGTTTCCGCTGGATATCAGCGAGGAGCTGTACGGCATGGGTCTGCAGTTCATGCGAATGAATCAGCGTGGAAGAACCCGGTATTTGCGGGTGAACAGCGATCCCAAACAGGACACCGGAGAAACGCATGCGCCCGTTCCTTTTCTGGTAAGCGGAAAAGGATATGGCATTTTGGTAGACAGCGCCAGAGCCGTCACTTTTTACTGTGGTTCGGCACTGCGGCAGCAGGAAGGTGCATCTGCACAGGTCCGTGACCGCAATACGGATCGCAGCTGGAAAGCGACCCCGGTATCAGACCGGCTTGAAATCCGTCTGCCGCAGGAAGGTGCAGCTGTATATATGTTTGCCGGACCCGGTATGTTGGATGTGATGCGGCGTTATAATCTTTTCTGCGGCGGAGGTGTACTGCCGCCCCGCTGGGGGCTTGGCTTCTGGCACCGCGTGCCTACGCTGTTCAGGGATGCCGAGGTGGAGCAGGAAGCCATGGAGTTCCGTGCAAGGGATATCCCTTGTGACGTTATCGGGCTGGAGCCGGGCTGGCATTCTGCGAGTTACCCTGTCACTTATGAATGGGATCACGGTCGGTTCCCCGATCCGGCCGGATTTGTCAGCAGAATGAAGGAATCCGGATTTCAGATCAATTTATGGGAACATCCCTATATATCGCCAGATTCCGGATTGTTCGGGCCGATGAAGCCGCTGTCCGGTAATTATTCCGTATGGGGCGGCCTGGCTCCCGACTATGCACTGGAAGAAGCATGTGAGCTGTACACCGCGCAGCATGACCGTGAGCATGTAAGTCTCGGCATTTCCGGCTACAAGCTGGATGAATGCGATGGCAGCGAGTTGACCCGCAATTCCTGGATGTTCCCGCCGCATGCTTCTTTCCCTTCCGGACATGACGGGGAGCAGATGCGGCAGCTTTACGGCCTGCTGCTGCAGGACATGACGGACCGCCTCTATCGCGAGAAAAACCGGCGGACTTACGGGCTTGTCCGGGCTTCTAATGCAGGCGCATCCAATCTTCCGTATGTTCTATACTCGGATCTATACGATCATCGCCAATTTGTCCGGGCGCTGTGCAATGCTTCTTTTAGCGGACTGCTCTGGAGCCCGGAGGTACGCAGAGCTGACAGCGCCGAAGATTGGGTAAGACGCATGCAGACCGTGTGCTTTTCGCCGCTGGCGATGTTAAACGCATGGGGGGATGGGGTTAAGCCGTGGAGCTTCCCTGAGGTTGAGCCGATTATCCGGCATTATATCCGCTTGCGGATGCGACTGCTGCCGTATTTGTACACCGTATTCGCTGAGTATGAAGCGAAGGGAACTCCGCCGATTCAGGCAATGCCGCTCGTTCTGGCTGGTGAAAAGCAGATAAATGGCGGGTCTGAGGAGACTGCCGGGGACACCCAGGATGGCTTTAATACCGCAGAAGGAGCTTACGGACTACAGGCTGGACGAGAATGGGATGATCAATTCTGCATCGGACGAGACTTGCTGGTAGCTCCACTGTTTGCCGGCGAATCCGGAAGAGATGTGCTGCTGCCGAGCGGCGTCTGGTACGAGGCTGAAACCGGCGTTCGCCATGAAGGGAATCAGATCATCCATGTGGCTTGTCCGCTGGAGCGCTTCCCGTTGTTTGTACGGGAAGGAGCCATTATTCCGATGATGCCGGCACTGAATCACGTGCCCGAAAGCCCGCAAGAAATTCCGGTTGAAATGATCCACTTTGGAATGGTGCCTGGTCGAAGCATGCTGTATGACGATGACGGAGAAAGCTTTGATTATGAGAAAAATGGCGGCTGCTGGCGAAAGTTAACCGTCAATCAAGCTGTTGACGGCAAATTTTCAGGAACAGCTGAAGAAGGCGGACCTACCTGCCGGTATCGTATCACGGGCTGGCGCTTTGGGCAGACCCGTCTGCCGCTTGAATAGATACGGCTAAAATACAGAGGAGGATTACAAGATGAGTGAACAGACTTTGAATCAGGCTGGAGCAAAGGCGGCTGAGCACGCGGAACTAACTGCTTCCGTCCATTCCTGGGCGGATGGACTTTGGGAACGGATTGGCCAAAAAATCGAAAGAACCAGCCGCCGGATCGGTGTCAGCTGTCCGCATGCTTCGGTGAACGGCGAGTACGATGATATGAGAATATCCTGGTGGACGGCAGGCTTCTGGCCAGGCATCTTGTGGCAGCTGTCCGCGGATGGGAAATATTCCGAGCTGAAGACCATTGCGGAGCAGTGCGAGGAGCGTCTGGATGAGCCGCTGCATTCGCTGGCTGTGCATCATGACTCGGGCTTTATTTGGCTGCTGTCTGCTGTGGCCAATTACCGGATAACGGGTAATGAGCGCTCTAAGGAGCGGGGGTTGATGGCCGCTTCCCAACTGGCCAGCCGCTTCAACCTGAAGGGCAGATATATTCGTGCCTGGCATGATACGGCAAGCTTGAATCGCGCAGGCTGGTCCATCATTGACACGATGATGAATTTGCCGCTGCTTTACTGGGCTTCGGAGACGACAAAGGATCCACGCTTCCGCCATATCGCTGCCGCGCATGCGGAAACGGTACTTACGCATTTCATGCGTCCGGATGGATCAAGCTATCATATTCTCCATTTTGATGCGGAAACCGGCGAACGGCTGGGCGCGGATGCTGGCCAGGGACATGCGGAGAATTCCGCTTGGGCAAGAGGCAGCGCCTGGACCATTTATGGCATGGTGCTCTCCTATCAATACACCGGTGATGAGGCATTTTTGATTGGTGCGAAACGGGCTGCCCATTTCTTCCTGGCCAACCTGCCTGAGGATTACGTGCCGCACTGGGATTTCAGAGCGCCGAGAAACGCGGATACACCGCGGGATACCTCGGCAGGCGCCTGCGCCGCTTGCGGATTGATCCAATTGGCAGGCTGCCTCCCAGTTGGTGAAGGCCAAATGTATCTGGAGGCCGCAGTACGTCTGGTTCGTTCAATGGATGAGAATTATGGCGCCTGGGACCGTGAGGACGAGGAAGGTCTGATTTTGTCAGGAACCTCCAATCTGCCAGGCGGGGTGCATGTTGATACACCACTCATTTATGGGGACTATTTCTTCGTGGAGGCTGTTTCCAAGCTGCGCGGCTCCGAGCGCCGCTTCTGGTAGGCCGAATCCAACAAGATATAAGTTATAGAGTCATTGAAAGGGGAATGAGCGAATCATGAGAGATCAGATCGATTTTAAAAAATCAGTGCCCGATCGGCAAACTGACAGCCGGGAAGAGAATCTTCTGGATGATCCGCTTCAGTCCCTGAAGGAGGGTGCCGGCGCGGAGCATGATGAGGCTCATGAGCGGCGGATTGCGTGGTGGCGGGAAGCCAGACTCGGTTTATTCATCCATTGGGGGCCTTATGCGCTTCCTGCCGGCGAGTGGGACGGGGAAGAGATACAGGCATCTTACAGCGAGCATATCATGCTGCGTGCCCGCGTCCCGGTGCAGGCTTATGAGGAAATGTCGGAACAGTTTAATCCAACTGCTTTTGATGCAGGAAGATGGGTTCGTACTGCCAAGCAGGCCGGGCTAAAATATATTATTTTTACCGCAAAGCATCATGACGGGTTCGCCATGTATGACTCTCATATTTCCGATTATTCCATCGTCAGGCATACCGCGTTTGGCCGCGATCCGCTCAAGGAGCTGGAGGAAGCCTGCCGCGAAGAAGGAATGGTACTCGGAATTTACTATTCGCATGCAATGGATTGGCATGATCCGGACTCGCAAGGGAACACCTGGGATTATCCGGGGAATATCGGCGCTTATGATGATGTGGAGAGCTGGATTAAGGATGAGGATAAACGCACGCGCTTCGACCATTACCTGCACCGCAAATCGCTGCCGCAGGTGCGGGAGCTGCTGACCGAATACGGCAGGGTTGGATTGATGTGGTTCGATTGCGGCGGCAAGCTGACAAGAGAGCAGGGAGAGCTGTTTCTCACCACCGTTCATGCGCTGCAGCAGGACTGCCTCGTCAACAGCCGCGTCTGGAAAAGCCCACTCGGGGACTATGCCAACACTTCGGATAATCAGCTGGAGACGCGGACCATTCGTCAAGATTGGGAAAACATCATTACGCTGAATGATTCCTGGGGCTATAAAAAGTCGGATACCAACTGGAAGCCGCCAGTCTCGATCATCCGCCAAATTATTGATGTGGTGAGCAAGGGCGGTAATCTGGTCATCAATGTGGGGCCTACGGCCACGGGGGAGTGGGACCCTGTCTCAGAAGAGATTCTGCTGGAGGTAGGGGAATGGCTCCGGGTTCATGGAGACAGTATATATGGCTCAGGTGCTTCCCCTACAGCGAAGCCTTCCTGGGGCAGATGCACCCTGAAGGATCAAACGCTGTATCTGCATGTTTTTGATATCCCTGCAGATGGGCATTTGGTGGTTCCGGGGCTGCTGAGCCAAGTGATGAGGGTTTATCCATTGGCAGGAGGAGCCGAGCTTGCATTCAAGCGGCTGGGGAACCAGGATCTGGTTGTGCTGCTCGATAACCAGCATCTATCTTCGGATGGCAAACCGATCGTGCTGGCTGTTGAATGCTCCGGTCCGGTTAAGGGCAATTCCGAGCGACTGTTGATGAACGGTGAAGGTGCGCCCCAGATTTATGATCTGGGCGTCTTCGAGAGCGAAATCAACGGTTCAGCCCTCCGCTGCGATACGGGCAAAAAGAACCGTGATAACCTGCTGGACTGGACGGATGAACGGGAGTATACGGTTTGGAACGTACGCACAACCGGACCCTGTACCTTTGCGGTCAGACTGGAATACGGCTGTGGTGACGAAGGTGGCGGCAGCTACCTGCTAAAAGCATCGGGCCAAACGTTGTCTGCAGAAGTCCAATTGACCGGAGGCCCGTATGAGTTCCGCGGCTTTGAACTGGGCAAGCTGCATTTTCCGGAAGCAGGCGAATACAGCATTGAGCTGCAAGCGGACCGGATTACGGGTGCATACTTGATGCAGCCGCGCAAATTGCTATTGGAGCAGGTGAACGTCTAAGCTTTCATCCGCATGATGGAGTCGGTCGGATATTGCATCTGCATGGTCATTCGCAATGACGATCGGGGGACTGTCGCGATGTCACGACTGGCTTCTGAACCGTTTTTGCATCGCGACTTTGCCTCATCAGCAGGCGTAGTCATCATCGATTTTCTTGTCCGATCTGTTATAATGGGTGGACGAAAGACGGAAGGGATCGATGCAATGATGGCATTTACGGCACAGCAGGTGGCCGAGTGGATGGTTCAGGAGATCAGGTTCAAGGGCATTTTGTATCAAACCGAGGCCATTTCATACGTACGCGAGCATTTTGGAGAGGAATTTGTATACGTCAATGAAAATGGAAATGCTTCGCTGGAGAAGGAAGTGAAAAAGGCTTTCCGGAAGCTGCACGGCGGTCGGATTGCCTGGGACAGGGATGGTTTTATGTGGGCGTGGACGTGAAATAGCAGCTCATAGCTGCGGAAGCGGCGTCCATGCTCGTAACGGCATTTTAGAATTCGTAATCAGGGCACGCTGAGCACGGATTCTATCGCGAGTATAGAAAAAATGAGCTTCATATCGGCTCCCTGGGCGCATGCCCCGGGGGCTTTTTTAATGGGAAACACACTTGGGCAACCTTCAATATTCATGAATGTATGATTCATTATTTTATTGAGCATATCATCTGACATGAAAATCGTATGAACGCGCATCGTCAAAGTCCATGGTCTGCCTTATAGTATTGTCACATCGTTAATTCTCCACAAAAACGCCCTGATCGACCCTAATGTTACAGGGCGTGTTGCTGTCTATCTCTTGCATGGTAGCATCATCTATCCGCGTTTCAAGGCTCAGGTGGCTTCTCTGACTTTCGCAAAGGTCCTTCTTGTAGACATACTCCCATTCCTTCAACCTCATTTTTCTAAACATTCGCTCAAGCTCCTGCTACGGTTTGAAACGTATCCCAAAAGGAGGCGATATTTGCGCTGGCCGCGGCCAACCCGGATTCATGGATATCTTCGATCACGATCTACGAATAGGTTGAAAACATGTGCATCTCTATATTTGATACCAGGAGGTCCAAGTATGGCTGCAAAAAAAGCTCATGCCTTGAAGAAATCGGTTGCTGTCTATTTGCTCGTTCTTATGCTGATCCTTGTCCCATTTTCCGTCGTTACGGCTGCTGCCGACTCCAACGCACCTGTCGAATCACTTTCAGAAGCTTCCGATCCGGGGCAGACGCCGGAAACGCAAGGGACGCCCACAGATACGGAAAAGGCCTCCGATCCTGGTGCAGCGCCGCAATATGATAGCGCTTCCAACTCAGACGGGTCCAAGCCATCGCCTGCGGATGATGTCGTCGCCGCTGTTGTAGCGGGCAACCTGGCTGCAGGCAAATCGATGACCGCAAGCTCGTATACGCAAACGTATGTGGCTGCCAATGCGGGCGATTCCAACGCGTCCACCTATTGGGAGAGCAATAATAATGCTTTTCCGCAGTGGCTTCAGGTGGATCTTGGCAGCTCTTACGATGTGAATAAGGTTATCCTGAAGCTGCCGCCGAGCGGGTGGGAGACGCGTGCGCAGACCCTCAGCGTGCAAGGAAGCAGCGACGGTTCAACATTCACGAATTTGTTGGCTTCGGCAAGCTATACCTTTGATCCGGCAAACGGGAACCAAACGACGATTAGTTTCACGGCGGCTTCCGCCAGATATGTACGGCTGGTATTTACCGCCAACACAGGCTGGTCTGCGGGTCAGATATCCGAATTCGAGGTTTACGGTCAAGCGCCGGCAGGGGATACGACTCCGCCGACGGCTCCGGGGAATCTCGCATACACCGAGCCGTCATCCGGCCAGATCAAGCTGACGTGGACGGCTTCCACGGATAATGTGGGTGTTACAGGCTATGACATTTATGCAAACGGTGCGCTTCGTGCGAGCGTGGCGGGCAATGTCCTGACTTACACGGACAGCCAGCCGGCAACCGCGACGGTAGCTTATTACGTGAAAGCCAAGGATGCGGCAGGCAACGTGTCCCAAGCTAGCAGCACGGTCACGCGAACCGGAAGCGGCGGCGGGGGAACAGGAACGAATCTGGCGCTGAATAAGCCCATTACCGCTTCCTCGAACGAGTATATTTATTATGCTTCCAACGCCAATGACGGCAGCCTGACGACGTATTGGGAAGGGGCGGGCGGCAGCTATCCCAATACGCTGACCGTTGATCTGGGAGCGAATGCGGATCTTTCGTCCATCGTGCTGAAGCTGAACCCGGACAGCGCATGGGCCACGCGTTCGCAAACGATTCAAGTGCTCGGGCATGACCAGAACTCGTCCAATTTCGTCAATCTGGTATCTTCCGCATCGTACACATTTAATCCGGCCTCGGGCAATACGTTAACCATTCCCGTCAGCGCGACGGCCAGCGCGGTGCAGCTGAAAATAACGGCCAACACCGGCTCCTCCGGCGGCCAAATCGCCGAACTTCAGGTGATCGGCACGCCAGCGGCCAATCCGGATCTGACGATCACCGGCATGTCCTGGACGCCGGCATCGCCTGTGGAAACGGATTCCATCGTGCTTACCTCCACGGTCAAAAACATAGGAACACTGGCATCCTCCGCCACGAGCGTGAATTTCTACCTCGGCACCACGAAGGTTGGTACGGCGGCCGTTGGCGCACTCGCCGCAGGCGCATCCGCGAACGTAACCTACACGCTCGGAACCAAGGATGCAGGGTCTTATGCACTTAGCGCGAAGGTAGATGAGGACAACAAGGTAATCGAGCAGAACGAGAACAATAACAGCTATACGAATCCTTCTCCGCTGGTCGTCGGCGCGGTCCAGAGCTCGGACTTGATCGCTTCTTCGGTGAGCTGGTCGCCAAGCAACCCATCGGCCGGGAATGCCGTGAATTTCTCCGTCACGGTCAAAAACCAGGGAACGATCGCATCCGCAAGCGGCGCGCATTCCATTAAATTAACGCTCAGCGACGCTACGACCGGGGCCATGATCACGATGATGACCGGTTCGGTCAATGGCGTCATCGCGAGCGGCGCGTCGGCGGCTCCGGTCAATTTGGGCAGCTGGACGGCTGCGAACGGCAAATATACGCTGAAGACGGAAATCGGCGCGGATGCGAATGAGCTGCCCGCGAAGCAGGCGAATAATGTATCAACCCAATCCTTCTTCGTGGGGCGCGGGGCCAACATGCCTTACGACATGTATGAAGCAGAAGACGGAACGATCGGCGGCGGGGCAGCCATTGTCGGTCCGAACCGGAACATCGGCGATATTGCGGGCGAAGCCTCGGGCCGCAAGGCGGTTACGCTGAATACGACCGGCAGCTATGTCCAATTTACGACCAAAGCTAGCACGAATACGCTCGTGGTTCGCTACTCCATCCCGGATGCACCCGGTGGAGACGGCATTAACTCGACGCTGAACGTTTACGTGAACGGGGTCTTCACCAAAACGATCGATCTAACCTCGAAGTATGCATGGCTGTACGGCAGTGAAACGAATCCGGGCAACAGCCCGTCGGCAGGTTTGCCAAGACATATCTATGACGAGGCCAATTTGATGTTCGACTCGACGATTCCGAAGGGCAGCACCATCAAACTGCAGAAAGACGCCTCGAACACAAGCCAATATGCCATCGATTTCATTAATCTGGAGCAGGTTGCACCAATTGCGAATCCGGATCCGGCCAAGTATGCGGTACCGGCCGGATTCACTCACCAGGACGTGCAGAATGCCCTCGATAAAGTACGGATGGATACCACGGGCAATCTGGTGGGGGTCTATCTGCCGGCAGGCACATACCAGACATCGAATAAGTTCCAGGTGTATGGCAAGGCGATCAAAATCATCGGAGCTGGACCATGGTACACCCGATTCGTTGCTCCGTCCAACCAGACCAACACCGATATCGGATTTTCGGCGAGTTCGTCGGCCAACGGCTCGACCTTTGCGAACTTTGCTTATTTCGGCAACTATACATCCCGTATTGACGGTCCTGGCAAAGTCTTCGATTTCTCGAATGTCGCCAATATGACCATCGACAACATTTGGGTCGAGCATCAGGTATGCATGTACTGGGGAGCCAATACCGACTATATGACGATCAAAAACTCCCGCATCCGCGACCTGTTCGCGGACGGCATCAATATGACGAATGGCAGCACCAACAACCTCGTCAGCAACAATGAGGCCCGGGCAACCGGTGACGACAGCTTCGCCTTGTTCTCCGCCATCGATGCGGGTGGGGCCGACGAGAAGGATAATGTCTTCGAGAACCTGACGTCCATGTTGACCTGGCGAGCCGCAGGGCTGGCGGTATACGGCGGATATGGCAACACGTTCCGCAATATCTACATCGCCGATACGCTGTGCTACTCCGGCGTGACCATCAGTTCGCTGGACTTCGGCTATCCGATGAACGGCTTCGGCGCATCGCCGACGACCAACCTGGAGAACATCTCGATCGTGCGCGCTGGTGGCCACTTCTGGGATAAGCAGACTTTTCCGGCCATGTGGCTGTTCTCGGCTTCCAAGGTGTTCCAAGGCATACGTGTCAGCGATGTCGATATCATTGATCCGACCTACCATGGCATCATGTTCCAGACGAACTACGTCGGAAACTCACCGCAGAATCCGGTCAAGGATACCATTTTCACCAACATTACGATCTCCGGCGCGCAGAAGAGCGGGGATGCGTTCGATGCCAAATCCGGCGTCGGCATTTGGGCCAACGAGCTGCCAGAACCAGGCCAAGGCCCGGCGGTTGGCTCTGTCACTTTCAATAATCTGAAAATAACGAACACGGTCACTTCGATTAAAAATAACACGTCGACGTTTACGATCAATGTGAACCCGTAAGAGTTAACATTCATCAAACGTAAGCAGAATCTCAACCCCCGGGGTACGCAGTCCCGGGGGTTTTTAACATTATATAATTTATAAATTACCGGGGTCCCGGCAAAGTACCTGAATAGACCTCGGAGTGAGGCTCCGCTTTGTGGGGTTATTTTATGGAAAACATGTCGATTCAGGACTTTGGAATCAGCTTTCCCAAGTCCTATTTACAATAATTAACATAAATACTAAACTATATATAAGCGCTAAAGTTAAAGCGCTTTAATTTTAATGGAGGGGTGATGCTTGACCAAAGTAGCCATGAATCGGTTCATGCTTCTATTGTCGTCTGAGCGCTGCATTTCATCCTGCTTAAAGGTTATGTCATGGAATCAAACATTTGAACCTAAAAGGAGCGTAAGTTTATGAGAAAAAACAGGAAATTTTCGTTTAGCAGCAAGGCTGTTACGATGTGTTGTCTCGCTTTTCTTCTGATTCCGGCAGGATTCGCTTTCGCCTCTCCTAACAAGCCATTTCCGCAGCACACGACATATACCGGCGGTACGATCTTACCAAGCAATGTTACGCAAAGCGCAATGGACAGTGCGGTCCAGTCAAAATGGGACAGCTGGAAATCGGCTTATCTGAAGCCAGCCGGTACAGGAAAGTATTATGTGAAGTATGAGTCCAATGGTGATACTGTGTCTGAGGCCCATGGCTACGGTATGCTGGCAACCGTTCTGATGGCCGGTTATGACAGCAATGCACAGACCTACTTTGACGGACTTTATAAATATTACAAGGCTCATCCAAGCGATAACAACTCGTATTTGATGGCCTGGAAACAGAACAGCAGCTTCCAAAATATTGAGGGCACTGACTCGGCGACCGATGGAGACATGGATATTGCTTACTCTCTCCTCCTTGCGGACAAGCAGTGGGGAAGCAGCGGCAGTATCAATTATCTTCAAGCCGGCAAGGACATGATTAATGCGATCATGCAGAGTGATGTGAACCAGACGCAATGGACTCTCCGTCTTGGCGACTGGGCGACGGACAGCGCGAATAAGAATGCCACCCGTCCTTCTGATTTTATGCTGAACCATATGAAGGCCTTCCAGGCGGCGACGGGTGATACCAAATGGACGAACGTGATCGACAAAACCTATACCATTATCAATTCGCTCTACAGCGGCTACAGCCCGACTACCGGTCTGCTTCCTGATTTCGTGGTTCTGTCGGGCTCCACATACAAGCCTGCCGCAGCCAACTTCCTGGAAGGAGCGAATGATGGTAACTATGACTACAACTCCTGCCGTACGCCCTGGCGGATTACGACCGATTACCTCATATCCGGCGATAACCGGGCGCTGAATCAACTGAATCAAATGAACACATGGATCAAAGGCAAAGTGAGCAGCAACCCAAGCAGCGTGAAGGATGGTTATAAGCTGAACGGCACGGTAACGGGCTCCGGTGGCAGCGGCGCATTTTATGCACCGTTCGGCGTAAGCGCCATGACCTCCTCCTCCAACCAAAGCTGGCTGAACTCCGTTTGGACCAAAACAGCTGGCAGCTCCAATGAAGGCTACTATGAAGACAGCATCAAGCTGTTCTCCATGATCGTGATGTCCGGCAATTGGTGGACGTATTAAGAGTCTGTATTGACGCGTTTCTGCATAGCAAAGAAGGCCGGGAGATATGCTCCCGGCCTTCCTTTTTTATAAACATGAGACAATGCAAAATTTGAGGAGTCTGATTTTTAATACCGCAAGCTAAAGCAGGAATTACATCGATTTATGTATGTCCGCGGGTGAGATGCTACATGAGATACTTCCAGATCAGCCAGCAGATAAGTACGGATAGCCAAGAAATAAAGCCAAATACCATGACGATTTTGTTCTCGTTCCAGCCGTATTTCAGACTGAAATGAAAATGGATCGGGGCCATCCGGAACAGCCGCAGCTTGGTCCTCTTGTAATACCACACCTGCAAGATGACCGACAGCTGTTCTGCGAGATACACGAAAAAGAGGATTGGAATCAGGATTTCAACCTTCTCAATTACAGCCAAAAAGGAAAGAGAGCCTCCAATGGCCAGCGACCCGGTATCACCCATAAAGGCCCTTGCCGGATAAATATTGTAGAGGAAAAGTCCGAGCAGACAGCCAATCATCACGAGTGAGAAGGTCTGCACTTCCGGTTTGTCCGATATCATGAAAAAGAAAAAATAAGTGGGTATCGCCACGTTGATCAACAGACCATCCAGACCATCCGTAAAATTAATGGCATTCGCAGATCCCACGACGAATAGCAGCATAATTGCTACATACACATAAACAGGCAGATGCAGCTGGAATCCTTGGAACAACGCAATATCACTGGTCAGACCGAAGGAGTGGAGCAGCATGTACAGAATCGCGCCTGTAAAAACGAATTGGAGCACCAGCTTCATGCGACCGGAGATGCCGGAAGGATCCTGCCAAGCGGCCTTTTTGAAATCATCCAGAAAACCAATGGAGCTGAATAAAATAAACGTAGCGCCAAGCAGCACCATCAAAGGAACGGGACGAAACTGTAATGAAGTCGCGACACCAATAATTAGTATAAGTCCTGCCATCAGCGGAGTTCCGCGTTTGGCCTGGTGATCCGCCGGAAGCTCCGCGCGGATAGGCTGTGTTAGCCTCAGTCTTCGCAGCGTCCAGATAAGAACCGGCATGAACACGGCAACGAGCAAAAAGGACAAACCGGACATGGCCATAATTCCAAACATGTGATAAACACCCTTTTTTAGATATTGGAATGAGCGGGGGAATAAAAATATCCTTAATATATTTAATTCGGCATTCTGGACAATCATTCCTTTCATAACCAAAAAAGGGAAATTTAAATCGGGTAAATGCCTTCACACGCGATATTAAACCACAAATAAAAAAACCTGTCTACTCGTCGATGACGGTAAACAGGCTGGCGATTCCTTTTTGCACATAATCATGATTTGCGAGAGGTTCCTGAACATCAGGTTTCCAGATCTTCGGTGAATCGGTCAGGGAAGAAAGCTTCTTGCCGTACCAATCCTCGAACCGGCTACGCTCAGCCGTATATGTCCGATCATCGAACTTAAACCGGATTTGCTTCAGATTGTCGATCAGCGCAAAGGACGCGGTTGCGTTGTAAATGAGCGAGCGCTCAAGCTTTTCCGGGTCCAGACCGGCCGTTTCGGCATGATAAAGAATGTCTGCGGTCAGGCTGTCCGGGTGCAGCTCCATCGTGCTTCGGATCTCATTTAATGGCAGGGTATGCATAAGATTGGACAAGTTCGAGAAGTTGCCCATGTATCGGCTCTGATATTTCATTATACTTTGCAAATCATGCGTCAGCGGACTTTGCTGCTCGGCTGCGTATACCTGCTTGTCACGATCCCACTGGGGCAGTGCAATTCCCTGAACAGCCGTAAAAAGCAGAATGCCAACCGCTGCAAGAAGCAGAATGGTTTTATTTTTAGTCCACATGGCTTCCACCTGCCTCGTATTTCATTTTGAGTCGGAGAGATGCATTGAAGAGCAGTGGGATGACAATCGTGACTAGCGGCCAGACATAGTTCGCTGCAAGAACGCCAAATTGGTAGGGACCCGAAATATGAACCGGTCTGCCAAACCAGATATTGCTGCCCATATGGAGTGCTGTCGTGGACAACGTCACAGCCAGAACGAAAATGCCCCAAATGATCCATACCAGCTTCCGGCTGTGATCCGCTACGGTACTATCGAACCTTACAGTCCGATGGTGGGCTGAAGCTGCGGATCCGCGAACAATCAGGTAGATCATCCCCAGGATGACCGCAATAAGCGGCAGCAGCAGACTAAGATTCTCTGCAACCCGGAAGAGCCGCATCGGAATGGTGGCAATCCAGGCGACCAGGCAGTACATTAAGGCCGTTTGCAGCATGGCGGCCCGGTATTTTACAACGTCATAGGAAGACTGCTGTTCCTCAATTAATCCCTCAACGCTCATCATATTGGCCTGGGCTGCTTCTACAGCCTGAGTGTATGCCATGCCTTCTGCGGTCAGGTCCGCAACCTTGGCCTCCAGATTACTCAGGATTTCATCCTTTAACTCCCGGACCTGGCGAGTAGGCTTATATCCAGCAAATAATCTCTCCACATGCTCCTGTAATGGATTCATTTCAATCCCTCCCCGGATTCAATCAGCTGATCAATCAGCCTTTTTGCTGTTTTCCATGCTTCCACGCTATGGTGGTAGGATGTTGTCCCTTCTGGTGTAACCGTATAATATTTCCGGCGTCCCCCTTGGCTCTCGTCCCCCCAGTAGGATGTGATATACCCCTGGGATTCCAGCCTCTTCAGACTGGTATAGAGTGACGGCTCCTTGAGCTCGTATTGGCCTTGGCTGTATTTGGATATCGATTTGATAATTTCATATCCGTAGTTGTCTCCTTCGCACAGGATGCGGAGAATGATCGTATCAATATTACCGCGGATCAGGTCACTGCTGATGCTGCTTGCTCCCACTTGCATTCACCTCGTGAATGTAATGTAACACATATTACTATGTGTGACAATGTAATATAAAAAATGAACAGCTATGCTGCTGCAGTTCATTTTTTTAATTTACAGACTCCATATTTTAAGCTAAGTTGAACTTTGAACATGCGGCATTAAAACGCGTGGGAGGGGTGTCACGAGATGAACATTTTAATTATCGAAGACGATGCCAGCATACAGATGCTGCTCAAGCTGAGCCTTGAGGTAGAGGGGTTTCATCCCATAACCGTCGGGAGCGTAGCGGCAGGATTAACAAAGCTTGCGGTTGGGCAGACGGATCTGATTCTGCTCGATCTAATGCTTCCGGACCGCTCCGGTTTCGAATTATTGCAGATCCTGCAGCAGGAATACCGAAGCATACCTGTTATTGTGCTAACCGCAAAAAATGAGATGAACGATAAAATTCTCGGCTTCCAGTTGGGTGCTGATGATTATTTGACCAAACCGTTTGAGACCCGGGAGCTTGTCGAGCGGATCAAGGCCGTTATGCGGAGAACCAGGGCTGCAACGGCTTCACCTGAAACCATTCAGATCGGGTGTATCGAAATAGATCACCGGGAGCGGTCCTTCCGCATTGACGGCAAACCGCTGAAGACGACGAGCAAGGAGTTTGATTTCTTGTGGCTGCTCTGCACAAATCCGAAGAAAGTATTCACGAGAGAGCAGCTTCTGGATCAAGTGTGGGGTTATGAATATTACGGTCATACCCGTTCCGTCGACATGATGGTCAACCGGCTAAGAGAGAAAATGAAACCTTACGATCATCTGGTTGCCACCGTTCACGGCACAGGCTACAAGTTGGAGGTATAAGGATGGGGTTGCGCAATAAGATGTTTATTCAGCATGCCGTGACGATTATTATGCTGCTGGCAGCGATGTACTTCATTGTCAATTATACGCTTAACAAGAGTATGATCGAGCGGGATACGCAGACGCTCAGCCAATATTTTGCTCTACATCGCATCGAGGCTCTAAAGATTGTCAGCGACAAAAAAATCAGCATGAACCAGCTGTTCTCGGGAACCTACGCACCTTTTATCGCTTCGCATTTATCTGCCAACAGCAACTTTCAGGTGCAGCTCTTTGCTCCGGATGAAACGATCGTCGGAAGCAGCAGCGATAAGGAGAATCTTCTGAAGCGGGATGACATCAAGGCTGCGCTCCAAGGCCAAAGCGCCACCGTCATTACGGAAAAAGATGGAACCCAGTTCCTGACATATTCCGCTCCTTTTTGGTACGAAGGCAAGATTGCTGGGGGATTCCGATACCTGCTGGATTTGAGCCCCAACATGGAGACCCTAAGACAGATGCGCACATGGTTTGTTGGGGCTGCGGCAGGATGCCTGGTGCTGTCCTTGCTTGCGAGTTACTCCTTCGCCTCATTTCTGATGAAGCCCCTGCATGCGCTGCAGCGTGCGCTAAAGCGCGTCTCAATCGGGGATTTCAGCAGTAAAATCGAGGTGAATACCAAGGATGAGATCGGCGAACTGGCCAAGGATTTCAACCATATGTCGAATGCGCTTCAGCATCATATTGAGCTGCTGCATTACGAGCAGGGCAAGCAGAAGGCTTTCTATGACAATATCACACATGAATTCAAAACACCGCTGACGTCGGTCATCGGTTTTTCCGAACTTATATCCAAAATGCAGCGGATAGAAGATGTTCAGGAATGCAATCATTATATCCGCAAAGAAAGCACGAGGTTGCTGAACATGGTCGAGGAGCTACTGCAAACTTCGCTTAAGGGTGATGAGGCTTGGCGCATCCGGCCGGAGAAAGTGGATCTGGGCGCCCTTATCACGGACACCCTGAGGATTCTGAAGCCTACGCTTGCGAAATCCATGATTTCGACGACGGTAAAAGGATCGCATTTCGAGGTATATCTGGATCCGAAACGGACGCAGCAGGTATTGTTCAATATTATCGATAATGCAATTCGGCATAGCGAGTGCACGCATCTGCATATTGAGCTGAAGGAGAAGGAGGGACGGGGAACTCTCAAAATTGCCGATAACGGCAAGGGAATTCCGGAGCAGGACCAGTCCAGAATATTTCTTCCTCCGGAAGACAAGCAGGATCGCGTGATCACCCAGGAATCGCATGGCCTCGGATTGCCGCTGTGCAAGCAGCTGATGGAGCTTCAGGGCGGCGAGGTTTCGCTTGTCAGCCGCCCGGGCAAGGGAACGGAAGTACAACTTATTTTCAATAAGGAAATGCCGATGAAAGCGCTGTTACAAAACTGATACAAAGTTTCTATTTTTTTGAGATAAAAGGAGGTTAAAGTGAATGCCAGAGGAAAAGAAAGGGCTTTCATGGTTTCGCCTCATTTTGTTACAAGTCATCATTGGCTGTGTGCTGATCGGCATTTGCTCTTATACCTTCAGGATTCCGATGGATAAAGTCCGTACGGCTTCGCCCCAGCAGGATCAATCGGAGCGATTCGTAGGTATTCCGATGCGGATCGATCTCACCTATCCCGGTCTGGGCAAGGTGATTCTGGATGATCCGAAGGAGCTGCTGAATCTGAAATCATCCTTTTCCAGTCTGTTGACCACAGGCAAAGAGGAACAGATCACGAAGGAGCCGCGTCTGCTGCTTACGGGAAGTATTACCTATCTGGATCAGGAGGATGTTCCGTTTCAGGTACAGACAAATGCTTTTCAATTCGGGCAGGTATCGGTCAATTCACTGAATGTGAGTGCAAATATCCGCAAGCTGCAAAGTACGCTGATTGATAAGGTGTTTACGGCATCCACCATTGGTATGGCGGTCCAAAAGCCGGAGAACGAAGTATATTCCCTGCAGCAGGGTGTGATTACAGCTCTGTCCCAGACAGATCGCAAAGCGCTGACGGTGCAGATTCTGACGGCGGCCCGCGTAATCGATTTCAGCCATTTCGAGGATTTGGCAGGGCAGCCGGATCGACATTTTGTCATTTCGCTGACTGCATCCGAAGAGGGGAAGAAGCACTGGCTTCATATCGATCGGTTTAACAGCGCTTACATGGTAGTGTATGACTTGCTGGATGAGACGAACCAAAGAGCCTATTTCAAACTTAACGTTGCCTCATGATCATAATGAAGGGATGGTTTGAAGTATGGCGGCTAGAAAGAAAAACAACGGATCGATCATTATTTTGGCAGTGGTTATCGTTGTGTTGGTTGGAGGATTTTTCTTATATAAATCAGGGGTATTCGGCGGTAAAGACAAAGAAAAAGTTACCGTGTATTCCATCTTCCAAGAGGAAGAGGCACGTAAGATTCTGGATAAATTCAAAGAAGAAACAGGCATCGACTATGATATTCTCCGGTTGCCAAGCGGCGAGGCTGTTTCCCGTGTGCAAAACGAAATGTTGAATCCCCAAGCGGACTTTTTGATGGGCGGCCCTGCCGATTCCCATGAAGTGCTGAAAAAAGCAGGTGCCCTTGAGGCGTATAGTTCACCTAATGCATCCGATATTCCAGAGAACATGAAAGACAAGGAAGGCTTTTGGACCGGGTTTTATTTGAATCCAATCGCTATCGGTGTCAATGAAGAACGCTGGAAAGAGAAATACGGCAGCGATCCGTATCCTGAAACATTCAAGGATCTGCTTGATCCGAAATTCAAGGGCGAGATCGGCATGTCCGACCCTGCAACCTCAGGGACGGCATACACGGCTGTCGCTTCCCTTGCTCAGGTATGGGGTGAGGATGAAATGCTGAACTATATGAAGCAGCTCCTGCCTAACCTGAAAGAAAGACCAAAATCCGGCATCGAGCCGATCCAAAAGGCTGCTAAAGGCGAATACACCATCGGTGTGACATTCCTCGGCGACCAGCTCAAAATTAAAAACCAAGGCAATCCAATTCACAGCATCGTTCCGGAAGCAGCCGGCTATGAAATCGGCGGCCTGTCCATTGTAAAAGGCGGACCAAACACGAAAGCAGCGAAAAAGCTGATGGATTACATGCTGACGAACACACCTGGCGAAATCTATACGCAATCCGCGTATGCGGTTTCCGTGAAGCCTTCTGTACCTATTCCACAAGGCGGCATCGATATCAAATCGACCAAGTATAATTCTTCATATGATCTGTGGAAAGCAGCGGATCAGCGGAAAGAATTGCAAGGCGCTTTGAAAGGTTTGAGATAATCGATAGCCGGAAAGGGGCATTGCGGGCAGCCTTAGCGCTAACCGTACTGCCCTTTCATGGATAGACAGAAGAAAGGTGGAGTCGTCCCCTATGAAAGAGAAAAAAGGCACCGGGGAGTCGCTAAAGAGACTCCTTAAAGATCCATCATCCCTTGTTCTCGTTTTGACCAGTTTTATCGTATTGATCCTGTTTGTCATATACCCGCTAATTGTGGTTGTCTTTACCTCGGGTTTTGATAACTGGGGCACGTTCTTCAGCAAAGCCCGCTACGGGAAGGCATTATTGAATACGGTTGTCAGTTCCTCACTGTCGGCATTTACGGCGACGGTCATCGGTTTTATTTATGCATACGCGATTCACTACAGCAATATCGCGGGCAAAAAGTTCTTCCGTTTTATTGCATTTATTCCGCTGCTGGCCCCATCGGTAATGAGCGGTCTGGCTTTTCTCCTCTTGTTCGGACGCGGCGGCATGATTTCGCATTGGATGAACTCCGTATTCCATGTTGAACTGGATTTATATGGCCTGCCGGGCTTGTGGATTGTCCAGACGATCTCGTATTTCCCACTGGCTTATATGACGATTACCGGTGTGCTGCGTTCCATTTCACCGAATCTCGAAATCGCGGCACAAAATTTAGGGGCACGGGGCTTCCGGCTGTTTCGGACGATTACGTTTAAACTCGCGCTTCCAGGTGTTATCAATGCTTTTCTGCTGGTGGCTATCAACTGTTTTGCCGACTTTGGGAATCCGAAGCTGATTGGCGGCAATTATTCGCTGCTGGCCGTGGAAATTTATGGGGAAATCATTAATAACGAGCCAGGGCTGGCATCCGTTATGGGGATCATTCTCGTTATTCCGGCACTGCTGGTTTTCTGGGTTCAAAATAAGGTATTGTCCAAAGGATCTTATTCCACCGTAACAGGCAAGCCGGTATCGGGCCTGAAACGGATTACGACATCCAAAAGAACCGATCTATTGCTCTTTATCTTTAACACAATCATTTCCATATTCATTATTTCGATGTTCGCGATTACCATTCTGTTTGCCTTTACGAAAAACTTCGGACGTGACAATACCTTTACACTCGAACATATGATGAAGGTCGTATTCAGCTCCTCCAGTCCGGCGGTTCTTAACAGTCTCGTGCTTTCACTGGTGAGTGCGATCCTGGCCGTTGCCTTTGCGCTGGTTCTTGCCTATATCGTGGTTCGCAAGCCGTTCCCAGGCAAAAAACTGCTGGATTTCAGTGCGGTTCTACCTATTGCTCTTCCGGGTACCTTCGTCGGCCTGGCTCTCATCGTGACCTTCAGCAAAGGGCCGATTGTTCTTCAGGGTTCGGCGGCATTGATTGTCATTGCCATGCTGCTCAAGCAAATGCCTGTCGGATACCGAGGATTAACCGCTTCCTTCAAGCAGGTGGACAAATCGATAGAAGAAGCTGCCACCAATCTAGGTGCGAACAGCCGTAAGACACTGACGACCATCGTGTTTCCAATGCTGCAAAAAACCGTCGTAGCCAACTTTGTCTATGCGTTTATGAAAAATATGAATACCTTAAGCACGATTATTTTCCTGATTACGCCCAAATGGGTGGTTGCGGCCGTATCGATCTTCAACTACGCGGAGACCGGAACCTATTACTGGGCGGCGGCCGTTGCGGTAGGTCTGATGGGTGCTACACTTGGTACGCTCGGCATCATCAAGCTTATTTTCCGCTCCAAGGTTAAAATATTCGATTTCTAGCAGAGGGCCCAGGCAAAACTGGAGAAACAGGGAGTGGACATTATGGAGTCACAAGTATTGCTTGATTTAAAAGACGTGAATAAAGTGTTTGGGCAGAATCATGTTCTTAAAAATATCAACCTGCAAATCGAGCGGGGGAAATTCATCACATTCCTGGGACCTAGCGGCTGCGGCAAAACAACGCTATTGCGCTCCATTGCAGGTTTTTATACGGTGGATCAGGGTGAGGTGTGGATTGACGGCAAGGTCGTGAACGATCTGCCTCCCTACAAGAGAGGAACACCAATGGTATTCCAGGAGTATGCTCTCTTTCCGCATATGACCGTTTTTGATAATGTGGCTTATGGACTGGACATCAAAAAACGTCCGGAGGCAGAGGTTCAGCAGCGCGTGAAGGCAGCCTTGGCGCAGGTAAAGCTGACAGGTCTGGAGGAACGCTATCCGCATGAAATGTCCGGAGGCCAGCAGCAGCGTGTGGCTATGGCGCGAGCGCTCGTCATGAACTCACCGATCATCCTGCTCGATGAGCCTCTAAGCAACCTTGATGCCAAACTGCGTGAGGAGGTCCGGGTCGAGCTTCGCGGCATTCAGCAGGAGCTTGGACTAACCGTCATTTATGTAACGCATGATCAGCTGGAGGCCTTGTCGATGTCGGACTATATTGTGGTCTTCAATAAGGGGAAGATTGACCAATACGGCACGCCGCATGAAATATATTATAAACCGCGGACCCGTTATGTGGCCGATTTCATCGGGACGACCAATTTCATCGACGGCGTGGTTGAACGCCAGGAGGGAAATATGGCAACGGTTGCTTACGGAAAAGGCCGGAAGGCAACTATCCCGACCGATGGATTATGGTCCACGGGCGAAAAGGTCATCCTTAGCGTCCGTCCGGAGTCGCTGCGTATGAGCCCGCCGGAGGCTTATGACTTCTATATGAAGGGCAAGGTACAGTCTTCCATGTTCCTTGGCGAGAAGGAAAGGTATTTCATTCTGGATGATGAAGGCAAGGAATGGATCGTAGATGCCTATGATATCGGTCATATTTCATATGAGGGCGAGGTCACCTTTGCTGCAACGGCAGATAAAATACACATGATGAAAGCCGAGGACAACTAAACGTAACAACTGGATATGATCAATGGAATACGTTTCACAAAAAGGAAAACAAATTTGTTTTCCTTTTTGACGCTTTACAAATACATTTACTTTAGAGAGTTCAGCTGCAGAAGGGGGGGATTCATGATGATGAGGAAAGGGAGCGTGATTTTGGTGCTGGCCGCTGCCTTCGTATTGGTCTTGGTCTGGATCTATCCGGGTAAGACGGCTAACCCGCCGCTAAAGGTATATGTTATTTTTCAGGAGGATGAAGGCCGCATGCTGCTGGAAAAATTTAAGAAAGAAACAGGCCAGTCGTACGAGGTCATCCGGATGTCCAGCGGAGAGGCAAGCTATCATCTGCTGTCCATGAACAAAACCGGCATCGACGTGGTGCTGGGAGGGACTGCGGATTTGCATGAGTCGCTGAAAAGCAGCGGCAAACTGCTCCGGTATTCGCCGCGAATGAGCGATAAAATCCCTGAGGCTTATAAAGATAAGCAGGGGTACTGGACAGGTATGTACATGGGCGCGCTGGCAATTGGCGTGAATGAGCAGGTATGGAAGCAGGATCCCGAGCTCGCACGGCTCCCTCTTCCGCAGCGCTACGAGGACTTGCTTCGACCTGAACTGAAGGGGAAGATTGAGATTCCCGATCCGGAGACATCCGGGACAGGTTACACGCTCCTGGCCTCACTTGCACAGGAGCGGGGAACGGAAAAGGCCATTGAGCTAATGCATGCGCTAAAGCTGCAGAGCTCATCAACTACCTTTTCCGGCATTTCCTCAGCGCAGCGCCTGGCTGTAGGAGATGTCGCGGCAGTGGTCAGCTTTCTGGGCGACCAGCTGCGGTTTAACAACTCCGGATATGCTATCCGCTCTTCCATTCCGCCGCAGGCGGGATGGGAAATCGGTGCGGTCTCCATTCTCAAGAACGGAGGCAATAAGGCGGCCGCGAAGAAGCTTGCTGATTTTGTACTCTCCAAGAGCGCTCAAACCACATACATGAACACAGCCTTTTCAATGCCGGTCATCCCTAATATCAAGCCTAATCCGCTGCTTGCTTCGGTTAAGACGGATCAGCTGCTGAGCAGCTACCGGTTTGATGTGGCTGCTTCGGCGCGATCAGACCTGCTTATGCGGTGGCGGGCCGTGAACAAACCCTAAATATAAAGAGGGCCAAGCGAGTTTCTCTTGGCCCTGCTCTTTTTGTATGGAATTAATTAGCCGTAATCAGGCTATCATCCGCTTCTTCGACCGCTGAAGCCTCACCCTGCCACAGCAGCTGCATTTCGGTGCTGCTTGCCAGCAGGTCGGATAATGTACCCTCTGATTCGATACGGCCATCTTTCATGACGATGATATGATCGGCCTGCGCAAGAGCTGCCCTACGGTGGGATACGGCAATACAAGTGACATCCCTCTCTTCAAAGAGACGTTCCCAGAGCTGTTTCTCCGTCTCGACGTCCAGTGCGCTCGACAGATCGTCGAAGATGAACAGATCCGACTCCGTCATCATCATCCGCGCTGTAGCGGCGCGCTGGATCTGACCACCCGACAGCATGACTCCTCTTGGACCAACAAAGGTATCCAGACCTTTCTCCAGATCTTCAATATCCTTTTCCATAACGGCCAAATGGATGGCACGCGCAAGCTTATCCTCACTTGGCGGGCTCCCTTGAATGATATTTTCCCGAAGTGAATCACTGAACAGCCGCGGGACTTGAGGCGTATAAGCAGCCCTTGGCGGTATGAGAAATGCAGCTGGATCAACTTCTTTGCCGTTCCAGTGCACGGAACCGCCCGATGTGGGCAGCAGTCCGAGCATTGCGCGTACCAGCGTAGATTTACCGGAGCCGATCCGGCCAGTAATCACTACGAATTTCCCGCGTTCCATCGAGAAGCTCACATCAGAAATGCCGTTCTCGGAGTTCGGGTAGGAATAGGAGAGCCCATTGATCTCCAGCGTTTGCAGCCGCTCTTTCGGATCCTTTTGAATGACGGGCGGCTCAGGCGGTTCTCCGTAAAGATGGGTTTCACTGAATTCCATGATCCGGTCCTGTTCGCCGGGACGGAAGAGTATACTCATCCGGTCCAGGGACACCTTTAAGCGTTTATGCTGGAATACCATATATCCGAACAGTGAAATACTGAAGGCAATATTCGACAGATACGAAGTAAAGAGTGCAAAATCACCTACGGTAAATCGTCCCGCTTCCATTGCGGAGGCGCACATCAGCAGGATAATACCTGTACAAATGCTTAACACATGCTGATTGAGCGAGCGCATCCATTGCTTGAAGAGATTATCCTTAAGCGCTGCCTGGCGGCGGGATTCGTTCAGCTGGGTAAACCGCTGATGGACATGCTCCTCGGCCTGGCCGAGTTTGAGGGCCTGCACCGCGCCGAAGGATTCGGCAATGAAGCTGGTGATGCGCCCCGTAGCTTCACGATTTTGCTGGCCATAACGCCTGGCACGGTTGCCTGAAAGATTATTCAGCAGGGTAACCGCAAGCAGCGGGAGAATAGCGACCAGGGTAATCTGCCAATTGATTCGGGCCATAATGACAAGGGAAATGACCGCAAACGCGAATCGGCCCCAGAAGTCAACCCAGGATTCCACGTATTCGACAACCTCATCCACATCCTCCCGGAACCGGCTCACCGCCTCGCCCGGGGAGGCAGGAAGGTTCCGGCCGGGCCAGCGCATAATGCCCTTGAGCATATTGGTGCGAAGTATCGCCTGAATATCGTAAATGTAAGTCACCCATTTAAAGAAAGCCCAGAAAAAGACACCTACCCTTGATATCCTCACGAGTGCGATAAAGATCAGCGGGACAGCAAGCCACAAATAGTTATGCGATTGGCTTGTCGCCCTGTCAAAAAACCATTGCATACCGAGTCCGAGGAGCAGCGGTATGGAGTGAAACATCCCCCATAGCAGGCCGTTTACGATGAACAGAGGTATGTTATGAGCAAACAGGCGTTGTATAAATCGGGATACGGTCATGCCAAATCCTCCTCTCTGCCTGTAATCAGGAGCTGAGCGTAATGGGAGGAAGGATCTTTAGCCAATGCCTCCCTCTCGCCAAATTCGAGTATCTTTCCGTCTCCAAGCACCATAATGTGATCCACCTGCTCCAGCGTAGAGAGGCGGTGTGCGATTACAATGCCCGTACATTTCATCATGAGCTGATCCACGGCGGATTGCAGCATGGCCTCGGTAGCAGCATCGAGGCGCGATGAAGGCTCATCCAGAATGACCAGACTCGGCTGGGTCAGGAATACCCGTGTCAGGGCGAAGAGCTGGGCCTCGCCGGCAGAAAGGGAGGCACCGCCTGCCTTTAGATGCGTATCCAGGCCTTCAGGCAGCGAATCAATCCACTGCTTCAGTCCGAGTCCGCCCGTCGTTTCCAGGATATAATCATCCGAAATACTGCTGTCAAACAGCGTCAGATTATCGCGGAGAGAGCCGTCAAACAGCTGTACATCCTGCGTTACCATGCCTACCCGGCGATATAATGCCTCAAGCTTCAGCTCCTGAATGTCTGTGCCTCCGACTCGGATGACGCCGCTGTTAATGTTGTATAACCGCAGCAGGACACGGCTGAGGCTGGATTTACCGCTGCCGGTACGCCCGATAATGCCCAGTCTCTCGCCTGGACGAACGGAGAATGTAATATCATGAAGCACGGGCTTATCCGGGTTGAGCTGAAGTTGACATGATCAAATTCCAAACCGAGTGCGCCGTCAGGCAGCGTCGTATCGTTTCCTTCAACGATCTCGCTGCGGTTTGCCAGCAGCTCCTGGGAGCGCATCATGCCGGATTTGGCCTTTTGGAATTCCTGCACCTGATCACCCAGCTGTTCGATAGGGTCGTTCAGCATTTGTGTGTACTGATAGATGAGGAAGAGTGTACCCAACGTTATTTGATTGGTCAGATAATAGTGAACGCCAAGCAGCAGTACGACCGTTACGGCGATGGCAAAAAGGACTACGGTCGTATTCCAGGGAATGACCCGCAGCATCCATGCTTTGCGGCCTTTCAGGAACACGGTACGCATGGCACGGTGGAAACGGTTCATGACATACGGCACATTGCCGTTCGCCTGAACATCCTCAATCCCCGCAATCCGTTCCTCAATAAATCCGAATAGCGCTGCACTTGCTCCGCGCTCGTCTTTGGAGGATTTTACGCCCAGATCCCGGATGAAAACCATGGCGCCAATAGAGGCTAGCGTAAATACGGTCATGACTGTCGCAATCGGCCAGTTAATGGTAAACATAAAGCTAAGGATGCCGGCGAGGAGCACAAAGCTGCCGATGACCTTGATGATAAACATGGCGAAAAAGTTCGACATATTGGTCACGTCACCATCGATACGCTCGATCATTTCACCGGGCGTTTTCATATTGTGAAAGCGCATATCCAGACGTAGACAGTGCTTCAGCAGATCGCCGCGAAGCTGGTTGGTGGCACGCCAGGATACATCATTTCCCAAATAGCTGATGGCTACTGTCAAAACTTGATTGAAAACGGCAAAGATAAGATAGATACCAGCCAATACGAGCAGACTGGAAACCACACCGTTATCCACCGCTGTATCGATAAAACGCTGCACAATCTGCGGATTCACGAGCTGGGCCCCGGTGGAAGCGAGCAGCAGAATAAGCAGAATGAGCAGCCGGCCCTTGACCGGACGCAGATACCTTAGTAACCAGGACATCGATGGCTGTTTAGGCTGTTGCATGTGAAAACCCCCAATTCCAAAACAAGACAAGTATGTATTTTTAAGCTTGGTTTTTACTGCATTCCAGCCGCCGTCATTTCATTGACCAGATGCAAATAATATCCATCATACAATAATTTGGAAGCGATTCAAGATAAAGTTTGATTATAAAAAAGGATTCTTAGTTCATATTCAGTTCATACAAACAAGGTATTCTAAGTCGGTCACAAGGAATGAACCTGTGAGAAGCAGTTCTTTTAACCGAGAACGAAAGATGTATAGTAGAATTGTTCTGTATCTCATCCGTTGGCAGGCCACTCCGTTGCGGCCGGATTGATGAACATGAATCGGACAATACAAATTAAGAAAGGAGCTGAGCTTCATGCCGCTCATTCTTGTCGTTGATGATGACCCGCATATCCGTGAGCTGGTAAGCCATCTGCTCAAAAGCGAAGGGTTCAGCACCGCTGAAGCCGCAAACGGACACGAAGCGCTGAAGGTGCTGGAAACGACGCGGGCCGATCTGGTCGTGCTCGATATCATGATGCCGGGCATGGACGGGTGGGAACTCTGCAAGGAGCTGTCGGGAAATTATGAAGATATGCCCGTCCTGATGCTCACCGCAAAAGGAGAGACCGTGCATAAAGTTAAGGGATTTGAGCTCGGAACCGATGATTATCTGGTCAAGCCCTTCGATCCGCCGGAGCTCATCGTCAGGGTGAAAGCACTTCTGAAGCGCTACCGTATTTCGGCCTCACAGCAGATTCAGATCGGCTCCTTGCGGCTAAACCGCAAAACCTACGAATGCTATAACGGCGAAGAAGGCATTACGCTTCCCCTGAAAGAATTCGAGCTGCTGTTTCTGCTTGCAAGCTATCCAGGTAAGACGTTCTCTCGCGACCAGCTGATCGAACAGATCTGGGGATTCGATTACGAAGGCGACGAACGCACGGTCGACGTGCATATCAAACGCCTCCGGGAGCGGTTCCCGCCGGAGGATCATGCGTTTCAGATCCGGACGATCCGCGGTCTCGGATACCGGATGGAGGTGACTTCATGAAGCATAAGGGAATCTGGATGAAGCTAAAGGTCGCATTTTTCATGCTGCTGGTGATTTCAGTACTGAGTCTCTGCTGGACGGCGGCCTATTTCCTCATCCGTTGGCTTGAGTGGCCGCATGTCCCTCTCGCGAGGCAGCTGGCCGTATCCATTGCCGGTTTTTTTATTTTTGGCCTGCTCATTTCGATCATGTCGAGATTTGGCCGGAGAAGGGAGATGGAGTTCTACCAGAGCATTATTGATGCTTTCAGGAAGATTGCCAGAGGCGACTTTAATGTCTCGCTGCCCTTGGAAGGCTTCGATAACGGCCGCTTTACGGATATCATCAAGAGCATCAATGACATGGCGGCCGACCTGAATAAGCTCGAATCCATGCGCCAGGAATTTATTTCGAACGTTTCCCACGAGATTCAATCTCCACTCACGTCCATCAGCGGCTTTGCCAGAGTGCTGAAGAAGAAGGAGCTGACCACGGAGGAACGGGAGCATTACCTGGATATCATTGAGCAGGAAAGCGTGAGGCTCTCCCGCCTATCGGAAAATATGCTGCGTTTGGCCTCGCTGGATTCCGAGAAGCATCCGTTCCATCCCGTTCCGATGCGGCTGGATAAGCAGCTGCAGCAGCTGATCCTGGCCTGCGAGCCGCAATGGCTGGATAAGGATTTGGATATGTCAGCCGAGCTCAGCCCGGTGACGATTGATGCGGACCCGGATCTGCTGAGCCAGGTTTGGGTGAACCTGATCCATAACGCCATCAAGTTTACGCCTCGCGGCGGCGCCATCCAGGTCCGCCTGGAAGCGGAAGGAGGGCAGGTATGCATCATGGTGGAGGATTCGGGCATCGGCATATCGGAAGAAGACCAAGCCCATATCTTTGACCGCTTTTATAAGGCGGATAAATCAAGAACCCGCTCAGGTGGCGGGAGCGGGCTTGGGCTGTCCATTATTCAAAAAATCGTTCAGATGCACCAGGGTAGCGTCACGGCGATCAGCCAGCTGGGCGAAGGAACCACAATGACCGTGCGGCTTCCTGTCGCTATAGCAGCAGACCCAGCTCCTGCGCAGCCAGCAGCGCCTGCGTCCGCGAAGACACGCCGAGCTTTTCGTACAGCCTCGAAAGATAAACCTTGACCGTACCTTCCGATAAAGCCAGCTCTGCGGCGATCTGTTTGTTGCTGGCGCCTTTCCGGATCAGCTGCAGCAGGACAATTTCACTCCGGCTGAACTGCTCAATAAGAGAAGAAGTTGCGGCGGTTTCCGTTTCAACCACTGAAAAATGCTGCAGCAGGCTGTGCACATAATCCGCAGAGACACCCTCTAGCTCACCCAGGCCTTTATCCTCCGTTAGAGAAGACGGTTCGGTGAAGGCTTCAACCGTATAACGGGTGAGCAAAGCATGCATCGGCGCAGCTTCATCGACGAAGCTGCGGATATATCCATTGCGTTCACCTATCAGCAGGGCTTCATGCAGCGTACGGAGTGCGGCTTTCCGCTGGCCAAGCTGCTCCTCCAGCAGTGCCTGAATAATGGATATTTCCGCACTGCTTGAAACCAGCCGCTCTCGGACCGATTGCGGCTTCAACTGCTCCAGCAGTCGCAGTGCCTCTATCTCCTTGCGCTGCCGTCCGAGCAGGCGTACGTAGGATAAATACTCGTATTCTCGCTGAAAGGTAGGTTTGTCCTTGGTGGAGAGTCCAAGCTTAGCCGCGATTTTTTTGGCTGCAGGCAGCTTGCCCTCCTTGATGAGCAGGCGCATTTTTCGGGCAAGCAGCAGGGAAACCCAGGGTTCTTTCCAATGAAGCCCGGCTTTATCGAGACCCTCCTCAAGTAAATCATGGGCCAGCTGAGTATGCCCTTCCAGAAGATGCAGCTTTACACGCATAAGCAGTATAGGAACCAGCAGTCCGGGCAGCTCGACGCGGGAAGCAGTCCGGAGCATTTCTTCCAAGGCTTTGCGGGACTCGGCGATCCGGTTCCATTCATAGTAACCTTCAACCAAGGATTGTTTCACATAATAATATACAAGTGATTCCTGAAGACCATGGGAAGACAGCACGCCGAGGTACAAGCCTCCGATGTTCTCCATATCGGGTGATAAGGCCCCGTTCAAGCCAAGAGGCGTACGACGGATATAAGGTTCTCTGACATTATAATTAAATTTATAAAAAGCCGGGTCTGCTGGGAGGAGTTCATCCAGCATGGTGCCGATGAAGGTATACCAGTTGCCGAAGTCACCGCTTGCGAACATCAGATTTGATCTAACGAACAAGATCCCGCTTTGCAGATGCTTCCATTGTTCGGGATCTGTACCTTGGTGCTTCTTCACGAAGGCTTTGAGCCGCTGCTCGGCTTGTGCGAAACGACCGGTCAGGACCAGTACAAAAGCATAAAACAGATCCATCTCCGGGTGCAAAGCATGCGAGGAGGGAAAGCTTTCAAACCAGCGGAGCAGATTGCCAAGCTCTCCGCTTTCCAGCAAAACCGAAATATGGCCTTGGAGCAGCTCTTCCACCAGTACAAAGTCTCCGGCGGTGATAGCGTACTCCACGGCTTCATCCATATGATCCCGCTGTGCAAATACAAGGCTTGCCAAACGGTTAAGCTTGTCCCATTTTTCAGGCTGCTGCCTTTTGATATATTCACGCACCGAGCCTGAGAACAGATGATGATATCGGAACCATTCATTTTTTTCGTCCAAAGGGATAAGGAAGAGGTTGAGCTTTTTAATGTGTTCAAGCTTCGTTCGGCTTTCCCGATCCTCTGTCACCGCATCGCAGATCCGTGCGTCAAACTGCTCCAGGATGGATGTTTTTAATACAAAATCATAAATTTCCTCCGGCAGATTCGAAATGACCTCATGAAAAATATAATCGGTCACATTCCGATGGCTGCCCTGAAACTGTTCAATAAAACAGTCAATATCCTGCCTGGATTGAAGGGACAGCAGGGCGAGCTGCAAACCGGTGACCCATCCCTCCGTCCGTTCATTCAATCCTCTGATTTGCCGCTCAGTTAATTGCGGACCTTCCGATTCGCGGTAGAAGGTCTCGGTTTCGGTTGGTGTAAACTGCAGCCCCGAGGCGTTCATTTCCCGACTCTCATTTTTCGTGAGCCATTTAACCGTAGCAAAGGGGAGCTCCCGCCGACTCGAGATCAGCAGGGTCAGCTGTTGCGGCATATATTCGATAAAGTAGGAGAGGCTCTCGTGAATGCGCGGATTTGTAATGAAATGGTAGTCATCCATAACCCAGCTCACGGTATCCTCCAGTTCAAAAAGCTCATTCATAAAAGCGTCCAGAAATGCGGTGAGAGACAAGCCGTTCAGGCCCTCAGCCAGCATTACAATTTTGGATTTCATGGATGTGGGAACCGTTTCCGCAAGAGAGTATACCGCATAACGCCAGAAGCGTACCGGATCATTGTCGCGTTCATCCAGTGTCAGCCATGCGCAGGAGGTCTGCCGAGCATAGACCCACTGGGTGAGCAGTGTTGTTTTGCCAAAGCCTGCAGGGGCACATACCAGGCTGATCCGGCCTCGGGTGCCGTTTTGTATCCACTCCAGAAGTCTTGTCCGTCCGACAAGATCCTCCTTTAATAGAGGCGGGGTGATTTTGGTTTTTAAAACGACAGGAGTGGTTATACTCATCCTTAATTCCTCCAAACTTGCGACAAATTCCTATTTTTTCACCCGTTTTACATCATTATATAAAAAAATAAGAGGTACGTTAACTTCAGTTAATAAGTTTAATGAATTTATTTTTATACGCATATCTACATCCATAGAAAATGGCTGTCGTAGAAAGAACGTCTACAGCAGCCATTTCATTCGTTGTATTTAGCTTACGGCAGATGAATCGATTTGATATGGTCACAGTGAAGCAGGATGGTTTTTCCTCCGGCCTCCACCAGTTCAATGATCCGATTGTCCACCTTTTTTAACATGCCGGCTTTTAATGGGGATTCCCCCAAATCAAAAATAACCAGCTCATTTTGAAATTTTTCCAGCTGCTGATCCAAAGTACGCGAGAGGGGGAGAGCAGGCTGCTGCAGCTGAAAAAGATGCTGATTGAGATAGGATGGGGTCATATTGGGCGGAAGAGGGCATATATACTTCACATGATGAAGCGGTATATATACGGAATGATAGATCGGCGAGAAAAATATAAAGTAATCATTCATAATACTGGTTACATAACCATGAAGGAGATTGGGGCCTCCCAAATCGATTTCCATGAAAATCCCTCTGGAGTTCATCAGCATTTTCCGATATGAGATATGGGTATGATCTACCAATGGTTCCCTGTCGGCCGGAGAGGAATCTTCGCTGTCCGCTGAGAGCTTCATATGCTGTAAATGATGCACAGGCGTGTAGACATATCTGCTCTCGGAGAAAATCACGATAATATCGCTGCCAAGATCCACGAGCTCTCCGATGAAAGGAATTTTACAGCCTAATAATTTGAGCTCGACTTTTTTACCGAGGAGAGAACGTATAGACTCCATAAACTACCTCCTTTCGCATAAGAATCAGACGAAGTTAGACAGACGGGATCCCTGTCCAATTCGGGTATCATAATAAATACGGCATGCATATACTGTTCCAAACGGAAGGCACTTGTTAATAGAGCATCGGTTAAGTGACGTCCCCTGCGGCTGTTGGGTCCAGTTTCCTTTAAAATGTGAGGAATAGAATCATAGACTCCGCGGGGGAGCATCATATTTATTCATGGATTCATTGCTTAATCTTAATTAGTCCGAGCTTTATTCAGAAAATCTGTTATTCGCCGACACCCCGGCCTCTGCGATTGCCCGTGCGTTTGCCAATACGTTTGCCAGTACGGTTGCCTGGACGATTGCCAGTAGGGTTACCGATGCGGTTGCCCCGGGTTAAGTTCCCCCGGGTTAGGTTCCCCCAAGTCCGGTTGCCGCCGATTTGGTCCCCACGGGTTTGGTTTCCTTGTGATCTATTTCCTTGTGATTTACTTCCACCAGGGTTGTTTCCACCAGATTGATTGTTTTTATTTCCGCTGCTTTTATTTCCACCGCTGTTATTGGAGCGGCTCACTACTGTAACGGATTTGACATGGAAAATCGGAATACGTACGATCTCCTCCGCTTTTACGGCGAGCACAAGAAAGTTTTGATTCGCATTAGTGATGATACCTTCAAGCTTTTCCGGACCACCGCGATTGATCTGAACGTGACGGTACTGCAGGGATTGAAGGAGTGTTGCGAAATTATAGCTTTGAATTGGACGTGCCATGGCTGATTGAACGCCGCCTGAACGCATTCCTCCTGACCGGGACCCGCCCGATTGACCAGTAGCCGTGACGCTTTTGATGTGTGTTGTGCTGACATACACGATCTTTTTGTCTTTTGCCCTTACAGCCAGATAGTTGCTCTGAACGCTGAGCAGAACACCTTCAATAGAATCCGGACCACCGCGGTTGATCTTTACACTTTGTCCGACCAAGCCCATTAAATCATTACCGGATAAAGACATTGCACATTCCCCTTCCTCAGTATATTAGGTAGACAAGAACGTTAATTCGTCCTTCAAGTCTATCTATGCTCTATTTATATGTGTCCTCGTGCAAGGGGGGACTAGCCGGATATACTAGATTAGCAAAATTGAGCCAATATCTCACTACATGATTGCTAGAATTGACTGATAATGGAACATGCGAAATACCTGAAATCAAGGCGCCCGCCCTGACGGCATCCGCTGATTAAGCATAGGATGGTGAAAAGCCAGCTATAGGCCACTCTTCGTGTTGGAAAGGCGGTTTCTGCATGGGTCTGCCCGTTTATCGGATCGTGATCAAGGAAAAGGACTTGAAACAGATGGAGAGTCAAATATGGTCGGATCAGTTTGTCCCGGCAACGATGTCGAACGGCAGCGGTTCGGAGCCGGTGCGCATCCGTTACCGCGGCGGGCATACCCGGGAATATCCGAAAAAATCCTACGAAATTCGTACATCACGCGCAACATATCATTATAATGCGGAGCATGATGATCCCTCGTTACTCCGAAATGCGCTTTCTTTTCACTTCTTTCATACCATCGGCGTTCCAAGTCCCGCTACCCAGCACTGTGTTCTTCAATTAAATGGAGAGACTCAAGGGGTATATCTGAGGATCGAGGCAGTCAATCAGGCCTTTTTTCGGGTCCGAAAAATACAGGTGCGGAGCATCATCTATGCGGTGAATGACAATGCTACCTTTGACTTGAACAAGGTGGGTACGGATACACCCAAAAGCTCACTGTTCTCCGGGTACAGTCTCATTATGGGAACGGGAGGGGATCGACAGCAATTGATCCGATTCATCCGGGATATTCATGCAAAACGGGGAAGGATGCTTCAGAAATATCTGGGCGGGCGCTTGTACATGGACAATTATTTAAAGTGGCTGAGCGGAGCCGTACTTACAGGCAATTATGATGGGTTTCAACAAAACTACACGATATTCGAGTATAAAAAGCGTAAGGCATATGGCTTTCTTCCATGGGACTATGAAGGGACATGGGGCCGAAATTGCTTTGGCAAGTCGGTTGCTTCCGACCTGGTAAGGATCAAGGGTTACAACAGGCTGACAGGTAAGGTACTGGCGTTCAGCTCCTACCGGCAGCAGTACAAGAAACGCCTGGAGGACATTCTTGCATCCGCCTTTACGGTCCAACAGTTGATGCCTGTGGTCAGAAGAATGTTTAATCAGATCGAGGACGATGTGTATCGGGATCCGAAGTACAAATGGCCTCGTGGCATGTTTATTTCCGAACCTGATGTCATACATGCTTATATTGAAGATCGGCGCAAGGATATCAGGCGCGAGCTGCAAAATCTATGAGGCATCATAAGTATGGAAAAAGAAATAGACACCTGCAGCCTTAGAGAAGGAAGGGCAGATGTCTTTTTTAGTATGAGGGTTACATTACTTTTTGATAGAGATGGTTCAGATAGCGCCAGCGTGTAACGAAAAAGTAGATGATCTGCACCACCAGGAATGAGGAAAAAATGGCCAGCGTATGAGAAACAATAGAGAAATCAACGAGCCGCTGCAATGCGATGAATGCCACACTGCTATGAATGAAGGCCACTAGGAGAGGAAGAAAGAACATAAGGCCAAGCTGCCTCGTAAGAGTTTTGGCCAGCTCCTTGCGGCTGAGGCCGACTTTGGTTATCATCCGGTACTGCTCCTCGTCCCTGGAAAGGTCGGCGTAGAGTCTGAAATAAATGAAGCTGGCGGCAAAGGTGAAAAAGACGATTCCGACCAGTCCGCTGACAATAAGCAGCATGCCGTTCGTCTGCCGGGATTCCACCCACTGGGTAACGAGTGCACTGAATTGAAAAGGAATATATTGCATTGAATGGGTATCCTCATTATATATGGCCGCAGTTAATTCACGTGTGACGGCACGCGTATCATGCCACTTCGGGACGACAAATTCTATATAGTTTACTTTCATAAGATTGCCGGCGTTAAACGTGTCGTAGTCCGAATCGGTAACGATATAAATTTTGAAGGCCTCCGGAATGACGATATGCTTAAGAACCTTTTTGATATGCATGGTCATGTCCCAGTTGCCTTCGAAGTTCACCATCCTAACCGTATCGGCGCCTGCCCCCTTCAGCTTGTATTTGTTGTTCTGGGATATGGTTGAAGGGGCTGCCAGCGTCTCCCCGTTTTGGAGCATTTCCGGGTCATAACCAAGTGCCGATGCCAGACGGTTGTATTCGCTCAGCTTGACCAGTGCGAATCCCTCTTGGGTATAGGTTGGGGAATATGAGGCCATCTGGTAAGTAAAACCTTCCCGCTCGAGCGTCTCTTCGATGAGGCGGATATGTTTTTGTTCGAAATTATTTTTTAGATCGGATTCATTAAAGGAAATGTACGAAAAAGCATATGGGTTTTTCATCTCGGCGAGCCCGGGGTCACCAATGGCCAGGGAAGTGCCGATCCCCGTGAAGGCAGTGGCAGAGATAATGGTCACCATGAAAAACATGACCGCATTGTCCTTCATGCGATAGATCAGCTCGGATATCGTCAGCAGATTCGTCCGGTTAAAGAAGATAGGGTCTCTTTTCTTCAAGGCCCTCATGACATATACGCTCAGTTGGGTGAACAGAAAGTACGTGCCGATAATAACCAGTAGCACACCGCCGAATAGAACAGCAAACGAGAAAATATGACGCTGCACGAATAGAAAAACGCAGGCGTAACCGAGTCCGATCAGCAGCAACGATAGGACGGAAAGCTTTGTGGAAGCCTTCGGCTCCGGTTTCGGCTTATCCTCGGACTTGATCAGCTCTGCTAGCGTTTCTTTTTTGGTCATTAGTGATGTAAAAGCAGCCACAATCACGAACAAAACGAGATACGCGGCAGCCGTCAGCAACATCGCTTTCCACGGCAAGTAAAAGGGCAGCCCATGTTCAACAGCCAGCATCGTGGCACAAATCAGCAGGATCAGCTTGGAAAATATGACTCCTACAAGGATCCCTGTGATGATAGCTGTGATTCCTATGGAAATATTCTCAATAAAAAGCATGCGATTGAGCTGTTTACGGGACATGCCAAGCAGGAGAAGAACGCCGAACTCCTTTTTGCGCAGCTTCATGAAGGCACTGACCGAGTACAACAGGAATAGGAATGAAAATATAAATACGATGTACTGTGATATTTTCATGCCCATGGTACCCAGCATGCTGAGCGTAAGGCTATCGGATACAATAGCTCCCTGAAGATCAGGATGAAACGTTAGAAGGGAATACGTAAAGAAGATCATAACCGAGAAAGAGCTGCTCAGAAAGTGCGCGACATAGGTTCGCGTGTTCCGAAAGACGTTGTTAAATGCGAACTGACGGAAATTCATGTCCATTCCCTCCCAGCAGCGATAAAACATTGATGATTTTCTGATAGAAGGCGGCGCGGTTGTCCCCATAATAGATTTCGTTGTAGAGCTGTCCGTCTTTAATGAAAATCACACGGCTGCAGTAGCTCGCTGCGACCGGATCATGTGTGACCAGCATCATGGTTGCCTGATCCTCCCGGTTGCGTTTTTCGAGAATTTCCATAACGTCGCGCGCCGATTTGGAATCCAGGTTGCCTGTCGGCTCATCCGCGAGCAGCAGCTTGGGCTGATGAATTAATGCCCTGGCAATGGCGGTGCGCTGCGCCTGTCCTCCGGAGATTTCGTAGGTGCGTTTATCGAGAATAGAGGTGATGCCCAGCTTGTCAGCAAGAACGTCTACCCGTGAATTCATGTCCTCGATACCGACGCCGTCAAGCGTAAGCGGCAGCACGATATTTTCCTTGACGGTGAGCGTGTTCAGCAGATTAAAGGATTGGAACACAAACCCCAGCTCCCGGCGGCGGAACAAGGCCAGCTTGTCTTGTGACAGTTGATAGGGATCCTCACCATCTATACGAATTTCACCCGAGGTTGGCTTGTCGATAGTGGAGATCAAGTTAAGCAAAGTCGTTTTTCCGCTCCCTGAAGGTCCCATTATACCTACGAATTCACCCTGGTTGATCGATAGATCGAGATTGGAGAGGGCTTCATAGGAGACCATGCCTTTATATATTTTGCCGAGATTTCGGACGGATAGAATTTCCATTGGCTTATGAATGCCTCCTTCATTTCTTTAAGTCGTTATCCCGATTGTAAGCTTCTGGCATGATTTCTCCTATCGACTCAGCTTTCATCTGTCTTACATGGTTGTAAGATAAGCGAAAAATACGCAGCTCCAAGGTCAGAGAGCATACGGAAAACGGATACGAACCAGCGTGCCTTGTCCCACGGTAGATTCCAGCTCGATCTGGTGGTTCAATCTGCCGATAACCTCCTTAACGAGGTAGAGCCCCATCCCTGTAGACTCTTTGAAGCGCCTTCCATTTTCTCCTGTATAAAAGGGACGGAACACCCGCGGAAGATCTGCTCTGGGAATACCGACGCCGCGGTCTTGTATCTCCAGAATGACTGCACGGCCGTCGGCCTTTGCCGACAGAGTGACCTTCTGCCCGCTGCCGGCCGAGTATTTAATGGCATTTGAAAGCAGCTGCTCGATTATGAACCTCATCCATTTGGCATCTGTCCGCACGGACAGGCTTTCATCGATGAGTACCTCGGGATATACATGGCTGCGGATAAAATACCGTTTGTGTTCATGTACAGCCTCGCTTGTGATCTGCTTCAGATTGACATCTTCCACGCTGAAGTCCTGCTCGAATGTATCGAGCCGGGCCACATACAAAATCATTTCAAGGCCTCTTCTCAAGCGGTCTGCTTCTTCTGAAATGCTGATCATCCGCTCATCTTCTTCATCCTGCGTCACCATCTCGATGACCGAGAGGGGCGTTTTCATCTGATGAACCCACTGGTTCATAAAGGTAAGATAATCCTCGTTTTTACGTTCCCAGTTCTGCAGCATATTCTGATACTGTCTATACTGGGTTTCCATGAGTTCGCTGAGCGCCGCCGGAAGCGGTGAAGCTTCATGTCCATGCACGGATTCGGCCAGAGAGTCGACAGGATGGGAGAGACGCTCATAGAAGCCGCGGTGGGTGAAATAACGGAAAACAAGATACCCGGCAAAGATAAACAACCCCAGCGAAAGGGCGTAAACAGCAGTAAGCGGATGATTGTAACCATCGAACCAGAAGACCATTAATACAGCCAGAAGCTCGAGCAAGGTAAAAATCAACAGAGAGATATGTTCCCGGATGAATAGCCTCATGGCAGCGGCTTGTCCTTCCAGGTCGAATGAAGACGGTATCCCATTCCCCGTACGGTTTCCAGCGCGTTTTCAAGTCCAAGCTCAGCCAACCGTTTCCGCACCCGTGTAATATTGACGCTCAGCGTATTATCATCCACGAAAGCATCGTCCCACAGTTTCTCCAGAATGACCTCCCGGCTCACTACCCGCGGGCTCCGTTTCATCAAGGTTTCTATTAAAATGGTTTCTTTTTTGCTTAACGTTACGGTCTGTTTACCCAGTTTCAGCTCCATGCGTTCCGGATATAAAATCAATCCCTCTTTTTCCACGGTGCGTTCTTCATTCTTCGAAGCATAATCACCATAGACGCGTCGAAGCTGACTGCGAATTTTGGCCATCACAATTTCATAGTAAAAAGGCTTGGTGATAAAGTCGTCGGCACCGTTCTCCAGTGCCATAACCTGATCCATTTTCTCGCTGCGAGCGGAGATGAAAATAATCGGGCAGGTCGAGGTCTGCCGGATCTGGCGGCACCAGTAATACCCGTCAAAGCTCGGGAGATTAATATCCAGAAGAACAATATGAGGCGTATGCTTTTCAAATTGTTCCAACACGTGATCAAAATCATGAATAACAATGCCAATATCTCCGTATTTTTCAATATGAGACTTCAGCAAGTCTGCAATTTTGGGATCGTCTTCAACGATTAATATTTTATACATGCCAATAGCTCCTACATCGTTTTATGGAATGAAAGCCGCTTTCTTCACATTTATTATACATGGTACATCCTTTTTCACTAAATGGAGTGCAGGGCCTTTTCATATGGACGTGATTATTTCGGCATAACATTGCGGTGTTGGACATATAATTTACCAGATTATAATAATTATAATTTAATATTGATTTTCATTATTGCTTACGTTACAATAAACCACATCGGTTAGTTATTTAGAATTGTTCTAATTTAAATATATATGAGGGAGAGACATGATTATGGAAAAACTCACAACAAATCAGGGCGTTCCAATCGGGGATAATCAAAATTCAAGAACGGCAGGACAAAATGGACCCACACTGCTGGAGGACTATCAGCTTCTGGAGAAGCTGGCGCATTTTGACCGTGAACGTGTACCGGAACGTGTTGTTCACGCTCGCGGTGCCGGAGCGCATGGTGTTTTCAAGCTGACAAACAGCATGAAGCGTTATACAAAGGCGGCATTTTTGCAAAACGAAGGGTTGGAAACGCCCGTATTTGCCCGTTTTTCCACGGTTATTCACGGACAGCATTCTCCGGAGACGCTGCGGGATCCACGCGGATTCGCGGTTAAGTTTTATACGGAGGAAGGTAACTATGATTTCGTTGGGAATAACCTTCCGGTATTCTTTATCCGTGACGCGATGAAATTTCCGGATATGGTCCATTCTCTCAAGCCTGATCCACGCACGAATATTCAAGATTCAGACCGTTACTGGGATTTTATGTCGCTAACTCCCGAATCAACGAACATGATGGTGCATCTGTTCACGGATGAAGGCATTCCGGCGAACTACCGCCAGATGCGCGGATCGAGCGTCCATGCTTACAAATGGATCAACCAGTTCGGCAATATGGTGTACGTGAAGCTGCGCTGGGTTCCGAAACAGGGTGTGAAAAATTTGAGCGGGGCCGAAGCTTCGGCCATTCAAGCGAACGACTTCAACCATGCCAGCCGTGATTTGTATGAAGCGATTGAGCGCGGGGATTATCCGGAGTGGGATCTGTATGTGCAGGTGCTGGATCCTGCCGATCTGGACAGCTTCGATTTCAATCCGCTGGATTCAACGAAGGACTGGTTCGAAGAGGATGTTCCTTACCAACTGGTGGGAACGATGACGTTGAACCGGAATCCGGAAAATATTTTTGCGGAAACAGAGTCTGTTGGTTTCAATCCGGGTGTGCTTGTACCAGGCATCGAGCCTTCGGAGGATAAGATGCTGCAGGGACGATTGTTCTCCTACTCTGATACCCAGCGTCACCGCATTGGACCCAACTATCTGCAGCTTCCGATCAATTGCCCGTTTGCGCAGGTAAGCAACAATCAGCGTGATGGAGCTATGCCGTTCAAACAGCAGACGGACCGGATTAACTATGAACCGAACCGCTATCAGCATACGCCGAAAGAAGATCCGGCTTACCAGGATGTGCCGCAGCCTATTCAAGGCATGGTCTCCCGGGAAAAGATCAACAAACCGAATGATTTTGGCCAGGCTGGCCAAGTGTTCCGCCAATATACTCCAGAGGTTCAAGCACAGCTGGTCAGCAATCTGGCTGCCGATCTGGAGCATGTCGCAGAGCAGACCAAACTTCTTGCCATCTGCAACTTTTACCGTGCGGATGAGGAGCTGGGCAAACGTCTGGCAGCTGCTCTTCAAGTAGACCTGGCTCCGTTTCTGTCACGGATGCCGTAATTACACTTAAATCATTAAAGCAAAACAGGGCATCGCTTAAGCGATGCCCTGTTTTTCATATATTGCCTCGATCAACCGCTGTGAATACGTATTTATATCCTTTGAAGAATTTAAACGCCGGAAACGGCTGTTGTGCCGGACTCATGAACAATTCCGAGCTTTTCCTCAAGATATGCCTTGTTGCTTATGACCGCGGAGTGTTCCGGCTGGAAATGCCTTGCAGCTTCATTATGCCGGTAAGCGAGTTCATGAAATCCGAGCCTGTCGTAGCAAACGCAAAGCTGCAGATGAGGCAGCCAGGTGGAGCAGCTTAAGTTTTGCATGCCCCAGCTGGTGTCGGGTGCAGGGTTCTCGACCGCTTGCTTATACCAGAATGCGGCTGTGCTGTAATCACTTTTTTGCATAAAGTAGTACCCCATGCGGCAGCAAAATTCAGGGCGGGGCGGTCCGTATTCAAATGACTTCAGGGTACAGGCAAGCTCCTTGGAACTGTCCCCCAGCTCATGATAGCAATCAGCAAGCTTGCCGCAGGCTGCAATATTGTCTTCGATCCATCCTTTTCCATCATCCAAAAACTTCTGATAATAGACAGCTGCCATTTCGAAATAACGGTGATCCTTTAGTTCATTGGCAAAATAGTAGACATCCCTTGGTGAGAAGATATCCCCTTTGGATTGTCTCTTCATATATATTTTCAGATTCCGGTCGCTGTCGCGGTCATCACCGCAATGAGTCACGGCAATATCACTGTCGATGATTTGTCCTCCGACTTCAAGGTATTCATGAACGGCTCCGATCCAGCGGAACTGATTGCTTCTTTTCACAAGACGGTTGCGCCGCAGACTGGATACCACGTTGGCATGCTCATCAAAAGCCAGATGATATTTCATGGTGACAGAATCGGTATCAGGCTTCAAATCGCTTTTGAGAGCAAGCAGTTTGGAAAGATCCTCTTCCATGAGAACATCATCCGCGTCGAGCCACAGAATATAATCCTGATCTGCTTGGCTGAAAGCATAATTGCGTGCGGCTGCGAAATCATCAATCCACTCGAAATCAAGAACATGGCGGGTGAACTTGCGGGCAATCTGTTTGGTGTTATCCGTGGAGCCGGTATCGACGATGATAATCTGGTCGACAGCTTTATGTACCGAAGAAAGACAGCGCTCCAGAGAGTTTTCTTCGTTTTTGACGATCATGCACAAGCTGATACTTATCATTTTTTTATCACTCCTTGGCAGGATAAATCTTTTAAATGAGAATAATTCCCAGAACCTAGTAAGTGGTACAAATATCATGAATACATTAGGTATTGGGTGCGAATTGGGCGTCTCGAACGATTTCAGTCATTCATTTGTATGACGTTAAATCGGAAAGCAGACCGCAGAAAGAGACCATGGCGTTCGGACAGCCTGATTTCACCGCATTAAAAACAAGGATACGGATCTATGCTGCAATGAATCACGAAGGAGGATAGAAGGATGAGTATTAATGAAAACGAAGATAGGAGAGAATTGGGGCCGGACGGAGACGAAACTGGCGTGATTCCCATTACCGCACAGCAGACGGAACAGTTAATCGGGCTTTTATCACGCTTGCTGCAGACGGTTCCGCCAGCCCTGCTCAGACAGGACACGGCATCGGTATCTGCCTTGAAGGATGTACTCAGGAGATTGCAGATTTTTGTCACTGACTCCGAATTCCCTGTCCGGGATAAGGCGCTCCTTCAGTCGGCACTTGAGCTTGCCATTACGATGTGCGAGGCGGTACCGGCTTCCGGGGTAGGACTGCTTATCAATTTGCAGGAAAATCTCGATGATTTGCTATCTACGGTATTATTGCTCAGAGTGAAGCCGGTTATTAAAGACACGATGGTCGAGCTGATCCGGCAAATCCAGCGTACAATTTCTGACATACTGCCTTCGGTTTCACTGGGAACATCCGGAACGCAGGGCCCTCCCGGATCTCAGGGACCAATCGGTCCGGCAGGACCTCAAGGGCCGCCGGGATTAAATGGTGCTCCAGGAACCGTTGGTAATACCGGTCCTGCCGGACCAGCTGGCGCCGCAGGCCCAACCGGAGCAGCGGGTCCGGCAGGACCGACAGGTGCTACAGGTGCTACAGGAGTGGGATTAAACGGAGTGGTTCCTTTTGATCCGGCTCAAAGTCCGGGTTATCCGCAGGGTCAAGTCGTCACTTATGAGGGCAGCACTTACTTAGCGAATGCAGCTTCTCCAGGAGGAGTCCCTGGAAGTTCGCCGGATTATACTCTGCTGGCAGCGGCCGGTACCGTAGGGGCAACAGGCACAACGGGAGCAGCCGGTCTGGCGGGACCTACAGGTGCAACAGGAGTGGGATTGAACGGAGTGGTTCCTTTTGATCCTGCCCAAATTCCGGGTTATCCGCAGGGTCAAGTCGTTACTTATAATGGCAGCACTTACTTAGCGAACGTAGCATCCCCAGGGGGAGTCCCTGGAAGTTCGCCGGATTATACCCTGCTGGCAGCGTCGGGTTCAACAGGATCTACTGGAGCAACCGGAGCTACCGGAGCAACGGGCACGACGGGTGCCACGGGAGCAACAGGAGCCACGGGAGCGACAGGCGTCACCGGAGCAACAGGTGCGACAGGCGATACGGGAGCTACCGGAGCAACGGGAGCAACAGGCGATACGGGAGCTACCGGAGCAACGGGAGCAACAGGCGATACAGGCGTCACCGGAGCAACAGGTGCGACAGGCGATACGGGAGCCACCGGAGCAACAGGTGCGACAGGCGATACGGGAGCCACCGGAGCAACGGGTGCGACAGGCGATACGGGAGCCACCGGAGCAACAGGTGCGACAGGCGATACGGGAGCAACCGGAGCAACAGGTGCGACAGGCGATACGGGAGCCACCGGAGCAACGGGTGCGACAGGTGATACGGGAGCAACCGGAGCAACGGGTGCGACAGGCGATACGGGAGCCACCGGAGCAACAGGTGCGACAGGCGATACAGGAGCCACCGGAGCAACGGGTGCGACAGGCGATACGGGAGCCACCGGAGCAACAGGTGCGACAGGCGATACGGGAGCCACCGGAGCAACAGGTGCGACAGGTGATACGGGAGCTACCGGAGCAACAGGTGCGACAGGCGATACGGGAGCCACCGGAGCAACGGGTGCGACAGGCGATACGGGAGCCACCGGAGCAACGGGTGCAACAGGCGCAACCGGAAGTACAGGAGCCACGGGGTCAGGGGCAGTCATTCCTTTTGCGTCCGGCCTGCCGGTAGCATTGACGACGATTGCAGGCGGATTGGCCGGTACTGTTGGACTTGTGGGCTTCGGTAACTCGGGTGCTACTGTGCTCGCTCTGGCCAACACCATCGATTTGACCGGCGCTGCAGGAACGCTGCTTAACTTTGCATTTTCCATGCCGCGTGCAGGTACAATTACTTCACTTGCCGCTTACTTCAGCACCACGGCAGCATTGAATCTTGTTGGATCGACCATTACGATTACGGCGCAGCTGTACAGCTCGCCTACGCCTGACAATACATTCACAGCCATACCAGGGGCTACAGTTACGCTAGCACCAGCCTTAACAGGTGTTCTTGCATTAGGCACCGTTGCATCAGGCATAACGACTGGCCTGAGTATTGCCGTTACTCCATCGACCCGTCTTCTGCTGGTATTTTCAGCAACAGCGGCCGGTTTAACGCTGTTGAACACAGCAGCTGGATACGCAAGCGGTGGTTTGACGATTACCTGATGCCTTAGTTTTATAGCGCTTAACTCCATAACACCTCTCCACGACCTGCACAATAAATCTGCAGGGGAGAGGTGTTCTATTATTAAGGAAGAGAACATAATGGCCTTGATTCCGCTTCCTTATAACGCATGAAATACATTCCCTCTGGCTTCAGTAGGCATACGCCAAATCCTATCTAATTCCCCGAGTCGCGTATGAACGATCTGTCAACGACATAAATTGGGGGATAGAGCATATTTAAGGTTAGGAGGATGAATATGCACCGCTTTTGGGAAAAGGCCATTAAACCAATTATGATCGCGGCACAACCGACAAACATCGTTGAAATTGGCTCACTGACAGGCCTGAACACATTTAAGCTTCTGGATTACTGTCAGCATGCCGAAGCCAGGTGCACGGTGATTGATCCGGCTCCGCAGTTCGATGTGGAACTCCTGAAGGATTATTACGGAGAAGCCTTTCATATGCTCCGGGAATTCAGTCTTCAGGCGCTCCCAAAGCTTGAATCCTATGACATGATCCTCATTGACGGGGACCACAACTGGTATACCGTTTACCATGAATTGAAGCAGGTCGAGAATATGGCCAAGTCGGCGGGAGCCTTTCCGGTAGTCCTGCTGCATGATACCGAATGGCCTTATGGACGGCGGGATATGTACTATTTTCCAGACAACATTCCGCCCGATTATCGGCAGCCTTACGCCAAACAGGGATTGGTACCCGGGAATCCCCGGCTCTTGCCTATAGGGGGCTTCAATTATGTGGTCAGCAACGCTGTACTTGAGCATGGTGAGCGCAATGGGGTCTTGACGGCCATCGAGGATTTCCTGCAGGAAACAGAGTTTGATTTAATATGGCACCAACTGCACTCAAGTAATGGTCTTGGAATCATTATGCCTGCAGAATCTCCGGCAGCCCGGGTACTGCCGTATATATTAAGTACGTCGGGTCTGTAAGCTGGCGTTTACGCCTTCCCGGCCAAAAAGGAGATGTACATATGCCATTAACCTCAGTAGTCATGCTTACCCGCAACGGTCTGGATATGACGCGGCGGTGTGTAGAGAGCGTACTTTCCCATACTACGGAGCCTCTGGAATGGATTGTGGTGGATAACGGCTCAACAGACGGCACGCTGGAATACTGGAGATCCATGGCGGGTGTGAAGCTGATTTTGAACGAGGAAAACAAGGGATTCGCCGCAGGCACCAACCAGGGGATGTTAGAAGCAACGGGTGATTATATCCTGCTTCTGAACAATGATACAGTAGTCACGCCGAACTGGCTTTCCGGGCTGTACGCCGCACTTTTACGTGATTCAAACATCGGCATCGTAGGGCCGGTTTCCAATAACGTCGCTCCTATTCAAAGGATCCCTGTGACTGAATGGCCAGCTTCGGAAAATTTGAATGCCTATGCCCTTCAGCGACAGCAGGATTTAGCCGGCTCCGGATTTTACTCGCACAAGCTGATCGGCTTTTGCATGCTTTTTCACCGGAGTCTGCTGGACCGGATCGGCGGTTTCGATGAGAGGTTTTTCCCCGGGAACTATGAGGATGATGACTTTTCCATTCGCACCCGTATTAGCGGCAAACGTCTATGGGTAGCCCAGGATATTTTCATACACCATGAAGGACAGGGCACCTTCACATCCAACCGCATGGATTACAAACGATCCTCCCTGGCCAGCGCAGAGAAATTTAGAGCCAAATGGAGCACCGGCCTTTCAGCATGTGAAATGGACTGCCGAGGGTATAACCCTTCAGATATTGTGGATCGGGAGCCCTTTTTTATACCTGAAAAGCATTTTATACCGCTCAAGAGCAGTCCTGTCCCATCGGGCAGTCATCAATAAATAAGGTATCGGGACCGACAAATCTCCTCTTTACCTGAGCGGATTTGCTTGGTCTTTTTTTGCGTTTTAGGGCGAACTATGCCGTAATTTAGCGTATTTTTCATTTTTGTGAGGCAATAGACAATATATACCATGTAAGTTATATTGGAACATATAACGTGCTGCGCATGGCAGGGAGGCAACAATCATTGGAGAAAAAAATAACGTTACTAATCAGCTTTATCATCGGATTTATGTTAATGCAGCTGTCATCAGAGGAGCCTTTGTCCCTCTTTAAGTCCTTTTTTGGATCCGTTACCAAAATTGAACCTTATCTCATCTACCTTCTGCAATTTATAGGCTTCATCCTGGTGATCTGGTCCATCATTCTAACCTTTAATGAGCTGATCAAGCTGCAAAAAAACAAATCATAAAAGCAAAAAGCACTGCCTACAAGGCGGTGCTTTTTTTTAATTGCACCTCGAAAAAGGTCTAAATCTGAAAAGGTTCGTCGAAGACGCCTTTTTAATGTATAGAACCTATATATTTTTTTAAAAATGGAAAACATTTCTGGCACTTCGCTCGTCAAATAAGTGTAGCTAATTATATAAGAAAGATAGAGGAGGAGAACCGTGAAAAAGCTTTGGGTTATGCTTGTGGCGGTACTGATGGTTGTTTCATTTTCTCTGCAGCCTGCGCAGGTGCAGGGAGCAGCCGCCCAAAAAATTAGTGTGTATGTGGACGGAGTCAAACTGAATCCGCTGCAGGCGCCCACCATGGTCAAAGGCAGAACGATGCTGCCAATGCGGGCGATTTTCGAAGCGTTTGATGCAAAGGTGTCGTGGAACCAGAAGACCAGTACGGTAACCGCAACCCGAGATGATATTACGATCGTACTCAAAATAGGAGCGCAGACGGCAACGGTCAACAATCAAAGGATCGCGCTGGATGTACCTGCTCAAAATCTGTCGGGAACCACGATGGTCCCGGTCCGCTTCGTGAGCGAAACGCTTGGCGCTGAAGTGAACTGGAATCAGGCCGCGCAGACCGTAAGTATCATGACCTCGGATACAACGGTTGGCTCCGTTTCTTACGTATCCGCACGTGTCGTAGGCAAAAACGGCGATGGTCGCGACCTGGAGGTAAGCTTTCCAAAAGTGCAGCGGGAATCGGATATCAGCGAATACCGTGTTATGGTAGTCAAGTCCTCTAATGCATATGGCTTTACACTGTCCCAGGCTCTTTCTACCGGATCTTACACATCGGTGCAGCCGTCCGGATATGATCCGCTCGTAACATTGTCGGCACAGTCGAAGGATGTGAACGGTGATGTGTTGAAGGCTAATCAATCATATAGCGTCTATGTACTCACAGTCGGCAAAAGAGGATCCAGTTCTTTATCCGGCGTATCACCAACGGTCACATTGACAACAGCTTCACCGGTGAGCTCGGTTTCCAGCGTAAAAGCGAGCGATATCAATGATTATGGCGACGGCCGGGATATTTCGGTCAGCTTTAACCAGCCTCAAAATACAAGCAACATTCAGAACTACCGTGTCATGGTCGTGAAGACCAAGGATGCAGGCAGCTTTGGTCTCAATTCTGCCAATGCGGTAGCAAGCTCTAACTATACGACAGTCAGCAAGTCGAGCAGTACGACAGTAACTTCAACATTAAATTCAACAACAAGAGATACTTCCGGTGAATATATTAAAAACGGCGTTTCCTATACCGTCTTTATCCTTTCTGTTGCTAACGGCAGCAATGCAACATCCCAGCTCTCCTCCGCATCATCCGCATTTACGCTGACTGCCAGCGCGATTGCGGCACCGGTTATTACCAAAGTAGAGGATGTCAGCAACTACGGGGACGGACGCGATCTGATGGTGCGGTTCAACAAATCATCCGATGAGTCCCGGATCGGTTCTTACCGTATTTTTGTGGTCAAGGACAGCAGAGCAAACAGCTTCAATCTGTCAGAAGCAAGCAGTGTGTCCAGTTCTTATTACACGGTGGTCAGCAAGACAGGGTACAATATTAATCAAACCTTGTCGAGTGGAGCCAGAGATGTGGATGGATCGCTGATCAACCCGGGTGTGGCCTATCGCGTCTTCGTCATGGCCGTAGGAACCGGAAGTTACTCGGGTAGCTATTCGCTCTCGTCATCTTCCTCTTCCATTGTGTTATACGGAAATACGGATGTATATGCACCGACGAACGTGAACGTTGCCGATGTCTCAGATTATGGGGATGGCCGTGATCTTCGTGTTTCGTTTACACGGGCGGCGGATGAAAGCAATCTGTACGGCTACCGGATTATGGTTGTGAAGGCTGCGGATGCTAATTATTTCGATTTGGCGCAAGCCAATGCCGTATCCAGCTCCAATTACACTTCCGTAAATAAAGCGGGAAATACCATTACCCAAACTCTTTCCTCGGGCGCAAGAGACGTGAATGGTCAATCCATCCGTAATAACGTCAGCTACCGGGTCTTTGTACTCGCTGTAGGTTCATACAGTACGAATGCATTGTCGAGCTACTCTTCAGCCATTACGCTGACCGGCAACACAAGTGTATATCCGGCTGCCAATGTAACGGCCAGAGATATCGACGATAATAATAACGGAAGCGATATGGAAGTTACGTTTACGCGTGCGAAAGAAGATTATAACATTAATGAATACAGAATCATGGTTGTCAAAGAGTCTGATTACCCTTATTTCGATCTGACCTCGGCCAATGCCGTGCCAAGCGGCAGCTATACCCGTATTACGGATGCCGGAAGCAAACAAAGCATCACCAAGACCCTCTCTTCCAGCGCGAAGGATATAAACGGCCAGGCGATCAAAAACAACGTTAAATACCGGGTGTTTGTGCTATCGGTAGGAGCAAACGGCTTCAACAATGCGCTATCATCCCCATCAACTGGCATTACTTTGTCGCAAAGCTATGCAGTGGGAGCAGCGAAGAATGTCAGTGCTCAGGATGTAGGAGACAATAATGATGGCCGCGATCTGCAGGTAACGTTTAACCGTGCTGACAACGATTCGGATATTCAGCATTACCGGGTTATGGTGGTGAAATCCTCGAAAGCAGGAAAATTTAATGAAACAGTTGCAAGCAATATAGGTGGTTCCAATTATACGGTCGTTGGCAAAAACAATAACAACAGCTATACAAGGACGCTGGACGCTGATTCCAGAGATACCGATGGAGATGCAATTACAAGTGATGTTTCCTATAAAGTGTATGTCCTTTCCGTTAGTAACCACGGTACGTATGCTCTCTCGGATGCTTCCGGTGATATTAAATTAGATACAACCGCACCTCTGGTAAGTAATTTGAGTGCAGTTGATGTTGATGATCAACATGATGCTAGAGACATTCAGGTATCTTTTGTAAAGGCAAAGGATGAAAGCAATATTCAAGAGTATAAAATATTTGTTGTAAAGGGAAGTATTGCGGGCAGCTTTGATCTTAAAGCAGCAAACAAGGCGAACAGCGCAGCACGTGCAGACACAGGCAGTAATTTCGATCAGGCGCTCCCCCAAAACGCAACGGATTCAGATGGAAGTAAAATCGTTGAAGATATGGATTATAAGGTATATGTCCTGTCTGTTGCCAAGTCCGGAACGAGCAGCCTGGCAAGTACGAAGACGGTCACTCTGAAAAACAACAGTGCCGGCGCACCTACGGACGTGAAGGCGTCATGGAATAAGGACGGGGCTCTTGAGGTTACTTTTACGAAAGCGGAAGGTCAGTCCTATTCCGTATTTCTCTCATCCAGCAAAATCTCGTTTGACGCCGTGGCCAAAAAAATAAAGACGTTAAGAACGGCTAGTAATGATGAAACTCCGATTACCTTCAACGCAGACGAAAAGGATTTTAATGGAGATAAAATCACACCGTCGAAAAATTACTACATTTACGTACTCGCAAATGGGGATAAAAAACAAGCCTTGTCTGCTTCGGTAGAAGTTAAAGCCGTCGCCGAGAAATAATTATGTGTCAAACCATCTAACTTTGCAGCAGCACAAAGAGCATCGGGCCCTATCGGTCCGGTGCTTTTTTTCTGTTCATGTCACCTTTTCGTATAAAGCGAACCATTCCCGTCCATCCTTAGATTAAAAACAGCAAGGTGGGCGAACTTAAATGATCAATCTGGAGTCAAGACTCGAAAATATCGAAGACCGCTTTGTAAATATCGATGGCTACTTATGCACGCATGATTTTACGCTAGCCGGGAACTGGGACTACAAACACGGCTATCTGGACAAACGGCTCGATCAGGAACGGATGGTATGGCTGCGGATTCCTTTCCACGTGACCAAGGGGAACCTGGATGGAGAATGCGGCGGATGCCATGCAACCGTCAAGCTGGGACGCCCGTTCGTATTCAAATATATCTACAACACGGGTACGGACAAGCATGCCACCCCGCATTTAATGGGTGCCCTATTCGACCAGTTTCAGCCACCGCTTGACGATGATGCGCCCCTGGATGAATTTTGGGTGGAGCATGCCAGAAAAGTGCTGAATGAAGTCGAACGGGGCTATTTGCATTAAGATTTGCCTGAAATACCAGCCTGGCCGGATACTTTCGGTCGGGCTGTTTCTGATGTACCCCTCAGCCGTTATATCAGATTTTTATAGTAGATAAGATTGTCCGTCCAATCGCCAAATTCGTAAATAAATCCTTTGCGGGTACACTCATATTCCAGTCCTGTGCTTTGTGCGAGTCGGATGGAGGCTTCATTATCAACATTAATGTGCGCCTCAATACGGTGGAATTTCAAATCATTGGAGGCAATGTCCAGCGCTTTAAGTACTGCCTCTTTACCATAACCATTGCGCCAATATTGATTATGAATCGTGTATCCAATACATCCCCATTGGAATTCATCTCTTATCAGTGTCATGAAGTCGATCATCCCCACATGTGACCCTTCATCCTTTAAAAATAGCCCGTAAGCATAAACTTTGTCATTCCGTGCTAGCTCTTGATGCTGTTGTATCAAACTCATATACCATTCCATGGAACATTCATTCATATCCCGGTTACCTTCATCATGTCTGTGCTGGGACGTTAGTCTATTGTTGTATCCAGTAAGCCAAGCTAAGTAATCTTCTACTTTTAAGGGTCTTATCCTAAGTCTCTCGGTTTCGTAAGAAGTATCGGAATATTTCAATAATGTTGCACCTCTTTAGAATGGATTTTACATATTTTTCAATAATCTGAGTCTAGCATATGTAGTATTTGAAAGAAAATAAGTTCAGGCGTTGATTGCCATCTGGGGGGAGATCATCCAGCAAACACCGCCATATGAAAAATTTTAGGGTTCTTTTTCAAGCGTGAAATGAGCTACAATAGAATGAAAATACAAGAGGAGGAGGGACTCGATTCTATGGAACAGTCGCCAAGCCAGGAGCTTTCCGCGGAACTATATGAGCTGCTGAACGGTAAGGACCTCGAGACCAAACAGCATGAAGCCTTGATGCTGATGACCGTCACGGAAGAAGAATGGCCACATACGGCCATGATCAGTGCAGGTGAAATAATTGCTTTGGACTCCAAGCGGGTGAGATTGGCCATGTGGTCCGGTACGACAACCACGCGTAACCTGATTCGTACGGAAAAGGCGACTCTGGCGTTTGTTTACGCTGGAGCAGCGCATTATATCAAGCTTTCGCTGAAACGGTTGCCGGTTCTGCCTGCAGCCAAACATCCGCGCGAACGGTTCGAGGCAGATATTGTGGCTGTCAGATCAGATGTGGCGCAATATGCCAATATTACCACCGGGATTCAGATTGATCTGAAGGAAGAGGAGTCCGTCCTCCGGCGGTGGCATGAAACATTGGCAGAACTCATGCTGTAATGGTTATAAGGGGGAACACTTACTCGTTATGAATAAACAAACGCAAGGTATCCAAAGCAGGGACGGGGTTCAGGAAGAGCAGCCTGTACGGCCCAGCACAAGCCGGCTTTGGATGATTATCGTTCTTGGGGCGCTATCTGCCTTCGGTCCATTTTCGCTGGATATGTATTTGCCTGCGCTGCCAAGCCTCGCGGATACGATGCATACGACAACCTCGCTGACACAGCTCAGCCTGACTTCCTGTTTGATTGGACTTTCGGTGGGCCAATTGCTCGCTGGGCCGTTCAGTGATGTTCGCGGACGGCGCATTCCACTGCTGATCGGCATGGTGGTTTACGGCGTTTCATCTTTATTATGCGCATTTAGCACATCGATTGAGATGCTGATACTTTTGCGTTTTATTCAAGGGATTGCAGGGTCCGCTGGGATCGTCATCTCGCGCGCGATTGTCAGAGATATGTATTCCGGCTCGGAGCTGACCAAGTTTTTCTCTATGCTGATGCTGGTAAATGGTGCAGCACCAATTTTGTCTCCGATTGTGGGCGGTCAGCTGCTGCAAGTGACATCCTGGCGCGGCGTCTTTATCGTGCTTGCGGCGATTGGCATCGTAATGCTTTTATCGGTACTTTTTGGATTACCCGAGACGCTTAAACCAGATAAACGCTCCAGCGGCGGCATGAAGAACACGCTCAAGACATTTGGTGTACTGCTGAAAGATCGTAAATTTATGGGCCTTGCATTAAGCTCGGGATTTATTTCTGCAGCGATGTTTGCCTATATTTCGGGATCGCCGTTTGTGCTTCAAAAAATTTACGGGGTGAGCCCGCAAATGTTCAGTCTGATTTTCGCTATGAACGGGCTTGGCATTATTATTGCTGGACAGATCACAGGTCGACTGGCCGGACGGGTCAACGAAAAGAAACTGCTGGTGACAGGTATTACCCTGGCAACGATCGGAGGCCTGTCTCTCCTAATTCTGCTGACAGCCAAAGCGCCGCTTGCAGCAATCCTGCCACCGCTCTTTATTGTTGTCTCCTGCGTTGGTATTGTGGGTACCGCGGGCTCCTCGCTGGCTTTGCAGAATTATGGGCATGCGGCAGGCAGCGCATCGGCACTGCTCGGACTTTTATCATACATTTTCGGCGGCATTGTCAGTCCTCTAGTCGGCATCGGCGGCAGCACATCAGCGCTTCCGATGGGCATCGTGATCGCTGGTGCGGACGTATTTTCCGTGCTTTGCTATCTGCTGCTGGTCCGCAGTGCCAGAAGCAGAGTGCTGACGACAGAAGTTTCTGGCATTCACAACAAGAGCAGTTAACAGGAAAATAGAGAAGTAAACATGGCCGGAAAATATATTTCCTTAAATTAGAAGTGTAACTTTTATAGTTACACTTCTTTTTGTTTGGGTAATTGATATCAATGGACATCCTGATGGGAAAGTGGATTTTTGGAAAAGCTACGGGAAAGGAGAGAATGAGATGAATAACAATTATGACGCCATTATTATTGGCTTTGGCAAGGGTGGAAAAACACTGGCGGTTGAGATGGAGGGACAAGGGTGGAAGGTTGCGATGATCGAGCAGTCCGATAAAATGTACGGAGGAACCTGCATTAACATCGCATGTATTCCATCCAAATCGCTTGCGTATCAGTCCAAGTATGCAGCCTTCATGAATCCAAACTCCTTTGAGGATCAGAATGCTTACTATACACAAGCCATTTCAGAGAAGAACGAACTGGTATCCTTTTTACGATCTAAAAACTATCACAATCTGAGCGATAAAGAAGGAATCACTGTTTTTACAGGCAAAGCAAGCTTTGTCTCCTCACATGAAATAAAGGTGGCAATGAAGGAGGAAACCGTTCTGCTTACCGCGGCGCGGATTTTTATTAATACAGGAGCAACTCCGATGGTTCCGAGTATTCAGGGAATCCATGCAAGCAAATACGTATATAACAGCACGACGTTGATGGATAAAACGGATCTTCCCAAACGTCTTGTCATCATCGGCGGAGGATATATCGGCCTGGAATTTGCATCGATGTATGCTAATTACGGATCAGACGTGACTGTGCTCGATGGGGCAGAGGCATTTTTGAAGCGTGAAGACCGCGATATTGCCAAAGAGGTCCTAAAAACGCTTGAGGGTAAGGGGATACGGTATATATCCGGTGCACAAGTTCAATCTGTCCAAGATAAGCAACCGGATGGCGCACAGGTTATTTACTCACGTAGTGGTGCGGATCAACCTGAATCGTTAGAGGCGGATGCAATTCTGCTGGCGACAGGCAGAAGGCCAAATACGGAAGAATTGAATCTGGCTCATGCAGGCATTGCGGTTAATGAAAAGGGAGCCATTCAAGTGGATGAATATCTGAAGACGAACATTCCTCATATTTGGGCAATTGGTGATGTGAAGGGCGGGCCACAGTTTACTTATGTTTCGTTGGATGATTATCGAATCATAAAGGATCAACTATTTGGCGCTGGGCAACGCTCCACGAAGGACCGGGTGAATATTCCTTACTCGGTATTTATCGATCCTCCATTATCGCGGGTAGGTTTGTCAGAGGATGAGGCAAGGGAACAGGGATATGAGATTAAGATAGCGAAAATGCCTGTCGCAGCCAGTCCCCGAGCCAGATTAATGAAAGAGACACAAGGCGTTTTAAAGGCAGTCATCGATGCCAAGACGGATCAGATTTTGGGATGTACGCTCTTTTGCACAGAATCAAGCGAAATCATTAATATCGTTCAAATATTCATGCAAACCGGGCAAAAATATACATTCCTGAGAGACCAAATCTTCACGCACCCTACGATGAGTGAAGTATTTAATGATTTGTTCGGACAACTGAAGTAGAGATATTCTGCACAATGATTCCGAGGGAAAGCACAAAACAACAACCGCCCTGCTCCGGTTCATCCTGGGCAGGGCGGTTTCATTCAGGAAATCATATATAATTCCGTCATTTATGCATTAGCTGTCGTTTCTTTAAAGAACTGCGGCAAATATTCCTTGTTCGCTTCCAGCATTTCATCCAGCATCCGGATCGCCACTTCCACGGACGGAACCAGTGGATGATGGGCCAATGCCTGGATTGCCAGACCGCGATCACCGGTTACAGCGGCATCAATGGCGAGACGCTCATAGGTTTTAACCGCATGGATCAGACCTACAGCCATCGGAGGGACCTTGGTCAATGGAAGCGGCAGCGGGCCGGTTTTGGTGACTACACAGTTGACTTCAATGCTCGCATCATCCGGCAGGAAGTCAATAATGCCTTGGTTGGCGACGTTCAGGGTTTGGATGTCATTCGAACCATTGTACAGTGAGCGCATCAGATTCACGGCTGCTTCAGAATAGAAGGCTCCGCCGCGTTGTTCCAGCTGCTTTGGCTTATCCTTCAGTTCCGGATCGTTATACAGCTCGAACAGCTCTTCCTCAACACGCTTCACCACTTCCGCGCGATTGCCGCCTTTTTGGAAGGATTCCAGCTGCTCTTCGAGCATGGCATCGGTCATATAGAAGTATTTCAGGTAGTAGGAGGGAAGAGCGTGCAGGGACTGAAGGAATTCCGGATTCCATTCCCGTGCAGGCACGTTCTTCGCGCTGTAGCCAGCGGTATCAGCGAGCATTTCATCCAGCTTGTCTTCACCATTCACATCAATGCGTGTAATCCAGTGCAGATGGTTCAGGCCAACGAATTCAGCATAAATGCGGTCCGCTTCTACATCGTATTTGGCTGATGTTTGTTTAATCAAGCCGATGGGCGCATTGCAAAGGCCGATGCTTTTTACATTGGAATATTTCAGGATGGCTTCCGTAACCATGCCCGCAGGATTCGTGAAGTTCAGCAGCCAGGCGTTTGGGGCAAGCTCTTCAATATCGCGGCAGATGTCGAGCAGGACCGGGATCGTCCGAAGTGCTTTCATCATGCCCCCGGGACCGGTGGTTTCCTGGCCGATCACACCATATTTCAGAGGAATGGATTCGTCGCGGCCGCGCGCATCCAGCATACCTACCCGCATTTGGGTGCTGACAAAGTCTGCATCTTTAATCGCCTCGCGGCGATCCAAGGTCAGATGGACTTCAATGGGAAGACCGGATTTCTCGACCATACGCTTGGCCAAGTTGCCGACAATATTCAATTTGCGCTGCCCTGGCTCAATATCCACCAGCCACAGCTCACGTACCGGGAGCTCGGCATAGTGAAGGATGAATCCCTCAACGAGTTCCGGAGTATAGGAAGATCCGCCGCCGATTACTGCTATTTTGAGTCCTTGTTCATTTGTCATTTCTGCACGCTCCAGTCTTGAAAGAATTGAATTTATATATATGGGATTATCTTGTTGTTTGTTTAATATGTTCAAAGTCACGGAAGGTCCGCATTTTGTCATACACTTCCCGGCTTATTGAATGTCCGTCTGCTTCCATGGCTGACCATACGGCGCCGACAACCGGCTCTGTAGACAGCGTGACGACGGCTGCATTCGGAGCGGCTGCAGCAACTGCCTGTTCAACCTTGCTTCGGATCCAGCCGCGGTCTCCCCGTGTTAGCAGACTTCCTGCCAGCACGACGTCGAACGTATCCTTCTCCATGCCAAGCCTATGGATAACTGCCACCGCTGATTTGCCGAGCTCTACACCTTGACGGGTCAGAATCTCAAGGGCTACGGTATCATTTTCCGCCGCCGCTTCAAACAGCAGCTTCGCCGCATGTACGGGCACATGCTTCCCGTGATCCTGAAAGTCTTCAAACATATCGCTGACGTTGTCATATCCGAGGAAGGTAAGCAGAAGCGGCGTCAGTAGCGTCGTTTGCTCACGGCCATCCCATGAGCGGATGACGGAGCGGAACACCTCAATATTGAGGGAACCGCCTCCGCCAAAATCACCGTACATGTAATCAAATCCGCCTACCTGGACATGCTCCCCCGCAGGATTTCGTCCAGCGGAGTTGGTTCCTGTTCCGCAGATCAGAGCGACACCATAAGGGTGGTTGGTGCCTGCACGCAGGCCAATCATCGTATCGCAATTGATCGAATAATTCTGGGTGAAACCGATTCTCTGGACCAAAGGATGCAGGATACGGTAATCTGCTTCCCGATCTGCGCCAGCCAGCCCGAAATAGGTATGCGAGATGTCATGAACCCGCAGGCCTGCTTCGTTCAGCGCGCCTTCCGCAGCTTCCCGGATGCTTTGCTCAGCCATGGAACGGTCAATCTGGTGATTGCCGTTGCCACTTACGCCTTTGCCAAGCACGTTGCCTCGGTCGTCGGTCAGCAGGGCGTATGTTTTTGTTCCTCCCCCATCGATTCCCAAGTAGTAAGTCAATGGTCGTCACTCCTATATATACGGATATATTTTTTAAGTTATCCTTCTGTTTTCGGTACAGTAGACTCTCTTACGATGAGTTCAGGGTCAATCCGCACATTTGCCCCGCGTTTCATCGTACCGTCCATCCGTTTGAGCAGCATATCCGCAGCGGCAAGGCCAATCCGGTCAGCAGGCTGACGGACCGTTGTCAGATGCGGGCGCAGCTTCGAGGAGATGTGCTGATCGTCATAGCCCACGATGGCTACCTGATCAGGCACGCGGATTCCAGCTTCCATCAGAGCGTTCGCAACACCAAGCGCAATATTGTCATCGCCTGCAAATACAGCGGAAGGAAGACGGCCTTCACGCAGCCATTTCCGGCAGATATCATATCCAAAATCGATTTCAAATTCGCCTGTCACCATCTCAAACGGAGCGAGGTTCTTTTCCTCCAGTGCCTGAAGGAAGCCGCTGCGGCGTTCCCGTGTACTGCGGAACATGTTATGCCCGCTCAGATGAGCAATGGAGGTATGGCCTTGATCCAGCAAATGCTTTGTTGCGGCATAGCCGCCTTTATAGTTGTCAATGGTTACAGAGAAAGCGTCATTTTCCGGTTTCTGGTTATCGATCAGGACATAAGGGATATTACGCCGCTTCAATTCCACGATGTAGTTGTCCTCTTCCATCGGTGAGAGCAGGATGAGGCCATCCACACGGTCCTCCTGGATCAGATAATGGGCTTCATCGGATCCAATACCGGTAGAGACCGATACAGCGAGAAAATAGCCATGGAGTGCAAGCACCTCATTCAGCTCCTTGACGACAGCGTCAAAAAAGGAGTCCTGCAGGGTGGTTACAATCAAACCGACGATCCCGGTTTTGCCGCGAGCCAAACTGCGGGCAGCCGCGTTGGGACGGTAATCGAGCTCCTTGATGGCATCCAGCACCTTTTGTCTGTTTTTCTCGCGCACCGATTCGGCGCCGTTTAATACCCGTGATACTGTCACGACGGACAGTCCTGATTTTTTTGCTACATCAAATATACTAACCTTCATCGTTTATTCTCCTTGCGGCAGATTTTCCGTACGTTTACATCAACTTAACACTAGTATACATGTACGGAGGGCTGGCCGCGAAGCTAATTTAAGACATGCACCGCCCCTTTCGGGACGGTACATGATCAGCATTAACGTTTGATAATTTCCATGACCTTCTTCTGAATGGTCGGCATGACTTCTTCGACGGTTTTATGTCCGGTATCTATCGGCTGCATTTCGTTAATAAACATGTCATTGATTTGCGAATAGTTGGTAATCAGATGGTTATAGGATTCAAAGCCGTATTTCACAGCGCCTTCGTAAACCTTTTTCACATCATCAGGATCAATGCCTTCAAAATGCTTGTAGTAAGCCTCGGCTGCCTTCGTGTTGACTGGAGGGTTACCGCCGCTCAGATCAATCGATTTTTCCTGTACTTCGTCACTGACGAGGTATTTAATCCATTCAAAAGCTTCCTTCGGATGCTTGGAGCCTTTCAGGATCAGCAGCGGATCGACGAACAGCACGCTGCGGACCTTATCATTGCCGCCGGCTGGAACTGCAGCTACACCGACTTTGAACGGGAAGTCATTGGAGCCCGCGAGGCTCCAGGAACCGCTGACCGTCATGCCGAGCTTGCCGGTTACGAAGGCATCGCCGTTTTGTCCGGCTACGCTCTTGCTCCATTCCGTTGTCGGGGAAACCTTATCTTTTAAGATCAGATTGAACAGCTTGTTATACGTTGCCATCACGTCCGGAGAATCGAAGTGGGTCTCGGACGGTACGCCGCCGTTGGTCCAGGTATCCTGTGAGTACGGCTCAACACCGAAATAAAGTGGGCGCATATCGCGCTCGGACCATGTGAAGTCAACGCCATACTGCGTTTTGGCAATATCTTCGGATACATGCGTCATTTTTTTCGCGTCTTCAACCATTTTGTCAAACGTCCAGCTCTTGTCCTCGTAATCACTTGGAGGATAAGGGACATTGGCAGCATCGAACATGTCTTTGTTGTAGAGCATCAGCGTGACATACATATTGACCGGAACGCCGTACACATGATCTTTTACCGTGTAAATTTTCATCAGATCATCCGGAATGCTGTAGTCGGATGCTTTGAATCCGTCTTCCTTAATAATGTCGTTCATGTCGAGCAGCATATCTTTGTTGTAATATTCCGCAAAACCGCCATAACCGTAGTGGCTTGTTACGTCAGGTGATTTGCCGCCGGCAATCAGCGTTTGCAGCTTGCTGTCGAACTGCTCGTAAGGCGCCTTTTCCACTTTGACCTTAATGTTCGGATGCTTGGCTTCAAAATCCGGAATCAGCTTTTCGATAAAGGTACGGTCTTCGGAATCGATGGTGTAGTGCGTAATGGTTACTTGCTCGCCGGATTTACCGGATTTGCCGGTATCGCTATCGCCTGCAGGAGCCACGTCACCTGCTGATTTGCCGCCGCTGCAGCCGGATAATGCCAGGACAACCAGCATGCTGGTCGCAAGCAGAAGTGCAAAAGTCTTTTTCATCCTTTTCCTTTTCATGAACGATATCCCCCATATATTCAAGTTTTTTTGCCGCCGCTGCGGCGGGGCCTTTACTTGATGCCTGTAAGTACAATTCCTTCCACAAACCGCTTTTGGGCTATCGCAAACAGGGTGACGATCGGCAGCATGGCCAGCACGGAGGCGACCATGAGCAAATGCCAAGGCGGAATGCGGAACCGCGACGAAGTAAAGGAAGACATGCCGACCGGAAGCGTGAACTTATCCGATGAGCTTAAGTAGAGCACAGGTGTTAAAAGGTCGTTCCAGCTGTAGATGAAGGCAAAGATGGCAACCGTCGCAAGCGCCGGTCCTGAAAGCGGAAGGGCGATCTGCCGCCACATCCGGAATTCACTGCAGCCGTCGATGCGTCCGGCGTCAAACAGCTCATCCGGCAGCGTGGAAAAGAACTGGCGGAGCAAAAAGATATTGTACGCTGAGCCGAAAAATGCAGGCACGATCAGCGGCAGGAACGTATCGATCCAGTTCAGCTTGGAAAAGAGAATGAACTGCGGAATCATGATCGCCGGATACGGAAGCATCATGGTACTGAGCATCAGCATAAACCACAGATTGCTGCCTTTGCCCCGGTATCTTGCGAAACCGTAGGCCGCCAGGGCTGACGAGAGCAGGGTGCCGACAACCGTCAAAATACCGATAATTAAACTGTTGGCGTACATCTGACCGAAATTTAGCGTTTCAAAAATATCCTTATAGTTGCTCCACTGCCATGTCTCCGGCAAAAAGGTCGGAGGGAACTTGAGCAGTTCCTTTTTTGATTTCAATGAAGTTGAGACCATGAAGAACAGAGGCAGCAGCATGAGAAAGGTGGTAACCACCAGAGCGATGAAGCTGGCGATGCTTACGGCATCGATTTTGCGCCGGGGCTTGGTCAGGGAAGACGAAGCGTTCGGACCGGCAGCCGGAATCGTACTCATTTGCGTCCGCCTCCTTCATAGTGGACATAACGGTTCGAGAATTTCATGATGAGCCCCGTGAAGAGCATAACCACGATCAGCAGTACCCATGCCAGTGCGGAAGAGTAACCTGCGCGGTATTCCTTGAATGCGCTCGTATACAGGTTGTAAACGTAGAACCAGGTCGAGTAGTTCGGACCGCCTTGGGTCATAACATACGCTTGGGTAAATACCTGGAACGAGTCGATGACACCCATAATCAGCTGGAACAGCAGCACGGGTGAAATCATAGGAAGCGTCACATTCAGGAAGATCCGGAAACGTCCTGCGCCATCGAGCTTGGCAGCTTCAACAAGGCTTGAAGGAACACCCTGCAGTCCGGCAAGGAATAGAATCATACCTGAGCCCGCTGTCCAGAAGGACATAATCATAAGGGCGTAGAGCGCATAGTCCGGACTCATCAGCCAAGATGGACCACTGATGCCGAACCAGGATAGTACGTAGTTGAACAGTCCGATGGATGGATTGAATATCCAGTACCACAGCAGTGACATGGCAACGCCGGATACCATGCTCGGAAAATACATGGCGGTTCGGAAAAAGCCGCGGAACGGTATTTTCTGATTGAGCAGGAGCGCAAACCCGAGTGCCAGCAGCAGCTGGATCGGCACACTGATAAACGTGTACCGCAGTGTCACTACGACGGATTTCCAGAACAAATCGTTATGAAACATTTCCTGGTAATTCGCGAGTCCGACATATTTGGGCGGGTGAATAATGTCATAATCCGTGAAGCTGTAATAGAGCGATGACAGAATAGGATATAGGGCAAATACCAGGAAGCCGATTAGCCATGGAGCGATGAAAAGATACATATATAGTGTCTGCCGCCGGCTTTCGCGATGGGTCACGGAAACACCAACCTTTCTATTAGTTTAAAAATTATAACGCTTTAACTTTTAGAGTATGTATTCCCCTTGTATAAAGGTTTCATAGGATGTTAGTTGTTATAAAGTTAAAGTGCTTTAATTTTCATATCCGGCCTGATGACAATATCATAGAGGATGATTTCTCAATTATCAACTCTTTTTTTATAAAGATGTAAGCGCTGCCTCGATGAGCTGATTTGAGTCGTGCATAGGATCCGTGCCAAACGCTTCTGCAGAACGGTTAAAGGCGCAAGGACAAGCTGTAATATTTTTCATGAATTTCTATGGAGGAATTTTCGCGAAAAGACTGTAATTTCAAGCAAAGTGTGCTAACATACCTTTGTTTTAAAGTTAATTTTTAATGGAAGTAAGGTGATTTCTGACTCATGACCGCACTTGTTAATGATTCGTCCGAACGGTCAGAAGCGGGACGTCTCAGCCTGGTGAGTTTGACTTGGCCGATCTTTCTTGAACTGTTCCTTTTTATGCTGATGGGCAGCGTGGATACGTTCATGATCAGCTCGGTGTCAGATGACGCTGTGTCCGGGGTAGGCGCAGCCAACCAGATTATATCGATAGCGATTCTATTGCTTGAAGTCATTGGAAGCGGGGCTGCTATCGTTGTTGCCCAGTATCTGGGCTCGAAGAAAAGGCTGGAGGCCGCCAAAGTGACAGGCAACGCATTGACGCTGAATTTGGCTGTCGGCTTGATCCTGAGTATCATTTTTCTCGGACTAGGCGGATATATGCTGCGGCTGCTGAACGTGCATGGGGAAATTTTTGACTATGCACAGTCGTATATGCGGATTGTCGGAGGCGGCATTTTCCTGCAGGCTCTCATCAATGCACTGGCTGCAACTATACGTACTCACGGGTTCACCAAGGAAACTATGGTGGTATCCCTTTTTATGAATATACTGCATGTGGTCGGCAATTATTTGCTGATTTTCGGTCACCTGGGCTTTCCCGCCATGGGTGTGGAGGGCGCAGCCATTTCAACGGTGTTCAGCCGCCTGGTATGCCTGCTCGTTTTCTTCTGGCTGATGTACCGTGTTATGGAAGTGAGAGTGGAATGGAAATATTACATTCATCTGTCCAAAGAGTATGTCCGCAAAATACTCAGCATTGGCATTCCCTCGGCTTTTGAAAATATCGTCTATCAGATCTGCCAGCTGACCTTTACGCTGTATGTGACCTATCTCGGCTCAGAGGCGATGGCCACCCGGCAGTATGCCAGTAATATCTCGATGTATATTTACTTGTTCAGCATGGCGATCGGTATGAGCACCGCAATCATGGTCGGCCATTATGTCGGCTCGCGCCGCAACCAGGACGCTTACACCCGGGTATTTCAAAGTGTAAAATGGGCTCTGGCCGCTACCGTCGTCATCGATATCATCATTATTGCATTCCGTGTGCCTTTGATGAGCCTCTTCACCGATAATATGACGATTATCCGTATGGGTGCGCAGGTGATTCTGCTGAGCATTATCTTGGAAACGGGCCGAACGGTGAACATCGTCATCATCAACTCCCTCCGTGCTTCGGGCGATGCCCGGTTCCCGGTATATATGGGGCTGATTTCGATGGTTTGCATGTCGCTGCCGCTTGGATATTTTCTCATCTTCCATCTTCATCTGGGTCTGGTCGGAGTCTGGCTCGCCATAGCCGCTGATGAATGGACGCGTGCCGTAATCATGTATTTCCGCTGGAAAAGCCGGGCCTGGGAACGGCATGCGCTCGTTGAGCCTATGGAGCCGGAGCCGGTTCCTGCAGCAGCTCCGACCGTGGGCTAGTCGTTCCAGACCGAGCGGTATTTCCATTCAAGTTGCACAAAAGTAGTACTCATTATATAATGTATATAAAGAAGTTACAGTTAGTTGGCGGGTAATCCTGCCTTTCTTTTTAATCTATACTGTGTATAAAAAAGTATCAGTTAGCATAACATAACATTCCATACCTTTAGGAGGATTTTAAAAATGAAAATTGAAGTTTGGTCCGACTTTGCTTGTCCATTCTGCTACATCGGCAAGCGTCGCTTTGAAGCGGCACTGGAACGTTTTGAGCATAAAAATGAAGTTGAAGTGGTTTTCCGCAGCTTCGAGCTGGCTCCGGATGCGCCTCGCGATAATGAAGAAAGCATGCACAGCATTCTGGCTTCCAAGTACGGGATGACGATCGAAAAAGCCAAAGCGATGAATGCCAATATGACCGAGCAGGCCAAGGCAGTGGGGCTGACCTACCACTTTGATACCATGAAGCCCACGAATACATTTGATGCCCACCGCTTAACGCATTGGGCAGGTGAATCCGGCAAGCGTTATGACATGACCGAGCGTTTGTTCAAGGCCTATTTTACCGACTCGGAGCATTTGGGAAACCGCGATACATTGGCGCGTCTTGCCGGAGAGATTGGTCTTGATGCCAAGGCTGCCGCTGATATGCTCGCAAGTGATGCTTATACAGCGGATGTACGTGAGGATGAGAGCCAATCGTCCAAGCTCGGCATTTCGGGTGTGCCATTTTTCGTTGTGAACCAGAAATATGGTATTTCCGGCGCTCAGCCGGAGGATGTGTTTGTGGATGCGCTCGAGAACATCTGGAAGGAAGATCATCCGCTGACCATGGTCGGCGGCTCGGATGACTTGGCTTGCCAGGACGGTTCCTGCGCTTTGCCAACGGATAAGGCGTAAATATATCATTTGGACGAAAAAAAGAGACTGTCCCCGAAAGGTTCTATATTGAACCTGACGGAGTTCAGTCTCTTTTTTTATTCAACGGAATATGCAATTTACCCGGAACCAGCTTACTTATTCAATGGCTGGATCGGATCGTTAAAAAAAGGCTTGGCTTCTACTAATGGAATATGCACCTGCGTATATCCTGGTGCAGCGTCATCCTTCAAGAAGTAAAAGACAATATCCGCATCTGTAAAGAAAACACCCATGTCATTCCCGAATGCTTTCGCGTCTTTGCCGGCATAGGAGGAGAACAGCTTGCTGAAAGCCGCCAGGGATTCCTTGTCATGCTTCAAAAGATTTTCAGAGACGACTCTGGAATTCGTTCTGGCATCATAGTTCAGTGTATCCAGCACAGGAAAGGATTCGCCTGTTACGCCGTTTGGCATGCCTTGGGTCAAGGTGCCATGGAAGACAAACGAATAGAAGTCTCCGCTGCTGCTGGCTACCTCATAACTCAGGTTCAGTTTGTCGCTTGTCGTCATGTCCTCGCTATATTTACGGATGATATTTTCCAGATCCTGATTGATATTTTCCTCGGCGAGTACGCCTGTCAGACCTTTAATCTGCGGGTAATCAGCGGTGAAGTGGGCTCTGTGTACCGTTAGATTTGTCACTTCAAAGTCTGCCTTGGAGGTTTTCCGGGAAGTGCCTGATTCTCCATCCGGGCCGGAGTGCTGAAGAACTTGTCCGGCAGGAGCGGTGAGGGGCGGAGGCTGCTGCATTTTGGCACACACAGCGCCTGCACCACCCAGCAATAAAATGCTGAATATTCCAAAAGCGATCCATTTTTGCATGATGGCCCTCCTTATATCCAGAGATTCAATTCCCTTTCAATAACCATACATGCAATATAGAGATGGAAAAACCGCATTTCGGTAACAGAAAAATGAAAGTTTACTCATTAATCGATCGTTTTGGTCATGGATCTGAGCAGCTCAAGCCCAATTTCATCGACATGTCTTTTCTGGGCACGGAGCCTGGAAAAGGGCCTGAGCGCAAAGCTGCCGTTGTTGGAGAGAACAATGACCGCCATATTCTTCTCCCTGTGAAAACCGATAAAGCTGCTTGAGCCGTAGGTGCCGCCGTTATGCCAGTGCATCCGGTCGTGATAGACACCGGTCCGGATCATCCATCCCATTCCAACTTCGTCATACCGGCGGATACGATGCCTCGGCAGTTGGGTCGCTTTCATGGCCGACGTCACGGATGCAGCCCCCATGCCCGCGTTCGCCTTGGCGAACTGCAGCAGGTCCCTGGCAGTGGTGCGCAGGCCCCCGGCCCCTGCCAGAACGCCAAAATCCCAGTAAGGCATCTCTTTACCATTCGCAGTATACACGGGAAGCTGTCTTTGCTGCTGAGATGGGCTCAATCCGAACACCGTATCCTCCATAAAGAGTGGTCCGCATACCATTTCCCGCACCAGCTCCTCCAGATTATGGCCGGTGCAGCGTGTCAGGATATAGCCGAGCAGGCCTGCACCAAGATTGGAGTATTCGAAGTTTCCAGGTGCAGCTGGCCGGCATTTAAGCAGATCCTTGAGCAGATGCTCCTCTGTGTAATGCTGGTAGGGATTAAGCTTGTCCGTCATGACGGATTTCAGTCCGGCAGGAAGACGGGGTAGCCCGGATGTATGCTCTCCGAGCTGTTCGAGGGTTATCGAGCTGATTTTACGATTGGAAGCACATTCAGGTATGTATTTGCCGATGGTGTCAGTCAGCTTCAGATTGCCCTGCTGTTCGAGAATGTAAAGCAGTGTTGTCATGAAAACCTTAGTAATCGAGGCCGCTTCATAAATGGCTGATGAATAATCGAAGCCCTGCGGCTGACCATGGCCCCAGTAATACTGGTTCCCATTTTCCAGAATGCCGATCGTGAGAGTTAACGGGAATTTGCTGCCAAAATGCTCCCGTATCAGTGCGTCGGCTCTGCCCGTTATCGGGTGGTCTGTTGTGATCATGGGTAGGCACCTCCATATATATAATAGACGTGCAATCGGAAGGATAGTTGTTCTAAGGTGGAACTTACCAACCACTGTATTACCCTGTAAACGGATGTTTGACGCAATCGACAAAATAACTCAATTTCGTGAAAAAAACCCGAAAAACATGCAAAAAAGCTAATAATCATCGCCCGTTTGACCGATATGTGAGGTATGATGTGTTTATCAAAATAGGAATTGGAGGGAATTTACATTGCATAAGAAGCTTCAAAAGATGCTTGTCATGTCGCTGGTTATGGTGCTGTGCATGGCATATTCCGGAGTCACTTGGGCGGCTACAACGGCCGATTTGTCCAAGCTGGTTCTCTCAAAATCCCGGGTTACACTGGAGATTGGCGATACGGCATCTGTGACGGCGACGGGCGTTTATAAAGATAACTCAACTGAAAATGTGACGATAAAAGCAAGCTGGAGCAGCAAAAACGAAGCTGTGGCCACCGTATATAACGGTACCATTACCGCAGTAGGGGAAGGCAGCTCGACCATTTCGGTCGTTTATGGCAGTGAAACCGAATCGGTTCAAGTCAACGTAACGAAGAAGGTCAAGGCACTTACAGTAGCGGACCCTCAGAAGAAGCTTGAACTGAAGCTGAGCGACAACCCGACCATTCATCTGACTGCAACCTATACGGATAACTCTACAGATACGGATGCTTCGAACAAGGCTGAATGGACTGTGGACGACAGCAGCGTGGTCTCGGTTGTGAATGGCGAGGTAAAACCGATTGGTTCCGGTACGGCAACCATCACGGCTACCTATGGCAAGCAAACGGTATCCATTCCGGTGAGCGTGGAACTGGTGAAACGCCTGGATCCAAGCGAGACGAAAGTGTCTATGCTGGTCAGTGAAAAGAAAACCGTACAAATTACCCTGAAGGCAACCTATCCTGACGGGGAGGTAAAGGATGATGTAGCCGCACAAGCCGAATGGTCTACGAGCAATGCGGAAGTAGCGGATGTGATTAAAGGTGAAATTACGGCTTATGGACCGGGATCGGCAACGATTACGGCCAAATACGGCACTCAAACAGCAACTGTACAGGTGGATGTTGATAAGACCATCCGTTTGCAGGCAAGCGAACAAAATATTTTCCTGCATACCAATGAAACGCTTAAAAATCCGATCAAGCTGGAAGCTGTTTATCCCGATAAAGATCCGGTAGATATTACAAAAGACGCAGTGTGGACGTCCAACAACGAGAAAGTGGCCTTCGTTAAGCAGGGCGCAGTTACTGCAAACGCTCCTGGCGCTGCAGTCATTACAGCCAAATACGGGGATAAGAGCGTAACGATCAACGTGGATGTTGACGTTCCGCGCCATCTCGATATGTTAGAGGAAGTAGCACTCAGTCTTACAGGCACGAAAACCCAGCAGCTTGAATTGACTGCTACCTATGCGAACGGCCAAACCGAGAAAGTACAGAATAAAGCGGAATGGAAATCCAGCAAGGATGATATTGTCTATGTTTCGAATGGACTGTTGACCGCCTACAAAAAAGGCCAAGCGGACATTACTGCCACTTACGGTGGTGTAACCGTGACAACACATGTAGCGGTGGACATCCCGCTGAAGGTCGAGCTTTCTTCGAAAAAGGTTTCTTTGAAAGTGAACGGAACATACGCAGCAAGCCTTGTGCTCGATTACGGAGCGGACAAGCCTTCGGAGCAGCTGACAGATAAAGTCGACTGGAGCTCCAATAAGGAAGAAATCGCGAAAGTGGACGACAAGGGCATCGTCACAGGTGTTAGCTCAGGAACCGCCACGATTACAGCCAAGTATGAGAGCAAGACGTATACGATGACGGTTGAAGTGGGCTTGGTCAGTGAGCTGACTTCCCCGCAAAGTCTGATCATTATGTCCACCGGGGATAAAAAGACCATTGATTTATCGGCTGTGAACGATCCCGAGTCGGCGGAAGGCCTTAACAAAAGAGCAACCTGGAAGTCCAGCAGCCCTGCAGTGGCGAGTGTGGACGGCGAGGGTGTAGTTACGGGTATGAAGAGCGGTAAGGCAACCATTACGGCGGAATACGGCGGCAAGAAGGTCACGGTTACTGTCGAGGTTGATGTGATTTCAAAGATTGATGCAGATGTAGATTTCGTTGCGCTAAAAACGGCTGGCAAAGCCAAAGAAAAAACAGCGAATGTTACCGTAACCGTAACCTTCAGTGACGGTTCTACCAAGGACGTCAGCGACAAAGCGGAATGGAGCACTTCGAATTACAAGATCGCTTCCGTACTAAAAGGTAAAATTACGGCTATCTCCAGCGGGAAAACGTCGATCAGTGCCAAGTATGGTAACAAAACCGTACGGATTCCGGTGGAAGTGGATATTCTGAAATATCTGCAAACGAATGAAGTCAGCTTAAATATGAGCGTTGGTCAAACGGTCAACCTGGTAGCAACCGCCACGTATAATGACGGAAGCGAATCAGATGTCTCCACACCTGCGCTGTGGAAATCCTCGCGCATCCTGTCCGCAACCGTGAAAGACGGTGTGGTCAAAGCGACAGGCAAAGGTAAAGCAACGATTACAGTCAGCTTCGGTGGCAAATCCACGCGCGTGATCGTAACGGTGAAATAAAGGTTCTTTAACAGTATGCTATCAATAGAAAAAACGGGCAGCCCGAGAATGATATTCTTGAGCTGCCCGTTTGTTTTTATGTCAGACAAGTGGCAAATGGAGCGGAGGGGGCGGAATCGTACTGAAGAAGCGTAGCGGTCGCCTTTGTCTCCGGATTTTCACCATTATAAAAGGAGAAAATCAAGAAATTTGGAGACAACAGCGATCGGAAGAACGATCCGTCACCGCAGCCGTCCCCTTTGTCCCCGAATTCCCACCGCTATTTTCAAGTTCAAGAAATTCGGGAACAACAGCGATGGGAGGAATGATTCGTTCGCGAAGCGTCTCTTTAATCGAACAAGAGTAATCAAACCACGGCTCACGACCCCTTACTCCATATTCTCCACATCAACCACAGGCACGCTGATCAGCTCGCCCAGCTGGTCACCGCCTGGGTATACATCCTCAAACTGGCTGAACAGGCCGGTCACGGTCACATTCATGCCATCATAGAAGCTATAGTTCCCGTGCAGCTTCACGTATGAGTCACCCATTTGCGCAAGCGCGTCGCCTTCGCCACCGTAAACGATATAGCAGGTAAAACGGATCTTTTCGTTAGAATGACTGAGCAAATCATTAACATTGATATCCGTGTAATCCTTTTGATAGCCCATGAATTGATAGCTGTCTCCCTGACGCATGTAGATAGCATTCTGGGAAGTGCCGCCATCGCCCTCTACACCATTCGGATGGGCAACGAGCAGCGATCTGTCTGCTTGCACTTCATAACTATCTGCATCAAAAAGGAAAAGCTGGGTCATGCCGCCATCATGTACCTCATAAGCTGCATAGAGCGCATTTCGGGAATTGGAATCACCTTCGACGAGAATCACCGGCGCAGCCTTCGTGCTGAGCGACTTCTCTACAGAAATCTGCCGGATATTTATGTTAGAAGGAAAATCATGCGTGCTCAGGATTTGCACGGATTCATCATCATTCATTTTTGCGAAGTAAACCGTGTTGCTGTCATCTGAACCAATTGCATAGGCGCTGCCGCCGAACCGGTTGCCTCCGCCGCTGACATGGCTGTAATTCTTCGTCTGGTCGGTTTGCTGCAGGAGGCGCAGCGGATCATGCACGGTCCAGGCCAGCTTGGCTTTTTTGATTTCATTTGTCGTGTCCTGATAGGACGACAACGCCTCATAGATGGCGATGGCTCCTTCAAAATCGTTGTTTTTCACTTTCCGCTGCGCAGCCGTGATCCATTTCCGGATCTGCCGGTCAATCTCGCTCAGCAAGCTTGATTTGATCCCTGCACTCTTGGCATATGCTTCATAGGCTTTGGCATGGAGAGCATAGTTCGCAGGCTGATTTCCTTCGACATCCTTTTTCAGAATGATCCGTGCAAGCTCTTCCGCTTTGGTTTTGACCCATGGTGCCGTCAGCTTTCGTCCTTGATACTGGCTCATCATCGACTGCGATACATCCAGAAGCTCAGGGAATTTGCCCTCTCCGGCCAGCTTGGACATCAGCTTTTCATCAAAGTCCTTGAACTTGGCGGTAAGCTGCTTGGTTTTCTCGTTTGCTCCGCCGTAAAATACATCGGGGATGGCCTGCAGATTCCACTTAGGAGTCGCTTCATCCGTTTGCCCCTGGCTCAACCGGTCATCCAGCTGGCTATAAAACAAAGCCTTGAACTGCTGGAAGTATCGCGTAATATCATCCGATATGCCAAAGCCTGCAGAAATCTTCGGATAGTAAGCCGCGAACCGATCCCCTGTATTCATGTATTTGCTCTGCGCGCTTTGGAGCTCGTTGTACACTTGAAGGAAGCCGGTAAAATCCTGTCCGGAGCCTGTGCGCTCCGCACGCTGGTCAAGCTGGGAGAGCGTCTGTTTCATCAGGGTAATCGGCTGAAGCTCAAGCAGACGCTTCGCGATCAGATCCTCTTTATAATGAATGGAGTTATTATTGGATGCTTTTTGATACCATTCTTCAGCGGCGATAAGGTCCTTTTGATCATAATATCGACCGGCCTCATCGACCCAAGCCATTTTGCGGTTGATATCGATTCCCTTCAGTCCGATCAGGACCAGCATGGCGATACAGAACAAAATGAGAAGATTACGCAGGGTTAGCGTATGTTTTATCGTCATATATTTATGGCCTCTTTAATAGAATTTGGACACATGGCTTATTCCCATTTTTGAAACTCGGGATCCCAGCGGTATTTTTCGTTATAAATGGCTGAGACTTCATCGCGCAGGCCGTTCCAGGATTGGTTTGGATTGCGCCGCACCAGCTGGTATAACCGGAGAAATCTTTCCTGGGGAAGCTGGCGGGCATATCGGAGAATGAAATCCGGGTACGAGTCCACATATTTTTTCATTCGCACGGCAGCGCCCGCCACCGTCGTCATGATTCCGGCGCCATTCTTCATGCGCAGTATTTCCCGTTCATGCAAAAGTACGTAGCGGATGGCTCTGTTTTTAACAAGCTCGCGTTTGATTTTGGCAAGCTCGCCGATATATTCCGCAAGGGCAGGTTCGAAGCCGTCCAGCATCAGCGGATCAAGCTCCAGCTCCATATCTTTGCGCAGCACGAACGTCTGAAGCAGCATGATTTGCTGCAGACGGATTCGGTCATTATGCACAATCGTGGCGATTTCCCGCAAAATTTCGTAACCGAGCTGTTCGTCGTCTTTGATGGCCGCAGAAGCGGTCGTGAGGTTCAAATATATTCCTTCGATAATGCGCCGCTCGCTGCTGCGAAGCAGCTTATCAAGCTGCCTTTTTGTTTCGGTCTCAAGCATTTTACGCTGAAACCACCAGAGCAGTGCTGTCAACGCGATTCCGCCTAAGAGACAGAGTATGATCTGCAGGAAGGTTTGGCTGAACAGAACGGCTGCAAGCGTGATGAGGAGGGCGATGAGCCGCTCGCTTTGCATGGAACGTTTGGCGTTGATCCTGGCCTGCTCCATGACGGGAATCAGCATATGTTTGCCGCAGCTCGCGCATTTATCTTCCCAAAGCACGGTAAATGAACGGCAATGTTTGCAAACTCTTAACTTTTCATAGGTATATCTTGTCTTATAATAGGGGCGCAGGCGCACCGGCTTTTTCTTATTCATGATGGTTGATCACCCCGCGGGTTGGAAATAGTCAGGAGTGTTTCATCGAGATCCTCAGGCGTGGGTGCTTTCTTCTGTCTACTAAAGTAAACGGCAATTTTAATTACAATAAAAAGAAACAAAATACCGAGGCATCCGTAAGCAATCATATTCCTCAAATTCCTTTCTGGGGGGTAAAAATGGTTGTTAAACATGATTTAGGCCTTATTTCCTATAAGGAGCACGGAGGCTGCGATCATTGAACTTTGCCGGCTTTAATTATATCATAATATAAAAGTATTGGGAGTTTTTAGTCGGCTGCATGTAACCTCTGCTCATCAAATGGAAAATGTTAAAAATGCTTCTTAGATGTAATTTTATCGTTTCTTAAGAAATTCTTAAGACTTTTTTCCTAGAGTATAATGAAAGCTTATGAAAAATCAGTTCAATTTAATAGAGAAGGAGTATCGAAATTCTATGCTTCATAAAAATAAAATAGCACTATGTCTTCTGCTGGTTGTCCTGTTGATCCTGCCGCTAAGCGGCAAAGGGGTCTCCGCTGCGGCTGCGCAGCAGTCCTCTCATATCGACGCCGTGCTGGTTATGGATGCAAGTAACTCCATGAAAGCCAGTGACCCGAACCAGATCAGCGGCGAAGCGATGAAAATGTTCATCGACATGCTCTCGACGCAGGGAGACAAGGTAGGAATCGTCTCCTATACCGATAAAATCCAGCGGGAGAAAGCGCTGCTGGAAATTCAGTCCGAAGCGGACAAAACCGATCTCAAGCAGTTCATTGACCAGCTTGACCGCGGGGCATACACGGATATTTCCGTAGGTGTCAAGGAAGCGGTTAAGGTGTTGAAGCAGGGGGCGGAAAAGGGCCACGAGCCGATGATCGTCGTCCTGGCGGATGGCAATAATGCACTCGATCCGAAATCGGGCAGAACAGAGTCGCAGTCCGATCAGGAGCTCAGTCAATCTGTGCAGGAGGCGAAAGCCGAAGGGATTCCGATTTATACCATCGGCCTGAATGCGGACGGCAAGCTGAACAAGAATGCGCTGGCGAAGCTCTCGGATCAGACCGGGGGCAAATCCTTCTCGACCAGTTCAGCGGATGATCTGCCGCAAATTTTGAGTGAGATCTTCGCGAGTCACCAGAAGCTCAAGATTGTGCCTGTGACCGCAATTACTGCCAATGGCAGCTATCAGGAAGTAACGATAAACGTACCCAATGCGAACGTGCTGGAAGCGAATATTTCCATGATTTCCTCCAGTCCCGTTGATGTGAAGCTGACCGATCCGTCGGGGAAGGAACAGCAGATTCCATCAGCGAATGTGCTCCGTTCCAAATCGAAGACCTATTCCCTGCTCAAGCTTTTGAAGCCCGAGCAGGGCGATTGGAAGCTGCAGGTCAAGGGTGTTCCAAAGGATAAAATCGACATTAATCTGATCTTTAACTATGATCTTGAGCTGGACATGGATCCGCTGCCCTCCACTACGGTGAAGAAAGGCGATTCCATCGACATCAATGCCTATCTTGTCAGCAATGGTCAAAAGCTGCAGAATAACGGGCTTTACAATAACATGAGCGCGAAGCTGATCGTCAAGGATCTCGATTCCGGGGATACGAAAGAAGTGAAGCTCACGAATAAAGGAGATCATTTTGTAGGCTCCTACACCGTGGAAGAGAAACATCAGTACGAGCTGAGAGCCCGTGCCGAGGATAAAAGCTTTTACCGCGAAACCAAGCCGGTGACGATCAATGCGAAAGCTGCTGGTGCAGGAAGCGCGCAGACACCTGCACCAAGCAAGGAAGATAAGAAACCATTTCCTGTATGGCCCGTAGTGATTGGAGTAATTGCTTTCGCGGTATTGGCAGCTGCAGCCTACTTTATTCTTGGGGCGGTCCGAAAGGCGAATAAAGGCTTTGTCGGCCAAATGGTGGTGGAAATCCGCGACGAAAACACCGGGGAGAAAACATATCCGCAGTACAAAAAGTTGACTGCCTTCAAAGGCAAGTTTAATCTGCATCAGCTGCTCCAGCTGGCACCGGAATTGAAAGAAACAGATAAGGTCATCTTTACGCCAGGAAAAAATGATCGTTTGATGATAAAGAACGGCTCAGCCTGCATGGTTGAGAAATCGGGCCGAGCGGTGGATGCTTCCCGCGGAGCCGAGCTGAAAAGCGGTGACCGTCTCAGCGTGTCGCTGCCGCAGGTGGATAAGACAATATTAATCGAATACTTGGTTTAAGCGCTGCACTAAATATTCGGATATAAGAACCTAGGGATCTACTCAGGAGGGGAAATTATGAAACCGGTAGTAAGAGAACATATACAGCAGCTTGATGTATCACTCGGCGGAGGAATTGTCAGCGAGAAGATTCGGGTCGATACGATCGACAACCCGATTCTCATCATTGGCCTTGGAGGTACGGGTATCGATGCGCTGCTTCGTCTGAAATACCAGATCAACCGTCGCTTCAAGCTGCCTGAGGATCCGCTCTCCAAAAAGAAAATGGAGAAGCCGTCCAACGTGGAGTTCCTGGCTTTTGAAACGAACGAGCAGGACCGGAACAAGCGTTATAAAGGCGTTGGGCTGGATTCTATCAATGAATTCGTTCTTCTCTCCAATGCGGAAATCGGCGGCCTGCTGCAGAACCGCAGCATTTTGGAGCCGTATGTTACAGACTGGCTGTCTCCGGAGCTCAGCATTACCGACGGCATGAACGGCGCGGCCGGCGTGCGTCAGGCGGGACGGTTGCTCTTGTTCACCAAGATCAATCAGGTGGTGCAGGCCATTGATAAAAAAATTAAAACCTTGTCCGTAGGCACCAACAAAAAGCTGATGGTGTTTCTGCTGACCGGTCTGTCCGGTGGTACGGGCAGCGGCTGCTTCCTCGACATCGCCTATATCGTACGCGGCATTATCGAGCGCGACCACGGCTCGGCAGGGATTGACCGCGTCAATACGCTCGGCTATTTGTTTACGCCGGATGTGAACCTGTCGAACAAGAGTCTGAGCGAACATACGCGAGAATACATTAAGAAAAACGGCTATGCCGCGCTGAAAGAGCTTGACTACTGGATGAACGTGGATGCCCGCAGCGAGCGCTTCAAGCAGCAGTACGGCAATATTTTGAACGTGAACTCTCCGCTGCCGCCATTTAATCTGTGTCATTTGATCTCGGCAACGAACACCGAAGGCAAGCTGCTGGAGAACGCGTATGACTACTGCATGAACGTAACCGCAGAGAATATCACGAACTTTATGGCCAGCGAGGAAAAGCAGTCGGGCGAGGAATTCGCGATCCATGATTATATCAGCAACATTCGTACGAATATTGCACAGATGAACAAGGCGTATCCGGCGAACTATGATTACAACATTATCGGGGCATCCTCCGCGGTGCTGCCGATTGAAGAAATGACGACTTATCTGGCATTCCGTCTGTTCGGCAAAATGGAAACGATGTTCGAGAAGGCACCAAGCCAGGAGGATGTGGAGAAATTTGCCCGCAAGCTGGGCATTGATCTCGACACGATGATGAAGACCTTCGAATCGCGCGTGCCTGAGCCGCTGCCGGGTTATCAGAACAGTGAACGTCTGAGCTACACCAACGTGGTGAAAAATCAGGTCATCAACATGGACACAGAGCTGGAACAAAATTTCTTGGCTCGTGCCCGTGAAGAATACATCAAGGCGAAGAAGCAGCTGCCGGGCGAGGTCGTGGAGCAGTTCAGCGACCAGATCCGCCGCATTTTCCTGCATCCGGAACAAGGGCCGTTCTATGTATCGCGTCTGTTGTATACGGAAAAAGGCTTCTGTCTCCTGAAAATGCTGCTGTCCTACATCGAAGCGCTGCGTGAGAATCTGACCCGCATTCCGCGTGATATTGAAGCGGCAAGAGAGCAGGCGAACGACCGGCTAGGTGATGCGAAAAGCGCTTTTGTATCCAAGGATAAAAAGAAGAATGTCTACATTGAGGCCAAAATCAATGAATATTGGCTGATGGCGGATGTGGAACGCACAGAGCAGATGATCGAGTTCTACGAAGATCTGTATGATCTTTTGAACCAGGAAAACAATCGCATTTATAATGTATATACCGAAATTCTGAACGCTCTGAACGCGATTTTCGCCAAAAACGGAGATATTCTCTTGAGCGGCGAAGAACAGCAGGATCATAAAGGCAACAAAACCTACTACTGGAACATTGTCAGCGTGCCGGATATTTCCAAGGTCATCAACAAGATGATGGAGCAGAAGGACGTGGAGGATTTGATCCGCGACTTTTCCCAGGAGCTGCTGCAGCACTCCAATCAGTGGATCAAAGAACAGGAAATCGACATCATCAGCTCGATCTCGGATTTCCTGACAGAGAAATTCGGAGATCTGATAACGAAATCCATGGAGGATTTCCTGATCATGAAGTTTGGCCAGGAGGAGTCCATCGAGAAGTTCGTGGAACGCAATATTGCCAGCAAGCTGGATGAGGAGGCCGTACCGGTATTCCATCTCAGCAACAGCGCGGGTAACCTGTACTTCCCTTCATGGGGCTTTGTGTCTGTACCGGTTCAAGCTCCGAGCATTCTGAAGGGGATCCGGAACTACCAGAACAATTCCGTCGGCAAATCGCATTTTACCGTGAAGGAAAGCGAAGTGAAGAACCGGATTTTCTGGCTGAATACGAAAAACGGGGTACCGCTCTTCGTCTACACGCCGCTGAAGGTGTTCGAAGAAAGCTACGAGCGCACCATTCTCGACAAGGAAGGCATTGGACGTCACCTGGTGCAAACCGACCGTGCGAACTGGACGTATCTGCCTTCACCAATTCCGGAAAAATCCTGGGGCGAGACCTACGTCAATCCGCGGGTTCAAGGTTACAATGCCCGTGTCCGTTCGGAATTCGAACAGGCATTTACCTACAAGATTATTGTGCAAAAGGATATCGACCAGAATACGAGCAACCGCTATGCAGTGATTCATACCAAGCCGTTTGATCTGAATGAAGTTCTGCGAGCTTATGATATGCAGCTGAACACGGCCAAGCCGAATCTGGGCGAGGTGAAGCGTGCAGCAACCGAGTTGAAGCGACTGCTTGAAGGCGGACTGGAAAGAGAGAGCACGAAGGATATCTTCGGCAGCATCAACGAAGACTTGGCGAAGGAGAATCTGATCCGTTCACCGGAACAGATTACGCGTGTTCGCGCCGAGCTGGCCAAGTATCAGGCGATTGCAGCCAAGCTGCAGGAGCTGGATATGGTCATCAGCCAGAACCAGGACGAAGAGAAGTGGCTGGATCATTTCATTGAAGCGATGTACACCGGTACGATTACCAAAAAAGGCGCGCTGTACGTATACGACCGGGATCCTGAAGAAGAGTCCTGGGAGCCCTTTGCGAACCTTATGAAGAGCGTCAATTACGTGGAGTACGAGGTCTACAAGCATTTCCGCGGACTGGACGAGAAGAGCCGGAGCACTCTGCTGCGCAAAGCTGCTCGCCGTGATAATGATATGACGGCTTCCGAGGACATTTCGGCGCTGCTTTCCAAGCTGGAAGAACTGGCTGAAACGTTCCTTGATGCGCGTGACCGCCTGGAATACGAGAAGGTTGAGCTGGCGGACGGGGAAGAACGTCATCAGTTCTACAAGCAGGTGTCTTCCAAATTAAATGACATTCGCAGAAGGTTGAAATAACGATGGACCAATTATTGGAACGGTTTGCCGCAGGCTATGCCGCCGATCAGGATAAGCTGTCAGGCAAGGGGGATGATCAGAGCAGTATCCATTACCCGGCCGTGTTTCTCTTCATCGGCGATAAGGCGGCGGATGCGATCGAACCCATGATGAGCATTAATCAGAAAAAGTGGGATAATAGCGCCGGCGTGATGTACTTTCATGTCGGAACCGGGGCGGCCGATCGGAAAGTTCCCGCCTATGGCGATTCCAGGCAGCCTCACACTCCCGCAGGAGCAGACAGCTCCAGATTGTATAACAGGGAAGGTTCTGCAGAGTCGGCACAGCGGCTGAACCGCTTCGTCCTTACCTCCGCCCCGGCTGATGGGGATGCGAAATCACTGCGGAAGGAACTGTATCAGTCCTTTTACCGCGATGAGCAGCAGCTCTATGGGCTTAACCGCGCACTGCGGCAGCTCAGCTACGATATAGCGGACTACGGCCGGCTGTATTCGTCGTTTGACCGTATACATCTCTCTGTCATTACGCGGGTCGACGACCCGCTTAATGTGTTCATAACGGAAATTTCGCTGCTTGCCGAGTCTATTTTCAGCCAGTCTTTCAAATCGGTCCAGATGGATTTGTATGTGCTGATCAGCGAACGGGAGCAAATGGAGGCTTTCGGATACGGCAGCTCGGCAGGGGTTGCTTTTTTGAGAGAACTCGAACTGATGCAAAGTCCTGATTTTAACTTCTCAGCCCGTCTGCATGTCACGGAGGATGGCCTGTCCATACCAGTGACGCATCAGCCAGCCCCTTTGTTTGACCTGGTATATGTGCTTTCCGACAAAAACGAGCGTGGTATTTCGGCAGCTGGCGGCCTGCGTGACAGCTATGAAATTATTTGCCATCTGAGCCTGTTGAAGAACCGCAAGCAGAAGGAAAGTCATTACGACATGAACAGCGGAGGATATAACAACACCTCCTTCAAAAATAATATCATGACCGAATCCGGACGGCAGGGTTATATCTCTGCCGGATTCTCCCGGGTCAAGCGTCCGAATGAATCCATTGCCCACGCGGTGCTGTATCATTTTTACAGCGGTCTGCTGCAGCGGATGAAGAATCTGCCGGAGTGGGGAATGAAGGAGAAAATGTCGTTCTTCGGCCTGGATCAGGCTGCCGTATCGGAGAGGGCAGGGAGACTTGTGCCCGACAGCACTAAAATCACGGAAATGACCGGTATGATGACTCATCCGGTAAGCTACGCTTCTTTGAAGCGGATGACCCTGCGCGAGGCGGAAGCAGCACTCTTCGGCGGCGGCTCTGAGGCTTACTTCCAAGGCAACTATGTGCAGGAATCCGCACATAAGCTTCAGCAGATGGAAGCCGGAGAGGAACTGCGGGCATTGATCCGCCGCCGTCTGCGCGAGCCTTCCGGTATCGGTGTTTTCGGAATTGCCGATTGGACCGATGAGAAGAATGGCGCGGGGAGTGTACTCGAAGCGGTACAGAGCCGCATTCGTGATCTGTCGGCTCACTTGGATTCCGAGCGATCACAGCTGGCGAATTACTATGAGGAACGAGTCGAGGAGCAGCCATTTCCGAAGCGGCCGCTGATGGAGAAGCACAATGTCCGCAGCTTTATCCGTTTCTTTTTTGAAACGGTGTACCAGCGGAAGCTGGAACTCCTCCTGCTTGAAACCGAACTCAAGCTGTATCGCCGTTACGAGTCGGAGCTTGTAAGGATTCATGTGGAGTATAAACATAAGGCGCTGGAGCTTACGGAACTGCAGGGTACGCTCCTGAATGCAGCCCGGGCGAGCATCCGGACGGCCGACGATTACATCGGGCAGAATATTATGGAATATTACGGCGTGGTCACGGAAGAACTGATGCGTGATCTGGAATCCCGGCGTGGTGCCGATATCTTTTTCGAGGAACGGTTTATGGGAAGCTTCACTGAGCTTCTGGATGAAGGCAGGGAGCGGATACTGGCACGGCTGATCGAAGTATGCCGGAGGGAACTGCTTGATGCGGAAGCTTTTGACCAGACCTTTGAAGAAGAGCTGCTGAACCGTGCAAATGTCACCACGGAATACAGCAACAGACAGGTTCTGTCGAAGGAAGAGCTGTTCAAAAAGCTATACCGGACCCTGGAAGAGAATGCGGTCATCAATGCGCGTCTACTTGAATATACGCAAGAGCACCGTTATGAAGAGAAATATTTCTTCGGCGATGCGGAAAGCGAATTTATAAGGTATGCGTCAACGGCAGACGAGACCTCCCGCATATACAAGCTGGGTGTTGTTCATGAGAAGCGAAGCAGCGGCGTGGAGAAGCTGAACATCATGGGCGGGTTTCATTTGGAGGATCTGATGTATTACCGCAATGGTAGGGTCTACTATGAAACGTATGTCCAGAACGGCTATGAATTTCACGGTATTGAGGCTGAACGGCTGCCGGAGCTACGGTGAGTGAAGCCAGCTCCTATCCCATTTTGGAAAGGAAATATGTCATATGCAGCGAAAATTGAATTTGCTCCTGCTGCTCTTCAGTCTGATCGGGGGCGCCGTCGGCTTTGGAGTCTCGGAAGTCATTCTGGACAAGTGGGGCGGAGAATGGCCTTGGATCGTGGTGATCGGCCTTTATTTTGGCCTGGTAGCCTTGTTTATCGGATTATCCTGTCTGGTTGCCGAGATGATCTCGCCGCGGCTGAATGGCCCCTCATGGAGACAGCGCTACACGGGAACCTCGTGGAAGCTGCTTGTGCCGGCTACACTGGTGATGCTGTTCGTGGTTGGCCTGGGTCTGGAATTCGTGTACGAAATAAATGCCGGCGGGGCGAAGCCGGTCAAGGATATCGCGCTTGTCATTGATAACTCAGGCAGCATGCAGGAGACGGATCCGGACAATGGGCGCTATACAGCAGCCAAGAGCATGATCAGCCGGATGGACAGCGACAACCGGGTCGCCGTTATGGTCTTCAACGATCAGACAAATCTGCTGCAGCCTTTTATGCAGGTGAAAAACCAGGCGGCAAAGGATAAGATCCTGGGGGAAATTGACGCGCTGGAAGCAACGGATGGCGGGACCGATATCAGCCGGGCTTTATCGGAAACGATGCAGCATATTCAGGACAAAGGGGACGCGGGACGCGGGACGATGGTTGTTCTGCTCTCCGACGGCTTTAGTGATGTTGATCTGAATTCGGCACTTGCGCTGTATAAGCAAAAGAAGGTGCAGGTGAATACAATTGGCCTGAGCCTTGTACAGTCGGAGGGTTCCAGCTTGTTGAAATCCATCGCGCAGGAAACCGGCGGACAATATTACGATGTGCAGAATGCGGGCGATTTGTCGGTGGTCTTTCAGAAGATCTATCAGGATACGGGTGAGCGCACGCTCATTACCGAGCGTACAGGACCTACGCAAAACAGCCCGGTTTACATGATTCTCCGGATTGCGGCGCTGGCACTGATTGGCGCAGGTATTGGCCTCGCGTTGGGACTTATCTTTGACAACCGGTATTTGGCTCGCAGCTTTGGAGTCGGCGGCGTGGTTTCAGGACTTCTTGCAGGCTTGCTGCTGGAGTTCGGATTATCCGGTGAGGGCTGGAGCGATGCGGTCATCCGCCTCTTAGCCTGCCTGGTGCTCGCGGGTGTGCTTGCTCTCTTCACGGCAATCATTCCGGTGAAGGAGAACGGCAAGCTGGCGAGCGGCCTGCAGCGTCCCGGCTCGGCCGGACGCTCGCATGACGGATTTTCAGGGCGATCTAAGGATAACAGCAGTAGAGGATTTTAACACGGGAGGCGAATGAAGGATGCGGTTTATTGATGCGGATATAAGCTCACTGCTCATTCGCGGTGTCACCCATCAGCTGGATGGAGACCGCTGTACACTCCGCTGGCGCTGGCCGGAGGATATTTCGGCGGTCTACATCGAGCGGAATATTGCGGGAGAAGAGCCGATGTCTGACATTCAGAGACCGGATATGAGCAAGCTGAAGCTGTATACCCGGAACGAGTATAAAGCCAGCAATGGATATCATGACCGGATCGATGGAGTCGGCAAGGTTGTTTATACGATATACGGGTCAACCGATACGGAGGACGGTCCGGTGCTGATCCGTCAGCATGACGGGCAGAACCGGAAAGAGTTCAGCACCGGCAAAGCTAAGGTGTGTTTCTCCATCCGTCAGAAGAGCGGCTGGCTGCAGAAATACAAGTCGGTGCAGATCAAGGTAACGACGGAGATTCCCATTCCGAAGGAAGCTCTCTGCTACGTCAAGAAGGAAGGCGGATATCCGGCGAATAAAGATGACGGCACCATGTACCCGTTTGTCACTGATTTCGAGGCCGGACGCAATGTACTGCCCATCATCGAGGTGGGGAAAAACGACTATGTGCGGCTGTTCTTCACTGACGGGAAAAGGTATGGGCAGTTGTATGAGCTGGTGCCGGAGTGAGCGGTGCTTCTGTTGAAATCACGTTATTTGATTTTGGTGCATCGCTCCGGATGCGGATCATTCTTTCGCTCGCTGTTGCCCCTGGATTTATTTGAATTTATTGTACGGTATAAATCCAGGGACAAAGGCGAACACTCCGTTTCTCCAGAATGATTCCGCCTCCTCCGCTGAAGCCAATTATCGGTAATAACGCGATTTCAAAGGAAGCACGCTACCCCTAAGGGATTTGATATTTAGGATTTGCTGATCTTAAAATTGAATCAGCGATGATCTGATAGAGGGTGAACGGCCGATGTAGCAGGCGGAATCGGGAGCTCTGGTTACTTAAGCGACTCTAATTGCTTTCGCTTCGAGAGAATTAGAGTTGAGTTTTAGCGAGAGATTTGTTCTTTTCGTAAGTATAAATAGATAGTAATGAAGATGACTTACTAGAACGTGATTTATGAGTCATGGGTGATCCAGAGCAAACCCATTCTGATGCTTGATTATTTTTAAGAAGTTCATCCATGCAAGTTAAAGTAATTATTTCATAACGAGTTGGTTCTGAAACTCGTTTCAAAGATACCACAACCAAATGCATAGCGAAGCGGAGGGGACGGAATCGTTCTGAAGAAACGTAGTGGTCGCCTAAAAGCTTTCCGGAGGAAAGCTCACTTCGGAAGCATAGGCTTTGTCATCGGATTTTTACCTTGTAAAAATTAATCAAAAAAATCTGATGACAACAGCGATCGGAAGAATGATCCGTCACCGAAGCACAGCGGACGAAGAGCGAACGATCCGTCACCGTAACGCAGCGGACGTTTCCGTCTCTGAAGCGCCCACTATGCATAACCCACTTCTAAGGGGGAAGAAAGAAATCATGGGCATTTTTGATATGTTCAAAAAGAAACAGATAGCTGAGCCAAGGCCGGATTTCTACGATATTGTATGTCCGTACTGCTTCAGCAAATTTGCTCCGGATGAGGTTGTTTTCCGCGCGGCGCACAGCCGGGAAGACGATGAAGATTACGCGCTCCAGGAAGACGAGCCGCTTAATCGCTACCGCGAACGCTTTGGCCTCGACTCGGTGTACGACATGGAAGCCATTTTGCGTCCAGGAGACATCCCAGAGGAGCATCATGTTTACTCCGACCATGTGCTGGTCGGCTTGAATGACCGCTACGGTGTCGTTACGCGCCATCGTTTGTGCCCAAGATGCCATAACGAGCTTCCGGTCACGTCCGGCAAGGTACCGAGCAACATCATCTCGATCATCGGCGCGTCCCAGGTGGGCAAATCGGTGTATATGACGTCATTGATTCATACGCTTCAGCATTCGACAGCGGACCATTTCAATGCGGCCTGTATGCCGCTGAATGCTGAGATTAGCCGGAAATTCCGCACAATGTACGAGGAGCCGCTGTTTGAGCGGGGAGACCTGCTCGCTTCGACGCAAAAGGAAAGAATGCAGGAGCCTTTTATTTTCCAGTTCGTGTTCAAGGATGAGACGAAGCCGCCGCTGACGCTGGTCTTTTTCGATGTCGCCGGCGAAGGCATGGTTGATGAGGATTACCTTGGCCTGCATGGCCAGCATATCAAGAATTCTGCGGGTATTCTGTTTATGGTCGACCCGCTGCAAATCCGCTCTATCCGTGATAAAATCCGCATCCAAATGGGAGATGAACCCGGTGAATGGGTGTCGCAGTATGACGAACCGCGTGATGTGGTGCTGACGATGTTTGGCGATTTTATCGCTTATGAGGATAAGGGGAAAACCGACATTCCCACCGCTGTGGTGCTGACCAAAAGCGATATGCTCCATTCCCTGAAGGATGAGGAAGGCGAGTATATCAAGTCGAACAGTAACGTGTTCAACAACATGGTGCATCGCAGAGCTCTGAATTTGACTGAATTTGAAAATATCGACGGTGAAATCCGCCGCTTCATTGAAAAGGTAGACCGACCGTTCAAAGGCACGATGGATGTCTATTTTTCCGATACGGCATATTTCGCGGTGTCTGCGCTCGGCAGCAATCCTACCAATCAGAAAATGCAATCCGTGGTCAGCCCAATCCGCGTGGATGAACCGTTCATTTGGCTGATGTATAAGCTGAAGTACATTGAGGGGAGAGACGAAGTGTGATGTTAACCCCGAATAAGATCCAGCAGCAGATGTATACACGTGAGCGGCGGGGCATTTTCCGTTCGACGGAAGGCTTCGACACAATTGCCCGCTCGCCGGGACTGGATCACGCTTATATCAAAAAAGTACTGCATCCATTCTGCCAGTATGATGCTCCGGCGGAGCTTACGGCGCGTACAGAGAAAGAGGGGCAGGAGTACCCGGATGCTCTGCATGTGGTTCACACGGAGGCCGGCGAGACGATTGTCGGCCGGAGTGTGTATCAGCCGGCGGACTTTACCGGGCTGCGCAGCGCCTTTTTTACACATAACTATGTCATTCCTGCCGATTTCAAGGATTCACCGGAGACGGATTACCGCTCCTGGCTGAATGCGACCTTCGCTGAACGGTATGATATTGAGCAGGGAATGGAGCTTCCGGAGCTGCCTGCGATCCCATCCAAGGAACGTGGCGGGAATCTCACCAGGGATGAGGCACTGGGACTGCTGCAGGAGCTTAAGATGGACGAGCAGGTGTTCAAACAGCTTTTGTTCGCGGCGATGGCTTCGGTGTCCGGCAAGAAAAAAGTATATATCGTATTGGATGTGGACATTGAGCAGTTGTCTGAAAAAGCCAAGCAGCTGTTGACACTGCTTTTTGCCAGCCTACCATACGGTGTCCGCCGTCAGCTTGGGTTCCTGACCTATGCGAAAGAGCCGCAGAGCAAAAAGGGCATTCAGATCATGTTCGTAGAGAAAGGAAGCCTGCGCCTGAATGACCGCAGCATCGAGAAGGATTTTCTGTTCGAGCTGGCGGCAGGACGGGTATTCAATGCGGATCTGGACTGGGGCGATCAGCCGTATCTGGATTTTGCATGGGACAACCTTGGCAATCCGGAACGTGCGGAGCGCTTTTACGAGTTCGCAGTCCGAATGCTCAAAGACATGGAGCCGATCCGTCAAATTTCGATTGCCAGCTATCATGAGCTCGCGGTGCTTTTCCAGATTGAGGAGGGCAATGTAAAGCTGTATGAACCGAATAAGCTGGCTGTACTCCGCGGATTGCTGGATTATTTGTCGCCTGCGGGAGCTCTTCCCTCCAAAATGCGCCTGAATGATCTATTTTTGGCGAGCTTCGATCTGGAATTTGACGATGTCAAACAAGGGGAGATTCCAGAGCTTGAGGTCATGGAATGCATCAAGGACTTTTACCGGATCGATAAAAAACATAGCGAACGAAAAATTGTGGAATATTTTATCCGGATCTTGAATAATGCCATTTCCAAAAACCGCAAGGATCTGCTGTCGGCGATCTACGCTATAATCGAGAGTGATGCGGAGCTGAGTCAGGCCTTTTTTAGCAGAGTGCTGGCAAGCCCCGGTCTCCCGAAGCTGCTGTTTGATCCTTATATCGAGAACCGCCTGAAAAAAGCGCCAAAGGCCCGGGATGTTGTGGAACTGCTGAACCGCTGGGTAGTTAACCATCCGGTTGTTCTTGACAGCGACTTTTTCACCAAGCTTGCGGAAACGCAGATGGCCGATAAGCTCCGTAAAGAAGCCGAACCTGTCAAAGCGGTTAATCAGCTGCTGGATCAGCTGGACAAGCTGGATCAGGATCCGCAGCGCGGCTTTTCGTTAGTCGAAGGCGGGTCGCTGTTTGTGGATAGGCTGATGTATGCCGCTAACCTGTTCCTGCTAAAGGATATTCAGGTGGATAAGCTTACAAAAGAGCAGCTGCTGCAAATCGGTTTTCTGAACAATCCGAAGGAGTTTCGTACCTGGGTGTCCCGTTTTGACTCCCGTACCCGATCCAAGGGAGAGGTAATGCTGGCGGCGTACCAGTGGTTTTCGAATCCGCATCCTGAGCTTTCCGTGCTAAAGGGACTGGCACCAGCGGAGCGGGACGAGGTGCAGCAGCTTGGGCAAAGCTGGCTTCGTAAGGAAGTGGGAGCTTCCCGGTTTGAAAGCATCACCATGGCCTTTTACTATGATGTGGATACCGAGGCTGTAGATTACAGCGGGCTGATGGAGTTCATGCACAAGCATGCTCCCAATCCGGAAACGGTGTACGAGTTTATTCAGTGGTCGGCGACACAGCCGGCATTTGTTCGTCCGCGCGGTCTCGTCCCGGCCTATGCGACAGCCATCGTGAATTATTTTAAAAATTACGATAACCATGCATTTAAAAATAAAGAGAATGTCCGGAAATACTTCGATACCGCCGCTCCCGTCCTGAAGCCAGTCTATGCCAAAGTGAGAAACGAGCAGGCTTCACCGCTAGTTAAGTTTCTGCGGGGCAACCCGAAAGTGTTCAGGCTCAGCTCCGTGCTGATGTTGATTATTGTCGTGGTTGGAGGCATGCTGCTCGTCCTTAAGGCAAACGGCGGATTCATCAAGGAACCGGTAGAGAAGCCTGTGGATGCTGCGAAGCCGCCAGCTGCAGTTACGCCGCAGAAAGAGCCGGAGATTGTAAAAGAAGTGCCGGTATTAACATCCAAAACGCTTAAAAATGCTGATAAAACCAAGGTGACCCAGCTGACGTTCCATTTTAAGGAGCCGGCGTCCTGCCGTGATTTTACGGCCGGTGAAGTGACGATTATGGGAAAAGACGGTAGTGTCATATTGGAGATTCCTTCGCCTGCATTTGATCATAAATGTGCTGCGGATCCGGTTCAGGATCAGGGTACAGGCACAGATGCTGGAACAGATGCGACAACGGGGCAAAACGGCAGCAGTACGACCGATGGTGCGACAGAGGGTACGACAGGCAGTACCGGCACTGCGGATACCGCAGGCAAAAACGATACAACCGGAGCCGGTAAGTCAGATGACAGTAAGGATACAGGAACTGCTGGAGACGGGACTGCCGGTACTTCCGGAAGTGGTGGCTCTGCAGGTTCCGGAACCAGCAGCGCAGCTGACTACACCAGCTCGGTCAATCTTAAGCTCATCAAAAAGCTCGATCTGACCAAGGTAGATAAGGTGCTGGTGGATAATGTGCCTTATGTGATCATACCGGAGGACCAACTGGGTAAGACGACGCCTCCGGCGGATAGCACACAAGACACTACGCAGAATACCACAGAAGGTGACTCGCTGAACGGTACTCAGAATACACAAAGCAGCGATCAAAGCAGCACACAGGATACCGGTAAAAAATAATATTTTATAATTACTGAATCCATTTCATAACTCACTAAACGATAAAATTGAAACTGTATATAGACCCATAAAACCGCTTGGATCTATATATAGTCTTGACTGAAGCAGCGTAAGGTATTATGAAATTGATTCTACTGAAATACAAAAAGGAGTGTCCTTCATCCAGGTATGGGTGAGGACACTCCTTTTTTTTGTATTTTACGCCTTCATCTGCGGTGAATCGGGATGCAGCTCCATAAACTCAATCCGGTTTCCGTCAGGATCCCTCGCCCAGCACTGCCAGTTATGGTCCTTGCCCTGTAAGGGTTCCACATCGAGTGCCACGCCGCTGTTTTTCAAATGAGCAGCGATTTCATGGATGCTCTCAACCTCAAGGCACAGATGGGAGAAGCCGATCGGATGCCCTATTTCCTGCGGTTTATTGCGGCCGCCATAAAAGAGCTCGATAAACTGGCCATCGGTTACCTTAATATACTCAATCCAGGGATTGCCTTGATCATCTTCGATAGAGAATGCCTTTTTGAAGCCGAGGATGCCGCAGTAAAAATTTAAGGACTGCTCCATATCAGCCACGTCAAATGCCAGATGCCCAATTTGTTTGATCATTTGGATAACCTCCCGTTAATTTCCGCGAAATGAAAACGCAACGTTTATTGGTAACGCCTTCATCGTAATCAAGGTTGGGATATTTTTCAATACAATTCATAGGGTTTATGTAAGCCGACAGATAATCGAGTGGAAAAGGCGTTTCGGTTAATGTTCGGTTTCTGAACAAAATATTGTAATAAGAAAAATGATAAACGCATAAACATCTGCAAAATACGAATTATTTATAATATATTGATTGACACATTCGTATTTATTCGATAAACTTACCACTGTTGTAGATTATATAAAGATGATTGTTCGTATATCCTCATTGATATGGTGTGAGGGTTTCTACAAGAGACCGTAAATCTCTGGCTACGAATAGGCTGCTTTTGGCATACCTATTCACTTGCCAGGGATTTTTTTGTGCAAACTACTCATTATTTTTCGGGAGGGTCACGATGAACAAATATGATGTCATTGTCGTTGGAGCCGGTCCAGCCGGTATTTTCGCCTGTTATGAATTTGTGCTGAAGGCACCGCATCTGAAGGTGCTGCTCGTGGATAAAGGACATGATATTTATCGCCGCAGCTGTCCGATTCTAGAGGACAAAATCAAGCTTTGTCCGCCTGCAGGGGGCCGTAAAGAATTCGCAGGATGCATGCCTGCTTGCTCGATTACGGCCGGTTTTGGTGGAGCAGGGGCTTACAGTGACGGGAAATTCAACATTACGACCGAATTTGGCGGCTGGCTGACGGATTATTTATCGCCTTCCAAGGTCATAGACCTGATCCGTTATGTTGATGCCCTTAACCTGGAGCATGGCGCAACGACGAACATCACCGACCCGACAACGGATGTCATCCGCGGTATTGAGCAGCGCGGCTATGCTGCCGGACTTAAGCTGCTGCGGGCACAGGTGCGGCATCTGGGCACCGAGCAGAATCTGGAGATCCTGAAATCGATATATGAATATTTGAAAACCCGCATCGATATGATGTTCAAAGCCGAAGTCGAGGATATTGTGACGACTAAAGACGGCAGCACGCACACGGTACACGGCATCATGCTTAAAAATGGGGAGAGTTACGAAGCGGAACGGGTGATGATTGCGCCGGGCCGGGACGGCTCGGGCTGGCTTACCTCGATTCTTAAGAAACGCCGCCTGAAAATGTACAATAATCAGGTGGATGTGGGCGTTCGCGTGGAAACCTCGGATGTGGTCATGCAGGAGATCAACGAGCATCTGTATGAAGGAAAGTTCATCTTCAATACCTCGGTGGGAACAAGGGTCAGAACCTTTTGCAGCAATCCATCCGGTCATGTGGTGGTGGAAAATCATACGGGAGCCATGGCTGCCAACGGCCATTCCTTTAAGGACCCGGCGCTAGGATCATCTAATACGAACTTTGCCCTGCTGGTCTCGCATAAGTTCACGGAGCCTTTTGACAAGCCGAATGAATATGCACGTGAGATTTGCAAAAGAGCCAATGACCTTTCGAATGGCGGGATTATCGTTCAGAAATATGGGGATATCCTGCGCGGCAGACGTTCTACGGAAGCGAGGATCCGCGAAGGCTTTCTGGAGCCGACGCTGAAGGAGGCTGTGCCGGGGGATCTGGGGCTTGTCCTGCCTTACAATACGATGAAGAGCCTTGTGGAAATGATGCAGGCACTCGATCAAGTGACGCCGGGGATTGCCTCGGAGCATACGTTATTTTATGGTGTAGAGGCAAAGTTCTACTCGGCGCGTCCGAAGCTGTCGGAGACGCTGGAGACGGAAATCCGCGGACTGTATTGCGGCGGTGATGGCGCTGGGATTACACGTGGGCTGGCGCAGGCAGGTGCAGCCGGCGTTTGGATCGCGCGTGGGATGATAGACTCAATGTAATCTGTAAAAATATGATCAAGACCGGTAAACGGGAAGTCCGCATTATTCCATCACTGTTCCTGAATCCAACTCTTAATGTTTTGATTTTTACTTGCGTTAAAATATCGGTGCGATCCAGGAAGAGAATATCTCTTTCTGGATTTTTTTTATAATTATATCTTGATAATAAATAAACTATAAAATATAATGTCTAAGTATTAATCAAACAAATCAATTAATTGTCTATAAAAAACGAAAAAACAGTTATTCTGTCGCCTTCTTGGCCCAAGCTGCTGTAAATGAGGTGCTTTACCTTTACTTTCGTTCAATTTATAGGATAAAAGGAGATGGTGTAATGAATTCGTCACAGCAAGCCGCCGGACATGCGGCGGAGAACCGAAGGCCTGAGGGGGCGCCCCAGCTGGCTTCTCAAGTCCAGCCCGGCGTCTACCGGGCGATGATCGCTTTTTTGATTCCCCTGCTTCTTAGCAATGTTCTGCAGTCCATCGGCCAGCTGGCGGGCGCGATTGTTGTCGGACGCTGGATCGGAGTGGATGCACTCGCAGCATTATCTGCTTTTTTTCCTCTCTTTTTCCTGCTCGTATCGTTTGTGATCGGAATTGGTTCAGGCAGCGCAATCCTGATTGGGCAGGCGTACGGAGCCGGAAATATGGATAAGCTGAAAAGCATCGTGGGAACGACGCTGACCTTTACCTTCCTGCTCGGTATCGTGCTCGCGGTAGTGGGTGGTATTTTCACGGAGGATATTCTGCGCCTGGTCGGCACACCGGCTAACATTATGGAGGTCACGGTAAACTATGCGCGCATTATGTTTTGGAGCCTGCCGGTCATGTTTCTATATATGGTATATACCACCTTCATGCGGGGAACCGGCGATTCCAAGACACCATTTTATTCGCTGATCGTCAGCACGGTTTTGAATCTGGTTTTCCTGCCGGTTCTGATATTTGGATGGCTGGGTCTGCCAAAATGCGGGATTTACGGAGCAGCATACGCGAATTTGATTTCAACCGTCATTACGTTTGTTCTGTTGCTTCTGTATGCGCATTGGAAGAAAAGCCCGCTTCGATTGGATGCTTCAGTCCGCAAGCATTTGCGTATGAACAAGGAGATGCTGAAGCTGCTGCTCCGTCTGGGGATTCCATCCAGCGTCAGCATGATTCTCGTTTCATTGTCTGAGATTGCAGTGATCGTATTCGTGAACCGGTTTGGCTCGAATGCCACCGCCGCGTACGGATCGGTCAATCAGGTGGTGAGCTATGTGCAGATGCCGGCAATCAGCTTGGGCATGACGGTTTCCGTCCTTGCAGCACAGTCCATTGGTGCCAAACAGCAAGAACGTCTGAAAGAGGTTATCCGCGCCGGCATCGTTCTGAACTATATCATCGGTGTGGTGCTCATGATCCCGATTTATATTTTCTCGAAAAATATTTTGTCCTGGTTCATTACAAGTCCGGAGACGCTGGATATTGCCCATCAGCTGCTTATGATTACGTTATGGAGCTACCTGATTTTTGGTCATGTGCAGATTATTGCGGCAACAATGCGGGCGAGCGGGGTTGTGTTCTGGCCGATGATTTTCAGCGTGATTTCGATCTGGTGTGTTGAGGTACCGGTGGCTTACTTGCTCTCCTACCATACGAATCTCGGCATACGCGGCATTTGGCTGGGATATCCGGCAGCGTTTATCGTCAGCATGATATTGGTCTACTCGTATTACTGGCTGTCATGGAAAAAGAAACGGATTATCAGTTTGGTAGAGTAATGATATAACAAAGCTTAGCCGGGCCCAGCCCGGCTTTTTTGCATGAACGGAAGGCGCACTGCATTTGACACAGGATCGTTATACTTTTCAATTGCCGTTAGTAAAAATTTGAAATATACTCAAAATAGAACAATCGTTCAAATGAATTGAAAGATAGAAGGGCATTCAAGTGAATAAACGTCATTACAACAGCGAGGAAACAAGGCAGGTTATCGCCGAGAAGGCAACGCAGCTGTTCGCCCAGAAAGGCTTTGCAGGAACGTCGATCGCGGATATTTCGCGGGAATCAGGATTCAGCAAAGGGCATATCTATTACCACTTTGAAAATAAAGAGAAGCTCTTTGTGCACTTGTCCCTGGAAACGATGCGTCATTGGGGTGAGAAGTGGCAGGCGATTGCCGGCTCGTACAATACCTCGGTTGAGAAGCTGTACGGGATGGCCCATTTTGTCATGAACAATTACAAGTCGCCTTTGCTCCCAGTCGGGCAGGAGCTCGCTATGAATCCGAGCACCTCTCCCGACACGCTGCAGGCGCTGCAGGGGCTTGCGGTTACGCCGATGGCAGCCTACGCAGCGATTTTTCATGAAGGGGTAGCGCGCGGTGAGTTCGACATCGACAATGTGGAGGAGACGACCCTGCTGTTTGGGACCTGGATGGGAACGTTGTGCCAGTTTACGCTGACGATGGAAGGGGAACCGCTGCAGCGTCTATTTCAGCAGGCGGTGACTATTTTTGTGGGAGGCATCCGGAAAAGATAAAGCTTGATCCGGCTTGCTTTTCATTATTCACATTAGAACGATTGTTCTAAAAATTCTAATCTCGTGAAACGATCCAAAACAGAAGGGGAGAAAACGACGATGGAAAATCAGCGGGCAGCATCGGATTTTGCAGCGGAGACGACACTTCAAACAAACGATCGGAAAGTGGCAATCATTACGGGAGGCGCATCGGGCATCGGACGCGCGCTTTGCATGGAGGCTGCGGGCAAGGGAATGGTCGTGATCGTATCGGATATCAATCAGGAGGGCGGCGAAGCCACAGCCCGGCTGATCAATGAATCGGGGCAGGGAGCGGCTTGTTTTGAAAAGGTGGATGTAAGCAGTGCCGCGGCGGTTGAGGATCTCGTGAACCGGGTATTCAAGACATACGGCAGACTTGATTATATGTTCAACAACGCGGGTATTGCGATGTACGGCGAGCTGTGCGACATGACGCTGGATCTCTGGCAGAAAATCATTAACATCAACCTGTGGGGCGCAATCCATGGTACGCATGCCGCCTATCCGCTGATGAAGCAGCAAGGGTTCGGCTATATTGTGAATACTTCCTCCGCTACAGGTCTCGGACCGGCACCGATGACATCTGCTTATGCAACCACCAAGCATGCCGTTGTGGGCCTGACAACCTCGCTTCATTATGAAGCGGAGGCATACGGCATTCATGTCAGTACCCTGTGCCCCGCTTTCGTGGACACGCCGATTTACGCAACCGCTGATGCCGTTGGCATGGATAAGGAGAAAATCAACGAGCAGGTCAAAAAGCAAAAATCGATGACCCCGGAACAGTTCGCGAAAATCGCATTTGCGAAAATACACCGCCATGAGGCGATCATCTGTCCCATGCCGATGAGGCGTACCATGGATATCTTTTTTATTCTCTTCCCCGGACTGCATCGCAAGCTGATGCGGTTGGTCTGCCGAATTTCCAGAGAAGCCAGCTTGAGAGGCAAGGCGGCAAATCAGGGTTCAGAAACTGCGAATACGCCTATAATCTAATAAAAATCAGAATGAGCCTGCTTTTGAAAGAAGCTCATCCTGATATCACAATAAAAATGTCCGCTAAACGCAGACTGTCTTCGTGAACATGACATCCATGCAGTTATCGGAGCGGCAGGCGGATATGAAATTCGGTTCCTGAACCTTCCCTGCTCTCCACGGTTATGATACCGCCGTGCATGCTGATGATTTTATGGGTGATCGCCAGTCCCAGCCCGCTGCCCGTCTCGCCTTCGTGGCGGCTGCGGGCTTTATCGGCTTTGTAGAAGCGGTTGAAGATATGAGGCAGATTTTCTTCGGATATTCCGATGCCGGAATCTTTAAAATCCACGTAACAGTTCTGTTCATCCTGATGCAACCGGATCGAGATGGTGCCGCCTTCCGGCGTGAATTTGACGCTGTTCGTCATCAGATTCACCCATACCTGATGCAGCAGCTTCTGATCTGCGCTTATGCTCACCTCGGGAAGCTGCATATTCAAGGCGAGTTCCTTTTCCCGCCAGCTCCATTCGGTCGTCAGCAGCACCTCCTTGATCTGTTCGGCGACATTGAAGCTGGTCTTCTCCAGCACCTCTTCCTCTTTATCCAGCGAAGCCAGCATCAGCAGCTGCCGGCTCATTTGAGACATACGTCTGGCCTCGCTTTCAATGACGGAGAGGTAATGTTTTCGCTGTTCTTCACTTACTCCGCCGGATTGCAGCGTTTGGGAGAAGCCCTGAATGGAAGAGAGCGGCGACTGGATTTCATGCGATACGTTAGACACGAACTCCTGGCGCATCGCTTCGAGCTGCTCCAGTCCTTTCGCCATCTGGGAAAAATGGCTTGCGAGCCGGCCGATTTCATCCTTCCGGTTGACGTTCAGCTTCAAATGATACGTTCCCTGCGAAATCAGCCGCGTGGCTTCGGTCAGCTTCGTGATCGGCTTGACGATATACCGGGTGCTGATGACGACGAGCAGAATGCTCAGCAGGATAATGAGAACAACAATGACCGCCAGAAAAATATGCAGCTCTCCGAACAGCATATCCACATTGGGCCGGACGAATAGGGCGTAGGTGTCCGTACCATTTTGCAGTGGTATACCGATGGTATTGATCAGCGTGTTGTCAAAAAAACCAGTAATGAACGCTTTGGAAGGGAAGTGCTTGATGCCGTGATACACTTGCCCTTGCTGCACCTGCCGGATGATCGAAGGGGAGAGCTCTTGATTGCGGAATTCCCCGCCGTAAAAGATGCCGCTGCCCCGCGGGTCAACAACGTAGATTTGGTAGCCAAGCATGCCGATGTTTTGGAGATAAGGCTCCCGTTCCTCCACGGGGTTGGTCTCGTAGAAATGCTTGATATTTTCCGCTACATGCGTGACTTTGCTGTCGTTTGCAGGCTTTAGTTCATACTGGTAAAAGATGTTGGCCGCGACAAAGGCGAGCACGCTGCTCAGCATCATAACGGCAATTGTTGTGAGGACGATCCGCATGTACAGGGATTTCATGGTTTGGCCGCCTCCAATTTGTAGCCGATGCCGCGCACGGTGCGAATGCTGAAATCATCGGTCAGATCCGCAAAGCGTTCCCTCAGCCTTTTGATATGGACATCGACCGTACGGTCATCTCCTTCAAAGTCCGATCCCCAGATCAGCTGTATCAGTTCCTCTCTGGCAAACGTGCGATCAGGATAGCTGGCCAGCTGTGTCAGCAGCTCGAATTCCTTCATGGGCAGCATGAACATATGGTCGCCGCAGTGCACCATGTAATTTTTTGCGTCAATCACGGTATTGTTCAGTTTGATCACCTGTGAATTGACCATCTGATAGCGGCGCAGCAGCGCCTTAATCCGGAACACCAGCTCCTTCGGCTCAAAAGGCTTGGTCACATAATCGTCGGTGCCTGCCGTATAGCCCTTCTCTTTGTCAGGCAGCTGATCCTTCGCCGTCAGCAAAATCACGGGAAAATCATAGTCCTGCCGGATATCACTGCACAGCTGCAAGCCGTCCTTGCCCGGCATCATGACATCGATCACCGCGAGGTTAATCTTCTCTTTGGACAATACTTCTGAAGCTTCGATGCCGTCTGCCGCTTCAAACACGGCGTATCCTTCATGCTGCAGGACATGTCTCAGCAGTTCACGAATATGCACATCGTCATCCGCCACTAAAATATGAATCATGAGGTCAACTCCCCCGCCAATCGGTAGTCAGTATTGAGTATTTCTATTATACCTGCAAACAGGGCTTGTACACACGTGGGCGATACAGACCATCCATGACAATAATCCGAAAATATGCACACTTTTCCCGGCAATAAACGAAGCATGAGATCAAGAGCGTCCGTACCATTAAAGGTGTAACAAATATCACACGCCGCCGGGAGGATGGACGATATGAACCAAGCCAAGTTGACAGTGCAAGAGGTTAACGATTACCGTAAAGATGGATATGCATTATACAAAAAACAGCTGTTTAGTCCGGAAAAATTCAGTGAGCTGAAGCAGATTTTCGAGGAGCAGCTGGCTGAAAAGGGAAATAAGCTGTCTGATGAGCTTGATACACCGCATTTCCGCGATGAGCGCCTGCTTGATTTTCTGATGAGCGACGAGGTGCTGGATCTGGTGGAGACGGTTATCGGACCGAATATCGGCTTGTGGTCGAGCCATTTTATTTGTAAAGATCCTTACACGGGACGCGCTACGCCTTGGCATGAAGATTCCGCCTATTGGGAAGGCCGCCTTGACCGATTTGACAAGATTGTGACCGTCTGGCTCGCGATCGATCGGAGCTGGGAGGAAAACGGCTGTATGCGCGTCATTCCGGGCACGCATGATAACGGCTTTTCCGATTATGAGGATGTGGATGGTAAAATAAACACGTTCTCAACCCAAATTAAAGGCGTGGATGAATCCAAAGCCGTGTATTTTGAACTCGAGCCGGGCGAATGCTCCCTGCATGACTCACGTATTATTCATGGAGCCCAGCCAAACACGAGTCCATTCCGCCGCTGTGGGTACACGATGCGTTATTTTTCCACGGAAGCGAAGGTTCTGCCGGAAAAAAATGCAGGCTTCCGGATATGGCTGGCTCGGGGCAAGGATATCGCAGGCAACCCGTTTGTTAACGTGTAATATATATTGAATGAATAAGAAAGGGTGACGATATGGAAGACAATCAGCCAAAACGGCTGCTCAATGAGCATTATTTGTCCCAATCATCGCCCTTTCGCATCTTCAGGCATCGGATCGATGGGGCCGTCGAGGTGCACTGGCATGAATTTTTTGAAATGGCGTTGGTACTCGATGGCTCAGGCACGCATGTGCTGAACGGGAAAAGCATACCCCTTGAAGCAGGCAGCCTTTTTCTGGTCACGCCGGCTGATTTCCACGAAATCATTCCTGATCCGGGCCGTGTTCTCGTTTTATATGATGTGGTGTTTACCCAGCATATGCTTCGTCAGGAACTGTTCCAGTGGCTTTTTCAAAGCTCCGCCGAACGGGTTTATGACTTGAATGAGAAGGCAGGGGCAGCCTTTCGCACCGAGTTTGACCGAATGTGGGAAGAGAGCGAGCAGAGGCAGGCCGGCAGCGACTGGGTCGCCCAGGGTGCCCTGGAGCGGGTATTGATTGATTTGGCGCGGATGGGAACATCGGAAGGACAGGATTATCCGGCAAGTGGGCATCTGCACCCGTCCATCCGGACCGCGGTAACTTATATTCAGCATCATTTCCGGGAGCCGTTGACGCTTCATCATGTGGCCAGGCATGCCGGCCTGTCAGACAGTTATTTCAGCGAATGCTTTCGAAAGCAGCTTGGTTTGCCCTTTCAAGTCTTTGTGCAGGAACAGCGGCTTCAGTTCGCGAGTTCGCTGCTGCGGCTGACGGAGCTGCCCGTTACCGAGGTATGCTTTGCGTCAGGATTCCGGACATTGAACCATTTCGAACGTGCCTTCAAAAAGAAGTACAAGCGTACTCCCCGGGAGCTGCGAGGCAGAAAGCGGTTGCAATCCGTTGACTTGTCTCATGGCTAAGATGATATAATGCTTACATAAACATGCCAGAAAAATGAGAACGGTATGGAAGCGAAGGATAACACATCAATGGGGGATTAGCTAATGAGTCAGGAACGGGAACCGCTGTATATCCAGATTCAAAATCACTTCAAGCAATTGATTTCATCCAGACAATTGGTTGAGGATGACCGAATTCCAACCGAAAAAGAATTGATCGACCAGTTTCAGGTCAGCCGCATTACGGTGGCGAACGCACTGGCCGATCTTGCGAATGAAGGCTGGATATACCGAATACCGGGCCGGGGCAGCTATGTCAAAGGCATTCCGGAGAGCTACATGAGGAGCGCTCGGAGCAGCGCAGTCATTTCGGAGATCCATGCCAAGCATGCACCCAAAATCGGACTTATCTTCCCTTCGATTGAGGATTTTTTCGCCATCCAAATGGTAAGAGGAATCCGCAATGCGCTGAAGGACAGCAAGTATTCACTGATTGTGATGTTTACCTACAATTCCAAGGAGCTGGAAAAGGAAGCGATCCGCGAGCTGCGCGCAAGCGTGGATGGATTGATCATCTTTCCGGTTGATGCCGAAGTATATAACGAAGAAATCATTGCGCTGAAAATGCAGAATTATCCGTTCGTGCTGCTGGACCGCCATCTGCCGGGTGTTGAAACGAATGTCGTCTTGTCGGATCCGCTTCAAGGTTCTATTCTGGCCGTGGAGCATCTATGGAACCAGGGACACCGCAGCATTGCGATCTGTTCGGATACGCCGATGCCAACCGTGACGGTGGAGGAGCGGATTCAGGGATATAACGAGGCCTTGAAGCAGCAGGGAGCTCTGATCAATCCGGCGCTTATACTGACCGATTTCAGTATTCAGGATGCGCCTTATAAGGAAGATTACGCGCTGCACCGTTTTATTAAAAGCAAAATGGCGACCGCCTATATCGCTTTGAACTGCAGGCTTGGAGTGCATATTTGGTCCGTAGCCCGAAAGACGGGTCTTAGAGTACCGGAGGATGTGTCCATCATCACCTTTGATAATCCCAGCCCGATGATGGAGGAATTCAGCGTATTTACGTATATCGATCAGAATGAGGAGCAAATGGGCTTTGAGGCAGCGAGCAGGCTGCTGAGCATGCTTGAACATCCTGACAGCACGCCGAAATACAGCAAAATCATTTTACAGCCCGAATTGGTGATAAATCAAACGACGGGCCCTATACCTTCTTGAGCAGTAAAACAATGAATAATGAGAACCGGTTTTCCCGAGGGGGGAACCGGTCTTTACTTTTTTTATTGATGAGTAAAATCAATTATTTTATATTAGACATAAATGATATATTATATATATTAAAACAGAAGTACGGAGAAGGGAGCAGATGAACAGTTATGAGATTCGTTCTGCAGAAATTGGAAAACCGTATCCGGGAGCTGGCCGGACTCAGATATAGAGAAGGCCGGACTTTAGATGCCATTCATATGGTGCCCGATGTAAAAAGTCTAGAGGAAGCATGGCAGCAGGCTGCTTCAGGTCCTGTGGTCCGCGTTGGCGATCATTGGGGCGGAAGAGACAAGTACGCCTGGTTTATGACAAAAGTAGAATTCCCCCAAGGCTGGAAGGGCCTTGATGTGATTGGTTTGATTAAGCTTGGGGAAACGGGCGGGGGCAACTGCAGCGGCTACGAAGCCCAGGTCTACTTGAATGGGGAGCCACTACAAGCATTGGATCGGAATCATGCCGAGCTGTTTTTCCCGGCAGATGCGGTAGATGCAGGCCGCGCCGAGCTGGCTATTTACGCCTGGAGCGGATTGACAGCACCCGATGGACGCTCGCCGTTCGATCATCGTATCGACTCGCTGAGCATGGCGGTTCTGGATGCAGATGTGGATGACTTGTATTATACATCGCTGCATATGCTGCAAACCGTGAAGCAGCTGGATGAACGCCAACTGGAAAGACATGAGTTGACCTCAGCTTTGGAAGAAGCGTTCCGCTGCCTGGATTGGAGTCAGCCTGGCTCCGAGGCATTCTACGCATCCGCCGTGGTGGCCCGTCAGATGCTGCGGGAACGGCTTGAAGCGATTCCACGCGGACCCCGCCCGCAGGTTACAGCGGTAGGACACTGCCATATCGATGTGGCTTGGCTGTGGCGTTTGCAGCATACGCGCGAGAAATCAGGACGGTCATTTTCAACGGTTCTGCAGTTGATGGAGCGGTTCCCGGAATATGTATTCCTTCAATCGCAGCCGCAGCTCTATGCCTATCTGAAGAAGGACTTCCCAATGCTGTATGATAAAATCAAGGACCGTGTTCAGAGCGGTAACTGGGAGGCAACCGGGGCGATGTGGCTGGAGTCGGATTGCAACATTCCTTCCGGCGAATCGCTGGTCCGCCAGCTTCTGACAGGCAAACGCTTTTTCAAGGATGAATTCGGCGTGGATAACCGTGTGCTGTGGCTGCCTGACGTGTTCGGTTACAGCTGGGCGCTTCCGCAGATCCTGAAAAAGAGCGGTATCGATTATTTCATGACGACCAAGATCAGCTGGAGCCAATACAACCGCTTCCCTTATGATACCTTTACCTGGAGAGGGATTGACGGAACGGAAATTCTGACGCATTACATTACGACGCCGGATAATGACGGCAGCTGGTTCTATACGTACAACGGCAATGTCACCGGCGCTTCGGTTCAGGGCTTGTGGAACAATTACCGTCAAAAGGATATCAATGACAACCTGCTGTTGGCCTACGGCTGGGGTGACGGGGGCGGCGGACCGACCCGCGATATGCTTGAGGCTGTACGGCGTTATGAGGATATGCCAGGGGCACCTCAGGTTAAGGCGGGTGGAGCGGAGGATTTCTTCGTCCAACTGGAAGAACAGGTCAAGGATCAGCCGTTGCTCCATTTATGGGACGGCGAGCTCTACCTTGAATACCATCGCGGGACCTATACTTCCCAGGCTTACAACAAGCGGATGAACCGGCGGATGGAGCTTTTGCTGCATAATGCGGAATATTTGAATACCTTCGCGCTCGCTTTAAATCCGGAGCATGCCTATCCGTCCGCACAGCTGGCGGAGAGCTGGGAGATCGTTTTGCGTAACCAGTTCCATGATATTATTCCGGGCTCTTCCATCCATGAAGTATATGAGGACAGCAAGATCGAATATGAGGAATCGGAAAAGCTCGCGCTTGCGGCAATTGAGAATGGGCTTGCCGGTCTGAATGGGCATAAGGACGATAAAGCTGAAGATGGAGCGGAAAAAGGACTGCCTGTGCGCATATTTAATTCGCTTGGCTGGACGCGTTCCTTCCTGGCTGAAGTTAAGCTGGATGATGCAGCAGCATTCAGCTGGTATACCGCAGACGGCGTGAAGCTGAATATTCAGCCTGCAGCGGAGAAATCCGCACTACAAGCGGGCAAAGTACTGGTAGCAGTTCAGGATGTCCCTGCCTATGGATATATTACGATTTACGGGCGTAGCGAAAAGGATGGCAGCTCAGTGGATGCACCTGCTAGTGGAGGCCATGCTTCGGAATCATGGAGCATCAAGACGGATCATCTGGAGACGCCGTATTACAGCATCCGTCTGAATGCATCCGGTCAGATCGTCTCACTTTTTGACAAGCAGGCCGGACGTGAAGTACTGAAGCCGGATCAGCCGGCAAACATGCTTCAGGTATTTGAGGATAAGCCTATGGCTCATGATGCCTGGGATATCGATATTTACTACCAGGATAAAATGACGGTCGTGGACAATCTGCAGGAGCTGACAGTACTTGAAGCCGGTCCGCTGCGGGGCGTGCTGAAGCTGGTCTACAGCTACCAGAACTCTACCATCGAGCAGCATTTGACCGTTTACCGTGATCATCCGCGCATTGATTTCAAAACGAGCGTGGACTGGAACGAGCATCAGCAGCTGCTGAAAACGGCATTCCCTGTGGAGATTCGTTCGACGAAAGCGACCTATGAGATTCAGTTCGGCAATGTGGAGCGACCGACGCACTGGAATACGAGCTGGGATTATGCCCGGTTTGAATCCGTGGCCCAGCGCTGGGTCGACCTGTCCGAAGGCGGATACGGTGTCAGCCTGCTGAACGACTGCAAATACGGACATGACATCCGCAACCATGTCATCCGATTGAGCTTAATCAAATCAGCCGTGTACCCTGACGGAAATGCGGATCAAGGGCTGCATGAATTCACGTATTCACTGTATCCGCACAGCGGGGGATGGTATGAAGCTGGAACGCATCAGACTGCTTGTGAGCTGAATGCGCCTCTGATGTCTGCTGCCGTTTCAGGCAGCGCCGGACTCCCTGATGTGCTTGGCATGCTCAAGGTCGATGCCCGCAACATCATGATCGATACGGTCAAAAAAGCTGAAGACGGCCAAACGCTGATCGTACGCCTCTATGAATTCGGAGGCATCCGGACGAAAGCGGCGGTGTCGGTTGATCCGTACCTTGGAACGATTCGCACAGCGGAGGAAACCGACCTGATGGAGGAGCATCCATCAGTGCTGCCGTTTGCCGGACAGGACATCGAGGTCGCCTTGGCGCCATATGAGATCAAAACATTGAATATTGCGATTTCCTGAGTTGGAATCTAAACGGGATGGAAGTGAAAAGAGGGCGCCTGCGGCGTCCTCTTTTTTTTGTTGCGGAATAAGTTGTCGCTAGCTTCATTATCGAGACGAAGTGCTATTTCTTGAAATTCGATTTCCCCTCTCTAAAAAAGTCTAAATTTGTAGAACTATGTAAAAAAATGTTCAGAATCGGTTCAGTGGCATCTGTTATATTCCAACAATGGATAGGTATTATGTCGCAGAACAATTTTTTTATATTGAAAGGGGATCGAAACATGTTTAAGAAAAAACTGACTTCCTGCTTGTTGGTCATTACTCTTCTATGCCTGCAGGCAAGTCATTTGTTCGTTTCTGTCGGTTATGCGCAAACGGACCAACAGAATTTTTTGACGTTTAAATACGATCAATTCAACCAGGACGGAAGATTGAAGCTGAACGGCAACTCTGGGATCGTGAACAAGGTGCTGAGACTGACGCCGAGCGCGCAAAATCAATGGGGAACCGTGTTTAACAATAACCGGATTTCCTTATCCAATAATAAATCCTTCAGCACGTATTTCGAATTCAATATGAACACGGGGGGTGGCCTCTTCGTGAACGGCAAGCAGTGGACTTGGGCGGATGGCCTGGTCTTTACCGTTCAGACCACCTCGAATGGTGCAGGAGGATTGGGCTCGGGCCTTGGATATGCCGGAATCGGCAAGAGCGTCGGGGTCGAGTTCGACACGTTCCGCAACGGTCCGGACATCGGAAATCTCGGGGATCCCCTAGGTCTCGGAGAGAATGCTAAGGACAGCATTTATACCAATCACACGGCGGTCGACATCAACGGAGCCGTGAACCATACAGTCCAAAAAGAAGCGACTGCCACGAACTCTTTCGTCGGGGATTACCGCAATCTGGACAGTACGCCTGACATCCGGATGCGTCAAAATACGGCTACTCAGCATGCATGGATCGACTACAACGGAGAGGACAAGACCATCGAAGTGCGGATGAGCACGACCGATAACCGGCCTCAAGGATATGTGCTGCGCAAAACCGGCATGGATTTGACGAACATTTTGCAGTCGGATGATGTGTATGTCGGGTTTACGGCTTCGACCGGTTCGGCATGGCAGGAGCACAACATTACTAAGTGGTACTTTGCCAACACCTATAGCCCAATCGATATTCATTCACAGACGTATCTGGAAGCGCCGAAAAGCGTATCGTTTACGCCTGTGATTGAAACCGATCGTCGCGTAAAGCTTGACATCTCCACGCTGGCCGTCAACGACACACCGGCAGGTAACATTCCGCTGACCATTAAGGTCGATAATCCCGACGTACGCATCGTGGAGGATCACATCACGACCGGAAATGACGGAAAAGCTTTTACTTATTTAGTATCGGATAAGCAAATCACGACCAAGGTGCGGATCGAAGCTCCGGGCGGTGTCTTTACCGAGAAAATGGTGACGATTCCGGCCTATGTTAACCCGAAGCTAAGTATGAATACAGATGTCTTGGAAGAGTCGCCTGAAAATAATGGTTCTATTGCCGGACAAAAAACGATTACGATTTCTGGCGGAACGTTTATCGGCGATATCTCAGCCGATGACCTGAAAATAAATAATCTGCCGAGCGGTTTAGTGCCTATGATTGACCGCAGCGCCGACGGTAAGAGCATTACGTTATCTTTTAGTGGAAATGCGGTTAACCACAGCGAGAAATCATCAACGAACAACGTTTCCGTAATCATTCATAAAAATGCCATTAATGGCGCTACGATAGATTTATCCACGCCATCCTTTGCCATTCAGTTTAAGGACCCGACCCGTATTCGCGTTGAGGAAACCGAAGTAAATGAAACGGATGAAGATAATTTCCAAACGGGAAGAATCGATGAAGTGCTGCATGTTGCCCTTGAAAATGGCAGCTTTACTCCAGAAATTGTAAACGGGGGCGTTCAAGTCGAACCGCTTCCTGGTGGTTTGGTACCAAAGGTAACCTATGTGGATGATCAGCATATTACGGTCAGCTTTGAAGGAAAAGCCGATCCCAACGATAATGCTGACGATGTTATGTCATCGCTCAAGATCAATGCTGCTATGTTCATAGGCAGGAGCGGTGACCCACTTGTCAGCAACACGTTCAAAATCAACTTTAATGATCCTGATCCTTATTTCGTGATGCAGGACATTAAAGAAGCAATTACCAATGATGGCAGTATTACCGATGAAATACAGACTACATTGAAATATGGGACATTTGATGGTGAAGTGAGCGACAGTGATGTAGAAGTCCATGGTCTTCCATCCGGGCTCAGTGTAAGCGGAGTTAGTGTATCCGGAGATACGCTAAGCTTTCATCTCGCAGGTAATGCTACGAGCCATACGAATGGCGATAGCATCTATGATGCTTACCTTTCAATTCCGTCCAGTAAAGTCACGTCTCCAAAAGAGCATTCGGAAGATCCAATTGGGTATACCGCTGATTCGGTCGGCCCGACAACGGTGGTCTCGAACAGCTTTGCCATCGTTTTCCGGGATGCCCCTCCGTCAATTAGCGTCAGTCCAGGACTGATATCGGATGATCCAAGTTCATCCACACTGACGGTTATACTGGAGAACGGGGAATTCACTCCTGATGCATGGGAGCATATCGTCGTGAACAATCTTCCGCACGATATCGTTGCTCATGGCAAATATATCAACGAGCATACGCTTGAAATTACTTTTACCGGAACGTTGGATGCGAAGCTCCCCGCCTTGGAGAATGCGTCGGTAACGATATCGGCGGATAAAGTCCTCACATCGGAGGGCCCTGAGATTAACGACTTGACATCCAATACTTTCAAGCTGGATATACCAAGCGACAAGACCATCGTACAGCTTGACAAAGACTTGGTTGATGTCGGCTACCAGGAGGGTGATTGGAGCGAGAGCGTTACCCAGGATGTTATTCTGCCAATCGGTGGTTTACACGGTTCCGACATCACTTGGAAATCCAGTAATCCTGACGTGATCGATCCATCCGGTAACGTGAACAGACCGAACGAAGATGAAGGGGATCAAACGGTCACGCTGACCGCCGTGATTAAAAGCGGAAATGAAACGGATACCAAAACCTTCACAGTGGTCGTCAAAGCTCAGCCGATGACGGATGAGAAAGCCGTGAACCTGGACAAGACTGTTCTGGAAGTCGGCTATCATGAAGGCGAGGACGAAAGTAACGTAGCAAACGACGTCGAGCTTCCGAAGCACGGTGAGCATGGGACCGATATCGTTTGGGCCAGCGAACCGGAAGGCTACGTCGATCCGGCTACGGGAAAGGTTACCCGCCCGACTAGCGGTCAAGGGGATCAGACCATTACCTTGAAGGCGACCGTTACAAAGGGAGACGTCACGGAAACGAAAGAATTTACGCTGATTATTAAAGCGAAGCCGATGACGGATGAGGAAGCCGTGAAACGGGACAAAGCCGATCTGAACATCGTCTATCGTGAAGGCGAAAGCAAAAATAATGTAACAAACAATATTGAACTTCCGAAGCACGGAGAGCATGGAACCGAGATCATTTGGACCAGCGAACCGGAAGGCTACGTCGATCCGGCTACCGGGAAAGTTACCCGTCCGACCAGCGGTCAAGGGGATCAGACGATCACCTTGAAGGCGACCGTTACAAAGGGAGACATCACGGAAACGAAAGAATTTACGCTAATCGTCAAGGCCGAAGCGCCTGCACCGGGTAACGGGCAAGGAAGTGGCAACGGCGGAGGATCGGGAGGATCAAACCCATCTCCAGCGCCGGCTCCACAGCCTGAGACCGAGACGATTACGCTTAATGTCCAGGTAGGCAAAGGATCGCAGTTTGAAAACGCAGCCAAGACGACCATTACCCGGACTACGCTGCCGGACAAAACGAAAAAAGACACTGTCAATTACACGCAGAGCCAGGCCGAGGAAACGGTGAAAATGGCTCAAGCGAACGGCTCGACGACGGCTCGCTTGTACATTCCGGATGCGAAGGACGAAGTATCATCCATCGATGTCAACATTTCCAAAGATGCCATTGAAAAATTGGTGAGCGCAGGCCTGGATTTGGATATCTATACGGAAAACGCCCAAATCCATTTATCTGCTGAATCTTTAAAGGGGTTAACTAAGGACCTGTATTTCCGTGTCGTTCCGATTAAAAAAGAAGATGAACGCAAGCAGGTAGAAACGCGAGCCAAGCAGGAGAAAGTGGTTCGGGAAGTGCTCGGCAACGGCAGCATCTATGTTGTTGGACGTCCAATGACGATCGAAACCAACATGAGCAGCCGCGCCGTGACGATCATGCTGCCGCTGGATCTGTCCTCCATCCCATCTGGAACCGCGGAACGGGAAAGATTCATGTCCAATCTGGCCGTATTCATCGAGCATAGCGATGGCGAGCGGGTTCTCGTGAAGCCTGAGATCGGCACATATGATGAAGACAGAATGGGGCTTTCTTTTAACATTACGAAGTTCAGCACGTTTACTATCGTAAACATTGATAATCTTGCCCAGTATTTGAAGGATCACGGTCAAATCCTGGGGCAGGCAGGAAATATAGGCTCCGGCACTTCGGCAACGGATTCCGAGGGGAATCATCGAGCCTATATCAAAGGATACCCTGACGGCACATTTAAGCCGGAAAAAAGCCTCACCCGAGCCGAAATGGCAACCATGCTGACACGGGTAGGTACCGGAAAAGCCAGCATCCTGGAACCGGTGAATTATCCGGATATGACAGCCACGCATTGGGCCAAGGATGCCGTTCTGGAAATGACCAAGACGGGATTGATGAAGGGCTTCCCGGATGGACGATTCGGTCCGGAACGATCGATTACCCGAGCGGAGATGGCTGCCATTGTCACCCGCTGGCTAGGTCTGGAAGAAGGAGCCGAAACTTCCACTGCAAGTGACATGAAGGATATCCAGGGGCATTGGGCCGAGAAGGATCTGAAGCTGGTGATCCAGACGGGCATCATGAAGGGCATGCCGGACAGCATGTTCCGTCCCGACAAACCGCTGACGCGCGCCGAAGCCGTAACCGTACTGAACCGCATTCTGAAACGCGGTCCACTGGAAGGCGTGGTCGTACCGACATGGAAGGATGCTCCGTCCAAGCACTGGGCTTACCGGGATATTGAAGAGGCTTCTCAGGATCATTATTTTACGCGGACAAGTATGGGTAATGAACAAATTAAGCTAGCACCTTCCGCAGTGGTAAAATAAAATTTACGAAGGTTTCAAGGTTTTTGATTTTTAACCGGAATACGTTAGAGCCTGCCGATTAAACGGCAGGCTCTTTTAATGTTGAATTGATTTGTACAGAAGCAATCAAGCACAAGATTCAGGTTTTATACCGAGTGCCATAAGAAAGAACTTACAATGTCTGTGGAGCACGCCTATTTCCCAGTGAAAAGCTCAGTACAGCTGTTCCCAATCCCAGAGCAACCACGATACCGGCGAGCCATGGATTGTAGAGTACCGTGGATGTGCGGCTAATCAGCATTCCGCCTGAACCGGCACCCGCCGCAAGTCCCAAGTGGATCATCGATGTGTTCAGGCTGAGAACGAGGCTTGAGGACCCGGGGGCCTGTTGAATGAAGTGCGTCTGAAGGGCTGGTCCGCCCATGAACATCGAGAACATGACGATGGCGATCAGCAGGCATTCGGTGATGATGGAGCCAGAGAACAAAGGCAGCAGAATTAATGCAGCTGCATGGATGATTAAGCTTAAGACGATGATACGCTTGGTTCCCCAGCGATCCGCTCCTGAGCCACCCAGCCTCGCTGCAAGCGCGCCAAGTATTCCGTAACCAAGCATGAGGAGGCTGATTGCGGCGGCATGCAGGTGGAGTATGTCATTAATAAACGTCGTCAAATACGTTAAAAGAACGGAATTACCGGACTCGCGAAAAAAGGTGAGCACGAGTAGACTGACGATCACGGTAGAGCCAAGGACTTTGAACTGCTGTCGGAATGAGGCGGGCATATCGCCAGACATGCGTGGAAGGAAGCGGCAGATAATGAAAGCCATACCTAAACTGAGCAGCCCCAGAATGATGAATATAGCCTGCCAGCCTAACCATCCCGTAATGGCAATTCCAATCGGAACGCCTAAAATCATGGCGGAACTGAATCCGAGCACAATGGTACCGATGGCCCCGCCTATTTTTTCGGGAGGTACGATTTTGGCGGCGGTCCCGAAGGCCGTGACCAGATATACGCCTGCGCTGACACCCAGCAGTACCCGGGATACCAGAATAACGCTAATGTGAGGATAGACAAAGGAAGCGACACATCCGAGCATAAATAGGGCTAGGGAAAGGAGCAGCACCATTTTGCGTTCCCAGCGTGATGTGAAGAATACTAGGATTGGCGTTCCGATAGCAAAGGCAAGCGAGTAGGCCGTAATCAACTGTCCAGCGAGTGCAATAGAAATATGGAGATCCGAGGCAATAACGTATAAAATACCAGATACCACCAATTCGGAGGTTGCTGTGAGAAAAACACCTAAAGTCAGAATATATATAAACAGGCGATTCATGTAATTCATTCCTTTCGAAGGGTTTTAGAGAGCTCTTGATTGCATTATAATGACGTTACATTCCTTTGGTAAGAAGGCAAAGTATTTGGAAATAATCCAACTAAATGGATTAACTTACGAATAGTAAGGAGTCGAAAGAGGATGGAACAAGATCTGAAGGTAGAACAGGACTTCTCGAATATTTGCTCGGTGCTGCAAATTCTGGGGGCGAAATGGGCATTTTTAATCATTGCGGAGTTGTCGAAAGGACCCAAGAGGTTTAATCAGCTGAATCGGGATTTGGCAATCGTAAAAACTCAGTCCCTGTCCAACGCACTGCGTCATCTGGAGGATAACGGAATCGTTCTCCGCCAAGTGTTTCCGACGGTGCCGGTCACAGTGGAATATTCGCTGACGGAGAAAGGCATGGACTTTAAGACGGCGCTTCAGGAGATGGAACGTTGGGCGGCCAGATGGAATGGACAGGAGCTGCCGCAAGAGGATGATAGAAAAAAAGCTTGAACAAATGGAATGAAGAGGATGCTTCGTGCATCTTCTTTTTGTATACATCTTTTCAGATTCATCTCCCATTCTGCGGATACCGTCTAAGATGTGAGCAAAGCGTAACAACGGAGGATTGGCGGCGGAGAATCAGCCTTCTAGAATGGAGGATGTAAACCATGGTGCACTCACCGATAGGAGGAGGTTGCAATGATGAAAAAAATGCGATTTGCCATTGTCGGCGCGGGCGTCATATCCCCGCTCCATGCACGTGCGATCGTAAGCCATCCGGAGGCGGAGCTTACAGCTATCGTTGATGAGGTGCAGGAAAAGGCTGAGGTCTTGGCCAAGGAGTTTGGGTCGCCGCCCATATATGCCACGCTGGAGCAGATGCTGAAAGAAGGAGAAGTGGATGCGGTCTGCATATGCGTTCCAAGCGGTCTGCACCGGGAAGTGACCGTGGCAGCGGCGCGGGCCGGGAAGCATGTGCTTTGCGAAAAGCCTCTTGGTATTACTGCGAAGGATATGGATGAGATGATCGAGGCTTGCCGCAGCAATGGCGTCAAGCTCGCTACCGTATTCCAGAAACGGACGACGGAAGCGGCGCTGCTTACCAAAAAGGCAGTGGATGAAGGTAAACTGGGCCGGCTGGTGCTGGGTGATGCTTATTTGAAATACTACCGCAGCCGTGAATATTACAAAAGCGCCGGGTGGCGCGGTACATGGTTGCTGGATGGGGGCGGTGCGCTGATGAATCAAGGGGTTCATGGCGTAGACATAATCCGCTGGCTGATGGGCGATGTGGAGAGCGTATTTGCATACGCAGCCCCGCTCATTCACGACATTGAGGTGGAGGATACGGCCGTTGCGGTCGTGAAGTATACTAGCGGTGCTTTTGGCGTCATTCAAGGGACAACAACGGTGAATCCGGGGCAGGAAGCCCGTTTTGAGATTCACGGTGAGCATGGGTCCATCATTTACGGGGACAGCGGATTCAAAGTATGGAAAACCATTGATGGAGACGAGGCTCCGGGCAGTTCATTAAAGGGGGCCGCCGACGGTACCGATGATCCGCAGGCCATCTCGTCTGATGGACATTATATCTTGGTCGATGACTTGATCAAGGCAGTGCGGGAGAACCGTGAACCGCTGATATCCGGAGAAGAGGCACGCAAATCGGTCGATTTGATTCTGGCCATTTATGAATCCGCCCGGACGGGCCGGGAAGTGCGGCTAAAGCCGGGAGGTGCAGCGTTATGAAAACGGGGCTGCTTAACATTGGCATGATCGGTCTGGATACATCCCATGCTCCCCTGTTCGCTGAGATGCTCAATCATTCCGGACATCCTCATCATGTCCCAGGTGGAAGAGTGACAGTGGCCTTTCCGGGAGGTTCACCTGATTTCCCGCTCAGTATCAGCAGAGTTCCAGGCTACACCGCGCAAATCCGCGATGATTTTGGTATCCGGATGGTTGAAACTGTGGAAGCGGTTGCCGAGGAGACAGATGCGCTGATGCTTCTGACCGTGGACGGAAGGCTGCATGTGGAGCAGTTCGCGGCGGTGGCTCCTTACGGTAAACCGGTATTTATCGATAAGCCGTTCGCTCTTAGCAGCGGGGATGCCCAAGCGATCTCGCGTCTTGCCAGCAAATACAATGTACCATTGATGAGCTGCTCATCTGTCCGCTTCGCGGAGAATCTGGCCGCCGCCGCAGGTGAGACGGATAAAGGCGAACTCTTTGGTGTAGATTGCTACGGTCCGATGGAGCTGCAGCCGACCCAGCCGGGATTCTTCTGGTACGGAATCCATATGGCCGAAATGCTTTACCGCTGCATGGGCACAGGCTGCACCGAAGTGAGGGTGACAACGGGAGAAGAGCATGATCTGGCCATTGGCATCTGGGCCGATGGCCGGATCGGTACGCTTCGCGGGAACCGGAAAGGCAACAAACGCTTCGGGGCTCTGCTGCACCGTGAAAAGGAAACGGATCATGTGGATATCTATGCCCAGGAAAAGCCTTATTACGCCAGTATGCTGGAAGCGGTCATCCGAATGTTCCAAACCGAAACGCCGCCAATTCCTATTACCGAAACGCTTGAGGTTATAGCTTTTCTTGAGGCAGCGAATGAAAGCAGAATGACGGGGAAACCGGTCCTATTGAACATCCATGAAACCGGCGCAATCCTATAAAGTCAATCCATAAGCAGTAATAAATATCGTGAATCGTTAGTAGAGAAAAGGGGGACGATGCCATGGCAGGCTTTCGTTTGGGGGTCATCACGGATGAAATTTCGCAAAAAGTGGAGGATGCGATCCGGATCGCCAAGCAGTATGGTCTTGACGGCTTGGAGCTGCGGTCTGTGGATGGTAAACAGCTGCATCGCCTCAGCGAGCAAAGGCTGGAGGAGATCGCCGCTATGATTCATGACGCAGGCTTAAGCGTCTGTGGGTTGTCCACTCCGGTTTTTAAGTGCAATCTGAAAAACAAAGAGGAGGTAGCTGCGCATCACCGCTTGCTTCGCCGGTATGCGCAGCTGGCGCGGCGGCTGGATACCCGGATCATTCGGGGTTTCAGCTTCTGGGCGGACCGGGATTTCAGTGCAGCATATCCGGATATTGTGCGGGAGTTACAGCGCACCGTGTCTGTACTGGAGGAATATGGGGTGCAATTTGCCTTGGAAGCCGATCCTTCCGTTTTCGCGACTAACGGGTCGAAGGTGGCCGCACTCGTGCAGGAAGTGTCTTCTCCACGGATTCGGGCTTTGTATGATCCCGGCAACAACATGTGGGATCCAGATGGCGAGTTGCCTTATCCGGATGCTTATGATGCGCTGCGCGGAGATATTTGCCATATTCACGTCAAGGACGCCGTGCGGGAACAAGGCCGGACGGAGGCAGTTGCGATTGGCAGGGGTCAGGTTGGTTATGAAGATCTGCTGGCCAGGCTGGCAGAGGACGGCTATGATGGCTGGCTTGTCGTGGAGACCCATTATCGGCTCACTTCCACGTTGAGCGAAGAACAGCTGAAGCGTCCGGCGGGATATGGATTTTCTGCCGGCGGGGAAGAAGCGACGGTTGAATGCCTGGAAAGCTTTCTTAATCTGTTGGGACAGCATGGACAGAAGATCAGCTGACAATGCCTTTCAGGGTTGTGGATTTTAAACTACCTTCAGAAGGAGGAATCATATATGATGAGAGCCCCTTCAGCCGAAAGGGCATGGACCATTGACCGTATGCAGATCCGGCAGTACTCAAGCCGTGACGAGATGGGAAGGGCTGCCGCTGATGATGTGGCCGAGGCGATGAGAGAAAAACTGAAGTCGCAAGGAACCCTCCGCATGATATTTGCCGCAGCACCTTCCCAAAACGAGTTTCTTCACTATCTTGTGCAAGCGGAAGGAATCGACTGGAAGCGGGTCACAGCGTTTCATATGGATGAATATATCGGACTTAGCCCGGGGGCACCGCAGCTTTTCAGTCACTTCCTGACCACGAAGTTATTTAGCCGTGTTAACCCGGGGGAAGTCCATTTGATGAATGGCTCAGCCGATCCGATGCAGGAATGTAAGCGATATGCCGGATTGCTTCAGGAAGCTCCGCTGGATATTGTCTGCCTGGGCATAGGCGAGAATGGGCATATTGCCTTTAATGATCCGCCGGTCGCTGATTTCAACGATCCTTCTACTGTTAAAAGAGTTCAGCTGGATGACCTGTGCAGAGAACAGCAGGTTCATGACGGATGCTTTGCCCTTCTGGAAAATGTGCCGGAGTATGCGCTGACCATGACGATTCCGGCACTGGTATCGGCTGAGAAGCTGTTCTGCATTGTGCCGGGAGTATCCAAACGAAACGCGGTGCAAGGCGCATTGAAGGGGCCGGTATCCCCTTCATGTCCTGCTTCGGTCTTAAGAACGCATAGGGACTGTCTGCTGTATCTCGACCGGGATTCTTGTCCGGGAGATTGAGAGCTTGCCGGATAAGCTGAAATATGGGCAGAACCACGGATGCATTTTGTCATACGAACTGGAGAAATGCCGGTGTGGACTAGCATCGGTGTATCATAAATGTTCATGCTAAGCTGCTTGAAAAAGTAACTCTATGAAAGGCGATGGATACATGGATCTGCGGAGTACTCCTCTTTCCGTTTCATATCTGACAGGAAGACATTACCGGACGGGAGAACCGATCATGCTTGGCCTGGCTGGAGGGATCATTACCGATTGCAGGGTGATCCCTGCAGATGGCTTGGATGGGGAAAGCGAAGAGTCGCTTCCATGGATCGCGCCAGGCCTGGTCGATCTGCAAATCAACGGCTACGGTGGCATTGATATGAATGCTCCGGATCTATCGGAAGAGGATGTTATCACGTTCATTGAGCGAATGTGGGCAGAAGGAGTCACATCGTTTTATCCTACGATAATTACGGGAGCGGATGAATCGATACATCAAGGACTGGAGGTTATTCACCGGGCATGTTCACGTCTTGAAAGGGAAGGGGGCGGAGCAGGTGGGCTGCACAGCATTGCAGGCATCCATTTGGAAGGTCCGTTCATTTCGCCAGAAGATGGCCCGCGCGGTGCTCATAATCGGACATTCGTAAGAGCCCCTGAGCCTCATTGTCTGGAAAACTGGCAGCAGGCTGGAGGCGGACGCATCCGGATCGTAACGCTGTCCCCGGAGTGGCCGGGGAGCGAGGGCTTCATTCACCGCTGCATGGAGAGCGGCATCGTCGTGGCTATCGGACATACGGCCGCAACCGGCGATCAGATCGAACAGGCAGCAGCAGCCGGAGCGCGCTTGTCCACGCATTTGGGCAATGGCGCCCATCCTGTGCTGCCGCGTCATCCCAACTACATCTGGGATCAGCTGGCAGAGGACCGGTTATGGGCAAGCGTCATTGCCGATGGTTTTCACCTTCCCGATGCTTTCCTCAAGATTGCCCATAGGGTCAAGGGTGACAGGCTGATCCTGGTGAGCGATGCCGTAAGCCTTGGCGGCATGCCGCCGGGAATCTATGATACACCCGTCGGTGGCAATGTCACGCTCACGCCGCAGGGCCGGCTGCATCTCACCGAACAGCCGGCTCTGCTGGCCGGGTCGGCTTTACCGCTCACGGCCGGGATCGGGCATATGCTGTCCGCCGGGATTTGCAGCCTTGGGGAAGCGTGGGACATGGCGTCCATCGCTCCTTCTCGGCTGATGAACCTGGAGACTGAGGCCGGGCTTGTGCCGGGTGCTCCGGCGGATATTGCCGTCTTCACGCTTCAGACAGGAAAGATAAGAATTCAGGAGACGTATAAACGCGGAAAGCTGCAGTTCAGCCATCCGGCCTGAGGCGAAGTAATCCGTATTCTCCGAAAAATAAACGGGACGTTCCCTTAAGTGAGTACAGCTTAAGGGAACGTCCCGTTCTGCATTGCAGAGAAAGTATGAAGCAAGACATTGCAGGTAATTGGCCGGGTTTCATGAAGATGGCTTCAAGAAGCATACTTTTTCCGGAATTCGCCCGGCGTCATGCCTGCATGCCGCTTAAACATGCGGATGAAGGAATTGACGTTTTGGTAGCCGACACGGACCGCGACATCCTGAATGCGCAGGTCCAGGTTTTGCAGCATGTCTTTAGCGGTGCGGATGCGGATGTCATTGAGATAATCGCTGAAGTTCTGCCCGGTTTTTTCCTTGAAATAGGTGGACAGGTAGCCGGATGTAATATTCAATTTGTCGGCCATCATATCCAGGTTGATATCTTCCTCCAGATGATCGTTGATATAGGTCATGACAAAAGAGGTCATTGGATCATGGTTCTCCGTCTTGCGCCGGATCAGCTGAAGGGCAGGGTCCAGCAGGCTGCGGAACCAGGTCTTATACTGGTCACCGCTGTAGAAATGCCTGGTGATGTCCAGCGGCGGCACCGATATGGCGTTGTAAGCAGCAGACAGATTGAGATTGCGAAGCAGCTTATCGAGCTCATCGGCCACGTCCTTGGCGAATTGGTGGTATTCGCGGGCAGCAGCCTGTTTTTTCTCAAGCAGGGTCATATTCTTTTCAATCCACTCCTGCAAGCTTTCCTCGCTTCCGCTAAGCAGCCGGTTCTGGAATTCCTCCTCCCATAGTGCTCTGTAGAAGCGGGTCTCCCTTCCGGGATCACCTTCTTCCGGATGGATCCACTGCGTTTGATCGAGAAGCCTGCGATGGTTCAGCATCGCGCTAACCTGGGCGTAGGTCTCTGTAAAAGGCACTCCGGCGGATTGTACCGGACTGTCTGCCATCGTCACCAGATATAAGCCGCGATCCAGGTTAAGTACCTCCTGCAGATGCCGCAGCCGTGAAGCTGTCTCCGCCGATTCGCCCGGGAGGAACACGATGGACAGCACCTGCCACGGCTCGGTTTGGATCGTTACCGACTCAGGATAAACCTGCTGCCATATATGATCGATGTATTCCCGTACATAATAAGCGCCTTTCTCCTGCTCCAGATGATATTTCGCGTAGCCTTCCTTGAATATGATTTGATAAACGATCATGACATAAGGCATGCTGGCATCCGCAAGCTCCTTCAGCTCACTGAGGTTCATATGGATATTTTTCAGCCGGTTCGTATAAGCGTAGTTGCGAAGCATCGAATTTTTACGGGCCAAATCGCTGGAGATACGCTGATGGGTGGAGCGCATATGCTGAACTCTGCGGCTGATCAGCTCAAATTCACGTATGGGTCCCTGCGCAGGCTCGGGTTCGTCTGTCCGGAGGGTGTCGACCATGATCCGGATTGGACGATGCACCCGACGGCTGAACAAGTAAGTAAGAACGACCAGCAGGCCAACGACGGCCAGGAGCGAAAGAAGTATGAGGTTCAAATTCAGGAGCTGGGCGGAAATGCTTTGAACGGGAACCCTGCTGATATATATGAAGCCCGTGTCCTTGCCTTTTTTATAGAAAAAATAGGAATCGCCGGTCTGAACGAATGAATGATGGCCATCCAGTGAATCAAAAGCAGGCAGAACACCGGCGTCCGGACCGGACATTGGCGTATAGAGCGCGCGCCCTTCCGGGTCAAGAATGTAAAAGCTTCCGCTCATTGTGGATTGCAGATTCCGGGCCAGACGCTCCGCATCAAGCATGGCAACCAGGTACATATCCTTGTAGGGCATCATCTTAATAATGACAGGCATCAGCATCCCCTTCGAACGGGCGGAGCCCGGCGTTTTCTCGGCAAATGCTGCCGCAGGGAAGACCTGAAAGGCGTAGGCCTCCTTAAACTGCTCATTCCAGAATGTCAGAGGATAGGACGGGCTGTTGTAATAGGTACTGAACATCGATTTAGCGCTGCTTGTCCCGTCCTTCTCGATAACGTAATCATCCTGTTGAAAATAAATCATGAGATTATCCATGCCCAGAAATGGATTCGTGTATAGGCGTTTCATCTCTGCAATCGCGTAATTGACATAACCGTATGCCTTGTTGTCTTTGACATGCCGCAGCTGGTTGACATACGTCGTCCACAGCGGGTCTTGATTCAGTCCAAGCACCATCTCCCGGGTCAGTCGGAACTGGGTCTCATAGCCTTCTACCGCATGGTTCATGCCCAGTTCATTATATTTGACGATTTCGTTGTGGATTTGCCGCTTCAAATAGAAGAAGGAAACGAGGTTAAAGGCGGTGAGCAGCAGGATGACGGCGAGAAAACCGGACAGCAGTTTGGTGAAAAGCGTTGGAAAGCCAAGCTTTCTCTTCAGAACAAACGACATTCGGATGAACACCTCCAAGCAAATTGTGGTCGGTTTATAGTCGATGGCAAAGCGGCGGCTTAAAAGTGACTATATCATAAGGTTTATTTTCGCGTTCACACAATATTCACCTTTTCGGAATTCTCTACAACCTTTCCACTCACCCGAAAAAAAGGGGATGACGCCGCAAACATGCGGATTTATTTTCTCTGGTTTGATCCGGTATGCTTTCGGTACAGGAAAGGAAATGCATTTTACGAAAGGGAGGTGCGGATGTGAAATGAAACCGGTGGAGACGAATCTGGCAGGCACCGGGGGGGTACTGAAGGCGCGTCCCCGTGCTCGTCCGGGAAGAAACCGGTTGGCACAAGCCTTCCGGCGAAGCAAGTACCTGTGGCTGCTCTTTCTACCCTGCCTGCTGTATTATTTGGTGTTCAAATACGCCCCGATGTTCGGTCTGGTCATCACGTTCAAGAACTATAATGTGTTCAAAGGGATTTGGGCAAGCGATTGGGTTGGCTTGAAGTACTACCGCATGTTTTTCGGCAACCCGGATTTCTGGATATTGATGCGGAACACGTTTTTGCTCGGTGTTTACAAGCTGGTATTCGGTTTTCCGGCACCGATTATTTTGGCACTCCTGATGAATGAGCTGCGGAACGCCGTATTCAAAAAATGGGTGCAGACCTTCAGTTATCTGCCGCATTTTATTTCAAACGTTATCGTTGCCAGTATGGTCATCATGTTTCTCTCGCCGACAAGCGGCATCATTAACCAGCTGATTACCTCGCTTGGCGGAAAGCCCATTAATTTCATGATGGAACCGGGGCTGTTCAGGCCGATCTACGTGATTTCGGAAATATGGCAGCATATCGGCTGGGAGACGATCATTTTTCTTGCGGCATTGACCGCGGTCGACACGCAGCTATACGAAGCGGCCGGAATCGATGGAGCGGGAAGATGGAGAAAGCTGTGGCATGTGACCTTGCCCGGGATCGCGCCGACCATCATGATCATTCTTATTCTTGATATCGGAAAGGTTCTGGAGATCGGATTTGAAAAAGTATTCCTGATGTATAACCCGGCTGTATACAGTACGGCCGATATTATCAGCACCTATGTGTACCGGGTCGGCATGGAGCAGGGCAACTTCAGTTACGCTTCAGCCATTGATCTGTTTATGGGCGTGATCAGCTTCATCTTTATCTTCTCAGCCAATTCTCTCAGCCGGCGGATAGGAGGAACGAGCCTATGGTGACCACTGGACGCGGCCGGAGCCGCATTAGCTTGTTTACGATCTTCAACATGCTGGTCATGCTGCTGCTCTCCGCCGCCATGCTCTATCCATTTGTATATATGCTCGCGATATCGCTTAGCGGGGATGTGTACGTTATGAAGGGGGAGGTGACCCTATGGCCCAAGGGCTGGAACCTGCGGATGTATGAGCTGGTGCTGGGTGACCCCAAAATCTGGACGTCATACCGGAACACGATCATCTATACGCTGCTTGGTACAGCCATCGCCATGCTGGTCACATCCATGGGAGCGTACGCATTGTCCCGCAAAGATATGATGTTTCATAAAGGCTTTACCCTGCTCATCGTATTCACGATGTTTTTTGGGGGAGGCATGATCCCTACGTTCCTGGTCGTTCGTTCGCTTGGACTGGTGGATACGATTTGGGGAATGGTTCTGCCGGGCGCCGTCAGCACCTGGAATTTGATACTGATGCGCACCTTTTTCAGCGGTATCCCGAAAGAGCTGGAGGAATCGGGACGTATGGATGGACTGAATGATATCGGAATCTTCTTCCGGATCATCGTGCCGCTGTCAAAGCCTGTGTTTGCGACAATCTCGCTGTTTTACGCGGTCGGTATCTGGAACAATTTTTTGTATCCGCTCTTATATTTGCGGAGCCAGGAACTGTTTCCGCTGCAGGTACTCCTGCGCAATCTCGTGCTTGCCGGCAGCGTCAGCTCCGGGCAGGTGACACAGATCGGCGGCGACAATCTGGTCGTTGAGGATTCGCTGAAGTACGCCACGATCATGGTGTCCACACTTCCGATATTGATTCTGTATCCTTTCGTCCAGAAATATTTCGTCAAGGGCTCGATGATTGGCGCTGTGAAGGGATAGCATTCGGAAGATGATCCGTAACTGCAGCGGTCACCACGCAAAGTTTTCCGAGTTAATCCGAAAAAGAACATTAAAATCAAAGGGGGATATACTCATGGGAAAGGGAAAGAAACGTTCGTACGTAAGTCTGATCGCCGCGTTGTTGGTCGTGTTTGCGGTAGCGGGCTGCTCTTCAGGGGCGGAGAAGTCTTCCGGGACTGAGCCGAAAAGTCAGGCGGATCCCGCCGCCAAGCCAAAAAGCGAGGTCACATTAACGGCCTTGCTGGATAACAACGCAACGTTTCCGTACAGCAAGGATTGGCCGATCTGGAGCTGGATCAAGGAAAAGACGGGAGTGGCTATGAATGTGGAGACGCCATCGGGCAAGCTGAGCGATACGCTCAATCTGGTGATGGCTTCGGGCAATTTACCGGATCTGATGTATATGTCCAGCCGCCGCGATTCCAACAAATATGGTGATCAGGGAGCCCTGGAAAACCTTCTGGATCATGTGGACCAGATGCCGAACCTGAAAGCATGGATGGAGCAGTACCCGGAGGAAGCCAAGGCGGCACTTTCCGCTGACGGTAAAATGTATATGTTTCCGAACCAGGGCTTTGGGGAAACCAACCGGATGATCTGGCTGTACCGTGAGGATATTTTCAAAAAGAACGGGCTTACCGAACCCAAGACATATGAAGAGCTTCATCAGGTGCTGAAAAAGCTGAAGGCGCTTTACCCTGACAGCTACCCGCTCTCCATGCGTTTCGGTCAAATTCCCGATGAGATGATGGCGAATCTGACAACCAACTTCGGTAGCGGCAGTGATGTCTACTATAATTTTGACGAAAAGAAATGGAAGTTCGGACCCACGGAGGAGAATTACAAGGCCATGGTCAGCATGTGGCATACCTTCTATCAGGAAGGACTCATCCCGCCGGATTTCCTCTCCATCCAAACGAAACAGTGGCAGGATGTGATGTCTACCGGGCAATCGTTTATTACCATCGACTATATCAGCCGCGTCGACTTTTTCAACAATGCCATGCAAAAGGATAATCCGGAATACAGCCTGCAGTTTATGGCGCCTCCGGCAGGACTGTCCGGCATGAAGCCGATGAACCCGTATTTTCACTATTTAGAGGGTGGATTGACGGTTGCCTCAACCTCCAAGCATATCGATGACATTATGAAATACATGGACTTTTTCTATAGTGAAGAAGGCCGGACCTTGAGCAGCTGGGGCAAGGAGGGCGAGACGTTTACCGAAGAGAATGGGCAAAAGAAGTTCAAGCCTGAGTTTACGGATGTAACAGAAATGCGGAAACAGACCGGTCTGCAGACGAGCGGGACTTATACATGGATCGACTACAACGCCCATCTGTCCCTCTTTTCGCCAGATCTGAAGAAGGCTTATGAGGAGGCTGCCAAATATGATCCTCCTGCCATGCAGCCGAAGCCTGCCTTTACGGACCAGGAGAATGAAGTGCTCTCGGTAACCGGGCAAGCGGTGAAAAAGTACCGGGAAGAGAACTTCTCCAAATTTGTCCTGGGTACAAGAAACCTGAGCGAATGGGATAAATATGTGGAGGAAATTAACGGGCTTGGCGTGCAAAAGCTGATTGATACGTATGATGCGGCACTGAAAAGAGTGGAGCAGGCGAAACTCGAAAATAAATAACGATGATCATTATTCTTAGTGAAACCAGGTACCATTCATGGGCCTGGTTTTTTTATGAAGCTGGATGTTTTTGCATTTCCTGAATTAATGCAGGGGCGACAATAAGGCCGCTCCTACATTTCTGCTTCAAATGAGTTTTAGCTGGGAGAGTGTGAAGGCGGACATTGGTCTTCGATCAAACGTTTTGCAGCTCTTAAAAAGTAGTCAGAATGGAATGTATCAGCATCAACATAGGCACTCATCATGGCTCCATCGCTGAGGATTCGTAGCTGGAACGTAAGCTCGGCCGGGTCTGTGGCGCCGGCTTGCCGGGCAATATCCTCTACTTTTCCCCAGACCAAGTAACGGCTTTCGACCGCAGACTGATGTCCAGGATGGCCTGGGTCAGGAAATTCAACGACAGCATTCATGAATGGACATCCACGGAAATCGGACTTGTTCATCCGTTCGACCAAATCGTCAAGCAGGGCATAAAGCTGTTCTTTTGGCGAATCAGGAAAACGACATTTTATCTCTTCGATGTTTCCTTCTCTTCTACCGGATCGCAGTTCCAGGTATTCAACAACGAGTTGATCCTTGGTGGAAAAGTTGCGATAGAAGCTCGCTTTGGCTACACCGGACTCCTCGATAATACGATCAATACCTACAGCACGCACGCCTTCCCGATAAAATAAATCGGAGGCAACCCGCAAGATTCTCTCTTTCGCAGATTCTTTCTTTGTCATTATGATCACCCGGTTTCTAAAAAAAGGTAAATTTTCAATTGACATGATACAGATCTGTCTGTATCATACGATAACAAATGAGACAGATCTGTCTCGTTTATTCTAAAGGAATATTCCGGTTGCTGTCAATTCATCCGGGATGTTTAAAGGAGGAACATATCGCCTATGCCCCAATCGGCAAATTCACTCACATTGGAGCTTACGCATACGGTGGTTCAATCCCGCCAGCGTCCGCGTCTGATGCTAGCGGTTATGCTGCTGTCTGTCTTTATGGCTGTAGCTAACATTTTTATTGTGAACGTCGCAACGCCTTCAATTCAGCATGGACTCCATGCCGATTTCTATGGTGTGCAGTTTGTCATCTCTGCTTATACGCTAGCCTATGCGGTTGCTCTCATTCTCGGAGGGCGGCTTGGTGACCGGTATGGACGTAAGAAAATGCTGCTCATTGGCGTAGCCGGCTTTACGCTCACTTCATTGCTATGCGGTATATCGAATGGGATTGGAATGCTGACGATGGTCAGGGTCATCCAAGGATTCAGTGCAGCGCTGATTTCTCCGCAGGTATTATCACTCATTCAGGCTCAATATCCACCGGAAAAGCGCGGGGGCATATTCGGACTCTATGGCGCTGCACAAGGATTGGCAGCTACAACCGGACAGCTCATTGGTGGACTCCTCCTGATGTGGAATTCGTGGGGACTGGAGTGGAGAATGGTCTTTTTCTTCAGTATACCGATTGGTGTGTCGATCTTGGCGATGGTCCCATTCATTCCGGAATCAAAGGATATGGCCCGGACCAGAATGGATTGGTATGGAGCGATAATTGTGGCAGCTGGCTTATTCCTCCTCGTCTACCCGCTCGTACAGGGTCAGAAGGAAGGCTGGCCGATCGAGCTCGTCATGAGTCTAATCCTTTCCGCTCCGATGCTTGCCTTGTTTGTATGGTCTCAGAAGAAGATGCTGCATGTAAGCCGCGACCCGTTTATGAACGTGAATTTGTTTGGTCAGCGTGGATTTGGGCTGGGGATGATTGTGGTCTTTCTGCTCATGTCATCGCAAGCAGCGTTTTTCCTGATCGCTGCCTATTTGCTGCAAATCGGGCTTGGGTTTACAGCTCTAAAATCTGGAGCCATCATATTGCCGATGGGACTCGGATATTTCCTCGCTTCGCTGATGTCGGCCAGGGTGACGGGCAAGCTTGGTCCGCATGTGCTGACGCTAGGTTCCGTTCTGACTGCCATCGGATATTTGTTCCTTGCCCTCACCGTAAAGGCAACGGGGATTTCTCCAAATGTATACCTATGGATCCCGGCACTTGCCATACTTGGAATCGGCCAAGGCTTCATCGCTGCTCCGCTCACGAATATTGTACTCTCCAAAGTACCGAAGCAGGATATTGGTTCAGCATCAGGCATTCTGACCACTGGAATGCAGGTCGCCTACGCCATCGGTATTGGACTCATTGGCATTCTGTGGATGAATTCACTGGATCATTATGCCCTTCAAACAGGCGTTCAGGAGGGAATTCAACAGGCGGATGCGAGAGGCTATACCCATTCATTCATTTTCTGCATATACATGCTGGCTGCCTACACTGTGTTTCTCATTCCGTTATCAATGACGTTGGCAAAAAGAAAGCGGACATGAAAAAACCCGGCTGATCCTTATGAGATCGGCCGGGTTTTACGTTTACCATATGGTGTTCTTATCGAGGCGTTACGGCATTCTCAACGGAAGTGACAATAACTACTTCGGCATTCGTGATGCCAGGGAGCGAACGAGTCATGATTGGAGAATGGTAAGCAATGATTTTTGTGCCTGCACGTAGGGCTGCTTCGCCGCCAAGGTCATCAATGATCTGGGTATCCTTTGAAATATTCAGAATAACATCATTGGCCTTAGAATCGTCAGAGCCTACATTGACGTATACTTGATCTTTCGAAGTGCTGTCTGAAGGTGCGACAGTACCCTCAATCTTGACGGATTCCGCTTTCTTCACAACAATCTTGCTTGCATGGGTTTGAGCCGGATAGATCATAGTCATGATGTCGCTGTAAGAAGCATCCATATGAATGCCGGCTTTAAGTGCATCTTTGGTCAAGACTTTTCCGTCTTCATCGACGATTTGCGTCTTGTCATCCACGGAGAGGATGACATAATTTACGCCGCCTTTTTCATGCGGTTTGCCGATGACTGTGATCTTGCCTTCAGATGTGTTCGTAATGATTCCATCCGTACCTGCAGCCAGTTCATGGCCCACTTCTGCTTCACCCTCACCTGTTTCATTATTGGTGTTGACGCGAATGTAATTTGTAGTCGCTTGCGGCGGAAGACTCATGGCTACGGCAGGGCCATAAAACGCTTTAATACTCATGCCTTCCTTGATAGCTCCGGCTTCAACAGCTTTGCCGTCCTGATCGAGAATCGTCGCTTTGTCCGCAAAGTGCAGAATAATGGTATCTTCGTTTGAATTATAGATATCCGTTCCTTTAACAAGGATGCTGCCATCTCTAACCTCGGAGACGGTACCTTCGATTGCTGTGAAGCTTTGATCCTGAACCACAAGCGTCAAGGCTGCTTCGCGGGGGGGAAGACTTTTCGTGATGTTCGGGCTGTAGAAGGCCTTTACGACTTTTTTCTCATCCATAATCGTTTTCAGAGCTACGGTTTTTCCTTTGGAATCGACAATTTTAGTATCTTTAGTAATGGACAGAATGATTTGGCTTTGATCGCTAGGGGCTAGTCCGCGGCCGGTAACGGTAATGAATTTACCTGTCTGATCGTTTACGAAATCAGTGATTTGTCCCATGGTTCCAGGAACCACTTTCACTTGGTTTTGAATGATTCCTTGTCCGTTATGAACCGTCTCGGGCGGAACATCCTGCGCGCTTGCCGCCACCGGCACGGCAGCCATGGCCAAAATAGATGCTGTAGCTAACACTTTGTACATTTTGTTCATCTGATATTCCTCCTGTATGTGTGTGCTTGTACGAACGGTTAGGGATGCTTCCGGCAGCACATGAATTGTTAAATTATGCTTGCCTTTCATGATCCTAGACGAGGGTGTTGCACAAAATGTTGCACAAAATCGCAAAGCTATTTTCAAGCTAACGTTTGGCGTAAGCCGCTTATTTTGGCGAAAATCATCACACGGTCCGAGGAGGATTTCTTGCTAAACGGCAGCATGAATTCACTAAAGTGTGCGAATGACCATATAGTACATAAACGCAAATGAGAGGTGGATTGTACGAGTGAAAATAACGCTGGATATCGCCAAGTTTCTGCTCGAAGCAGCTGAAAAGAAGGCGAAGGAGATGGGCCTTGCGGAAAATATCGCAATTGTTGATGATGGAGCCAATCTGGTCGCGTTTCACCGGATGGATCATGCCAAAATAGGGGGGATCGACATTTCGCAAAACAAGGCATGGACCAGTGTGGCGCTGCAAATGCCGACTTCGAACCTTGCTCAGGCCGCTCAACCAGGTAATCCTTCATTTGGGATCAATACGACCAACCATGGGAAAATCGTGATACTGGGCGGAGGAATTCCACTTAAAATTGGAGAGATGATCATAGGTGGTATAGGCGTAAGCGGAGGCACAAGCCAGCAGGATATAGAAGTAGCGAACGCCGCGGTACAGGCGCTTGAAGGATTGATTCAGCATCATGAGTCCAGAAATATAACATATCGGATAGGCTCGAATTAATCATAAAGAGATGATCAGAAACCGACAAAAAAACAATCCGCCTGCCTTAGGAAGGCAAGTAGATTGTTTTTTTGAGTATGATTTAGAAAGCCCAGTTTCCGTTCCGGAATACGGGTTCAATCTGACCGTCTTGCGTAATTCCGTCAATGTCCATTTCAGCGGAACCGATCATGAAATCGACATGAATAATGCTGTGGTTGAGCCCGGCTTGATCCAGCTCCTCACGGGACATCGAGAGGCCGCCTTCCAGGCAGGTTGGAAATGCTGATCCCAATGCCAAGTGATTGGAGGCATTCTCGTCATATAAGGTATTGAAAAAAATCAGGTTCGACTCTGAAATGGGAGAATGATGCGGTACGAGCGCAGCTTCTCCCAAATAACGTGCTGCTTCATCCATACCGAGCATCGCCTTCAGTGATTCATAGCCTTTTTCTGCCTCAAAATCGATGACTTTCCCATCCTCAAATGTGAGGCTGAAATTTTCAATCAGGTTGCCCTGGTAGCTGAGAGGCTTGCTGCTGCGTACCACTCCATGTGTACCCTCTCTGTGCGGGGAGGTGAATACTTCTTCTGTCGGCACATTCGGGTTGAACGGGTTTTTGGCTTCGTTGACCGCCGTGCCGCCGCTCCAGATGTGGTTCTCCGGAAGCTCAATCGTCAGATCCGTTCCCGGAGCGCGGTAGTGCAGCTTCTTATACTGCTTGCTGTTCAGGTAAGCTCTTTTGTCGTGAAGGGTGGCATTATGCTCCTGCCAGGCTTGAACGGGATTATCCTGGTCCACGCGGGATGCTTTGAATATCGCTTCCCACAAGGCTTGGACAGCCGCATCTGCATCCAGGTCAGGAAAGACCAGCTTGGCCCAGCCTGTGGAGGGTACTCCGATGATTGACCATGTCATCTTGTTCGCGGACATATATTCTCTCCATTTGGCCAGCGCGGTACCGGCAGCTTTGGAATTGGCGGCGACCCGCTTGGGGTCGACTCCTTTAAGCAGCTCCGGATTACTGGATTCGATGAACAGGAATGCACCGCCATTCTCCGCAAACTGCTGGACAGCCTGTGCTCTCCATAAAGGATATTCTTCAAAGGCTTCATCCGGTGCAAGATGGTATTTGATCTGCGTACTGATTTCATCCTGCCATTCGATATGTACCAGTTTGGCTCCTGCTTTATAGGCGTGCTCCGTGATCATTCGGACAAATTCCGGTGTATGGATGGGCGCGTTAATCCAAAGCGATTGACCTGGCTGAATGTTGACTGCGGTTTTTATGGCCAGCTCCGCGTATTTTTCCAATTGGTTTATAAAAGACATTCGGGTTCCTCCTTGGTACTACAGTTTAGGATATACAACTTCGTCTTTTTGTTTCAATTCCCTTCTTTTTGAAATTCAACGTTCAGCGCAAAAGAATATCTTCCATAAGTATGCCAATCAGATTAAACGAAGGCAGCCCGCTACCTGTAGAAGGTAAGCGGGCCGCAAAGAAGTTGTCTTCCTGAACCTCATCAAATCCTTCTGGCTTCCAGCCTTCGGGCAATGATCGATAATGCATAGTTGACCGTAAAATACAGCAGCGCTGCCAAAATCAGCGCCGGAATGACGTAATTTGGACTGTGACCCTGCAAAATCTGCACATTATGCATAATTTCCGGCAGCGAAATGACGATGGCAAGGGAAGTGTCCTTCAGTAGCGAGATGAACTGGCTCACCAGCGGCGGCATCATGCGGCGCAGCGCCTGTGGCAAAATGATATGTCGCATGGTCTGGATATAGCCGAGGCCTGAGGAGCGTGCGGCTTCAATCTGGCCCCGATCCACCGAGGCGAGGCCACTGCGGACAATTTCGGAAATCATCGCACCCTCGAACAGCGTCAGGCCTGCAATGGCCGCCCAGAGTGGGGGCATCCTAAGCCCTAATTGCGGAAGGACCATATAAATAAAGAAGATGATAAGCAGCAAGGGCAGATTGCGTAAGATGTCAATGATGATCGCAAGAAGCCGTGACAACACAGGAATGCGTGCGTAACGCAGGATACCGAGAATGTTCCCAAGTATAAAGCTGAACAGGATCGCGAGGGCGGCGACGAGAAGAGTCACGCCGAATCCCTGCAAAATAAAGGAGAGATTAGGCCAGGAATACGCTCCTGCAAAATCCATGCCTCAAGCCTCCTTTCATAAAAGTAAGCTCCTCAATGGTCCGCTGAGCTGAACCGCCGCTCCATATATTGCACCGCCAAGCTAAGCGGGAGGGTGAGGATGAGATAGAATAAGGCCACGAGGGTATAGACGGTAAGTGGCAGAAACGTGTCGGCATTGATTAAATCGGCATAATACATCAGATCAAGACCGGCCACGACGGCAAGAATAGATGAGTTTTTAACCAAGTTGATAAACTGGTTGCTGATGGAGGGCAATACGATTTTGATGGCCTGCGGCAGCACGATATGCAGCATGGTCTGGATATAGGTGAGTCCCGTAGCCCGCGCGGCCTCTGTCTGTCCGGATGGAACGGTCTGGATACCGGCACGGATGCTCTCGGCAATAAATGAAGCAGTATATACCATGAGTCCGAGCGTGCCTGATGTGAAACCGTCAAGCGGAACGCCGAGCGACGGAAGCCCCAGGAAAAAGAAAAAGACGACGAGCAGCAGCGGAATGTTACGGATAAATTCAACATAGGCCGTACCCATCCAGTTCAACGGTTTGACAGGTGATATGCGCATGACAGCAATGATCGTGCCAAGAATAAAGCTGCCGATGAGAGCGATGGCGCTGGACTCGATCGTATGAACGAACCCGAGCAAAAAGCGGTCCCAATGATCAAACAGGATATGAATATTGAACCGACCTGTCACGCATTTTCACTCCTTTCCCGGATATCGTGATCCGTAGGAAGGCAAGAAGGGAAGGCAGGATGCCCTCCCGCTCAGGCTTGACTCCGGTTACTCCGGCTTCACGCCCATCCATTGCTCGTAAAGCTTGTCGTACTCTCCGCTGGATTTCATTTCCTTCAGTAGATCATTGACCTGTGCCACGAAATCCGCATCGCCTTTTTTGACCGCGATGCCGTAGGGCTCATCGGTGAAGTTTCCGCCTACCAGAACGTAATTCGGATCCTGCTGCTGCATGCCAAGGAGGATGGCATTATCCGTCGTAAGAACTTCTCCTTGACCCGCCTTTAGCGCGGTAAATGCGTCCTGATAATTTTCGAATTCCAGCACGGTGGCATCCGGTGCCTTTTCACGGATGTTTTTCGCCGAAGTCGATCCTTTGACCGTCAGCACCTTGACGCCTTTTTTCAGATCCTGCAGGCCTTGAATCGCGCTTCCCTTTTTGACGAGAAGAGACTGCCCTGCTTTGAAGTATACGTCGCTGAAGTCTACCTGCTCTTTGCGCTCCTCTGTAATGGTCATTGTGGCGATAATCAGGTCGATATCCCCGTTTTGGAGCAGAGGAATCCTGGTTTTTGAGGTGACTTCCTTCAGTTCAACTTTCGTTTCATCACCAAAAATTTTCTTGGCGAGTGCCTTGGCGATATCGATGTCGAAGCCTTCGACCTTGCCTGAGGCGGGGTCCTTCAGTCCGAAAAGCTTTGTGTCGTACTTTACACCGGCTATGACTTTGCCGCGTGCTTTGATTGCATCTATTGTGCCGGATTCCTTCTTGCTGCCGCACCCAACGAATACCAAACAGACCGTCAGCAGCACCAGTAAAGCACTCAAACGTGATCTTCTTTTCATCTCTTTTCTACCCCTTTCAATATGTAAGTGCGCCGCCTAATGGCGGATCAGGCGGCTTAAGAACAATCGTGCACGCTCCTCGCGGGGCTGCTGAAAGAAAGTGGAGGCTGGAGCCTCTTCGACAATTTGTCCGTTGTCCATAAACACGATCCGGTCGGCAGCCTCCCTGGCGAAGCCCATTTCATGCGTGACGATCACCATGGTCATTCCTTCATGGGCCAAGGCCCGCATAACATCCAGCACCTCGCCGATCATTTCCGGATCAAGGGCGGAGGTAGGCTCATCAAACAGCATGACTTTCGGCTTCATGGCGAGTCCCCGGGCAATGGCAACCCGCTGCTGCTGGCCTCCGGAGAGCTGGGACGGGTAGCTTTGGGCTTTGTCAGCAATACCGACACGGGTGAGATATGCCAAAGCTCGCTCTTCCGCTTCATCCTTGGACAATCCCAGCACCTTGATGGGAGCGAGTGTGATATTGTCGATCACTTTTTTATGGGGATACAGGTTGAAATGCTGGAAGACAATGCCGATGTCGCGGCGAAACCGGTTGATGTCCACTTTCTTGTCATGAAGCCGCGTATCATTGACGGTGAGCTCGCCGGAGGTTATGGCTTCAAGACGGTTGATGCAGCGGAGGAGCGTGCTCTTTCCAGAGCCGGAGGGACCAATAATGACGACGACCTCACCTTCCTCGATCTGAAGATTGATGTTTTGAAGAACCTGAAAGCTGCCGTAAGCTTTACATACTCCGCGGAACTCGATCATTTTTTTGACCTCCCTTCGTAAGTCATTACGTCAGGCAGCTTGCACCTTGGACGATACGTACATCCTTACAATATATTGCCGATCTTATGGCATCATGCTTGATTTGTCATAAGATGCAATCCATTTTGTCCATTTAGAGCGGACATGAAAAAGCCCGCACCTTTATCTGGCGCGGGCTTGAATATGCTTTTGGATCAGCGTTTTCTCTTGGCTAAAGCAGCAATCAATGAAATGATAGACAGGACAAGTGCGGCAATAGAAACCACAAGTGTGGCCGTTTGTACGCCACTGGAGGACGAGCTATCCGCTGCTGCAGGAGCTGCATCGCCGTTGCTTGAATTGTCCGTTTTTTGGTCTTGATGATCCGCAGCAGCATCATGGCTGTGACCGGATGACTCGGCCTCTTGACCAGCAACCGTCGTGATCTTCGTGATGGAATGCGGAGATTCAGAGCCTTCATCGCCGGTCCATTCCACAATGCTTCCATCCTTGTAGTACTGGAACGCATTCCAGGCTACGTCTGTTTCCTTTTCAGGGTTGTGGGCCACGAAATTGAACTGCTGGAACTCCCCGGCATTTATGCCTTCAGCTGTCGCGTTCCAGGTAATGCTGCTGATTTTGCCTGCGCTGTCCTTTTCAGTGGTGATTTTCCAGTCCGGGATGGGCTGATACTGCATGAGCTCCACACCCTCAGGCACCTTTAATGTAACTTTGGTTGTCGCGATTTCTTTTTCAGACGGAATTTTGATGGTATAGGTCTCCCAGGCCCCAGGCTGGGATGAAGCAGGCTTCACGGTCACATGCGCGCTTGCGATGCCAGAGAACAGCAGCAGACCCGCCGCAGCGGTAGCGATAAACGGAAAACGTTTGGATATTTTCATTAGATTGGTTTCTCTCCTTTGGTGAATCCGGTAAGGATTCTTTGTGTTTTTTGATGAAGTCCGACTCGAGATATCATGGACAACAAGCGTAAGTAGAGGAAGGGGCGAATCGTTCTGAAGCAATGCCCATCACTAATCTTAGTAGCGAGTCGAAAATTTTAATATGATTCACAGTTTACGGTATTAATGATTACCGACATGAATCACAATATCGGTATCCCAGGTTTCAAGCTTGTCGGTCAGCATATGCACATGTACATTCCATTTGCCTGCCATGCTGATCAAATCCTTGGCTTTATAGCCTTCGGCTTTGCCTCCCGGCATGACGATCTCGTATTTACCCATATCCATATCCAGGCTGGTCAGGGTGAGCTTGATTTGCTCGATTCCCTGTACCGGCTGCCCCTTGCTGTCTTGAACCTTCACTTCAAATTCGTTCACGCCTGTAATATTCGGACTGATATCAAGCGAAATGACATTCTTATTCTCGAGCGTCTGCGTTACATGCAGCGGACCGGGAGAAGCCATGGCAGTAGGCATATTGGTCAGCGCAGCCGCAAGCACCAAGGCGAGAATACCGGCAGTGAGTTCCAGCCAGACACCTGCGCCAAGGTTACGCTTTTCCTGCCGTCCGCGCAGCATGTTCCAGGCGGCCAGAAGCAGCATGATGAGAAGCAGGGCACATTTGGCCAGCAGCACCTGGCCGTACGGCGTATGAAACAGGGAATACCAGGTTGGTACATACTGCAGGCTGCCGTATACTCCGCTGATCAGAATCAGGACCACGAAACCCGTTCCCCACAAACTGAATCGGCGGATTATGGCAAAATAACTTTTCTTTCGCTGCTCCGGCTCTGCCGGCAAGGAGGCTTCCTTCGGCAGCAGGACAGCAAAGGCGAGCAGACTGCCCAGCCAGAGGGATGCTGCACCCAGATGGAGGAAGTCCATAGCGATGCCAACGACCTTGTGCTCAGAGGCGGCTGGATGACCGATAAAGGATTTCGCCAGCAGCATAATCAGCATGAGCAGAAAGGCGACCGTTCCGGCGATGTACGCATTGTCTTTGTCCTTTATTTTTGGTACGGCAATAGCCAAGGCTATAATCAATACCAGGAGCAGGAGTTGAACAAGCCAGACTTCACCGAAGCTGGTAATCCGCAGCATTTTGAGGAGTAAGGACGGTTCAGACCAAACGCCGCTCCAGCCGACGCCAGCATCAATCCCGGTCTGCTGCGGCAGACTGAGCAGGAAGCTTGCCGTGAGCACGGCGATATTGATCCACATGAGCTTGATGCTTCTGGTGGACCATGCCGGACGGCTACCCGTACCAGCGGGAAGCAGATACAGCTGGAAGCAATAAATACCCGCGAGGAATGCGAGGCTGGTATAGAACAACCAGCGGATGATGATGAGATCAACCCCGGGCCAGCCGGCAGACGAAGTTACCGAGTGAGATTCATTATTGCTGCTGCCCCCGCTGCCTTCACCAATCTGAAACGAGAAGGTTCCTTCCACCGGATGGCCATCAGCGGATACGGCTTTCCACTGAACGGCGTAAACGCCCTTTGGAAGATCAGGCTGCAAATCGGCCTCAAGCACGGAGGATTCACCTTCGGGAATCCGGCTTTCACTGAGATTCACCGTTTTACCGGATGAGTCCGTAACCTTAATCGAATGAAAAGCCTTTTGGAGAGGCTCGTTAAAATGAATGTCTACTTTGGCCGGCGGCTCAGCCAGTACTGCATTTTCAGCAGGAGTAGATTTGACAATATAGGCGTGGGCAGAGGCGAGGCCTGGGACCAGCAGCAGTCCTATAAGCATCACCGTCAGCCATGCTGAGAAAAAACTGATTTTTTTATTCAATCCATCACCTTCTATGTGGAGCCTTTGCAAAAATGAGCAGATAAAGCTGCGTTTGCAAACATCCCGAGTTGTCTTTTATTGTGTGCCCTTTAGCTTGGGGTTAGGCGTGAGTGTAGTAACATTGTATTCCTAGGCCCAAAAATTATTTTATAGCTGCTGCCTGCAGAAGAAAATGACCCGTGTGGGCTATTCGGTCTAAACCGTAGGCCTGACCGGTGCAAGGCAGAAGAGTCCAAAACCTGATTTTTCGGTATAATGGACATCAAAAGAAGCCAAGACAACCTATCGTAAAAAAGGAGCGGATAGCCGATGCGTTTATGGCATGAAGCATTGATTTCCAAGCTGCCCCGCCCGCAGCTGCTCGGCCAGCACCGGGAATGCTGCGCGCTTCGCGGTAACGGCTGGGGCAAAAAACACGCCACCGTGAACTATGTATTTGAACACAGTCCGATGATGCTGGTCCGCTACCATCAGCTCATTATGGAAGAAATGATGAACAGATCTTATCATGTGGACAATTTGTGGCAAAATCCGCTGTACCGCGGCAAATCCTGTGAGCCTTGGGCGGATCGCGAGTTGAACGCATTGGATGAAGCAATGGCTTATCCGGAGCATAATGAGACTTATTTGCAGGAATGTTTGGATAATCTGGCTGGGAAAGGACTCATAATCGCCCATTTATAATATGAATTGGAAAATTATGATGGGCTATTTAGCTAACTTGGGTGGCATACTGGAGGAATCCGGAGCATCTTTCCGGCTGGTACCGTTCAGCCTCACTCCTGCAAGCTCAGCTGTGTCAGGGATGGCTTAAGCATTTTCTGAACATTTTCAATATTTTTCATAACGCTTTATAATAATAAAGAACTTCCCGGCAAGTTCAAAAAAACGATCCAGGAGTGATTTTATTTTATGAGTCAAGCTGTATTGGAACGCCGTAGTGAACTGCTGAAAAAGAATATTCAACAACTGCTTATTCAGGATAACCAGCACGGAATCAGCCGCCAGGAAAGCATGTTCTTGCAGCAAATGATCAAAGAGCTGCATCAGACATCTCATGAAATGAACGGCCACAACTAGGACTCTTTTTCTTCAGAAAATTTCATAGCCAATGAACAGGGGCTGCCCACTGCAGAATAAATCTAGCGGTGGGGCAGCCCCTTTGGATTTTTTATAAGCTTGGAACAACATGCTCCCCGCGTGCGGGAATAAGTCCGGATTTGCCTTCGATATACTGGATGAACAGCTCGGATAACTCGGGATCAAACTGTGTTCCGGAACAATCTCGAAGCTCCTTAACGGCTTCCTCTATGGATTTGGTAGCTTGGTAGGGGCGCTCGGAGGTCATCGCATCGAAGGAATCAATGATGGTGAGCATACGGCATAGCAGCGGTATTTCAGCAGCCTTGTAACCATGAGGATAGCCTGTACCGTCGTACCTTTCATGATGCAGCTCGATGTATGGGGCTAATTCTTTGAATTTGTCGTTGGTCATTGCCATTTCTTTGCCCCAGTTCACATGCTTTTTGACCACATCCCATTCCGTCAGGGTGAGCGAATCCCTTTTGTTCAGAGTTTCCCAAGGAATCTCCAGCTTACCGATATCATGAATCAGGGCTCCAAGCACAAACTGCCTGCGCGTCACCGTATCGAGCTTAAGGAGAAGGCTCATGTCCATTGCATAGCGGAACACCCGCTTCGAATGCTTGAATGTGTTGATATCCTTGTAAAGGAATAGATTCAGCAGCTGCTCGATATCCCGCACATCCTGGGCAATTTCAATTTCCTGCTCAAGAGGTACGGTGCTGCCATAAATGTAGGCAATATTTTTCCCTTGTTTTTTGGCATCATAGAGCGCTTGATCAGCCTGAAGCACGAGCATTGATTTGTCATGAATATCAATGTGATAACCGGAAATTCCTGCGGAAAAGGAGAGACAGGCATGCGGAAGGACTTCCACTCCCTCGAAGGGGGTGTCATTGACTCTTTTTCGCAACGTGTTCACGAAGATGAGCGCTTCCTGCTCGGTATATCCGGGCATCAGCAGTGTGAATTCCTCTCCGCCATAGCGGGAAGCTGTAATGCCAGCCAGGGCGGCCTCTTCTTTTAAAATCGATCCCAAAAGGCCAAGAAGCCTGTCCCCCTGCAAATGCCCAAAATGATCGTTATAGCGTTTAAAGTCATCAATATCGATCATGGCCAGTGAAAGGGGAGTACCTTCATTCCGGGCAAACTTGATTTCTTTTTCGAGAAGGCTTTCAAAATAGCTGTGATTAAATAGCCCCGTCCGCTGATCGCGGATGGCCCGTTCCTGGAGCTGAAGGTACATATCGAACAGTTTTTTAAACAAATGAGACAGAAATATACTGATCCCCAGGAATAAAATCAACCCGGTAATGCCGTTGTTCACGATCAGAATGGTCAGGACAAGCGACAGGATCAGAATGCACAAATAGACGAGCATGGATTCCTGGAGAAGTCCTTTCAACATGCGGTAAATATCACTTTGGTCGATCATATAGTAGTAGATGCTAATACAGAGTACATTCAGGGTGAAGTATATGATGAGCGCACCTACATAAGATAATAGATGTACATTTTGAAGCTGTCCGAGCTGCCCGCCGAGTCCGTGGAAAACCGTGCCGGCTCCGAAGATCATAATCGTATAGATCGAAAAATTGGTCAGATGCTTCCACCAGGATACCTTCTGTTCAAACAAAGCAAACAAAAGCGAGCTTAGAAGCAGAAGCGCAAGTGCCGCCGGAGTACCAAAAATGAAGAGACATGCCAGATAGACCGCCGAATCCATGGACTGTTTGCTACCTTCGGGGGGGATCTGGAATGTATAAAAGTAGAGGATCAGAGATGCTGCGAACATGGAGCCTAGCAGCGCCCATTCATCAGGTGTGTAGTGGAAGGACAGATGTTTTATACTGAATAAAAACAGGAAGGTGCCGAGCGCGCAGAACAAGAGGGCATTCAAGTTTTTCGGAATCCGGGCCTTCGTAAATAGGCGTTTTTTTAACATGGCATCTTCTCCTGTCGTTCATGATGTGTTCAGAGGCTGAGGCCCGTAGGTAAAATAAAAAGTATGTATGGAAAAGGTTGCGCTAAATCAATATAAGTGAATCTGTTTCTATACGCAAATATCCATATGAAATATCTAAGTGGACCTATGGCGATAAGGAGAATTATTCGACTTGTAAATTGGTAATTCCTTCTATGATAGTGGCATTTTTTCAAATTCAGGTATCTGGAAATAAGAAAAGAAAAATTTGATCTCCTCACTTGCATACCTAGAGGGGGTATAGTATAATAATGTTATTAGATCGATTAAAGGAGGAATGGATGGAGATGATTGCTGAGACAAAGACAAATCAGGAACACCATGACCAGGACAGTGCTGTTGTCCTTCAGGATGAGACCTGTACGACAGGCTGCAGTGAGCGGCATAGTCATCATTCCCAGCAAACGAAGAATAATCTCATTACCCGCCTGAATCGCATCGAAGGACAAATCCGCGGCATCAAGGGCCTGATTGAGAAAGATACCTACTGCGATGATGTCCTGAACCAGATTTCTGCTATACAGGCTGCTCTGAACGGAGTCGGCAAGCTGCTTCTCGAGAATCATATGAGGAGTTGCGTGGTGGAACGGATTGAGTCTGGAGACCATGTTGTGATTGATGAATTACTGATTACGGTTAAGAAATTAATGAAATAATATCCCTTAGCAGGGATTGTACAACTTAAGGAGGAATATATCATGAAAAGCGTAACATTGGACGTTCAAGGGATGTCTTGCAATCATTGTGTAAATGCTGTAGAAGGTGCTGTGAAAAATGCAGGTGCAACCGGCAAAGTGGATCTGCCTGGAAACAAGGTTACTGTGGATTATGACGAAAGCAAAGTAAGCCTCGACACCATTAAAGCAGCCATCGAAGACCAAGGCTACGATGTAGTCTAAGCCTGATTTCATATCAGCTTATGAATATCCCATAACCGTACCGGGCAGCCCCGGGCCTTTTAAGGTCTGCAGTCGCTGCCCTTTTTTATAAGAGTAGATATACCCCATATGGGTATGCTGTCAGAAAGGAGCCGAGATCATGGAGCAGAATACAGGAAACCGAGAGAACGAGCATCAGGCAACGCTGCAGATTACCGGTATGACGTGTGCCGCCTGCGCAACCCGGATTGAAAAAGGCTTGAGCCGAATGGACGGCGTCAGCCGGGCCAACGTCAATCTGGCGCTGGAGCAGGCCACCGTCTCGTATGATCCCAAGCAGTCGGATCTGCGAAAGATGGAAGAAAAGATAGAGTCGCTCGGCTATGGCACAATGAAGGAAACAATGGATTTTGAAATTACCGGTATGACCTGCGCCGCCTGCGCCACGCGGATTGAGAAAGGGCTCAGCAGAATGCCTGGCATTTCCCAGGCCAATGTGAATCTGGCGCTCGAGACAGCCCATGTGGAGTATGCGGCAGGTATGGTTACCGTTAAAGATATGTTGAAAAAGGTGGAGCAGCTTGGCTACAAGGCTCTCCCGAAGCAGGAAGCCAAGGACAGCGCCGAGCTGCGCCGGCAGGAGATTAATCATAAACGGTTCAAGTGGATGATGGCTGCCATTCTCTCACTTCCGCTGCTTTGGGCGATGGTGGGGCATTTCTCCTTTACTTCCTGGATACCTGTACCATCGCTGTTTATGAATCCATGGTTCCAGCTGCTGCTGGCGACACCGGTTCAATTCTTGATCGGCGGGCAGTTTTATGTAGGAGCTTATAAAGCACTGCGCAACAAGAGCGCGAATATGGACGTGCTGGTTGCGCTCGGAACGTCGGCTGCATATTTTTATAGCTTGTATCTGACCATCCAATCCATCGGGATGGATATGCATCATCCGGTGGAGATGTACTATGAAACCAGCAGCATTTTGATTACGCTGATTCTGGTCGGCAAATGGTTTGAGGCGCTTGCCAAGGGCCGCTCTTCCGAGGCTATCAAAAGTCTGATGGGTCTGCAGGCGAAGACCGCGCTTGTGCATCGGGACGGTCAGGAGATCAGCATTCCGGTAGAGGATGTTGAAGTAGGCGACATGGTGATCGTCAAGCCGGGTGAGAAAATTCCGGTGGACGGTAAGGTCGTCCAGGGACTGTCATCCGTAGACGAGTCCATGCTGACCGGTGAGAGCCTTCCAGTAGAGAAGCGTGAGGGCGATGCCGTGGTGGGAGCCACGCTGAATAAAAATGGCATGCTCCGCATTCAGGCAACGAAGGTCGGCAGTGAAACGGCTCTGGCACAGATCATCAAGGTGGTGGAGGAAGCACAGGGCTCGAAAGCTCCAATTCAGCGTATTGCCGACGTGATCTCCGGTATTTTCGTTCCGATTGTCGTAGGGATCGCGATCGTGACATTCCTGATCTGGTATTTTGGCGTGGAGCCCGGGCAGTTCGCAGCGGCTCTCGAAAAGGCTATAGCAGTACTCGTTATTGCATGTCCATGTGCACTTGGACTTGCGACGCCAACTTCAATTATGGCAGGCTCGGGCCGTGCCGCCGAGTTCGGTATTCTGTTCAAGGGCGGAGAGCATCTGGAGTCAGCTCAGGCCATTGAAGTCGTTGTGCTCGACAAAACGGGTACGGTCACGAGCGGCAAGCCGGTTCTGACGGATGTGGTTCCCGCGCCGCTGATGACGGAGCAGTCACTGCTCCGTACGACTGCCGCAGTGGAGCGCCAGTCGGAGCATCCGCTGGCAGAAGCCATTGTGGCTGGCGCTCTCGACCGGAGCAAGGCACTGCCGCTGCCGGAAGCGAAAGACTTTGAGAACCTTCCTGGTTACGGCGTTTCGGCAAGAGTGGACGGCCGGCTGGTATTGGTAGGCACCCGTAAACTGATGGCGGAGCGGGGCGTTCCGGTAGAGGCTGCCCTGGCTGCGATGAGACAGCTGGAAGACGCCGGCAAGACGGCGATGCTCGTAGCCGTGGACGGCAAGTATGCCGGTATGGTGGCTGTTGCGGATACGATCAAGGAAACCTCCCGTGAAGCCGTATCCCGACTGCAGGAGATGGGAATCGAGGTCATTATGATTACCGGTGACAATGAACGCACAGCGAAGGCAATTGCTGCGCAGGCCGGTATCCATCAGGTTCTGGCCGAGGTGCTGCCGGAAGGCAAGGCCGAAGAGGTGAAGAAGCTGCAGCAGACCGGCAAGCGGATCGCCATGGTCGGCGACGGCATCAACGATGCGCCGGCGCTGGCTACGGCCGATATTGGCATGGCGATCGGCACCGGCACGGATGTCGCCATGGAGGCGGCGGATGTGACGCTGATGCGCGGCGATCTGAATGCTATTGCAGACGCAATCCTGATGAGCCGCCGTACGATGGGCAACATCAAGCAGAACCTGTTCTGGGCGCTGGCTTATAATACCGTCGGCATTCCGATTGCCGCTATCGGTTTTCTTGCTCCTTGGCTGGCCGGTGCGGCAATGGCTTTCAGCTCGGTGTCGGTCGTGCTGAACGCCTTGCGCCTGCAGCGGGTGAAGTTGTAAGATAGGCGCCATAAAAAAAGAAGCCTGGACTGAAAACGGCGCCGTTTTCAGTCCAGGCTTTTTTAATGGTGTTCTCGGAGCTCATTCCATCCCTGGCTGCATAGATAGGCATGAACATCCAGGATTAATTTTATATTTTATATTGACATACCGTCGGTCGGTATGTAAAATCAAATTATAAAACCGACCGGCGGTCTGGAGGTCGAATATAATAAAAGGAAGTGTAAACCATCCGATGAACGAAATGCATTCCACTGCCGGTCAGCAAGCAAGTACTGCTTTTGGAGTTGGCGCAGGGGCGGATCAGAGCCGCATACGGAAGAAGAGAACACTAATTAAACCCCTAAGTATTTTTCTGAAGATTTTCACAATGCTGCTCATTTACTTCGGCGTCATGTATATGTTCCTCGGTATCCTCGTCTGGATGGGCGTAATCGACCGGGTGTCTGAGGATTACGGATTTCTCGCAAGCATGAATATCGTAGTAGGAATCCTGTTGAGCGCTACCGTTATGATCGTATACAAATGGAAGGAAGGTGGTCGTCCGCTGCATTTTGGCTGGAGGCTTACCAAAAGGGACGGAGCCTTTTTGATGGCAGGTCTTGCTGCATCAACCCTGCTGGCAGTGCTGTTCACTTGGGGCGCAGGTGCTGACAAAGCAGTGCATGCCGAGTTTTTATGGAACAAGTTACAAAGCAGCTCATTTACCCTGCTGCTGCTGTATGGGGCACTCGGCTGGTTCGTTGGGGCGCTTCAGGAGGAGGTTCTGGACCGTGGATATTATTTCAGGGTGCTGGAAGGAATGGGGCCAGCGGGGGTTATTTTGCTATCGTCCTTCATTTTCTCGCTGACGCATATTCCTACCAAAGGCTTTGATCTGGTCTCCCTTGCGATTCATTTCATTGGCGGCGTAGGATATGGCTATGTCTACCTGAAAAGCGGTTCTCTGCTCGTATCCACGGCGGTGCATGCCTTTCACAACCTGCTGCTCGATGTGCTGTTCAACAATGATTACAGTATCAGCCTGGTCAGCTTCCATCAGGGCCTGCTCGAAACCGACAAGTTGATCCAACAGGTTATTTTGATAAGTGCAGTAATGGTGATTGCCGGATTTATCTATCGCGGTAAAGGAGTCATGGCTCCGGCGGATAACTTGAAGGCGTTGTGGAGCAAGAAGGCGGTTTAGAAGGGTTCATTGGCAACCTTGCATACCGGCGGTCGGTATTAGTTCGTGGAAAAGTTAAGATCATTCTTAAAAAAAGGGAGATTGATAAAGATGACATCATATCAATGGGATTTGATTGGTTACGGCGTATGGGCGCTGATTATTTGGATGACGTTGCGGCAGTTTATGCAGACCCGGCGTCCGGTAAAAGGAAGTGGGCTGCGGCTCCTGCTGGGAGATTGGATGCTGTTTGCTCCGCTACCTTGGATTATTTATTGTGTAGCCAGCCGGGGGACACTCGAGCAGGTAGGGTGGATGCTTGGGCTTGGCGTGCTGGTGGCCGTTCCTTATATTCTGACCAGCCGGTTCGTCAAAACACCATCAGGGCAGATTATGTTCAAGTTCAATGCGCTTTTTTATTTGTTCCTGTTTGGCCTGCCTTATGTCCGTTATGTGATCCGCAATAAAGTGTTCCACAGCTATCCGATTCTCGACGCTCGGCACCGCCCGGATATTGAGCTTATGCTGGCAGAGTATATTGCGGTTCTGGTGATTTTCACTTTGATATGGCGGCTGGGCATGTATATCCAGTACACACGTACACGAAACCGCGAGGAGGCACCAGCGTCTGCAGGCCAGCCTACCCGTATAGCTTGAACATACCGACGGTTGGTATATAATAGGGTGGTAATCACTGATGAACTACAGGAGGTACCATATGAACGACAGCGGTCATACCACCAATTCCAGCCTGCAGCAGATTCTGGACGCAGCCGAGCAGCTGATTAAAGAGAAAGGCTGCCGCCAGACGACGCTCCAGGATATCATTACCACATCCGGTCTGTCCAAGGGAGCTATTTATCACTACGTCTCGGGTAAGGATGAACTGTTCGGAATGATTTTGAAGTCAAAAATGGAATCGATGAACGCACGCTTTCACCAGGCCGTCACACAGGCAGCTGACCAGGATGCAAGGATGCCGGTTCAGGCGATTACCGAAGGAATGATGTCCGGCGCGGATAAGGAGCAGGTATCCAATAAAATTTTCACCTATCTTCTAAGCCAGGCCGATAATCCCAAGGTAGCTCATGTCCTACGCGAGGTATACGATTACTCTCTCCAAACGGCGACGGCTTGGATTGCGACAGGGCAGCAGGCAGGAGCGATTCCGCCGCATATTGATGCAGCACACATGGCCTCTATGTATATGGTTTTCACCTATGGTTTACGTGTACGTAACACCATTGTGCAGGATTCCGAGGGAGCCATTCCGATGGAAGATATTTTCGGGCTGCTGATCCATTCCTTGAAATAGAAACACTCTATACGGTGCGGGCTGTGGGAAGCTATACTGGGGTAGATACGAATTGTAAAAAAATCCATTTCACAGGTGATCTATGTCTTCTTCTATTTCTTCCCGCCGGCCGGGGATTCTGTCAGTGGCATTGACTCTGTTTTTGAACGGGGTACTGCCACTGCTTTTGTATGTATGGCTCAGAAAAGGGCACTCTGAGTTTGTGGCACTGCTGATCGCATCGGCCGTGCCGCTTGTGGAGTCGGCGCTGTATTACGCCCGGTTCCGGAAGCTTGATGCATTCGGACTGCTGATGCTCGCCGGCATGGTGCTCAGTATGCTGCTGGCCCTGGTGGGAGGCGAGACGAAGCTTCTGCTATTGCGCGGGTCAGCTGTTACGGCAGTCATCGGTGCTGCATTTCTATGCTCACTCTGTTTTCCCCGCCCATTGATGGTGCCGTTGGCAAGAAGGTTCACATCCACACATAAGCACGAAGATTTTGATGCTTTATGGTCGATTCCGTATGCCCGGCGGGTATATAGAATCATGACGGCTGTTTGGGGAGTTATCCTGATCGGTGAGGCGGCTGTAAGAACTTTGCTGGCTTGGGAGCTATCGGCAACCTGGTTCCTCGCCGTATCCGATATCGTGTTCTACAGCTTTATTGCCGCTGCCGCTTTGTGGACCATGTACTATCGCCGCATTGCCGCCAAGAAGCTGGCGTTAATTAGGCTCGGAGGCTCTTTGTCCTGATCTTTCTGCAGGGAAAACCTGCGCTAATGACCCTTCAATCTGCTATGAAAATACATCCAATTACATCTATGAATGAGGAGGAGATTTACCAGATGAACGATACCCTGTCTTTACTGATGAACCACCGCTCAATCCGCAAATTTAAAGATACGCCAGTCACTGAGGAGCAGCTGCATGCGATGATCTCCGCAGCGCAAATGGCATCAACCTCCAGCAATGTCCAGGCTTACAGCGTGATTGCCGCTACGGATCCCGGATTGAAAAAGCAGCTCGCGGAGCTTGCCGGTAACCAGGCTTATGTGGAGCAGTGCCCGGTCTTTCTCGTGTGGTGTGCTGATCTTTACCGTCTGAAGCAGGTAACGGCAGAGCCGCTGCAGGAACGGGCATCCTATGAAACGACGACGGAGAATTTCATCGTGGCGACGGTAGATGCCGCCCTGGCTGCTCAAAATGCTGCGATCGCCGCTGAATCACTGGGTCTTGGCATTGTCTACATCGGGGGTGTGCGGAACCGGATCGCCGAGTTGTCCAAGCTGCTGGGCCTGCCAGAGTTGGTCTATCCGGTGTTCGGCATGTGTATCGGCGTCCCCGACCAGGAGCCGGGCCAGCGTCCCCGTCTTCCGCTGCAGTCAGTGCTTCACTTCAACGGCTATTCCGGAGAGCAAAGCGTGGAGCCGGTTAAGGAGTATGATGCCACCATGAAAGCTTATCTCCAAGAACGGACAGGCGGCAAAAAGAATACGCCATGGACGCAGGTCATGGCTGACAGACTGGCTGAGCCGATCCGGTTGCATATGAAGGAGTTTTTGGATGGCAAAGGCTTTATGAAAAAATAACCGGTTTGCTGCTTATGGCAAACGAGTTATATACCGTAAAAGCGCTTGGCATTCGCATACAATATCCGGCGTGCCTCAGGCAGTGGAAGCCCCTGAATCCGGCTCCAGGCTGATGCTACATCAGCCGTCATTCGCGGATGGGTCATCTGCCCGGCAAAAGGTCCCTCAAAAGGCCAGGGCCCGTCAGTTTCCGACATGACGAGGGAGGGAGGATATACTCGTGCCAGCTCCTGAATCTCCTCTTCATATTCAATATCGGGAGTAAAAGAAATGTAGTATCCTTGTTCGGCCATATGCTGCACCGTGTCAGGCGATCCTTTGAACCAATGGAAATGAGCGCGTTTGATATGGTGTTTTGCCAGCAGGCGGCAGGCTGTATCGGCATCCTCGTAGACGGCATGCAGCACGATCGGCTTGTCCTGGTCACGGGCAAAGGCAATAAAACGATCCAGCAGCTCCTCATACGGAACGGAGTCAAAGGGGAGACCGGCTTCTGTGGCCTCCATGCGCGTATAGTAAGGTAAACCGACCTCACCAACGGCGATCATGTCTTTGGCATGCTGCTTCATCCAGGAGAAAAGCTCAAGGATATCAGCTGCGTCAGGAATAGGCTGCTCGGGATGGAATCCGAAAGCCGGATGGACGAGGGACGGGTACCTTTGCGCAAGCTGCAGATTAGCACGGGCAGAGTCGTGGTCCATGGAGACGGCGATAACGCCTTCAACACCTGCATCCACCAGTCCGGACAGTATTTCCTGCTGCTGGACTTCACTGTATGAATCCAGATGAATATGCGCATCAATTAGCGGAGCAAAGGGTTCAGAGCGAGTTCCCTGTGTCAGATTCATAGATCAAGCACCTCCAGAATGATGATGTAGTATCATTATAGCTCAAGATGCTCATGTGCTGCCGTGCCCGTTCAAGGGGTTCCTTTTGTACTCTTAAGCAGCTCCTGCATATTGGAAGGAAGCTCGAAGGTTTGAAGATGCTTGAAGGTGATCAGCTTGATTTTGTCAGGATAGAGGGGAGAGACCTCGAAGGTCATCCGGTCCTTCCCGACTGTAATATGCGGTCCGAGGACAGGCATCGTCTCCAGCGTAATGGAAAAGTGGAATCCACGGTCTCCCGGTCCGCCATTAACCCGTTTAGCCTGAAGGATTTCAATTTGGTACGGATAGACGAGCGGGTTCTCGGCCAATCGGTGTTTATAATAATCATTCACGGCGTTTTGAATATCGGGAAGAAGGAGTTCCATCATGATATCCTGGTACAGCAGCAGCTTCGGTTCCTTGGGCTGATCGCCGGCCGCTGCGGCAGTAGTCGGAATAGACGACAAAAGAATGGTCAGCAGCAGCAGAAACGTTTCAACTCTGGTTTTCATAGATTCACCTCCTATACAACGATCCCCAGCTGAGGCTGAAATTATTCCGTATGGATTCTGAAAAACACTTTTGTGAACAAAAATGGAAACTTGCTGCGAAGGGGCAAAAAAGCTTGTGCTACGGTACCGCTCCCCCTCCTAAAATGCTATAGTACATAGATCAAGATGTTTGCCATATTTGCCATAGCAGTGTATAAAAATTATGGCACTGCATCCGGTTCAGAGGAGGAAGAAGCAGTGAAGATTCACGTTTACGGACAAACCAGCGGACTTACCGAAGGCATGGCAGAGTTGTCGGAAATATTACATATAGAGCTGGATGCGACAGGGCTTCCGGTTGAGGTGCTTCAGGCACCTGGTCCGATCTTAGTTAAGCTTCAGGATGGTAAAGGTACCATCCGCTATCAGGATAAAATCCACTTTTTCCGTGCCCTTGGTCTGCTCGTACAGCATGCAGGGGAGAAGGATCATTTTGAAATTACAGAGGAGCCGAAATTCAGCTTTAACGGCACGATGCTGGATGTTTCCCGCAATGGGGTATTGACGGTTCCAATGGTCAAGCGGTTTATCCGCTACATGGCATTGATGGGGCTGAACGGTCTGATGATGTACACCGAGGATACCTTCGAAGTGAAGGAGCAGCCTTATTTCGGATATATGCGTGGACGTTATACGGTGGAAGAGCTGCAGGAATGCGATGCATATGCGGATCAGCTCGGCATTGAGATGATTCCATGCATCCAGACGCTTGGCCACCTGGCGCAGGCGCTAAAATGGAATTATGCAGGGGGTATGAAGGACCATCAGGATATATTGCTGGTCGGTGAGCCTAAGACCTATGAATTTATAGAGCAAATGATCGCTACCGCGGCCAAAACCTACCGCACCAAGCGTATTCATATCGGAATGGACGAAGCATTTCAGGTAGGCCTCGGAAATTATCTGCGCAAGCACGGCTACCACAACCGTTTTGAGCTGATGAACGAGCATGTGGCGAAGGTGCTGGAGATTACGGAGCGCTACGACCTGAAGCCGATGATCTGGAGCGATATGTACTTCAATCTGCTGTCGAACGACACGCAAGGCGGATTGTATAACATAAACGCCGACTTTTCCGAGGATAAGATGGACCAGATTCCGAAAGGCGTCCAATTCGTATACTGGGATTACGGCAAGGCGGATGAGGAAGGCTACGGCCTGATGTACGAAAAGCATCTGAAATTCGGTTCCAAGCCAATCTTTGCCGGAGGCATTCATATCTGGAACAACATCGTTCCGAACTACGGCAAGACGTGGAATATCAGCCATCCGGCGCTGCGCGCGGCCAAAACCAAGCAGCTGGATGAGGTACTCGCGACGGCTTGGGCAGATAATGGGAACGAGAACAATCATCTCACCATTTTACCGGGTCTGCAGCTGTTTGCTGAGCATGGATATGGAAATGACGTAGATCATGACAATCTGCAAAAACGCCTTAACGCCTGTACCGGTGCAGATCTGTTTAAGCCTGTGGTGGCGCTCAGCCTGATGGATGAAGTACCAGGCGTCCTGCCGGAGAACTATTGGATGGCTAACCCGTCCAAATACCTGCTATGGCAGGATCTGCTGATTGGCTTGTTCGACAAGCATATCGAGCCGGATACGGAAACGGTTCTGCCGGGCTATTACGAAGAGATGGCGAAGGAATTGGGCGGTTACCGCGATGCCCTGGACGCACCCTTCGATCAGCTGTTCGGCATGTACGAGAAGCTGGCGCGCGTGCTTGCGCTGAAGAGTACGATGGGCGTGCAGCTCAAGCGCTTCTATGACGAAGGACAGAAGAGCGAGCTGCGCCGCCTGGCGGAAGAGGCGCTGCCTGAGCTGTATCACCGTGCAGATGAGCTGCGCGTCGCGCATCGCCGCATGTGGATGGAGACGTATAAGCCATTCGGCTGGGAAGTGCTCGATATCCGCTATGGCGGTCTTCTTGCACGTATCCGGTCCGCAGAGGACCGCGTATTGGATTACGTCGAAGGGCGCGTGGACAGGCTTGAGGAGCTGGAAGCGGAGCGGCTGCTCTACGACCAGACCGGCGTGCCGGAGGCAGGTCCAATGAACGTCAATGCAACGTACCAGAGCATCGTGACGGCGGGAGCTTTTGTATAGTAGAAAACTAGATATTTATTTATAACTCGGAAAAAAGGGAGTCCCACAGGTCGTTTGACCAGGGGCTCCCTTTTTAATATTGTCTGTAGTTAATCCTGCCTAGGATTGATGATGCATCTTCCGCTGCTCTTCCCGCATCCAGCCGGAGAGCTCCCGTCTCAGCTTGATAAAATCCGGATGCTCGATGATCTCCTCCCGGCGGGGCCGCGGAAACGGCACATCAACGGTTTGCAGCACCGAGGCCGGACGGCCGGAAAAGACATAGATGCGGCTGGAGAGCAGGAGGGCTTCTTCAATATTATGCGTGATAAAAAGCACGGAGCGCCGGCTTTCCTCCCAGATATCCAGCAGCCAGCGCTGCATGTCGCTTCGCGTCAGCGCATCGAGCGCGCTGAAAGGCTCATCCAGGCACATCAGCTCCTGCGGACTGAGCAGGGCGCGCAGGAAAGCCGCCCGCTGCTGCATCCCGCCCGAGAGCGTATGGGGGTGGGCCTTCTCGAACCCGCCCAGCCCGACTTTGTCGAGCCAATAGCGGGCCTTCTCACGGGTTTCTTTGTCGACAGTGCCTTGCACCTCTTGCGAGAGCAGCACATTATCCTCAATGGTCCGCCATGGGAAAAGTGCGGGCTGCTGGGGCATGTAGCTGATATGCCCTTGCTGACCGGTCACTTCCGTGCCGTTCATATGCACGGTTCCCGTATCCGGCTTCACGAGGCCGCCAATGATATGGAACAGCGTGCTCTTACCGCTGCCGGATGGACCAACAATGGAGACAAACTCCCCCTTTTGAACGGTCAGCGACACATTATCCAGCACCTGAAGACTGCTTCGTTTGGTCCGGAAGGCCTTGCTGATGCCAGAGGCTTCAAGAGCGGGAGGCAGCTCAGACTGAGCTGCGGGTGAATGGGCAGCAATTCGTGTTTCTTCTGAAATTGACATGTAAAAGAGCTCCTTTCTGCAGCCACGGCATTAGCCTTCCTGCTTCGGTTTCCAGCGCACGAGCCATTTTTCCAGCAGGGCGATGAGTCCGAACATCAGCAGGCTCAGTACAACAATGATCATAATGGCGACAAACATGCGGTCGGTGCGGTATCCTGCCTTTTGCAGCATCATATAATAGCCGATGCCTTTATCGGCTCCGATCCATTCGGCAATGACTGCACCCATCACGCTGTAGGTTGCCGCGATTTTAATACCCGAAAATATCGAAGGCAGCGCATGCGGAAGCTCCAGCTTGGTAAAGATCTGCTGTTTACTCGCGCCGATCATCCGCATGTAATTCAGCATCATCCGGTCTGTTTGCTTCAGCCCGCCCATCGTTGCAACGGCAACCGGGAAGAAGCAGACGAGCGTGATGACGATCAGCTTGGGCAGCAGTCCGAAGCCGAACCAGATCATCAGCAGCGGAGCGAGCGCGATTGTCGGAATGTTCTGGCTTAAAATCAGCAGCGGATATAGTGCCGACTTGAGAAAAGGAATCATATGAAGAATAAGTGCGATAATCAGTCCCACGACGGTTCCGATGATAAAGCCCTCCAAGGTCAGTCTGACTGTAGCCCAGACATGGCCCCATAAATCTCCGGCTCCATCAGCCGTTTGCTTCGCGATATCCGCCGGAGAGGGCAGAATCCACTGCTCGATATGAAACAGCGAGGTGCACAGCTGCCATACGGTCAAAAAGAAGAGGACCGCCACAAAGGGCGGCCACACATGACTCCACCAACGTCTCATGGACGGTATTTCTCCGTTAGACGCTCCATGCTGATGCCGCTCGGATTATGGGCGATTTTAATCTGTGAGATGATGCTTGGACTTCCGGCTTCCACCAAGGCCGTATGCATATTGCGTACAACCTCCAGCAGTTCTTCCAGCTCGCCTTCCATCGTTGTTTCGAGAGGATGCACCTCATACTTTACACCGGACTGCTGAATGACTTCGATCGCACGGTCCACGTAGGGAATGGAATTTTCATTGTTCGGGGTCTTGGGAATAACTTGAATGCTGAGCAGGGTATGTGCCATACCCGATCACTTCCTTTTCTAAGAAATATATTTATAAAAGATTTAGGCATCATTATTAGGTGGATAACAGTAACCGCAGCGGCTATCAAGCACATTATTAGGGTAAAGAACAGAGCCTACATCTTAAGGCAAAAAGTCATTGGTATAAGCGCCGCTAACCTCAAGCGGTTTCTCGAGCAGCTTATGCTCATACATCCAATCGGAATAACCCTTCCACACCTGTTCCTTCTGCTCGCCCCAACGCGCTGCATCGTCCTTGTATTTCGGGCTGAGCCATTTCTGGCTGGCCATGACCAGGTCCTTATCAAGCTCAGGCACAGCCTTGATCAGAATATTAGCGGCATCCTCAGGATGGTCGATCGCATACTGATAACCCTTAGAAGTGGCGCGCATAAAGGCCTTCACAAGCTCCGGATCTTCCTTGATCTGCTTCTCATTGGTGACCAGAACCGGTGTATAGTAATCCAGCTTGTCAGAGAAGTCCTTCACATACAGCATATCAAGCGGCTGTTTTCGCAGCTCGGCTTCAATACCGGTCCATCCGTAAAAGATCCAGGCGAAGTCGATATCACGCTTCACGGCTGTAAAATAATCCGCTTCGCCCATATTAACGATTTTGACCTTGCTCACGTCGCCTTTGTCGATGTCCATGATCGAGCTGATCACGGCCTCCTCAACAGGCGAGCCCCAGCCGCCGTAGGTTTTGCCTTCAAAATCCTTTGGCTTCTTGATGTTCCGGTCCACCGGAGCGGCAAAACCGGATGTATTATGCTGAATGATGGCGGCGATCGATACCAAAGGCACGCCTTGCGTACGCGCCTGGGTCACGTTCTCTTGAACGCTGACGCCAAAGGGCACTTTGCCGGATGCCACCATGGCATCCGCTCCACCAGAGCCGGGCTGCATGATTTCGACATTCAGGCCTTCTTCTTCGTAGTAACCCTGATCTTTAGCCACATACAATCCGGTATGGTTCGTATTTGGCGTCCAGTCCAGGACGACCTTCACATCCTTGAGCTTCTTGGTTTCAGTTCCATCCGCAGCGGAGGATGATTCACCGGATGGTTTGCCCGCATCCGTCGTTTGGGCGTTCTTGCTTCCACAGCCGGCAGCTACCAGCATGAGCAGAAAGGCTAGCAGAAGCAGCCCGATTTTCTTCGTTTTCATTGTTTTCTCTCTCCTTACCAGGTTTCTCCCCTTCATTGCAGCAGAATCGTTTCCTTCCATATCTGAGAGATGAATAACAGAATCATGACAGACTATGTCTTCCAATGACTCTATCATTCAACAAAAAAGCGCCCCGTATACGGGACGCTTAGGGCGCAAGATGGGCATGGCGAAGCGCCATGACGATGCTTTTCCTACGCTGGCATTACCCAGATCAGGTTTAAGGGTCAGTATCTTGAGGGATACAATCTCAGCCGGCCAATTCCAGCACCCCGGATTCTTATGAAGTTACGGGTATATCAATGTGTATTATAGTCTTAACTCTGGTGGAATTCAATCCATTCTCGCCATGGCCCTAAAAGAAGGCGTATAAATCTTCAGGAAAATGCCATTATAAGGATGGAGGAGAGGTCTGGTCTATTTAGGAGGATGAGGAAAATAAAAGCACCCATATCATTTGCGCAATCCGTCATGATCATTATGCTCAGTACAGGCCTTCTGAATCATGTTATCATCATTCCTATTATGCTGGATGCAGCTAAGCGGGACGCTTGGATTTCCGTGCTTCTGGCTTGTGCATGTGCGCTGGTCTGGATTTTCATCCTGCAAATCAGCAGCACCAAAACCAATAAGCAGCATCTGTTTGAATGGCTTTCGAAGGCTTACCATCCCATTGTAGGCCACCTGTTTGCAGGAATCATGGGCATATATCTATTTTCCATATGTACGCTTACAACCAGAGACACCGTGTACTGGATCCATCTGACCTTCTCTCCGGAGACGCCCATTGTAGTGTTCACCTTCTTGTTCCTTTTGATTTCAGCGATAAACGCTTATTTGGGTATCCATTCCCTGGCCCATACCGCAGGTATCCTGCTGCCCTTTGTGGTTGTGCTGGGTTTTTTTGTAATGCTGTCGAACACGCCTCATAAGGATTACTCCTTATTACGGCCGATGCTGGAACACGGCATTCAGCCGGTTTGGAACGGGGCTGTATATGCAGGAACCGGTTTTGTTGAGGTCATCATGCTTCTGTTTTTGCAGCATCACATCAGGTCGCGCTTGACATATCTATCCTTTATGATCATGATTCTGCTTCTCTTGGGTCTCACGATGGGTCCGATTATCGGCGCGATTGTTGAATTTGGTGCAGAAGAAGCCGATAAGCTCCGCTTTCCCGCGTATGAGGAATGGAGATTGCTGATGATTGGCCGGTACATCGAGCATCTGGACTTTTTCAGCGTGTACCAGTGGTTCAGCGGTGCATTTCTGCGGATTTCCCTGGCCATGTTCCTTATCCTCGATATATTCCGAATTAAAAGCAAGAGGGGGAAGATATGGGTACTGGGCTGCATATTTTTGGCCGTCACCGTGTTCTCAATCATTCCTTTTAGCGATAAATTCTTCCTAAAGATGATGTCTTTTTACGTGCTTCCGTTTTCTTTATGGGGAGTGCTGATATTTTCAGTGATTATTGCCGGGCTGGTGAGTTTGGCCCACCGAAAGGGGAAGGTGACGTCTTGAAGGAGCATGATCAAAAGGAAAACCAAACACTTGAAGATACGGCTTTACGGCTATTCGGTTCAAGCGCGGACATTCAGAGAAGGACAATCCCTTTGTCGAATTCGGACTATACCGTGCACCTGGTTTATTGCGAGGGACTATGCGATGTCAATAAAGTGGAGCAATACATCATACCCGAATTAAAAAATATTCCGGAGGATATTTTCCAAACGAGTGAAATGAATCTAGAGCAAAAGATCCCATTTCACATGAACAACCTTCAAACGGATCAGGTGGAAGCATCGATGACAGAAACCGTACTGAACGGTGATCTCCTGCTGATCTTTAAGCCCTCGAATCAATTCTACTCCGTGACCTTGGCCGATCCGCCCAAACGGACGCCGGAGGAACCGAATACGGAAGTGTCGACAAGGGGACCCAGAGATGGCTTCACGGAAGATACATTTACCAATATTGCTTTGATTCGGAAAAGGATCAAGACCGAGCTGCTGGCGGTTGAAGAATTCACGATTGGGTCTCAAACGGCTACAAAAGTTCATCTGTTATACCTCAAAGACACGGTTCAGCAGCATGTTCTCGATGAGATTAAGGCCAAGCTGTCTCGTGTACAAATCAAAGGGCTCGTCAGCAGTACCCAGCTGGAAGAAACTTTGATGGGGTTCTCCTTTTTTCCGCTGATGTCTTACACGGGAAGGCCGGACTATGCCGTCAATTCGCTGCTTCACGGCAAGTTTATACTGGTGATGGGCGGTTCACCGACAGTAATTATAGGACCGGCGACTTTTACTTTTCTGCTCAATACATCGGAGGACGCCCAATACGTTAATATCTTTGTTGCATTCACGAGGTTTTTAAGAGTATGCGGGGTGCTTCTCTCCATATTTCTGCCTGGGTTTTGGACGGCAATTACGACATTCCACCAGGACCAGCTCCCGTTTACTTTACTTGCAACCATAGTGAATTCCAGACAAGGCGTGCCCCTTCCGGCTCCTTTGGAAGCAGTGGTCAGTCTCCTTTTGTTCGAGATTTTCCGGGAGGCGGGGATGAGATTGCCCTCATCATTTGGGCAGACGCTTTCGGTTGTGGGCGGGTTAATTATCGGTCAGGCAGCCATCAGCGCGGGCATTGCTGCCCCCGGAACCATTGTGATTACAGCGATCTCCGTACTATCCACATTTACGCTCGTGAACCAGTCTTTGGTCAGCGTTGTCAGCTTGGTTCGTATTGCCGTACTCTTAATGAGCGGAATTCTAGGGCTGTTTGGTACGTTAATAAGTCTTATGGCTCTGATCCTCTTTCTGGTTAATCTGCGTTCGTTCGGCACCTACTATCTGTCTCCTATATCTCCGCCGCGCTTCAAGGACGTATATAAAGTTTTTTTCAGAATACCGTGGGGCAAAGGGAAATTCACAGACAACTCGGAAAATAAAGGATGAGAATGGGCATGAAAATAATCCGATGCATTCTTGTCACCGCGCTTTTCTCCACGCTGCTGACGGGCTGCTGGGGTGCAAGGGAAATCGAGCATATGATTTACGTAAATACACTCGGAGTTGACTATGTAAAGGACAAAGTCGTGGTTTATATCCAAATGGTTAACTTCAGCGGCATTGCCAAGAAAGAGTCGGGGCAGGCTCAGGCGCAGAAAACGTCCGTAGGAAGAGCAGAGGGAGATTCGTTTGATACCGCGATCTTTAATCTGTACAATTCAAGCCCGCAAAGGATTGTCTGGAGCAATGTGAAAACGATTGTATTTAGCGAGGCGGCCTTGAAGGGCGGCTTAATCACACAGGTTTTGGAAGTATGGGACCGGTATTATGAATTTCGTTATACGGTTTGGACCATGGCGACCAAGGAACCTATCGATGAAGTGCTCAATACGGCATCAATCAGTGATTTATCCGTGATCTACTCGCAGCTTAATAGCCCAATGCATACGTATGAACAGAACTCAATCATCGCTCCGATGTATCTGTACAACTTTATAAGGAAGTGGAAAGAGAAAGGCGAGACGGTGCTGTTGCCTTATCTGGATATTAAGTCAGGCTGGTACGACAACAAAAAGCCTTCTCCTAACATCAGCATGACCGGAGTCTGTTTTTTGGATAATCAGCAATACCGGGGCTGCCTGGAGGGCAATGATATATTAGGGCTTCGATGGCTGGAGAAAAGGACGAAAAGGACGCCCTTGGTGATCAAGGAAGAAAAGGAAGTAAAGGCATTGATGGTCATGAATAAGCTTAAAACCTCCGTACATCCAAAGCTGAAACAGGGCAAGCCCGCGTTCGACATCAAAGTATCCATGCAGGCCACGCTCCCGCAATTGAGCACCAGCCTTCATAAGAGACAGCTTGAACTGCAGGCTACTAAGGAAATTAAAGATGAAATTATGAAGACTTACTTGAAGGGCTTGGATATGAACGTGGATGCTTATGGGCTATCGGCAAAATTCTTTCGCAGTATGCCGAAGGAGTGGCATAAGCTGAACACCAAGGAAAAAATAGCCTTGGATCCAAGCAGTATCGATAACATTGATATTAAGGTGAATCTGATCAGTGGTGGAATATCCAAGATGAGGTAAGGGTTGCATAGTGAAAAAAGCGTCCCGGATCCGGGACGCTTTAAAGTGTAAGATGGATGGCTTGCAGCTACGAATTGGTGATTTAGTTATTTTGGCTACGAGCCAGCCTGAATCACTTGCTGCTCTTTATATGCGCGCTGTTTGCGCTGGATCTGGAATGCCGCAAAGCTTAGAGCAACCATGAAAAGCGTGAAGACCGCCAGCAGCCAGGCCGTTTGGTTTACTTGGAGATGATCCATGCACCAGCCGATAACCAGTGGAAGCAGCGCACCACCCACCCCTCCGGAAGCAATGAGGATGCTCGGCGTGGATTCCTCGCTTCCCGCAAGCATTTTACTCGCAAAGACAAGAGCGATGGAGAAAATGCCGGACATGAACAGACCAAGCAGCAAAATAACGGTAAAGGCTGACCAGACGCTTGAGGTAAGAGGGAAAATGGCCAGCAGAACCAGCGTCACCGCGCAGCTGAAAAATACGTATACCCGGTAATGAATGCGTTCAGCGACGGTACCTGCGAAAATCCGTCCCACAGACATGGCGATCCAGAAACAGGTGACGCTGAGCGCCGCTCCGGCTTCCTTCATACCAAGCTTCTCAATCAATATGGCAGGCATAAAGTTGGCAAGACTCATCTCAGTCCCGACATAAATAAAGAAGAACAGCATGAACATCAGCAGAATCCATAAGGATTTACCCTGATAGGGAAAAGGCTTCTTGGGTTCACTAATAATCTCGGTGTTTGAACCGCTGATGGATGCTGTCAGCTGCTTCATGCCCAGCTCGGCATCAATGGTTTCACCAAAGGAGCTTTTGGTCCAGAAGAAAAAGGTGACAAGTGAAAACAGAGAAATGACGAGAAAGGAAAAACGCCACCAGCCCTGCGTAATTAATCCGCTTGCGATGAGCGGCATGAGCATGGCTCCCACACCGAAAAAGACTTCAAGACGGCTCATGGCCACCGCCGTTTTTTCCTTAATGGCTGCAATAATAATCGTTCCGATCACTGCCTCAATCATGCCGAAGCCAAAACCGGCGCATGCGGCTATAGGGTACAACCACCCCCACGGTGGCAGGAGCATGTAAGCAAGCTCGGCTGCGCAAAGCAGGGAAACCGCAATCAGCAAACCGCCTCTTTTGCCGAATCGTTTATTAAGTAAAGGAGAGACAAGCACCCCTGCCAGAAAACCGGCAAACTGGGTGAAAATAAGCGTCCCGCCTTCGCTGTATTCACGGCCGTAATGCTCGAGAAGTACAGGAAGTACTGAACCGAGCACGACATGGGCCAGACCAATCAGAAAGTAGGATAAACATCCTATCCATAATAACCGTTTCATGATGAGCTCCTTCTTATAGTATTTATGACAAACGTTTTCTCATCCTCATCATACCAAGCCATATCTCCTGCGTCACCGATTCTTGTAAAATTCTCCTGAACGGTTCATCCAAATTCGGAAAGGGTACACTACATATACGTGCATGAAAGCTATTTATCAATGGATAGGAGAATGATAGCGAATGGAAGCTAAAATTGAAATGGAACAAAATATTGCGAAAATTATGGATCATAATGAATTCTGCTCCTTTGCCACCGTTGAAGGCAATCGGCCAAAGCAGCGCTATATGGCGCTCTATAATCAGGGGTTGAGCATACATATGGTGACCGACCGCAAAACCCATAAGGTGGAGGAGCTTGAGGAAAATCCGCATGTTTCCCTGCTTCTCGGATATGAGAAGGGCGGTACCAAGGATGTCGTGGAAATCGAAGGCGTCTGCAGTATTTCGGATAATGATGAACTTCGCAAGCAGATCTGGAAACCGGAGTTCAAAATGACATTTTCAGGCCCCGAGGACCCGGACTATGTCATTCTTAAGATCAAGCCGGTGCGGATTGAATACACATCGGACAACGGGGAAAAGCATGAGTGGATTGAGTAGAAAAGCCATTTGAGCTAGTGTTTTCGAACTAAAATTCAGTATGTAAAATCTTGTATAATACCTGGGACAGGGTCCCAGGTATTATTTTTTTACAAATGGGTGTTTTTGTCTTTATTTTGGGTTGGAATCGATATAAACTACTATTGGACCATAGAAGGATTTAACCGGTGGTTATTTTAGAGAACGGTTACAAAACGGTCCGTGCATTGTACTTTTGAGGTACATATATTTAGGAGGGGTAAAATGTCGAAGTCCCGTAAAAAAGTTGTAAAAAGTATTGCCGCCGCCGCCGTTGCATTCAACGTATTGGCGCTCCCGTTTTCTGCGTACGCAGACGGAAGTACAAGCTCCAAAGTAAAGCTCCGTTTGATGGAAACATCGGATCTGCATGTGAACATGGTCAACTATGATTACTATGCAGACAAGCCAACAGACGAATACGGCTTTGCCAAAACAGCCAGCCTGATCAATGCAGCGCGTAAAGAAGCAAAAAACAGCCTGCTGTTCGACAATGGCGATCTCCTTCAGGGCAATCCGCTCGGAGATTACGTGGCTAAAGTAAACCCGCTCAAGCCGGGCGAAACTCATCCGGTATATAAAGCGATGGATTTAATGAGTTATGATGCGGGCGGCGTAGGGAACCATGAATTTAACTACGGACTCGATTTCCTGAAGCTGGCTGAAAAGGGAGCAAACTTCCCGATCGTTAACGCCAATATTTACAAAGACGACGGGGATAAAGATGACAGCAATGATGTAAACTATTTTACCCCTTATACCATACTGGACAAGAAAGTGATTGATGAGAACGGCAAGGAGCAAACCGTTAAGGTTGGCGTTATCGCCTTTGCACCTCCTCAAATCATGCAGTGGGATAGTGCCAATCTGGAAGGCAAGGTTATTGCAAAAGACATCATCCAAACAGCTAAAAAATTCATCCCTCAGATGAAAAAAGAAGGAGCCGACGTTATCGTCGCGATTCCTCACTCCGGTTTTGAGGATATTCCGCAAACCGAGCTGATGGAAAACTCCGTTCTGTACCTGAGCCAGGTTGAAGGCATCGATGCGATCATGTTCGGACATGCCCATAAAACATTCCCAAGCGCTGAGTTTAAAGGCAAAAAAGGCGTGGATCTCGACAAAGGTACCATCAATGGCGTGCCATCTGTTGAACCTGGATATTGGGGTGACCACCTCGGCATTATCGATCTGGACCTCGAAATGGTAGATGGCAAGTGGAAGGTAAGCGACTCCAAAACCGAAACTCGTGCCGTTTATGATGTAGCCACTAAAAAAGCTCTGGTGGATGCCGATCAAGAGATCGTAGACGCTGTTAAAACAGAGCATGACGCAACCATCGATTACGTTCGCGGCCCTGTAGGCAAAACCACGGCACCAATTAACAGCTACTTTGCGCTTGTACAAGATGATCCGTCTATCCAGATCGTGACCAACGCGCAAAAGTGGTATGTTGAAAAGAACCTGAAAGGTACCGAATACGAAAACCTTCCGGTTCTCTCTGCAGGAGCTCCATTTAAAGCAGGCGGACGCTCAGGCGCTTCTTATTATACAAATATTCCGGCAGGAACCATCGCGATTAAGAATGTCTCCGACCTTTACGTGTATCCGAACACTGTACACGCTGTAGTCGTGACTGGCGAAGAAGTGAAAAACTGGCTCGAATGGTCCGCAGGACAGTTCAACCAGATCGATCCTTCCAAAACAACGGAACAACCGCTTATCAATAATGATTTCCCAACATACAACTATGATGTTATTGATGGCGTAACGTACCAAATCGATGTGACTCAGCCGGTGAAATATGATCTTAAAGGTAGTTTGGTTAACGCCGATGCCAACCGCATCAAAAACCTGCAGTATAACGGCAAGCCAATCGATCTGAAGCAAAAATTTGTTGTGGCAACAAACAACTACCGTGCTTCGTCCTCCAAATTGGCCAATCCGGATGGCAAGCGCATTATCATGGCAGCTCCGGACGAAAACCGTCAGGTTATTATTGACTACATCCGCGAGAATGAAACGATCAATCCTTCCGCGGACAACAACTGGTCGTTCGCTCAGGTCGACAAGAAGCTGGATGTAACGTTCACTTCCTCTCCGGATGCTAAGGATTTGGTAGCGAAAAGCAAGAATATGTCGTATGTTGGTGCCGCTGAAAATGGTTTTGCCAAATACGGCCTGGATCTGTCCGTAGGTGCAGCAGCTCCTTCCACAGAGCCAACAACGCCTCCAACGACGACTCCGGCAGAGCCAGAGAAGCCACAAACTCCTTCGGTTCCTACGGTTCCGGCAAAGCCATCCGAGCCGACAACCAAGCCTGAGCCTAAACCTGAACCGACCAAACCGTCTACAAACGGCAAGGTTTATGTGATCAAAAAGGGTGACAATCTCTACCGCATCGGACTTCAGTTCGGCGTAGATTGGGAAAAAATCGCAAAAGCAAATGGAATCAACAATGTCCGCGGCCTCAAAATCGGACAACAAATTTTGATCCCATAAGTCATATGTGACATATGTTATAGCCAAAGAACAAGGCCGACGGTTAAGGTTAACCGTCGGCCTTGTTTTGTTAAATTATTGTTTAAAATTAACAAAACCTCACACACAAATTGTGGGCACCGTGCTATAATCAAATCAACAATTTTCGGCAAAATATGCCAAGGAGGAACTACATGAACTGCAGCGGATGCGCCCCCATACAACCTGTAGAAGATCAAGGAAGGGTCCGATTCAAGCCTAGACATCATCTGGTATCTGCAGTAATCCATGAAAAACAACTTGTAACGGAAACAGGCGTTGAGGATATCATTGTATTCTACGATACGAAGGATGAACTTCTCGAACTGATGCATAGCCTCTATATGCTTCCGGCAGAAATCGTGGAGGCAACGTCCATTTCCATTACAGGCCGGGGGCGGGATGAAAGCAGCAGTCCTTGGATCTCACTCGCCCAGATGAGGGCGAGAATGAATCATTATAACGTGGTCGACATTATACAGCAGGGGCAATTTTCAAGCCATATGCAGCCGATTGTCGATATTTCGGAAAATATAGTCGGCTTCGAATTTTTGCTGCGCCCTGCGCCAAACGGTATCCCTTTTCAACCGTACCTTTTGTTTGAAATCGCCAGGGAAACCGGGATGCACTCCTTCCTGGACCGGGCAGCCCGAATTTCGGCCATTGAGACCAGCGCGGAATGGCTGCCGAAAGGCATCAAACGCTTTATTAATTTCTTGCCATCATCCATATATAATCCTGAATATTGCCTGAGTCATACCTTTAAAACCATTGACCGGCTGCACCTGGACCCTGAAGACTTTGTGTTTGAAGTGGTGGAAACGGAAAAAATCGTTAACATGGATCACCTCCTCCAAATTTTCAAGGCGTATCGCGACCATGGGATGAAGGTGGCACTGGACGATGTGGGATCCGGCTACTCGACAATGGAAGTGATGTCGATGTTGAAACCGGACTATGTCAAAATTGACCGCAGCTTGATCGACTGCTGTGATCAGGACGCTGCCAAAAGGGATCAAATCCTGAATATCCTTGACCGGGCTGAAAAATTTGGCGGTAAAGTGCTTGCTGAGGGAATTGAGCGCCGGGAGGAGTTTGAATTTTGCCGCAATTCCGGCATTCAGCTTGCTCAAGGCTATTTGTTCGGCAAACCCTCCGACCGTCCTCCATTTGATGCACAGCGGGCCGTGTAACAACTACATATGGAAAAATGAAAACCGTAGTCCTGTGAGGGATTACGGTTTTTTGATGAGGATTGAATCATAACACGTCAATCATCTGCAGAAAATTTATGAAGAATAATATAGCAACGATAAGATAAGGAATACGTTTGTTTTCTTCTTTGTTCTTCCAATGGCGGATAGAAAAAAAGAGATAAAAAATAGAAGTGCATAAAGGAATGTATTTCCATCGGTTGATGATTAAGAGGACAATCATGGTTATAATCGTACATGCCCAAACGACTCTAAGCCATATCGGTTCATCTCGCAACATAGGTAGAAATTTCATCGGATTCACCTGCATTGTTTTTTACTTATGCATATTCATATTCTATCCATGAGTAACGAATACCTTTATTATACATTCTGGTTCAGATCCGGTAGCGCTTAATAAAGCGGGATAAAGTGCCCTCCATGGCATACCTGCAATAGAAAAGCGGCACAAGCGTTTAAGCTTGTGCCGCTTTTTCTTTATCACAGCGCGCAAAAAGAGCCGTCCCGCGTGAGACGGCTCTTTTTATAAAAATAGAATGCATGATTTTTCAGCGCTGCTATTCAATCATCGCAAGAAGACGGACCGCATTTTATGGTCCGTCTTCTTGCTAAGTACGTCGATAGAAGTCTCTATTTTAGTGTGCGACTTTTACATTGCCCATGCCGCCGACCGTATAATCTTTGCCATACACGTTGATATCGGCAGGCACTTCGGATTCGTTGGCCACAATCACATCATGTTCGCCAACCGTTACCTTGAGGCGCGAGCCGCGGAACATTACTTTGAAAGAGAAGGACTTCCAGTGACCCGGGTTAAACGGATTCAGCTGCAGAACACCATCTTTGACCTTCAGGCCGCCGAAGCCGTGAACAACGGACATCCACGTACCGGCCATACTGGTCGTATGACATCCATCCTCGGTGTCATTGTTGTAATTATCCAGATCAAGGCGCGAGGTACGCAGGTACATTTCATAAGCCTTCTCCTTGTAACCGAGCTCACACGCCATAATGGAGTGTACACAAGGGGAGAGGGAGGATTCATGTACCGTCAGCGGCTCGTAGAAGTCGAAATTGCGCTTCTTCGTGGCCAGATCATAGCGGTCGCCCAGGAAGAAGAGACCCTGCAGGACATCGGCCTGCTTGATGTAGGCAGAGCGCAAAATCCGGTCCCAGGACCAGTTTTGGTTCAGCGGCAGATGCTTGGGATCGAGATCCTTTACAGGCGTTAGATCTTTATCCAGGAAGCCGTCCTGCTGCAGGAAGACTTCGCGCTCAGGATCGTAAGGGTAGTACATTTTATCAATAATCTCATGCCATTTCTCTGTTTCTTCTGTGGTCAAATGCAGCTTCTCCACCAGCTCATTATAACGGGAAGGCTCATTTTCGCGCAGGTAATCCAGCACTTCCAGTGTATATTCCATGGTCCACGAGGCGATGCGGTTCGTATACCAGTTGTTGTTGACGTTATTTTCGTATTCGTTCGGACCTGTCACGCCGAGCATCACATATTGATCTTTGGCTGGCACATAGTTAACGCGTTCCTCCCAGAATCGGGCGATTTCAGCGAGAACTTCCAGACCATATTGGCCCAGGTAATCGAAGTCTCCAGTATAATTCACGTAGTTGTAAACCGCATAGGCGATGGCGCCGTTACGATGGATTTCCTCAAAGGTTATCTCCCATTCATTATGGCATTCCTCGCCGTTCATGGTAACCATCGGGTAGAGGGCGCCTTTGGTGAAACCAAGCTTGCGCGCGTTTTCCTTCGCTTTTTCCAAATGCTTATAGCGGTAGATGAGCAGGTTGCGGGCGATGGAAGCGTCTGCTGTGCTCAGGTAGAACGGCAGGCAATAAGCTTCGGTATCCCAGTAGGTACTGCCGCCGTATTTTTCACCGGTAAAGCCCTTCGGTCCAATATTCAGACGGTCGTCTTCGCCGCTGTAGGTTTGGTTCAGCTGAAAAATGTTAAAGCGGATCGCCTGCTGCGCAGCCACGTCGCCTTCAATCACGATATCGCTGTCGCGCCATTTGTCGGCCCATGCCTGAATCTGCTCTTTATGCAGTTCCTGAAATCCGGCCTCTACAGCGCTTTGAAGTGCACCGCGCGCGGCATCGACCAGCTGTCCAAAGCCAAAGTCGCGGGAAGTAACATTGGCCACATACTTATAAATAACGATCTGTTCGTTCTCGGCGGCTTGAATCTGTACGCGGGATCCCACGTATTTTTCTTTTTCAATTTGTTCAGCTTCAAAAGTCAGTGGTTCACCGTTTTTGCTGATTTCAAACTTCATTACCGAGGTGAGATGGAAGTCGAGCTTTTTGGTCTTTATGGTTAATGCTGCATCGTTTTCACCGAATTCCTTAGAGACCTCTGCCCAGAATTTTTCCTCGTAATTAGAGTCCTTATTTTGTACGTCACCATCCAGGTATGGAGTTACGGTAAGCGTTCCGCTGAAATTGAGCGGGGTAACGGCATAGCGGATCGCGCCGATTTCATGACGGGTCATGCTAACAAAGCGCAGTGATTCAACGCGAACTTCCTTGCCGCCCTCCAGTTCAGCGGTAAAGCTGCGGGAAAGCGTACCTTCCTTCATGTTCAGCACCCGCGAAAAATCTTTAACAGTACAGGTGGCGAGGTCCAGCGGTTGTCCGTCAATATCAATGTTGATACCGATCCAGTTGGTGCTGTTCAGGACTTTGGCAAAATACTCCGGATAGCCGTTCTTCCACCAGCCGACACGTGTTTTGTCGGGATAGTAAACGCCTGCCATATAGCTGCCTTGCAGCGATGGACCGCTGTAGTTTTCTTCAAAATTGGCGCGCTGGCCCATATATCCATTTCCGATGCTGAAAATACTTTCAGAGATTTCATGCTGATGCAGCTGAAAATCCTCTTCGATGATGTTCCATTTATCGAGCTTTAAATATTGCTTCACAGTAACCGGCTCCTTTGAAGACATAGTAGGGTAGCTTATTTCGAAATAAACATAGTTGTATTCTGTATTTTGCGAAGACTTGATGTCATTTATTTTCGATTTCCAGGGAAATAACCCGAATTATTGAGCCGGGAAAATACCGGTCAGTCGGCTGATCGACATTTCCTGCAGGGAGGGAACGACTTCATCAGCGCGGCCAAGCGTAGCCTTGGAGCCTATTCCGATGCTGCGCATACCAGCGCGGATCGCTGCTTCAATGCCGGCTTCGGCATCCTCGAACACGACGCATTCGGAAGGGCTGGCATTCAGCTCTTTCGCGCCCAGCAGGAATACTTCCGGATCAGGCTTGGCACTGGCCGTTTTCGTTCCGTCAATAATGGCGTCGAAGTAGGGTACCATCTTGGTGTTGTTCAGGATTGTCATGGCGTTTTTACTGGCTGAACCGAGAGCAACGAGAATGCCGGCTGCTTTCAGCTCTTGTAAGAACGCTAGTGCACCCGGAAGAATCTCTGATTCATCCATATGCGATATATAATCTACGTACCATCCATTCTTTTTCTCGGCGAGCGCAAGCTTCGTCTCGTCATCAAGCGATACTCCGCCAATCTCAAGCAAAATATCGAGCGAAGCCATACGGCTCACGCCCTTTAGACGTTCGTTGTCCTGCTCTGTAAAAGTAAAGCCAAGTTCCTCGGCGAGCCGTTTCCAGGCCAGAAAATGATATTTCGCAGTATCGACAAGTACGCCGTCCAGATCAAACAGACAAGCTCGAATTGGAGTATGAAGTGTCATGGAAGAAGTCCTCCTTGGTAGTTGTGCAAACGTTTGAACAATTTCTGAAAATAAATGAAGCACCAAAGATGCTCCACCTGTTTACGGATTTCACGAAATCCAGTCTGTGTATATTTTATAACATAATTCACTATTTCTCGAGAATGATTCCTGAAATAAGGAAAGGTTCTTCTTCTGTGAAAATAACGTCAAACAGGCCCGGTCGTCAAGAGGTAATTTTTAAAAAGGTTCTGCCAGGCGGAAAAACGGGTGGTCTGGCTGACGTTTGTATAATTGCTGGCAGAAGTGCCAGTTATGATTATGGCTTTTTAGGCGGCGAATATAACGATGATTCCCTGATAACCAGCCGATGCGGGATGATATGACGTTTTTGGAACTGTCTTTCCCCATCATGCTGAATGGATTGAATCAATGCCTGCGAAGCGGTATATCCCAGATTATAAATGCCGATATCCATACTGCTGACAGGTGGTGTCGATAGTTCGGCAATCGAAAGATTGTTAAAGCTGACAATGCATAAATCCTCGGGAACCTTGTAGCCGAGCTCATACAATCCGCGTAAAACGCCGAGGGACACAAGATCATCCACCACGACCAAGGCGGTTGGCCGCTCGGGAAGATTCATGAAAAAGGACATGGCACGGTAGCCGCTTTCCTGCAAAAATTCGCCTTCGACGATCCATTCCTTACGCTTCTCAAGTCCGGCTTCCTCCAGCGCGGTGACATAACCTTTCATGCGGTCACGCGATACAATATGGTTCGGCGGACCGCTGACAAAGCCGATGCGCTGATGACCGAGCGAGATCAGATGCTTGGTTGCATCGTAGGCGGCCTGGACATTGTCATTATCCACGGACAGAATGTCGGGGAATTTCTCGCTTCGTCCGACCAGGACGAACGGAAACTGGTTATTTTTCAAAAATTCAACAACCTGATCATCCTTGCGGGAGTACAGCAGTATGGCTCCATCGACCCGTTTTCCTTTCAGAAGGCGTGATACCGCTTCAATTTCCTCCTGCTCGCTGCCGCCGGAACTAATCAGTACATCGTATCCCGAGCGGTTGGCCTGGGTGACGATCCCGCGGATCAGCTCCATGAAGAACATATTCAGAAACAGCTCTTCAGCGGGCTTCGGCAGGATCACGCAAATGCTTTCCGTGGTCCGCGAGACAAGGCTTTTGGCCATAATGTTCGGATGATATCCGAGCTCCTCCATCACATCCCGTACTCTCTGGGATGTTTCACGGCTGATTCTGGTGTTGTTCGACAGCACACGGGACACGGTGGAGGGGGAAACGCCCGCTTTTTTGGCGACATCTTTTATCGTTACAGACATTGTTACCTCCCTGTGGAACCGTTTGCGTTCTTAATTGTACAGGAACGCCAGTTCCCATGATTGTGCTATTTTACACTTGATATCTTAATCCAAATCCCTGGGGCTTGTAAATATGGTTCCTCATGTCCCAAGTGATATTCACAGAAAATAGCAAAAAAATGCTAATTTTGAGGCATAAGCATGATCCTAACCTGTTAAAACCCGAGCATAGGTAAAGTAAGGGCATAAATTTGTTTTGGAACCGGCCATTCTACGGATGGAAATGTAAATATCAAGAGAAAATGGTTGCGCAAACGTTTTTGTTCAGCGTATTCTGCGTAATAAGAAAGCATCATAAAGCTCTCTAACCAAGGAGGATGGCATGAATCCAAAGTTGATAAAGCCGAAGTTAAAAGAATCACATGCGAAGGCATTCAAGCGTTTGGGAACAGGTATGACAGCAGTGATGTTGACAGGCTCACTGCTTGCCGGATGCAGCAGCGGTGGGAAAACAGCCGTGCCTTTAGAACAGCAAACGAGTCAGGGTACAGATGTGAATCAGACGGAGCCATCAGACAAATCACAGGTAAAAGGGGCATCCACGTCCGAAAACGGAAAAGGGACGCAAGCCGCAATTCATGAGCAGTCCTCGACCGTGTATTACGAGGTATTCGTCCGGTCTTTTTATGATTCAAACGGAGACGGGATCGGCGATCTCAAGGGATTGACGGAGAAGCTGGACTATCTCAATGACGGTAATCCGGATACCCATGATGATTTGGGGATAGGCGGAATCTGGCTGATGCCGGTCAATCCGTCGCCAAGCTATCATGGCTATGATGTTACCGATTACCGGAATATTAATCCTGATTACGGAACGCTGGAGGACATGAAAAAGCTGGTGGAGGAAGCGCATAAGCGTGGAATCAAGGTCATTATGGACCTTGTTGTCAATCATACCAGTGTGAAGCATCCATGGTTTCTTGAGGCTAGCAAAGACAAAAACAGCAAATACCGCGATTGGTACGTATGGGCAGAGGACCAGGGAATCAGTCCATCGGGTACGAGCGCTGCCGGTAGCGGGAATCCGTGGTTTGAACGCGGCGGTACTCATTATCTCGGCACGTTCTGGGAAGGGATGCCTGATCTCAATTTCGATAATCCGGAAGTCCGCAAAGAAATCGAAAACATCGGACAGTTCTGGTTGAAGCTTGGCGTTGACGGCTTTCGGGTTGATGGAGCGAAGCATATCTATGAGAATCTGCAAAGCGACCGCGGTACGGCAACTACAGCCAAAAACACCGCATGGTGGCAGGAATTCCGCAGCAGCATGAATAGCGTGAACAAGGAAGCCTATATGGTCGGTGAGATATGGGAGAAGTCAGCAGCGGTTATTGCCCCATATGTGGACGGCGCGTTCAATTCAGCCTTTGACTTTAACCTCGCCGACAGCATAATCAGTGCGGTCAAGCAGGAGAAGGATAATAATCTTGGCTTCACGCTGGAACGAACCAACCAGTTCTACATGGACAAATCCCAAAATCAATTTGTCGATGCCGTCTTTTTGTCCAATCATGATCAGAACCGGGTGATGAGCCAGCTCGGTAAGGATACAAACCACGCCAAAATGGCGGCGGCGCTGCTGCTCACGCTTCCAGGGAACCCGTTTATCTATTACGGGGAGGAAATTGGCATGCAGGGCGTAAAGCCCGATGAGCATATCCGCGAACCATTTGCCTGGATGAAGAGTGGTGGGGAAAAGGGACAGACCACCTGGGAAAATCCGACCGTCAGCGGTGTGGACCAAGCAAATTCCAATGTGGAGATCCAAACAGGGCAAGCGGATTCCCTATTGTCCGCGTACCGGAACCTGATCCGTTGGCGAAACGAGCTGCCTGCACTCCGGGATGGTGATTTGAAAAGCGTGGATACGAAAAATCCGGCAATCGTTGCCTTTGTGCGCAGAAGTGCACTGCAAACTGTGCTTGTTTTGCACAACCTGTCAGGTCAATCACAGGATATTCCGTTGGATTCAGCAGACCTGTCCTCTTTCGGAAAAATGATCAGAAACAGCAGCAGCACCGCGTCAATGCACGAAAATAATGTAATAGTTCCAGCTTATTCCACAGTCGTTCTACAATAAAACAAGATGAAATTAACAGGAATCATGTGATATTTGGAGATATTCCAAGATAATAACCGTAGAATAGGCATATATGGCTTAAAATACACTGTGCAAACGTTTTTACAAAATATTACGCATTGTGTATGATAAACGCATGATTAAAGCGCTTACCTGACAGAATCTTCATGAGATACGGTCTAAATACATACAAAAGAGGTCCGTCATCCTTTTTGTGAAATCGTTTGCGCTAAAAATCAGATGCGTACAAGTTTATATCTCGGAGAGGGGTTATTTTGAAATGAAAATGAAACAGGTTATGGCACTGGCTGCAACGCTGACCATGGCATTCTCAATTACAGCATGCGGCAGCTCAAGTAAGACTGCAGAGGAGCCGGCAACGTCCAGCACCAATACAGATACAACAGCGCCTGCTACGGATAACAAGGATGAATCCACAACAACTGAGGCTTTGAAGCCTGAGGATGGAGCTTCGATCGTTGTTTGGGAAAGTAAAGACGAGAGAGCGTTCACGGACGAAATCGCAAAACAATTCACTGCAAAATATAACATACCTGTCAAAATCGAAGAAGTAGCACCGACGGACCAAGTTACGAAGCTGTCTCAGGACGGACCTTCGGGCCTTGCTGCTGACGTTGTCATTTTCCCGCATGATAACCTGGGCAGAGCCGTAGAAGCAGGACTTTTGCTCGCAAACGATACATTTAAAGATGAAACGACCAAGAACAATACAGAGGCTTCCATTCAAGGCGTAACCTATGACGGCACGCTGTATGGATATCCAAGAGCGGCTGAAACCTATGCCTTGTACTACAATAAGTCCATTGTAAAAGAAGCTCCAAAATCGTTTGAAGACGTCATCGCCTTCGGCAAAACATTTACGGATAACGCGAAGAAGAAATACGCCATCATGTGGGAAACGGGCAATATGTACTTCAACTATCCGTTCATCGCAACGACCGGCGGATACATTTTCGGCAAGAACGGCACCGACAAAGACGATATCGGCATCAACAACGAAGGCGCTTTGGAAAGCTTGAAAGTATACCAGGAGCTGAAATCCATTCTGCCCGTGAAGAGCGGCGATATCAATCCGGATATCAAACGCAGCTTGTTTAACTCCGGCGACGTTGCCATGGATATCAACGGACCTTGGGAGCTTGGCGGCTATAAGAAAGCCCTCGGCGACAATCTGGGCATCGCTCCGATTCCATCCATCGGAGGCAAAACGGCGATTTCTTTCTCCGGCATCAAAGCTTGGTATGTAAACTCGTTTACGAAATATCCAAATGCATCCCAATTGTTTGCTGAATTTGCATCGACCAAAGATGCTCAGCTGCTGCTGAACGAAAAAGTCGGCTCCATCCCTACGAACAATGAGGCTTTGGAAGCCGACCAAATCAAAAACGATCCATATGTATCCGCATTTGCAGAGCAAGCCAAAAACTCTCAGCCAATGCCTTCCATTCCTGAAATGGGCAACGTATGGAGCCCTGTGAACGCAGCTCTTCCAGAAATCTGGGACAACAACGTGGATCCAAAAACAGCGATGGATAAGGCTGCACAGCAAATCAAAGATTTGAACAACGGCGCCACCAAGTAATCCATGCCATGGTTTGAAAAATAATGATGAACCCACCCGCCGCTCGGTGAGCGGCGGGTGATTCACCTTAGAAGGCATTTCGGCTGCAAGGGATATGCAGTAAAGACGTTTTTCCGAGGCAGCGTTGAGACTTCATTTTTCTTAGAATTCGGGGAGGGGAGAGGGCTGATGCAAAGGCACCGCAGTAAGGCAACGATACTGTCGATTTTAAGCATGGGACTGGGACAAATATATAACCGCCAGTTCATCAAGGGCATCATTTTCCTGCTTGTCGAGGCTTGGGGAATTTTTTATTTCAGCGGAAATTTAGGCAGATCTTTATGGGGGATCGTCACACTTGGAGATGCGCCCCGGAGACTGGTCAAAGGCAAGTGGCTTGATGGGGACCACTCCATTTTTATTTTAGTCCAAAGCTTGATTACGCTCTTATTTTTTGTTTTGTTTATCATCTTGTACATCATGAATGTCCGGGATGCCTACAAAACGGCACAGAACCGGGAAAATCGCATTAAGCCTAACAGCTTTAAGCAGTCGGTCCGGTACATTATGGACTACAAATTCGCGCAGTCTTTTCTGAGCCTGCCGGCGATTGGTATTTTGTTTTTTACGATCATGCCGATCATTTTTATGATCATGCTGGCATTTACGAACTATTCGGCACCGAATCATATTCCTCCGGCTAAACTCGTCGATTGGGTAGGATTTCAGACTTTCCGGGATCTGTTAACCCTCAAGACGTGGAGCCATACCTTTTTCGGCGTTCTGAGCTGGACTATTATCTGGGCAATCCTGTCCACATTTACCACCTATTTGGGCGGCCTGCTCGTGGCGCTTTTGATTAACCAGCAGGGCATCAAGTTCAAGGGGTTGTGGCGGACGATCCTGGTTATTCCTTATGCAATCCCGCAGCTGATCTCGCTGCTTGTCATGAGAAACATGTTTAACGGCCAGTTCGGCCCGATCAACCAATATCTCGGATATTTGGGATTAGGCGGCCTGCCTTGGCTAACAGACCCATTTTGGGCTAAAGTAACCGTCATTGTCGTCAATATGTGGGTTGGTATTCCGGTTTCCATGATTTTGATCATGGGGGTACTGACGACGATTCCGAAGGATATGTACGAAGCGGCAGAGATCGACGGCGCAAGCGGATATCAAAAATTCCGCATCGTGACCCTGCCGATGATACTGTTCTCGACGGCGCCTACATTGATCATGCAGTTTGCAGGCAATATCAACAACTTCGGCGCCATTTATCTCTTAACGAACGGGAATCCCGTCGTCGGCGACTACCAATATGCGGGTGCGACGGATCTGCTCGTAACCTGGCTGTATAAACTGACGCTGGATCAGAATAAATACAATATGGCTTCCGCCGTCGGCATCATTATATTCCTGATCATTGCTACGTTCTCTATCTATAACTATCGCCGCACCAAGTCATTTAAAGAGGAGGATATGATCCAATGAGCGGACGTAAAGTGAGAAAAAGCTTCCGTTTGGGGCTGAGCTATATCATTTTAATCATCATGTCGGTAGTTGCGATCTATCCTGCACTCTGGGTGCTCCTGGGGTCATTCCGGCCGGGTAAATCGTTGTACAGCAAAACCCTGCTTCCAGAGAGCTTAACGCTGGATCATTACCGGGAATTGTTTCATTCCAAAAGCATTTTGTTTGGCCAATGGTATATGAATACCCTGAAAATCGCCATATTGTCCATGATTATCGGCGTACTGCTCACCCTGTTGACCAGTTATGCGGTTTCACGTTTCCGCTTCCGCGGACGCAAAACGGCATTGTCGACGGTTCTGATCCTCGGAATGTTTCCGGGCTTCATGAGCATGATCGCCATCTACCTTTTACTTAAGGAATGGCATTTGCTTGACACGCATCTGGCGCTCATCATTGTATATGCTGCCGGTGCTCCCCTCGGAGGGACGTTTATCGCCAAAGGATTTCTGGACACCATTCCGCGCACGCTGGACGAAGCAGCCAAAATTGACGGGGCGAGCAACTGGATGATTTTCACGCGGATTATCCTGCCGCTGTCGAAGCCGATGATTACTTATTTGGCGCTGACGCAGTTCGTTGGCCCTTGGGTGGATTATATTTTTGCAAGGCTCGTACTGCGGACGAAGGAAAACTGGACGCTTGCGGTCGGCTTGTATGATATGGTTTCCTCGAATCAGAATACGAACTTCCCGGCGTTTGCCGCGGGGTCGGTTCTGATTGCAATTCCAATTACTATCCTGTTTATTTTCCTGCAGCGTTTGCTTGTGGACGGATTAACATCAGGAGCGAGCAAGGGCTGATCTGCACATACGACAACAAGATTAAAGGTACAGCTGCTGCATTACATATGCACGCTGTACCTTTTTTATGGCTGAAAACAAGGAGGAGGAGTGAATGATGATGATAAAACAGCATTTCCGGATCCCCTGCATAGGGCTAAATTATTTCTGATTATTGTGGCGGCTGTTGTGCTCCTGTCTGCAGCGGCTACAGAAGAAGTAGCGTCCATGTCTTCTCAGCAGTATGCGGTGAGCGAGAAGCTGGTAGCTCTTTCCGCCAGGCTGGAGGATACTTCCCGGCAGCTGCAGCAGTCAATGATTCCATTCCGAATCTGATTTCGTGATTTGGAAGCAGATCGTTCGTTGCAATCCGCATATACTGCCCGTTTGCTATTTCAATGAAATTCAGCTTTAGGTTACAATAGTTTCCATAAAGGGTCTAAAGGGTCCTTTCACAGGGGGAAAGTTTATGAAGACTATATATGATGCCGGACGCATCATACTGCGTACATTTGAGGATACAGATGCGGAAGCCGCCAAGACGTTCTGGGGAGACGAGGAAGTTATGCGCTACTGTCTTGGCGCCACCCCGCATGATAAGCTGCCTTTGATCTTAAAGGCATACCGCGAATGTCATGAAGCAAAGGGTTTATCCGTTTACGCCGTTGTGGAGAAAGAAACGGGAACGGTCATGGGTGCCTGCGGCTTTAATGTAACCGGGGAAATACAGGAGGTTGAACTTATCTATCATTTTGCCAAGTCCAGCTGGGGAAAGGGATATGCGACTGAAGCGGCGAAGGCCTGCCTGGAGATTGCCAGGGGAAATAGCGGCGTGAAGCGCATCCATGCCTCTGTTGATCCGAATAACCTGGATTCGTACAAGATTCTTGAGAAAATCGGCTTCGTATATGCAGGCAAGGAGTGGTTCGAAGATACAGCGCAGGAAGAATCGGTCTATGAAATGAGACTGGGATGATTGAATTACCCCTTCCAATAAAATACATCCTTCGGGTACAATAATGACCACAAGGGGGCGTATGATGAAAATTCGTGTATTGATTGCTGATGACAATTCATTCATCCGGGAAGGGATGAAGATTATTTTAAATACATTCGGGGAATTTGAAGTGCTTGCTACGGTTGGTGATGGCCAGGAGGCTGTAGATTACTGCTGTTCGCATGAAGTGGATGTCGCTCTGCTGGACGTGCGGATGCCGAATATGAACGGTGTAGAAGCCACAAGGCTGATCAACGAGCAGACGACAACCAAGCCGCTTATTCTGACGACGTTCGACGATGATGAATATATCTTGGATGCCATTCGCTTCGGCGCGAAGGGATACCTGCTTAAGAACAACGATCCGGAGCGGATCCGCGATGCGATTAAGAGTATACATAACGGTCACAGCGTCCTGCAGGACGTAGTGCTGGATAAGCTGAAATCCCAGATGGTTGGCGGCCAGGAGGCTAAAGTTGGCAAGCCTTCCAACCTGTCTGCTGCCACAGTCCAACAAAAACCCGGTGACCGTCCGGATAAGGAGGGCTCCGATGCCGCAAGCCCTTTCGACCGCAGCCAATTTACGGAGCGGGAATTGGGTGTCATGTCCCTGATTGCACAGGGGCTGTCCAACAAGGAAATATCAAAGGAATTGTTTATTTCCGAAGGGACAACCGCCAATTATATCACGTCCATATTGAATAAAACGGCACTTTCGCACCGGACACAGATCGCGATCTATTATCTGACGGGTAAAATCCGTTAGGACGGAAAGGTCGTGACTGCAGATGGAACTATGGACTACCGGCAACAAGATCATATTGCTCATATATATCGTTATGATCACGTATTTTGGTTCTGATCAATCGGGCAGATGGTTAGTCTTATTCTTTTTAATCTATATTGCCCTGAACCTGGTGCAGCATATTGTGAAGGATCCGCGGCTGAAGCAGGGAGTGCTTTTGCTTATTATCGCGTATGTTGTGGGCTGCGCGTGGTATGAAGAACCTAACTTTATCCTTTTACTCCCGCTGAATATGTATGAGATTGCTTCATTCCATATCCGGAACAAATATCCGGCCCTGCTGGTGGCGGCTCTGCTGCCTGCCCTGTTCCTCCGTGACCTTTTGTTGACGAACTACGCGTTTATTGCGGTGCTCTGTTTCTTGAACTACACGCTGATCCGGCAGTATATGGACAAAGTGGACCGACAGGAGGATGCGGTCGACAGGATGCGGCATGATCTGCAGCGGCTGACAAAAAAGCAGAATGATAACTATGAATTTGCCCGCACCTCGGAATATATGGTGAAGCTGGAGGAGCGCAACCGCCTTGCGCAGGAAATCCATGACGGTCTCGGACATGCAATGACGGGAGCGCTGATTCAGATGGAGGCCGCCAAACGACTTCTTAATAACGATCCTGCCACCGCGAGCGTGCTCCTTCAAAATGCGATTGGCATATCCAAAGAAGGTATCGAGGAAATCCGGTTGACGCTGAAAAATAATAAGCCTCTGGTGGAGCAGCTCGGACTGACGCGGCTAAAAACAGCGGTGGAGTCTTTCGGAATGCAGGCGAATTTGCATACGAGTGTGGTCCATCATGGGGATATGGAGATCATTACCCCGCTGCAGTGGAAAATCATCCATGAAAATGTGACCGAGTCCCTGACGAATGCCGCGAAATACGCTTCAGCCACCACGGTTCATGTGGAGGTCAGGGTCCTAAACCGCTTTATACAAGCTGTGGTATCCGATAACGGCCGGGGAACGGAGAAAATTGTAAAGGGGCTTGGCCTTCTTGGTATGGAAGAACGGACCGCATCGGTGAATGGCACGGTGATTGCGGACGGGACCTCAGGTTTTACCGTAACGACATTGATTCCCTATGACCGGAGATGAAGAATATCATAGTGCTTTTTATACAAACCGCCCTGCTGCCCGGCATGGAAATATGAAAATTCTCATATAAAAGGATGAACTTATGCACTGACATAAGGGCATCCTTTTTTCTTATGATATAAGCATGAAATGACAACAGAGCAGCCGCATCCTTATATCCAAAGAATATCCACCTCTAAAAGCGGTCTGGCATCTAGGAAATTGCATCGATAAAGGGATTCTTATGATATAAGTGTGATACAGCAACAAAGAGATTACATCCTTATATTCAAAGAATATCCACCTCTAAAGGCGGTCTGGCATCCTTGAGAGTACATCGATAAAGGGATTCTTATGATATAAGCATGAAATGACAACAGAGCAGCCGCATCCTTATATCCAAAGAATATCCACCTCTAAAAGCGGTCTGGCATTGAAAATATGGCATTAACAAGGAAAACATGAATAGGAGTGAACGGAATATGAACGTACTGGAGCTGCGAGGCCTCACTAAAAAATTCGGTGATTTTATCGCCGTCGATAACATGTCATTACAAATCCGGGAAGGAGAGATATTCGGTTTCCTCGGATCCAATGGCGCAGGCAAAAGCACCACCATTAACATGATCTCATCCCTGCTGCGGCCAAGCGGCGGAGAAATTCGCATCCTGGATCGCGACGCTACGAAGCAGACCCGTTTTGCCAAAATGAATCTCGGGATTGTACCGCAGGATTTGGCGATTTATGAGGATATGACCGCATTTGAAAATGTCAGCTTTTTTGCCGGATTATACGGATTGCGCGGGAATGATCTGAAGGAGCGGGTGCAGGAGGCACTGGAATTTGTGGGACTAAGCGACAAGGCTAAGAGCTTTCCGAAAAATTTCTCAGGTGGCATGAAACGTCGTCTGAATATTGCCTGCGCCATCGCTCACAAGCCAAAGCTGATCATCATGGATGAACCAACGGTAGGTATTGATCCCCAGTCCCGCAATTACATTCTGACTTCGGTACGGAAGCTTAATGATTCCGGATGCACCATTATTTATACAAGTCACTACATGGAGGAAGTGGAGGAGATATGCTCCCGCATCGCCATCGTGGATCATGGCAAAATTATTGCCGAAGGGACCAAAGAGCAGTTAAAGGCGACCATCACGGATGTCAAAGATATCCGTATCGAGCTGAAATCGCTGGATGCACTGGATCTTGAACAATTAAAATCGATTCCTGGCATTCGGGTGCTCAGCGTGCAGCAGGATGATAATATGGTCCGAATCCAGAGTGATGCTGCGGTAGATAATCTGAACCGGATTTTGAAACAGCTGATCGACAGCGGCATGGAAATCCGGGCTGTGGAAGAGCAGGCTCCCAATCTGGAGACTGTATTCCTGACGCTCACAGGCAGAAATTTACGGGATTAGGAACCCGGGAGAGGAGATACCTATGAACACTTTATCAATAGCATGGAAGGAAATGAAACATGATTTCCGGGACTTCCGTACGTTGATATTTTTGCTCGCATTTCCGATTTTGCTGATGCTGATTTTGGGTTTTGCGCTAACGAATGTATTTAACGGTGATGTCAGCGTAGATAACCTGAAGGTGCTTGTGAAGAATACGAGCACTGGGCAGCTGTCTGAAGCGTATACGGCTTTTGCCAAAGGGGTCAGCCAATCAGGTATTACGTTTGACGACCTGAAGGCAGGCGTCAATGGCCGGGAGGAAGTAGAGCAGAACCGCTATGCCGATTACATTGAGGTGAGCGACAGCGGCATTCATCTTTACGGAAGCAGCCGCAGCTCCATTGAAAGCAACATCGTTCAAGGGATGATGAGCTCCTTCGCCGATAAATATAATGCGGCTGCAGCGGTGGCTCAGCAGGATCCCGCCAAAGCAGAGTTTATTATTGCAGCCACCCACCAAACGGATTACATCAAAGATACAGCGATTAATGCAGACCGGCAGCCAGGATCCATTGATTACTACGCCATAGCGATGACGGTCATGATCGGTATGTGGGGCGCGATGAGCGGCGGTTCGCTGATCCGCTCTGAGATTGTGCATGGAACAGCAGCAAGGCTGGCCGCGGCACCTGTTCGAAAAAGTGAGATTTTTATGGGGAAAGTCCTGGGTAGTGTTGTCCTTAATATGCTGTGTGTCTTTGTCATCGTCATGTTCAGCAAATATGTATTTAAAGCCTACTGGGGCAATCATCTCCCGTTAATCTTCCTGATTCTGCTCACAGAGGTCATCATGTCAATCAGCTTGGGATTGGCTATCAGCTATATGATGAAAGGCGAGCCTTCCGGCGGGATCGTCATGATTATCGTGCAGCTGGCGTCCTTCCTTGGCGGAGCTTATTTCCCGATGGGAGACGATACGGGCGGATTTCTCGGAAGCGTCACGAATCTGTCCCCGATCCGCTGGGGGAATCAGGCTTTGACGGAAATTGTGTATGATAACGCGTTGACGGCTGCTTTGCCTGCAATGCTGCTGAATATGGGTCTGGCCGTGCTGTTCCTTGGGGCAGCGGCTCTGATGATGCATCGCAAGGAGGGGATTTAACATGTGGAATGATATTTGGTTTCTGGTTCGGATGACCATACTGACGACTTTCCGTAAGCGCGGAAATCTGCTTCTATATTTCGGCCTCCCGATCGCCGGCGTGCTTGTTGCCTCGATGCTGTATGGATCGCAAAGTACGCCCGATTTGCGGGTTGGAGTTGTCAATGAGGATGGCAATCAGGTGATTGCGGCAGATACGATCAGGTTTGTACAGGGATTAAGCCATGTGAAGCTTGTGAATACGACGAAGGAAGATTTGAAGAAGAACATTGCCGCGAGTAAGCTGGATACCGGGATCATCCTTGATGCGGGTTACTCCAGCAGCGTGCTGAAGGGCAAAGCGGAACACATTAGTATCGAGTCCGTGAAGGGTGCTCAGGTTACGGCTTATATCAAATCCATGCTGTATGGCTATATCGATAACGTCACGGCGATGGGATCCATTGCAGCCGGTGACACCGGAAAGTTCCAACAGCTATATGACACTTATCAGGCAGGGCAGTTCAAGCTGACGACAGAATCCGTCAATGATAAGTCCTCGGGCCAGCAAATGTCATACCAATCTATCGGATTTCTGATCATGTTCATGATGACTTCGGCGGTGAATCTATCACAGTTAATCCTGAAAAATCGGGAAAACCGGACGTATTTCCGTATACTCACCTCGCCGATCAGCTCCAGAACCTACGTATTATCGAATGTGATCGTCAATTTAATCGTAATGATAATACAAATTACCATCGCACTGTTCTTTATGAAGGTGGTGTTCCGGATTGATGCAGGCATTCCGATGGGGGAAATGGTTTTTATCCTTGGGTTGTTTGCCCTCGTCTCCGTCAGTATCTCGCTGGCCATCGTTTCTTTCTCCAAGAGTACGGCTGCTGCAGGAGCATTGCAGAATCTGATTGTTACGCCAACCTGTCTGATTTCCGGATGCTTTTTTCCAAGAAGTATTATGCCGGAAGCCCTTCGCAAGATATCCGATTTTATGCCCCAAAACTGGGTGCTGGAGTCACTCGGAAAGCTGCAAGCAGGCGAGGCCTTGTCCAGTATCGGTTTTAATCTTGTGATTTTGCTTTCCTTTGCGCTCGTATTCTTCCTGCTCGCAACGTATAAATTTGGACGCAACAACGATACACGGAATTTTGTGTGATAAATCATTTATGTTATGAATAAAAAAGAAGCTCCCGATCCATTAAAGGACCTGGGGCTTCTTTGCTTTAGATACCCGGAGGTAAATTGATTCTTAAAAGGGCGTCGTTTATTCTATGATTTGGCCGCTCTGAACATTGCGCATCCATAGGCAGGGAGCTGGGCTGCCAGCTTGTTGCTCTTCAAAACGGCGGTTTCCTTCGTGTAAATATTTTCCCAGCGGCTCTCATTGACCGGAACTTCAATCTCGGCAGGCAGCTCGCTGTTATTCATCATAATGACGAAAAGATCATCCTCATCCTCCCTTGTATAGACCAGCGATGTGCTGTCTGCTTCAGCAGAGAGGAAAGTTAATTTGCCGGTACGCAGGGCACGATACTTCAGACGCATGGCGATCAGGTCCTGATAGAAGGCAAAAAGCTCAAGGTCCTGCTTTTCTTCATCCCATTCCATACATTTGCGGCAATCCGGGTCATGTCCGCCGGTCATGCCGATCTCATCCCCGTAGTAGATGCAAGGAGCGCCCGTATAGGTGAACTGGAACAAGGCAGCAAGCTTCATTTTGTCCTTGTTTCCTTCGCATTTGGTAAGAAGTCTGGCTGTATCATGGCTGTCCAGCAGATTAAAGGCGACTTCATTCGCTTGACGAGGATACCGTGAGAACTGTTTGCCGATGGCGTTGGCAAAATCCTTCGCATCACCAACCCCATCGACGAAAAAGTCGAGCACCGCATTGGTGAACGGATAATTCATCACCGCATCAAATTGGTCACCCATCAGCCAAGGAGAGGATTCATGCCAGATTTCGCCGAGAATGTAGGCGTCCGGTTTGAGCTTTTTCACCACGCGGCGGAATTCGCGCCAAAATTCATGATCGACCTCGTTGGCGACATCCAGGCGCCAGCCGTCGATATCGGCTTCTTCGATCCAGTAGGCAGCGGCTTTCAGTAAATATTCTTTAACTTCCGGATGATCCGTGTTCAGCTTCGGCATCAGCGGTTCGAAAGCGAAAGTATCATAGGTCGGAATCCCATCTTTGACGGCGATCGGGAATTCGCGAATGTAGAACCAGTCCTTGTAGCGGGAGTTCTCCCCGTTTTTCTGCAGATCCACAAACGGTGCGAACGTTCTGCCGGAATGATTGAACACGGCATCCAGCAGTACGCGTATTCCGCGTTCATGGCAGATGTTGACCAGCTTTTTCAGCGTATCGATATCCCCGAACTGCGGGTCGATCTGGAGGTAGTCCTCGGTATCGTACTTATGATTGGTCGTCGCCGTAAAGAGCGGCGTAAAATAAATGGCATTGACTCCAAGCTTCGATAAATGGTCGATATGATCGATGACGCCTTGGATATCGCCTCCAAAGAAGTTGTCGCGCTCGGGGGTACCACCCCATGGCAGAGTGCCCTTCGGATCATTGGACGGGTCCCCATTGGCGAAACGCTCCGGGAAAATTTGATAAAACACCGCATCCTTTACCCACGAAGGGGTCTGGAACACATCGACCGGATTAATGAAAGGATATTCGAACAGGCGGTCCGGATTTGCGGGAGGATTCTTCAAGAAATCATATTCTGTCATCCAGAATTTCTCTTGTCCGCTCTCCAGCAAAAATCCATACTTCAATCTCCGGTATTCCGGGACAATTTCGCATTCCCAGTAATCAAACAGCTCGTCGGATGCCAGCTTACTCATCGGCACATAGGCCTTGGACTGATCCCAGATATACTTGTCACCAGCCAAGGCTGATACAGCGGTTACATCATTCCGCTTCGTGCGGATTCTGAGATGGATGGTGCGTCCGTCATAGGCATAACACCAGTTCAGTTTGGGACGGTGGTACACGGCTTCAAGCAACATAGATTTTCCTCCTCGATTTGGCAGAAACGACTGCGTCTCCTTCTGGGGGTCATATCGTTTCCCGGTATATATAAAAAAGGTACAACCCTGGGACTCATAATGAGTCTTCGAGGTTGTACCTTGATTTTAAGGTAGCATAGCCTTTAAATTGATAGTGTCGGTGTGACAGCATTCGCGCTGCCTGACATGTAGAATATACCATGATTTTATTGGGCATACAACCCGGAAATAAGATGGCCTGGGATATTAGAGAGGATGGAAATATATTGGGGATCCATTTGTTATATATCGAAGATGACGCCGAAATCGGCTCATGGGTGAATGAAGATTTAGGTGGACGGGGCTATGAGGTGACTTGGCTTCAAAATGGGGAGCGGGCTGTGGAGCAGGCAGCAGGATGCCGCTTGGTCATTCTGGATGTGATGCTGCCGGGGCTGGACGGATTCACGGTCGGACAGCGGCTTAAGAAGGCCTATCCCGACTTGCCGATCCTGATGTTGTCCGCCAGAACCTCCATTGACGATAAGCTGGAGGGGCTTCAGTTCGCTGACGATTATTTGACCAAGCCGTTTCATCCGGATGAGCTTGCAGCCAGGATCGAGGTGCTGCTGCGCCGCTCCGGATCCTACTCGACGGAACCGCTTGTGCTAAAACATCTGCTCGTATATGAACGGGAGAACCGGATCGTGAACAATGACAATGGCGAGGAAATTCTGCTAACAGGCAAGCAGTTTCAAATCTTTACTTATCTGCTCCGCCATCTCGGGCAAATTCTGACCAAAGAGCAGATCTATGAGGGCGTATGGGGCGATCCTTATTTGGACGGAGACAAGACACTGATGGTTCATATCCGGTATTTGCGGGAGAAGCTGGAGCGTGATCCGGCCAATCCGGAGATCATCGAGACGGTGCGCGGTGTTGGTTACCGGGTGAAGGCATGAGGAAGGAGAAGCTGCCTAAATCCCGTTTCCGGGGCTCGCTGCTCTCCAGGTACTTGCTCATCATCGTCATCGCACTGTTGTTCATTCCGGTCGTGTTCCCCGCCTCGCTTGTCGGCTATCAATTCGTGCAGAGCATAATCGTCGGCAATATTTCTCCGGAGCCGGAGGCGAAGAATGATCCCTACACAACCATGCGTCTGGAAGATATGTGGCATAGGGAAGCCAAAAGGCTGAAGGGAAACACGCCGGAACAGATCGATGCCAGGATCGGCGAGCTCCATGCGGCTTATTCGAAAGTGGACATGTTCTGGGTGGATGCGAAGTCGCGGGTACGGCAGCCCGGGACGAGCAAGCTCAAGCTTCCCCAAACCTGGGAAGCCGCGGATGCCGTCGCCTACATGAAACGCTACAGGGAAGCAACGCAGCAGTTTTCCGTCATCGCGTTTATCGGCGATGATCAAAAGCTGAAACAAGGGTTCATGGTGATGCAGGTTTCGAGATCGGAGCTGAGGACAGCCGGCTATGAAATGTCCGCGCGGACCTCGATGATTTTCTTCGGCATTATTTTGCTGATGTTTCTGCTGTTCATCGCGGTCTCGTGGATGTTCTTCGTGAACATGCGCAGACGGCTGCTTCGTCTTCAATCGGCGATGACGGTGCAGGACGGCAGCAATCTGCCCAATCCGATCCTGATCAAAAAGACGGATGAAATCGGCCAACTGGAACATGCCTTCAACGGTATGGTCGTTCGGCTGGGCAGCAGCCAAAGGCGCGAGCGCGAGGAAGAGGAGCTGCGCAAGCGGCTCATCGCCAACCTGTCGCATGATCTAAGAACGCCGCTCACTGTGATTCGCAGTCATGTGTATTCGCTCCAGAAGGAGCAGCTGTCGGACAAGGGGCGGCAGCTGCTGAAGCTGACGGAAACCAAGCTCGGGGATTTGTCCGGCCTCATCGACAATCTGCTGTCTTACAATTTGCTGACCAGCGGCAAATACACCCTTGATCCTGAACGGTGCGACGTGCTCCGCATTGTCAGGGAGAGTGCGGCTGCGTGGTACCCGCTTTGGGAAAAGGAGGGCTTTGAAGCGGATATCGATCTTCCCGAGGAGCCCCTGTTCTGGATCATCGATCCGCAGTGGTTCCGCAGGATTCTGGATAACCTGTTCCAGAACGCCGTCAGGCATGCCCGCAGCGGGCAATATATCGGGCTGCATGCCCGGGCGCTGCCCGGCGGACAAACGGCCATCCTCATTTCCGATAAAGGCCAAGGGATGGAAGCTTCATCCGGTGACAAGGGAGCAGGGATCGGGCTTGCCATTGTCGGTTTCCTGACGAGAGAAATGGGAATTGTGATGGATATCAGCAGTACCAGTGGAGGCACGAACATTCTTATTTATCCCGCCTCGGGAAGTGAGCCCGGGCTTAAGCTGAAAGGATAGAGTTTAATAGGTACAGCCCCAAGTTTAAACGAAATTTAAACTTGGGGCTGTCTGTCTTTTAACCTTGGGGGACTAATATAGTTTCCGAGGTGATTAATCGTGAGTGAACTTGTCATTCAAACGAGAGATTTAAATAAGAAATATGGCGGGCGTTATGCTGTGCGCCATTTGAACCTGGAAATTGCCAGAGGGGAAATCTACGGTTTTCTCGGGCCCAATGGCGCCGGCAAAACGACGACCATTCGTATGCTTCTCGGATTGATCCGTCCGACGATGGGTTCCATCCAAATGTTCGGCAAGGATTTGAAAAAGGATAAGCTGAATATTTTGCGGAAAATCGGCTCGCTGGTGGAATACCCGTCGAACTACGGCCATTTAACGGCGGTGCAGAATCTCGAGGCGGTCCGGCGTATCCTGGATGTACCGAAATCGCGCATTGATGAAGTGCTGAGCATTGTTTCCCTCACCAAGGATGCAAAGCGTCCGGTGAAGGGCTATTCGCTTGGGATGAAGCAGCGTCTTGGCATCGCAACGGCCCTCCTGGGAAACCCGGAACTGCTGATCCTGGATGAACCAACCAACGGCCTGGATCCGGAGGGAATCCATGAGATCCGCGAATTGATCCGCAGCATGCCGAAGCAGCATGGCATTACTGTGCTCGTCTCAAGTCACCTGTTATCTGAAGTGGAGCAGATGGCAGGAACGGTTGGCATCATCCGTGAAGGGGAAATGGTTTTCCAGGATACGATCAGCAATCTGCAGCAGCAGGCATCCAGCGGTTTCCGTCTCGTGGTGTCCGAGCCGCAGGAAGCGCTGCAGCTGGTACGGGGTCAAGGCTATGCCGGACAGCTGGAGAACGGTGGTCTGAAGCTGGAGCAGCTTAGCGATCCGGAGGTGGCTTTGCTCGTCAAAAGGCTGGTGGATAACAACCATGCGATTTACCGGGTGGAAGAGAAGCGTCAGTCCCTGGAGGATATCTTTATGCAGGTCATTGAGCAGGGGGGATTCCAGTGATGGTCGGAAGGGCACTATCAGCGGACCTCCTGAAAATACGCAAGCGGGGCATATGGTTTCTGGTCATCCTGGGGTCGCTCGGGCTGATTGCCATGCAGGCTTTGAACTTTGGGCTTCGTTATGATTATCTCGTAGGAAACATATATAAAGGTGATGAATGGGGAGGTCTGGTGGGGGAAATATTCTCCTTCGTACCGATTGCGCTCGTCCTTGGGGCGACATTGATTGCTTCCCAGATTGCGAACGTGGAACATCTGAACAATTCATGGAAACAGCTGCTGGCGCTGCCGATTTCCAGAACGGCCGTCTTTACATCCAAGTATCTGGTTGGAGTTATTGCGTTAACAGCTGCTTGCGTGCTGCTGTTTGCCGGAACAATCGGGCTTGGGCTGGCTTTGGGTTTCAGCATGGAGCATATTCCGTATCTGAAGATTTTGAAGCTGTCGTTCCTCCCTTTCCTTGGAGCTTTGCCGATGCTGGCGCTGCAGCTGTATCTGTCTTTAACTTTCAAAAACCAAGCCCTGCCGATTATGATCGGCATCACCGCTGCCATCGCAACGATGTTTTCCGCGAATTATCCGGATCTGCTGCCTTTGGCGTGGCCGTTTCTCGCTTACTATGCAAAGCCTGCCATGCCGGTGGCGGCGGGAATTATCCTGTTCATCGTCATCTACCTGTTCGGGACAGGCCATTTTGTCAGAAAGGATGTGGACTAAATGGGAGGCTATTTCAAAGTATTATCTTCCGAGCGGCTTAAAATGTCGCGCTCCTATATCGTTCTCCTCATGCTGATTAGTCCGCTCATAGCCGTATTGATCGGGCTGCTCTCCAACATCGATGGATCGTCCATGCCCTGGATCACGCTGATGATGGTCATGAGTATGGTGCATGCCATGCTGTTCATGCCGATTATGTCGGGCATTTTTGCTGCCTTTATCTGCCGTTATGAGCATAGCGGAGGCGGGTGGAAGCAGCTCCTCGTTCTGCCGGTCACGCGTACAGGCGTATATTTTGCCAAATATACGGTCGTGGCTGTTATGCTGGCGATCACTCAGCTGCTGCTTGCAGTAGCGGTGTTTCTGGTGGGCTTCATTAAAGGAATCCATGCTCCGGTAGAATGGGATATCATGCTGCGGAGCATCCTGGGGGGCTGGATCGCTTGCCTCCCGTTAGCCGCATTGCAGCTGGCTATGTCCATGATGTGGAGCAGCTTTGCCGCGCCGCTCGCGCTGAATGTTACGTTAACAATACCGAATATTCTGGTTGCAAACTCCTCTACGTTTGGTCCCTTTTACCCTTGGGCACAGCCGCTGCTGGCTAGCCTACCCGGAAATGCGATGGAGGGCGGAGGTTTTGGTGCACTGAATTTGCCGTTCGAGAACCTGATGATAACCGTGCTGGGCAGCTTTGTCGTTTTCTTTATCTTTGGCTGGGTGTATTTTAAAATGAAAGAAGTATAGACATTTACGAAAATTTTTCAGAAAAAGAGTTTGAATCCGCCACATGGCGGGTAAACCATGACAAGGGCGTCTTCGGGATCGGGGGCGCTCTTTATTTTGTTCTTTTTTACTTGAACGTTTTGATAAAGTTTTTTTGATCCTTGGTAAAGACATAGTCGCGTCGCTCGTAGAACCTATGAGCGTGGACTCTGCTTGGGTGGGACAGTAATTTCATCCCGGAAAATCCATTCTTCTTTCCCCAACTCTCAAGATGATCGATCAGCATGCTCCCTATACCCTGGTTTCGATACTCTTTTTTAACAACAAACCCCAGGACGTTAACTAATGACTCGGAAAAAAGCAGTTCATAGGGGCTTCCGTGAATATATCCGATGACCTCCTTGTTTTGCTCGCAAACAAAGATGATATCTTTTGTAGTTTTTGTAATGACTTCAATCCTTTCTTTTACTTTTTCTTCGGAAAATAAATATAGATTCGGATTAAAGTCTTGATTTAACAAATAAATATCAGGATAATCCATCACTTGAATTTCCCTAACACGTTGATTATTCATTTTCAAATACCTCCATTCGCATTAGCTTGTAATTATGAAATAAATGTTAGCCGTCATTGCATATTTTAGCAAAGCTGAATAACTATTCACAAAGGCGATATAACATGATATATTATTATATAATGTTTTTACAGATGTTTAAGATAAATTAGGCCCATCTATCCCTGACGGGCTAGATGTTTTCTTATGGAGGGGGCTATACCATGTCGCATGAATCATCCTCAAAACCGATGTATGAGCAAATATTTGAAGCGCTGCGCGAACAGATCGCATCCGGTAAATACGTACCCGGCGAGCGGATTCCTTCCGAGAAGGAATTGGGCGAAGCTTATAATGTAAGCCGGATTACCAGCAAAAAGGCTTTGGAAATGCTGACTCAGGAAGGATATATTGTCAGACAACCCGGCAGGGGCTCATTTGTTTCCGAGCATTTCGGCTCTGCTGATGCTTCTCCAGGCAGTGCAACCGGCGTAATCACCAAGCCGCGTCGCGAGAACGGAAAGCTGCTGATCGGGCTCGTGATGACGGACTTTGGCGACAGCTACGGCACCGGCCTTGTATATGGAATGGAAGAAGCATCCCGGCAGCATGACAGTTATTTGATCCTTAGAAGATCGCTTGGAGTGCCTGCCAATGAACAGGAGGCCATTCAGGGTCTACTGGAGCTTGGCGTCGATGGGCTGATTATTTTCCCTGCGCAGGGAGAGTATTTTAATGCCGAAATATTGAAGCTTGTCATCAGCCAATATCCGTTTGTGCTGCTGGACCGTCATTTAAAGGGCGTTTCTGCGAGTTCGATCAGCACCAATAATGCAGCGGCAACGAAGCAGATGATCAAGCATCTTTTTGAACTCGGACATACCCATATTGCCTTGATGACGGGACCTCCGCAGGATACAACGGCCATCGAGGAGCGGATTGAGGGCTTCATTCAGGCACATGCTGAAAGCGGCATCGTTGTGGACCGCCGGCTATGGATGGATCATATTACGGCTACGCTTCCGACTGCTTTTGTTCCCGAGAATAAGGAAAAGGAAAAGGAGAACATCAAGAAGCATTTACGGGAGCATCCCAAAATTACGGCACTGTTCGCGATGGAGCACAACATTGCCCAGCTGGCATATGAAGCCGCACGGGAGTCCGGTCTGCGGATTCCGGAGGATTTGTCGATCGTTTGCTTCGACAGTCCGGATTATGCCGGGGGATTTCTGTTTACCCATATGCGTCAAAAGCAGGAAGAGATGGGCAGACTGGCCTTCGAAAATGTCCTTAAGCTGAGAAACGGAGAGAGCGTACCCAATAAAATTTTGCTGGATGCCGAGCTGATCACCGGATCCTCGACAGGCCCGGTCCGCAAAAAATAATCAGGGTCCAAATATAAAAAAGGAATGCCATTCTGCATGAATGGCATTCCTTTTTTTTGTGTTTTCCAAGCTTCGGTCGGCGGTCGGCTATTCCTTCCTCCTAAGCCGATCCGCGGGAGTCAGTGATGGAGATAAGATGGCGAGCCTTCCTAAAATATTATATTGGTATGTTTAAATGTTATAAAAAGCATATTGACATGTTAATGTTGCGAAATTATAATGTGTCTATGCAAGCGGTAACAAAGCTGGTATATGAATGTGATATACATGATTCTTATCTACATAGAAACGGGAGGAACAACACATGGAATCATTGGGACAAGAACCGATCTCTTTGAGGCATTTGTCCGATAGAATGTCTGAAAGACTGGTTGAGGCGCCGCATCTTTTGAATATTTTCCGGAATGCTATCCGAAATACCTGGGGAACGACACTAAAGAGAATGTCAGACGGCACGACCTTCGTCATTACCGGTGATATTCCCGCCATGTGGCTTCGGGATTCGGCAGCACAGGTTAGGCCCTTTCTGGTTCTGGCAGCAGAGGATGAGGAAACAGCAGATCTCATCGAGGGTTTGGTAACTAGACAGCTGAGATCCATTTTACACGACCCATATGCAAACGCTTTCAATGAAGGACCTAATGGCCATGGCCATCAGGATGATGAAACGGAGATGTCTCCATGGATCTGGGAAAGGAAATATGAGATTGACTCCCTTTGCTATCCGCTGCAGCTCAGCTATCTGCTCTGGAAAAATACCGGACGAACCTCGCAGTTCGATGAATTATTTAAAGAGGCTGCTGAGATGATTTTGGATCTCTGGATTACAGAGCAGCGGCATGAGACAGAATCGAGCTACCGGTTTCAGCGAAAGAATTGCGTTCCTACCGATACGTTAATACGGGAGGGGAAAGGCGCTGAGACGGCTTATACCGGTATGACATGGTCGGGATTTCGTCCGAGCGATGATGCCTGTGACTACGGCTACTTGGTCCCATCCAATATGTTTGCGGTTGTGGTTCTGGGTTATGTTCAGGAAATCGCACGTGAGGTGCTTCAGGACGAAGCCCTATACAGCAGAGCCAATAAGCTTGCTATGGAGATTGACGAGGGCATTCAGCAGTTTGGGATTGTAGAGCATCCTGAATTCGGCAGGATTTATGCTTACGAAACGGATGGCCTCGGCCATTACAACCTCATGGACGACGCCAACGTGCCGAGCTTGTTATCGATTTCCTACCTGGGGTACAGAGGAGCAGATACTGCTGTTTATCAGAACACACGGCGATTTATTTTGAGTAAACACAATCCTTATTATTACCAGGGAAGTGCTGCAGAGGGGATTGGCAGTCCGCATACACCCAAGGGGTATGTCTGGCATATTGCTCTTGCGATGCAGGGGTTGACGGACGATCGACCGGATGAAAAGGAGCGTCTGCTGAAGGTCATGAGCGAAACGGATGCCGGCACAGGACTGATGCATGAGAGCTTCAGGGCTGATGATCCTGCGGATTTTACCAGACCCTGGTTTTCCTGGGCTAATATGATGTTTTGCGAGCTGCTCATGGATTACTGCGGAATCCAGGTACAACGGTAACGGGCTCCTTCTGAATCGGCAGCGCATATTGGCTGATTCGGTTCAAGGGTCAGGAAGATTGAATGAGGGAGGTATGTGAAAAATGATGGTCAACAATAAGAAGCTTCGCGGCTGGGCCAAAGGTTACCTGTTTATATTGCCTTCAATCATCGGCTTCAGTGTCTTTGTCGCCTATCCGCTGTTATCTTCCATTTATTACTCCTTAACCGAATGGAGCGGATACGATACGCCCCGTTTTGTCGGCTTCGATAACTTTAAATACATGTTCACAGAGGATCCGGCCTTCTGGCCATCCGTTCGGGCGACACTTTACTTTGTGTTCTTGAGCGTCCCCTTGTCGCTGATCCTCGGTCTATTATTAGCCATGCTGCTGAATAAAAGTTTGCCGGGCATCAAATGGTTCCGTACGATTTATTATTTGCCTACCGTGGTACCATCGATTGCTTCGCTCACCTTGTGGCTGTTCATTTATCAACCGCAATACGGACTGGCCAATTCCCTGCTTAGACTGCTCGGGCTGCCTGAAGGCACATGGCTGACGAGCGAAACGACAGCCCTTCCATCGATTGTGTTGATCGGATTATGGCAGGTCGGATCAGGCATCATTATCTTTTTGAGCGGATTACAGTCAGTTCCGCAGGAACTGTATGAAGCGGCGGAAGTCGACGGGGCAGTCAGATGGCGTATGGCGCTGCATATTACGATTCCCATGATTACCCCCATCCTGTTCTTACAGCTCATCCTCGGCATTATCGGTGCTTTCCAGGCATTCAATCAGGTTCAAGTGTTGACGGGCGGAGGTCCGAACTTCTCTACCTCATTGCTCAACTTCAAAATCTACAGTGATGCCTTCAATGGCAGAATGTTTGGTTATTCGATCGCTGAGGTGTGGGTCCTCTTTGTGATTATCATGATTTTCACAGCCGTGACTTACCGGTATTCGAACCGGTTCGTATATTACGAAAGCGACAATGCGAGATAAGGAGGTAGATTCATCATGGTGATGCATACGGAAGTTCGGGCTAAGCAGAGACGGAGCTTTAACATACTGGACACCGTCCGCCTGGTCATCTTGACCATTGGAGCGGTCGCAATGCTTTTTCCCCTTCTCTGGATGGTGACGATTGCACTAAAGGGCAACAATGACGTATTCAAGATCCCTCCTGAATGGTTCCCCAAAGAGCTTCACTGGTCCAATTTTGTAACCGGGACGAAGGAAATCAACTTTTGGCAAACCTTTGGCAATTCATTGTTTATCGCAATTACATGTACGGTCGGGCAAATTGTCAGCTCGGTGCTTGTCGGATATGGGCTTGCAAGATTAAGCTTCCCGGGCCGGAAGCTGTGGTTCTCACTGTTTGTCGGCAGCCTGATGCTTCCGGGATTTGTCGGGATGATTCCTCTTTTTAATCTCTATACCCATCTTGGATGGTACGACACCTGGCTGCCGATCATCGTGCCTGCCTTTTTCGGGAACGCCACGTTTTCATTTCTGTATGTGCAGTATTTGAAAACGATCTCCGTTTCGTTTGATGAAGCGGCCAAAATCGATGGTGCCTCTGACCTTTATGTGCTGATCAAGGTTCTGGTGCCGATGACCATGCCGGTTATCATGACCATGGTGATTTTCTCCTTCCAAGGCGCCTGGAATCAATATTTGGAACCCCTGATTTATATTATAGATCCGAGCAAATGGACCTTGGCCCTGGCGATGGCCTCATACAAGGGCACCTATGCAACCGCTTGGAACCTGTTCATGGCAGCGGATTTAATATACATTCTTCCGATGCTGCTGCTCTTCTTCTTTGGACAGAAGTATTTTATGCAGGGGCTTGGCTCTATTAATTCCGCATCGTTAAAGTAAGAACCTTTGCCGGATAGGGGGTGGTGCCTGCCGGATTTGCTGAAACCCCAAGACATACCTTGCTCAGGCGTCATTATTTTAAATTATTTTAGGGAGGTCTTTCTATGAGACAGGGTTCCAAAAAATGGGCCAGCGGAATTGTAGCGATACTGCTATTTTCAAGCTTGCTGTCCGCATGCGGTGGCAATAAATCGGATACGACGGATTCAGCAGGAACGGGATCTGATTCGGGATCTTCGAAAAAGCAGGTTGAGGTCACGCTGATCACCTGGGAATCGGCAGAAATGAACGATAAGATCATGGCGTCCATGAAAAATTTTGAACAGGAGAATCCCGACATCAAGATCAAACTTATCCCTACCCCCCTGGACAATTACGGCGTCAAGATCAACGGGATGCTAACCGCCAAAAAGGCTCCCGACATCTTTATGACAGGCAACGACATGCTGCTGGATAATGCCTCCAAGGGACTTCTCTATGATTGGTCGTCAATGGAAGCCAAGGACAAAGAGTTCATGGACGGCTTCTACAAAGGCGTTGCGGACAGCTGGCATTACGAAGGTAAATTGGTCGGTCTGCCGGGTCTCTTGAATACGTACGGCATCTTTTACAATAAAAAGGCGTTCACAGACGCCGGTCTGACAGAACCGAAAATCGGTTGGACCTATGACGAATTCTTCGCGGATATGCAGAAGCTGTCGAGCAAACAAGGCGGTGTGCAGCAGTTCGGCTATTACGCTCCGCTGGATCCGTTCTATGCCTCTCTTTATTCGGTATCCGCCGGCGGGGCTCCGTTCGCGGACGCCATCATTAATCCAACGAAAGTGGAAATCAGCGACCGTTTCGTGGAAGGCGTGGAAAAATACAAAACGGCTATTGCAGACGGTTCCATGAACCCGCCTACCTTCGATTTAACGAATGTCATGAGCTCATTCAAGCAGGGCAAAGTTCCGATGACGCTTCAGGGACAATGGGTGGCGGATGATTTGATTCGCACGGCTCCCAAAGAATTGGAGTGGGGCTTTGTGCCGATGCCAACGGGGAGCAGCCAGACCGAAATCTATGATGCCGTAGGCTGGTGCAGCCCGACAACAGTTGAAAATCCGGAAGCCGTCTGGAAAGTGCTTAAGTATCTGGATTCCAAAATGTACGAGGAAGTCCTGCCTAAAACTCCAGTGGCACCTGCCGCATATCAAGCATCCTCAACCGCCTACTTTGATGCCCTGAAAGCCGCCGGACATGCCGAAATCGGCGAAGGCATCGACCATATTCTGAAGTCCCCAAGCACGCTGCCAGTTCGCTTCTTATCGTCTTGGGCGGGTAAAGCCAATCCATTTATCGAAGCCTCCTGGAAAAACATTCTGATGGGCAAAGCGCCTGTAACCGAGCTGAACACGATGGCGGACAAAATCAATAAGGTCATCTCGGAAGCAAAGTAAGCTCCAGCCAGTAAAATATGAAGCCGATCGAAAATTCCCGGAGGTCGGCTTCAAGTTTACACATAAAGGAGGACACTTATATGAGATTGAATAAAAGCCGTATTTCCAAGCTTTTCGCCGTCCCTTTGGCCGTGGTGCTAACATGTGGCTCTGTATCCGCATGGGGAACACCGACGACCTATGCTTTTACCTCAACGGATGCCGACACCGCCATAAGAGCATTTAACAATACGTTCTGGGATCCGGCAGCCAAGATTTTCTGGAACAACTCAAGCCATAGCGATCATCAAGGCTTCTGGGTAGAAGCCGAGCTGTGGGAAATGGTGATGGATGCCTATCAGCATACCTCCGATCCTGATCTAAAGGCACAGCTTCGGGCTCAGATCGACGATATTTTCGACGGGATCGTGGCCAAGTACGGCGCAGACTGGACCAATAACCCATTTAATGATGATATCATGTGGTGGGCGATGGGAAGCGCACGGGCCTATCAAATTACCGGGGAGTCCAAGTATCTCGATGCGGCCAAACATCATTTCGATTTCGTTTACGACACGCAGTGGGATGACAGTTTTGCGAATGGCGGAATCTGGTGGCTGAACAGCGAGCATAACACCAAAAATGCCTGCATCAACTTCCCGGCTGCCGAGGCGGCGGTGTATATGTATAACATCACCAAGGATCAGCATTACCTGGATGTGGCCACCCGCATATTCAAATGGGGCAAAACGATGCTGACCGACGGCAACGGCAAAGTATTCGACCGGATTGAGACCGAGAAAGGCGCGATCCCGGACGCCACGCATTACAATCAGGGTACATATATCGGCGCGGCCGTCGGATTGTATCGGATAACGGGGGATACGGTATATCTCGACGATGCAGTCAAAGCCGCAAACTTCACCAAAAACAAATTGGTGGACGCGAACGGTTTGCTGAACTATGAAGGCCCTAACGGTGATTTAAAAGGTGGTAAAACGATTTTAATGCGGAATCTCGCCATTCTCCAACAGGCGCTGGGTGAGCGAACCGAAAGCAAATATACGGAATTTGGAAGCGTGTTTGACGGATGGGTTGCGTTCAATACGGAAATGGCTTGGAGCCACCGGAACACGGACAATATTATCGATGGTAACTGGGCAGGACAGCTTCTGTCCGGGACATACGAATCCTGGTCCTCAGCTGCGGCTGTCGAAGCTTTGACGGTGATCAAACCGCAGGAAGCCGACCTGCATTTCGCAGTCAAAGATCCCTACAAAAAAATAGAAGCTGAACACTATAACATCGGCAAGGGATTTGGATTGGAGGGCGCGCTGGAAGGCTCTCTGCAGCTGGGCGGAATTCAGTCCGGATACTACGCCGCGTATAAAAATGTGGATTTTGGTTCCACAGGCGCTAAGGGCTTTATTGCGAGAGCCGCCAGTGCAACAGGCGGAGGAAACATTGAAATCCGGCTCGATTCCTTGGACGGACCTAAAGCGGGAACCCTGAACGTGGAAGGAACCGGCGGATGGAATAATTATATCGATGCCGTGACCCTGCTGAAGGATGATCAGGGAAATCCAAGCATGATTACAGGCAACCATGATGTCTATCTCGTCTTCACCAAGACGAACGACCAATACCTGTTTAATCTGAACTGGTTTAAATTCACCACGGGCGATCCTTCCCACACCGATGCCTATGCCAAGCTGAAGGCTGGAAATTATGACAGCAGCGAAGGGCTGGGTAAAAATGCGGAGGGAGGATTCCTGGATGGAATTCATAACAATGCCTATGCCTCTTACAAAGGCATTGATTTTGGATCAGGTGCGGCCGGTCTTACCGTGCATGCTTCCAGCGGCAGCCAGGGCGGCACGATCGAAGTCAAACTGGATTCTTTGAATGGGCCTACCGCAGGCGTTGTCGACATTCCGGCGCTGGACAGCTGGGATAAATGGGTAGACATCGTGGCCAATATCGATGACAAAGCAGCTGTAGGCGTGCATGATGTGTATCTGATTTTCCATGGCGCAAATGGCAGTGACTATCCTTGTAATTTGGATTGGTTCACGTTTACAACCATGAAGGGCAAAGCCAGAGATGCTTATGCAAAGCTGGAATCCGAAGATAACTCGAGCGGCGTGGGCTTCGGTACGGAATCGGGCGGCGGCCAGACCTATCTTGCAGGAATTTCCGGAAAGAACAACCCTTATGTCATGTACAACTATATTGACTTCGGAAGCACAAGCCCGTCCAAGTTCCATGTCAACGCAGCAAGTGACACCAGCGGAGGAACGATCGAGGTCAGAATCGACAGCATGAACGGTCCCGTGATTGCAAGCAATACCATTACGGGAACCGGAGGCTGGCAAAATTTCAAGGTGTTCTCTACGGATATTACGGCTCCAGTCACCGGAAATCACATCGTGTTTATGTTATTTAAAGGGACGGACTATTTGTTTAATGTAGATAAATTCACCTTCGGCGATCCGTCTGTATTCACGGCACCAACTATACCGGTTGAACCTCCAAAGGACCAGGTTCCGCCGAGAGACGTGGAGAATGTCCGGATTACTCGCGGAAATGACAAACTGACCCTTACTTGGGATGGACCATACGATATCGATGGTCAGAAGGTGCAAATCACTCTTTCCAGTAATGGACAACAGATCGGTGACATGATTGAGGTGAACCGCGGCATTCAAACGGCGGTTCTCCCCGGAATCGAGCAGGGTAAAGATTATTCCATCCTGTTCAAATCCGTAGATACATCAGGTAATGTATCTCAAGGAATCACAATCGAGAGCAAGGATCAGCCTTCTTTTACTCTGACCGTTAATGGAAGTGCATTGAAGGATGGTGACTCTCTTAGCGATGATGCCGTTCTCACTTTCCTGGCGGGAGGCGGCTTGTCCACGGGTGGAACTGCCATACTTACCCTGGATGGAAAAGAGTATAAGGTTGATTCCCGGAATAACAGTACTGATATCGCTTTGGCCGGCATATTAGGTGACAAGACGGTATCCGTTACTATTGATGCGGGGGCGGGAACTCCTTCTCAGCAATCATACCAATTTCATGTATCGACCAGCCTGGGTTCCCTCAAGAAACTGACCGCGCGCTTTTCGGATTCTGGCGAATTAAAGGGTCCACTCATTTCACAGCTGACTAACGCACTGGACCAGGCGCAGCATCAATTGGACGGAGGTAAGCAGGATCAAGCTGTTAAACATCTGCAAAATTTCATTAAGCACTTAAACAATAAAGCCATGGCCGGCAACGTCAAAGACAGTGCAAAAGCGGTTTTGAACACAGATGCTGATTTCTTGATTCATGCTTGGCAGAACGGAGCGAAGTAAGGAAGCTGCATCCTTCAATAACTATAAAAGAGGAGCTGTTCCAATCGTAGTTTTCCATTACGGGGAACAGCCCTCTTTTTTTTACGGACTCGGTCGATAAAACATTTGGTCTAGAGAAAGAGGAGGAGAGAACATGCTGTGGTCTGATCGCGCGGAAGCAGCTCAAGAGGCACTCCGGCAGTACTTTTGGAACCCGGAGATTGCGATGTACAACATAGAGACACCTTGTCCGAATGGCGAATGCAATACGATTTTCCATTATTGGTGGATGGCGCATGCCGTGGATGTTCTGGTGGACGGACTTCTCAGATCCAAGCGGGAGATTTATGCCAGAACGCTCGCTGAGCTTCATGATGGCATTTTGCGGCGCAACGGAGGCGTGTATCCGAATGAGCTTTATGATGACATGGAATGGATGGCCATTGCCTGGCTTCGTGCCTACAACGCGACCGGACATGAGGCTTACAAGGAAACGGTTCTTTTGCTGTGGGAGGATATCAAAACAGGCTGGAATGATCATATGGGCGGAGGCATCGCCTGGCATAAATCGCAGCTGGATTATAAAAATACTCCTGCGAATGCTCCGGCTGTCATTTTGGCGGCAAGACTGTATCAATGCTCCGGTAAAGAGCAAAATCTGGGGTGGGCACAGCGCATTTATGATTGGCAAAAGCAGCATTTGGTTGATCCGGAGAGCGGCATCGTCTGGGATGGAATAAACCGTACCGGTGATGGAAGCCTTGATAAGGGGTGGAAGTTCACATACTGTCAAGGCGTGTTTATAGGTGCAGGGGTTGAGCTGTATCGGGCAACCGGGGAATCTGTTTTCCTGGAGGATGCGCTCCGGACGGCAGCGGCTGTTGAGGCCGAGCTTAGCGGACCTGATGGTATGCTTCCTAATGAGGAGGATGGTGACGGCGGTCTTTTCAAAGGCATTCTGGTGCGTTATCTGTCTGAATTATGCTTATGTGTAGGCTCTCCGGGACTGCCGGCAGCAGCACTGCTGGTCCGCAATGCAGATAGCTTATGGGAAGCGGGAAGCAGCCACAGCCATCTCTTTGGGACGGACTGGAGAACAGCTCCTGCTGGGCGTGTCTCGCTTAGCACACAGCTCAGTGGTATGAAGCTGCTGGAGCAAATGGCTGAGCTGGAGAGGAAAGGTATTCTTCCTCAGAAGGTCTAGCCTGCTCAATGAATAAAGATGGACATAACTTTGCAGCGTCCTCCGGCTAATGACGGCGAAGGGCGCTTTTCTATAAACCCAGCTCATTTAATCAACAGCTTCCTCTGAATTACTTCCTTGAAAAATTGGACGAACCCCGGACGAGCAGCTCGGAATCCACGACAAATACCCGTTTATCCTCGTACTGGTTGTCGTTCATCTGGTCGATAAGTCTCTCGACAATGATGGCGCCCATCGTATACTTCGGCTGATTGACCGTGCTTAAGGGAGGTGTGACGTACTTGCTGATCCGGTTATTGTCGACGCCGACGACGGCGAGCTGATCCGGGATGGAAATGCCCCGTTCCGCACAAGCCTGGTACACGCCAAGCGCCATTTCATCGTTGGCAGCGAAGACGGCGCTAAAAGGGATTTTTTTGTCAAACAGTCGCTTCATCGCTTCATATCCGCCGTTTTCGTTAAAATCACCATTCTCCACCAGCTCCGGACGGAACGGAATCTGGTTGTCCTTGAGTGCCTTTAAATACCCTTCAAGCCGTTCATAGCTGTCGATGGCCTCGGGGTAGCCGTTGAGGAATACGATATCGCGGTGACCGCAAGCCAGCAGATGCTCCATGACCTGGCGGGAAAATTTAACGTTGTCCGTGTAAATGCAAGGGATCCTTGGATGTTCAATATTGCGTCCGATGACGGCGATAAAATAGCCTTTGTTCGCGACTTCACAAATATCCTCGTCCGAAAGCTGCGGGGTGATCATAATGATGCCGTCCATGGTACGGTCCATCAGCATCGTGACATATTCACGTTCCTTGTCTGGCTGATTCTCAGCATCGCAAATAAAGACCCTGTATTTCTGGGCATAAGCCATATTTTCAATACCTTTAATGATCTCCGTAAAATAAGCGTTGTTAATATCCTGGGCGATGACACCGATATTCATCGTTTTTTGCTGGCGCAGATTTTTGGCTGCGGCGTTCGGGTGATAGTTCAGTTCATCCACAGCCTTCATGACCTTATCTCTTGTCTTGGAGGTAACGCCGTTCGCCTGATTCAGCACACGAGACACGGTGGCAGGGGAGACGCCGGCCTTGGCGGCAACGTCGATGATTTTCGCATCCATATGTTTCAACCTACTTTAATTTATTTTTTTTAATTTTTTTAAAATCCTTGTTTGACAAATGTTTCTTGCGTAATTATAATTCAAAATGAAATCGATTACAATATCTGCTAAGCATCTAAGTTTTGATCCGGCAAAACCGTCATACCAGCCTAATCTTCTACAAAAGAGCAGGCTTTTATTTTGAATCCAAAAGAAATCGATTTCATTTTATGTGTAAATAAAGACTTTGAGACTGAAAGAGGTGAACATTTACAACATTTATTGAGATAAATGAAATCGATTACATCACAAGATGGTTACTGAATCCACCTATTTGAAATTTCAACTTTATTTTACGAACCGGGGTGAAGCCAAATGCGGGTGTTTTTCAATGAGCTGGTCAAAAACAAAGTATTGTTTCTTATGATTTTGCCAGCGCTGCTGTTCTTCATAGTCTTCAGCTACATTCCAATGGTGGGCATCTATTATGCGTTTACGAACTTCAGCTTCGATGGCGGATTGTTCGGAAGCCCGTTTGTCGGCTTGCAGAACTTCAAGTTTCTGTTCGAGTCGGGCGCGCTTTACAATCTCACCAAAAATACAGTGCTCTACAATTTGGCTTTTATATTCGTCGGCAACATCCTGCAGCTTGTATGTGCGGTGTTCCTGAGCGAGATGGCGGGGAAATATTTCAAAAAAGCGACGCAATCGATTATGTTCCTGCCTTTCTTTATTTCCTTCGTTCTGATCGGCGCTTTCGTATACAATCTCTTCAACTTTGAAACCGGTGCGGTGAACACGCTGCTTCGCGAGCTGGGACTCCAGCCGTATGACTTTTACCTGCATACCGCGCCTTGGAAATACATCATCGTATTCTTCAACGTCTGGAAGGGTCTCGGTTATGGAACGGTCATCTATCTGGCAGCCATTATGGGGATCAGCGACGAGTACCACGAGGCAGCCAAAATCGACGGGGCGAATATTTTCAAGCGCATCCGCTACATTACGCTTCCGCTTCTCAGACCGACATTCATCCTGCTGATTCTGCTCAGTCTGGGTGGAATATTGAAAGGCCAGTTTGATCTGTTCTGGCAAATCGTCGGCAACAACGGCATGCTCTACGATGCCACGGATATTATCGATACTTACGTGTACCGCTCACTTGCCATCAATTTTGATATCGGAATGGGGACGGCGGCGGGATTGTTCCAATCCTTCTTCGGATTCGTTCTGGTCGTCACTGTTAACTGGATCGTGCGCAAGGTGCAGAAGGATTATGCGTTATTTTAATCGTTCATTCGATTGTAAAAGCCTAAATTTTGAATGGGGGTGCCGTATGTATGCGTGCTGAACGCTCGACCATCGTTTTTAACATTATAGGCTATATCGTCATTTCGGTCCTGACACTGCTGTGCCTGCTGCCGTTTTGGCTGATTATTTCCGGCTCGCTTTCGGTGGAGGACGACATTATCAGGGATGGTTTCCGGCTGGTGCCGCAGCATTTTTCCTTTGATGCCTACAAGGCGGTATTCAGCAACCCGATGCAAATTTTCAAAGCTTATGAAGTAACCATTGGACTGACTCTGGCGGGAACGGTACTGGGACTTTTTTTCACATCCATGGCCGGATACGTTTTGTCCCGCAAGGATTTCAAATACCGCGACAAGCTGGCTTTCTTCATCTATTTTACAACCCTGTTCAGCGGTGGTCTGATTCCGTGGTACATCATGATCGTCAACTACCTGAACTGGAAGGACAGTTATATGGCACTGTTGGTTCCGTCCCTTCTGAGTGCATGGAACATCATCCTCATGAAGAACTTTATGAAATCGATTCCAGACTCTATCGTGGAGTCGGCCAAAATCGACGGTGCCGGCGAATTTACGATTTACAGGCGGCTGATTTTGCCTCTCTCGACACCGGGACTCGCTACCATTGGTCTGTTTCTCGGGCTGGCGTACTGGAATGACTGGTTTTCCGCCAATATTTTCATCACGACCGAATCCAAGTATCCGCTGCAGTTTCTGCTGTATAAAATCCTGGCGAGTGCGGCAGTGCTCAAGACGAATATTGCCGGCAATCTGGGTGCGGACTTCAAGGCACCTGCCGAAACGCTCAAAATGGCCGTGGCCATCGTTGTTACCGGTCCGATTATTTTTCTCTATCCGTTTGTACAGCGTTATTTCGTCAAGGGTCTTACCATTGGTGCCGTGAAGGGCTAGGTCGTAACAAGCGCCTGTCTTAACCGGATGCCATGATCCACATAAAATCAAAAATCAGGGGGAGTAACTCATGAAAAAGAGGTTGTTCAAGCTGCTGTCCATCTGTATGACGGTGGCCATGCTGACCGCGATGCTGTCCGCGTGCGGCAGTGGAGGTAGCGGAAACGGAAGCTCGGAAGAAGGCAAGACCGCGGATTCATCCTCAAAGGAAACCAAGGCGACAACAGATGACGGCAAGCCGGACACATCCAAAAAGGTTGTGCTGAACTGGTACCTGCTGGGCGATGCCCATGCCGATACGCCGAAGGTCGTGGCCGAGTGGAACAAAATGCTGGAAAAAGACCTCAATACGACAGTCAAGCTGAACTTCACGACCTGGAACGACTGGCAGACCAAATACAACCTGCTGCTCGCTTCGGGTGAAAAGGTGGATATGCTGTTCGCGTCATCCTGGGCCGACTTTTTCAAATACTCTAAGCAGGGCGCTTTCCTGGACCTGACGGAACTGCTGCCAAAGTATGCGCCAGAGACCTGGAAGGAAGTACCGGAGCAGGACTGGAAGGATGTGACGGTAGGTGGCAAAATCCTCGCTGTGCCTAGCACATATCCTGAATACACGCCGGACGGTCTGGTGTACCGTGAGGACTGGAGAGAAGAGCTGAATGTCCCAGAGATTACCGACCTCGACTCGATCGAGAAATACTTGGAGGCTGTGAAAACCGTCAAGAAAGTGACGCCGATTAAAGGTAAGGCATGGAATGAAGTGAATACCCTTTTCCACAGCTATTATGATTTTAAAAATATCGGCGGCGACAGCGGCGTCATCGTGGCCAAATCTTATGATACACCTCGCGATGTGGTGGCCTATCCGTTCACAACGGAGTTCGAAGAGTGGGCTAAGCGCATGAAGACTTGGGCGGACAAAGGGTTCTGGACGTCCAATACGCTTTCGATTCAGCAGGAATCCGGTGATTTTATCAAAACAGGAACCGGTGCGGTTTACTGGCGTAATGCTCCTGGTGCATCCGGCTTTATCTCTGATATTGAGAAAAACTATAAGCAAATCAAGAAGATGGGTTATTTCCCGTTCACTCGCTTCCATAATTACGCGGTACCTAACCTTGGCATCAACAACGGCATGGCTATTCCGAAAAATTCGGAGAATCCGGAACGTTCCTTGATGGTGCTGGAGAAACTCCGCAATGATCCGAAATACTACAACCTGATGACGTATGGTATCGAAGGCGAAAATTATACCCTGGATGACAAGGGCGAAATCACTTCTCCTCCAGCAGGCAAAGATCCGAAAAAAGGCTACAGCATCGCAAGCTGGGGCTGGAGATACTCCAAAAACGACCATCCGTCTTCGTCCCGTTGGGCAGGCGAGGATGAGCTGATCGCTGAGTTTAAGGCGGAGAGCAAGCCGGAGATTTTCTCCCCCATTCTGATGGACTACCAGCCGGTAAAATCCCAGTTGGCGGCTGTTAACCAGGTGTACCAGCAGTTCGGTATGCCGCTGATGATGGGCTTAGTACCCGATGTGGATAAAGCAATCGAGAATTACCGCAATAAACTGAAGGCGGCCGGTGTGGACGAAGTGCTGGCTTATGTACAAAAGGAAGTTAATGCATATGCGGATGAAAAAGGCTTGAAATAGGGATTTCACAAGATCCTGAATAATATCAGCGCAGGCAGTGCTCCGGGCAGAGGGCGGAATGGTAAAAAGAGAGAGGCTCATCGTGAATGTGAGCGATCCGTCCCATGCCAGGATGAGTGCTGCCTGATTGATAAGGAGGAGCAGCAATGAATCAGCATGCTGGAGTATGGCTCAGCACGATTGACCAACTGCAGGAACTGCAGCCGCAGAAGCCAGTGGTTGTGGTGGAAACAGCTTCATTAGAGCAGGCTGTTACAAGGATACAAGTGGAACCGGATACCCGTTTTCAGGAGATGGACGGATTTGGCGCTTCCTTTACGGATGCTTCCGCTTATCTTATATATCATGTGCTTGATGAAAAGTCGAGGCAGGAAGTTATGCAAAAGCTGTTCGATCCGATGGACGGCATCGGCATCAGCTTCCTGCGCCAGCCGATGGGTGCGACTGATTACACAACCGAAATTTTTAGCTATGATGATATGCCGGAAGGCGAAGAGGACTTCGAGCTGAAGCATTTCAGCATCGATCATGATCGTGAGTACGTCATTCCGGCCGTACTCGAAGCACTGCGCATCAATCCTTCCATCAAGGTAATGGCTTCACCCTGGAGCCCGCCGGGCTGGATGAAGTCCTCGGATCATATGGTGACAGGCAAGCTGCGGCCGGAGTGCTACAGCGTGTATGCACAGTATTTTGTGAAATTCGTGCAGGCGTATGAAGGAGCAGGCATTCCGATCTACGCCGTTTCCATTCAAAATGAGCCTGGCTATGAGCCGAAGGAATACCCTGGCATGATCCTGACGCCGCAGGAGGAAGCGGAGTTTATCCGCGATCATCTCGGACCGGCGTTTGAAGCAGCAGACATTACTGCCAAGATCCTCTGCTATGATCATAACTGGGACATGCCGCAGCATCCGCTGGGCATTCTGTCTGATCCTGAAGCTGCCCGTTATGTCGCCGGGGTCGCCTGGCATGTATACGGCGGCGAGCATGAGGCGATGACGCAGGTAAGGGAGGCGTATCCGGATAAGGGGGCCTGGTTCACCGAGGCATCCGGCGGCAGCTGGATTCCACCGTTCCGCACCGCGTTTCTTGACCAGATGAAGCATGTCGTTCGCACGACCCGCAATTGGTCCAAGTCCGTGATATGGTGGAATCTCGCGCTTGATGAGCATAACGGTCCGACGGTATTAACGAACAGCACCTGCCGCGGACTGGTGCAGATCAACCAGGAGAGCGGAGCCGTGAAATATGAGCTCGATTACTACACGATGGGTCATATCAGTAAGTTCGTCGTACCGGGCGCATATCGGATCGAATCGACAACCTACCGTGATGAGCTGGAAAGCACCGCTTTCCTGAATCCGGATGGCTCGACGGTTCTGATTCTGTCCAATCGTACGGAACAAGAACAGGCCGTAGAGATTGATACGGGAAAAGGGTTCATTGCATTAACGCTGCCTGACGGGGCGGCAGCTACGGTGAAATGGTAGGGAATTAACATCTACAGAAACACCCCGCTTATTTGGAGCGGGGTGTTTTGCTATTATAATAAAGTAGATTTTCATGCCTGTTCCCCCCTTGACTCTCCTCTTAGGGGAGGCTTTAGACTGCAGTCAGAAGGGAGTGAAGCATATTATGCTATTCACAGTCAAAGAAGTATCCGACCTCTCCAAGGTGACGGTCAAGACGCTGCATCATTATCACAAAATCGGTCTGCTCCAGCCGGCTGAAGTCAGCGAGGCGGGTTACCGTCTGTACGGAACGAAAGAACTTGAGCGCCTGCAGACGATACTGTTTTACCGCGAGCTGGATTTCTCACTGGAGCAAATTGGTCAGCTGCTTGATCAAGAAAAGGACCGGGCAGCGATTTTGGAAGAGCAGGAGAGTCTTCTGAAGCAGCGCCGGGAGAGATTGGACAAGATCATGAATACGCTGAGGAAAACAAAGGCCAGCCTGGAAAGTGGAGAGCCGCTAACGCAGGCTGAGCTGTTTATCGGATTTGAGGATGAAGAAGCATGGCGCGAAGCGCTGCAGGAACAAAGTGATTACCTCCGGGAGCAATATGGGGTAGAGCTTGAAGCGGAGCCCATCGATGTGCAGGGCATGAATGAGCAGGCCGCGGAGGCTGCCATCTTTATGAAGGAAATGATTTCCTCCCTGCAAGGAGGAGTCATGCACAATGATTCCCGGCTGCAGGAGCTGATTCGCGGCCATATTGCGTTTATGAACGATCATGGACACCGGGTATCGGCAGCGGATTTTGCGGCCCAGACGTCATTTTTCATGAAGGATGATTTTCACCTGAAGATGCTGGAAGGACAGCAGACCGGACTTGCATATTATTTGAATGCAGCAGCGCAAGCTTACGCCAAGGCGGAAGCATAACACATGCAGGCAGGGGTAAACGAACCGTTTATCTTCTGCCTTTTTTTGCGTCCATTATTCGATTCCACTTATTTACAGTACACCGTCCACAAGGAACTTCTATCCGCCCATAGAATACTTACGCCTAACGACAAAAGGGAAAGGATGCTGCCGCATGAACGCACGGGCACCCATTTGGAAGAGGGCTTATTGGTATTTCAAGCGCAATCTGCGCGCAAAGCTGTTTTTGTTTTTCTTTATCGCGTCGGCCGTGCCCTTGATGATTCTGGGGTATTTGTCATATTCGAAATCGACGGAGGAAATCCAGTCGCAGATGGTCCAATACGGACAATCGAGCATTACCCAGCTTCAGTCGCAGCTTGATTCGTATTCGCGGCAAATGAAATCCACCACACGCTATATATACTCCTACCTGCTTGACCCGATCAACGGTACGCTGCATCCGGAAGAGCCCAAGGACTACGCCAGCTATGTCAGCCAGAAAAATTTCAACCGCTTTCTGGATGCTCATAAGACGGAGGAGACCTCGGGCATTTACCTGATCACACCTACGGATATTTACTTCGGATCCCCTCAGATCGACGTGAAGGAACTGAAGCAGCAGCCGTGGTGGCAGGCTATTCCCGAGAGCTACCGCGGCGAGTACTGGACGGGCCTTCATGACAGCAATTACTACATTTCACGTAATTTGAATATTCCGAAGCAGGTTATCGGTTTGGTATTTCCGGTGCAAAGCCAATACGGCTACCTGCATAACAGCCGGATTATCGTTGAAATGGATGCCACCAAGCTGCTCGAGGCGTTCGATACCTTGGAAAATAATCTGCATTCCTTTATCACGATTTGCGACCGGGACGGCAGGCTGATCTACCAAAGCCCGAACATGGTCAAGGCGGAGGAAGATGATCTCGTATGGAACCGGAGCATAGAATCCAGCGGGTGGAGCATTGAGGTCAGAACGCTGTATGAGCCGGTGTACCGCTCCACGATCATGATCCGTTATTTTACCATCGCATTGATTGGTCTTGCCTTCGTATTCGTGCTGCTCATTTCGTATTTGTTCTCCTCCCGCATCACAAGACGGATCATTTCCCTGAAAAATAAAATGCAGCTGGTCGGCATCGGGCAACTCCAGTCACGCATCGATATGGACACGGAGGACGAGTTGGGACGGCTTGGGGCAAGCTTCAACAAGATGGTGGAGCAGATCCGTTTTCTCATTCAGGAGGTGCAGCATAAGGAACAGCTTAAGAAAGAGGCCCAGCTGCAGGCCTTCCACTACCAGATCAACCCGCATTTGCTCCTGAATACGCTCAACATGATCCAGTGGCAGGCGAAGCTGAAAAGCGATGCGGAAATCCAAAATATGATTCACTACCTTATCAAGGTGCTGGAAGGCAATCTGGTGATCACCGAGGAACTGATTCCGCTGGAGAAGGAACTTCAAACCGTTGGATATTATTTGAAAATACAGGAGGTGCGCTACGGCGAGGCATTCCGGTACAGCATGGAAAGTGATCCGGCACTGGGCTCCTGCCTGATTCCGCGGATGACGCTGCAGCCGCTGCTTGAAAATACGTTTTTTCACGGCTTTGAGGACGGGGAAGGCAACATTCGCATCGAGGTGGAGGTAGAGGGGACGGAACTGGTCCTGACGCTTGAGGATGACGGAGCGGGCATCGAACCGGAAAGGCTCGAAACGCTGCTCTTGGACAAACAAACCCCTGCGCGGCTCGGAAAAGGTGGTCTCGGCTGCTACAATGTGGACCAGAAATTCAAGCTGCACTTCGGCGAAATGTATGGCATGCGCATTCAGTCCAGCGTCGGTAAAGGAACAAAAATCACGATAAGATGGCCCAAAACAGAAGGCGGTTCACGCTCGCAATTGCCGGAGTCTTTCCCTGAGAACCGAACAAATTGACAGTAAAATGAAGACAAAATTCCGTTATGAAACGCTTTCATTGTTGTTATACTTGGGAAAATTCTTAGGTTTCACACAAAGGAGGAAGGCAGCTTGAACGCAATGAAACGCATGTCAGCGGCTGTATTATGCACGGTTCTCATGCTTACGCTCGTTTTGTCCGGATGCTCTGGCAAATCAGGCGACAGTAAGGCGGCGGGGGATACGGCCGGCGGGAAGACGAAAATCACCGTCTGGATTTGGGAAGATGCCAAAAACGTCATCGATCTGAATATGCCGGAATTTAAAAAGCAGTATCCGAACATTGATGTCGATCTGCATGTGCTTGCGCAGTCAGATGTCTATCAGAATTTCCTGATCGCTGCCAGCTCCGGCGACCAGCTTCCGGATGTGGTGAATCTCGAATCACTCCGCCTGTCGCAGATGATTGAAACCGGCGGTTTGTTGGATATTTCGGACAAAGTAGCTCCTTATAAAGATAAAATGAACGCCTACAAATGGGCAGATGCCACAAAAGATGGCAAAGTTTATGCGATGCCATGGGACAGCGGCCCTGTCGTCATGTTTTACCGCAACGATCTGTTTAAGCAAGCAGGACTTCCTTACAAGCCTGAGGATGTGAGCGCAGAGCTGAAAACTTGGGACGACTATATGAAATTCGCGAAGCAGCTGAAGGAAAAGACAGGCGTTGCAATGCTGGCGGAATCGAAATCGCAGACCGACGGCGTGTTCTTCCAGCAGATGCTGTGGCAGCGTGACCTGTGGATGTTTGGCAAGGACGGTTCGGTCCAGCTGGATAACCCTGAAGTGATCAAGACGGCGCAGTATTTTGTCGACCTCGTGAAAAACGGCTATGTATACGAAGTGAAGCCTTGGAGCGACGCTTGGTATAGCTCCTTCCAGCAAAATAAAGAAGCGACCATCGTTGGCGCCTCCTGGTACGAAGGATTGCTTCCGACACTGATTGATCCGGATGCCAGCGGCAAATGGTCGGTGGTGCCAATGCCAAAATGGTCCGCTGATGACAAGTACAGCAGTGCGATTGACGGCGGTGCCAGCCTGGCGATCAACAAAAACTCCAAGCATCCGGAAGAGGCGTGGGAATTTATTGAATTCATGCTCGGCAAGGAAGAATCGCAGCTGAAAATGATGAAGGAAGGCGGATTGTTCCCATCCCTCGAAACGACCTATAATGACGACGCATTTAAAGAAAAGGTTCCTTATTTTAACGACCAGCCCATCCGTACCCTGTACATTGATGCCGTGAAAAATGTGGCGCCGATCACGTACACCAAGGATTATCCGCTTGGTAACGAACTGATTACGAATGCCTTCGCCGAAATATTCCTGGATAACAAATCCGTTGAAAGCGTGTTCAAAAAAGCGGCTGACGAGCTGCGGCAGAAGACAGGACGCAAATAGACAAACATGAGTCAGCCCGCTTAAAGATACAGAAGCTGTCCGCGCCTTGAAATAACGGCCTTAAGCCGTTACCAGGGTGCGGGACTTCGCTTTCCTGGAGGAGATCCGATGCAAAATTTCTATTGGAGATGGCAGTTTAAAACGGCACCGTACCGGTTTATCGCCCCGTTTTTCATACTCTTTATGGTATTTGTGTTTTTACCTTTTGTATTCTCCATTTATTTGAGCTTTACGAACTGGCATGGCGAGGAAGTCAAAACGTTCGTCGGGCTCGCCAACTATAAGACCCTGCTGACGAACCGGGAATTCTGGCAGTCACTGCTCAACAGCATTTTTATTTTTCTGCTGTACGTACCAGTGATGTTGTTGCTTGCACTCATCTTCGCCTCCTGCCTCAGCAGCAGCTGGATGAAGTGGACCGGATTTTTCCGTACGGTGTTTTTCATACCGAACATTACCTCCGTTGTTGCCATTTCGTTTGTGTTTCTATTGATTTTTAACTCGACAGGCATTTTGAATCAAGTGCTGATGAACGCGGGGTTCATCCATGAACCGATTCCATTCCTGGAAACGCCGTGGTGGGCCAGGATCTCGGTGTCGCTGCTTGTTATTTTCCGGTGGACCGGATACAACATGATTCTGCTGCTGGGCGGCATGCAGAGTATTTCGAGATCGCTGTATGAAGCCGCCGAGGTGGACGGAGCCAGCGGCATCAAGTCATTCTGGTACATTACCCTGCCCCTGATGAAAAGGCTGCTGGCCTTTTGTACCGTGCTGTCAACGCTTGGGACGTTCTCGCTGTTTACGGAGCCGTTCATTTTGACCAAAGGCGGACCCAACCTGTCTACAACCACCCCGGTGGTGCTGATCTATAAAGAAAGCTTCCAGAACCTCAATATGGGTTATGCTTCAACGATTTCGATCTTTTTCTTCATGGTGATGATGATTCTTTCCCTGCTGCAGCTGCGGCTGTTCCGGGAAAACGATTAGGCGGTGGGCAGGAATGAAAAAACAACATAAAACATTATCCATCGTCATGCTGCTGGTATTTCTGATTTTGGCCGCCGTGTTTATGTTTCCGTTCATCTGGATGCTGAGCTCCTCGCTCAAGGACAAAAGCCAAATTTTCGCCAATCCGCCGATTTGGATACCACACACGCTGCATTGGGAGAACTTTACACAGCTGTTTACGGAGCGTCACTTTGGAGCCGTCATTTTGAACAGCCTGTTCACGGCCGTGACAGGAACGGTGGGTGCGTTGTTTTTCTGCTCGCTGGCCGGGTTTGCTTTTGCCAAGTACCGTTTTCGCGGCAAGGGCCTGCTGTTCGGGCTGGTGCTGGCTTCGCTTATGATTCCGATGGAGTCGAGCCTGGTGCCGCTGTTTGTCATTTACCGTGATCTTGGTCTGATCGACCATCTGTGGGGTGTGATATTACCGAGACTGACCAGCGCCTTCGGCATCTTTTACATGAGGCAGTACTGCATGTCCGTGGAGAACGAACTGCTCGAAGCGGCACGTATGGACGGCTGCTCGGAGAACCGGATTTACTTCCGGATTGTGGCTCCAATTTTGATTCCGGCATTTGCGAGTCTCGGCATTATCTTTTTCGTGGAGGAATGGAACAACTTCCTGTGGCCGACGGTCATTCTCCGCAGCGAGAATAATCTGACCATTGCCGTAGCGATCCGCGCGCTCCAGTCCGGGGTCCGCACGCCATACAACCTGATTATGTCAGGCTCGGTTATCAGCGTTCTGCCGATGCTCGCCGTGATCTTTATATTCCAGAAACAAATTTTTGCAGGTCTGGCGGATGGAACACTGAAGGGATAAACCACTTGGCATGAAGGAGGCGTGACCATGGCAGCACCCAAAATAAAGGTTCTTATTGTCGATGATGAATTGATCGTCCGCAAAGGACTGCGCAGCACTGTGCCCTGGGAACGGTACGGGATGGAAGTGGTGGCTGATGCGGGCAACGGGCTGAAGGGATGGGATGCCTTTCTGGCTCATCAGCCCGACGTTGTGATTACTGATATTGTCATGCCGAAGCTGAACGGGCTGGAGCTTGCGCGGAGAATCAAGCAGGCTGCGGGCGATACGCAGATTTTGCTGCTCAGCTGCCATGAGGATTTTTCTTATGCGCAGCAAGGCTTCCGGCTGGGAGCTTCAGGCTATATACTCAAAACCAACATGGACGAGGATGAAATGGGCTTTTATCTTAGCCAGTTTCAGGAGCAGTATCTGCTGCGCGTCGGCAGTAATGTCGGAGAAGGAACGGAAGCTCATGGCAGTGACGAGGCCCGGCAAGCTCATATTGGCTCCTGGCTTGGCGGTTTCTCGGGTGGTATTGAAGAGCAGGCCCGGCAGTGGTTTGCCGGTGATTGGAGCTGGATGGGCAAGGGCTGCTCCATTGTTCTGATCCGATGCGGCGAAGGGGCAGACATGCTGAATGACGCTGACTGGGAGGATTTACTGCGGGATGCGGGCGCGCCAAGCGAGCGTATCGCCTGCGGCAGAGGCAGAACATTTCTGCTGTGCAAACCGGAGGCGGCCGAGCGCGTCGTTTGCCGGCTAAAGGCTTTGAAGGGCAGCCATTCGAAATTGATTTGGCATAAGCAAGGTCCTGTCAGCAGTGTCCGGGAATGGATCGATACGGTGCTCAGCCTATATCAGCAGGATGAACTCCGGACGCAATATGATCTATGGGGTGAGACTTGGCCGGATTCCATTATGAAGGCGGTGGGCATCCTCTCTTCCGAGAGAGGTAACATGTTATCCGTTGCCGAGGTGGCGGAGGAGGTCGGGCTCAGCCGCAGCCATTTCAGTACCTTGTTTAAGCGCACGGTGGGGGAGAACTTTATTGATTTTCAATCGAAAATCAAGCTTCATAAGGCTGAACATATGCTGACCGGCACGCTGATGAGCGTCAGTGAAATATCCGACCAGCTGGGCATGGTGGACGCCAATTATTTCAGCAAATGGTTCAAGCGATGCACGGGTCTCACACCGAGTCAGTACCGGTCGGTTCAGAACCGCGATTCAACTATAGAGGAGAAAAGAGGGCTACAGCGACATGATCAACAACCGGCAACCGCAGAATGACTGGGAAAATCTCGAAGTACTGCAGCGCGGAAGGCTGAAGGACCATACGTATTTTGTGTCATACAAGGATGAGGCGTCCGCACTTACGTATGAACGCGGGCTCTCTCCGTGGTTTCGTCTTTTGAACGGGTCTTGGAGGTTCTATTATGCTGCTTCTCCTGGATTAGCACCGGCTGGCTTTCAGGAGGAAGCTTTTGATGATTCGGCTTGGGGGAAGCTAGAGGTGCCGGGACACTGGCAGCTGCAGGGGTATGGAAAACCGCATTATACAGATCTTTATTACCCTTTCCCGGTTGATCCGCCGCGCGTGCCTTCGGATAATCCGACAGGATGCTACCGCAGGAGCTTTCATATCCCAGCTGAATGGGCAGAGCGGCAGATTGTGCTGCGCTTTGAGGGCGTGGACAGCGCTTTTCATCTATGGGTGAATGGGCAGGAGGCAGGATACAGCCAGGGCAGTCGTCTTTCATCCGAGTTTGATATTACGTCCTTGATCCGGGAGGGCAGCAATCAGCTGTCCGTTAAGGTGTATCAATGGTCTGACGGGTCTTATCTGGAGGATCAGGATATGTGGTGGCTCAGCGGAATTTTCCGGGATGTCAGCCTGTCTGCCCGTCCGAAGATGCAGATTCGGGATTTTACGATCCGTACCGATCTGAATGATGCCTTGGATCAGGGCGAGCTGAATATCTGCGTAGAGATCGGCAGAGCGGACACGACAGATGAAGACCGGAGCAAGTATCACTTAAAGGCTCAGCTGCTGGATGAAAACAAATGGAATGTCATTGGAGCCGGAAGCGTCTGCGATATTGGGACTGCGTCAAGTGAAGAATTGTTCGGGATCCGTATTCAGGTGGAACAGCCGCGGCTATGGTCAGCCGAGCAGCCGAGTCTCTATCATCTGCTGATTACGCTGGAGGATGAACAGGACGGAATGATCGAATGCATCCCATACCGGGTCGGCTTCAGACGCATCGAGATTGCGGGAAATACATTCTTGGTGAATGGCGTACCGATTCTCCTAAAGGGTGTGAACCGCCATGATTATCATCCGGAGCTGGGCAGAACGGTGCCGTACCAAACAATGCTGCAGGATGTGCTGCTGATGAAGAGGCATAACATTAATGCGGTCCGTACCTCGCACTACCCGAATGATCCACGGTTCTATGATCTGTGTGATGAATACGGCCTGTATGTCATGGACGAGACGGATTTGGAATGCCATGGCTTTGAGCTGCTCGGCAACATCAGCCGTATCAGCGATGATCCTGCCTGGAAAAATGCCTATGTTGACCGGATGATACGCATGGTGGAGAGGGATAAAAACCACCCGAGCATCATCATGTGGTCGATGGGCAACGAGTCCGGCTTCGGCTACAACTTTGAAGCGATGGCGGAGTGGTGCCGCGCGAAGGACCCGACCCGCCTGATCCATTACGAGGAGGACCGTGAGGGCAAAGCTGTAGACGTGATGAGTACCATGTATACGTCCGTAGAAAAGCTTGCCGGGCTGGCGGGCGCAGAAGGTCCGCAGAAGCCGAGGATTATCTGCGAATACGCGCATGCAATGGGCAACGGGCCCGGCGGCTTAACCGAATATAACGAGCTGTTCCGCAGCTGTGAAGGTCTGCAGGGCGGATTCGTCTGGGAATGGACCGATCACGGTCTGACGACAGTAGATGAGCAAGGAAGAAGCTATTACGCTTATGGCGGTGATTTTGGCGATGTGCCGAACAACTCGAATTTCTGCATGGACGGTTTGCTTTTCCCCGACCGTACGCCTTCTCCGGGCTTGCTCGAGCTGAAAAAGGTCATTGAACCTGTAGCTACCGTGGCCATCGATTTGAAGAAGGGAGCGGTGGAGCTGGAGAACAGACTGGACTTTAGCGGTCTGGAATTCCTGGAAGCATCCTGGTCTATTCAAGCGGATGGAGTTCTTCTGCAAAGCGGCTCGGCACCTCTTCCTGTTGTTAGGCCGCATAGCAAAGCTCAGCTTAAACTGCCATATGATTTGTCAGGGCTGCATGTTACGTCTTTAAGTGATACTTACCTGACGATCCGTTATGTACTCCGCACGGACTGCATCTGGGCGATGAAAGGCCATGAAGTGGCGACAGCTCAGTTCCGTGTACCGGAAGAGCTGCTGCCCGTGCAGGAATTTCTGCCGGCGAATGCTGGAGCTGATGCAGCGACGGGCTTCTTGAACTGCACAGAGCATGGACATTTGCTGAAGGTCACCGGGGCGGATTTTGAAGTTGTTTTTAACATGATGGACGGGGCTATTCAGTCCTGGACTTTTGCCGGAACCGACATGATCGCAAACGGTGGGGGGCCGAAGCTCTCCTTCTGGAGAGCCCCTATCGACAATGATATGTACGTGGTTCAGGAATGGCGTAAAGCCTATTTGCATCTACTCCAGCAGCGGATTGACGAAGCTTCCTGGGAGCGGAACGGTGACGGAGGCGTAACAGTAACGATTCGTACGCGCATCGCTCCACCGGTGTTTGATTGGGGCTTCCGCTGTATTTGCCGCTATACTTTGCATGGCGATGGCCGAATGCATGTTGCCGTTGATGGAGTTCCGGAGGGTACACCGCCGAAAATGCTGCCGCGGATTGGGCTTGATCTCACCTTGCCGGGTACGATGGACCTCGCGGACTGGGCAGGAAGGGGGCCGGGCGAGTCATATGCGGACAGTAAACATGCTAACCTTTTTGGTGTCTATCATGCTTCAGTCGATGAATTATTCACGCCATATATGGTCCCGCAGGATAACGGCAACCGCACCGAGGTGAGCTGGGTATCTCTGACGAGCAGCCGGGGTATGGGCCTGTTGGCGGTAGGGCTGCCAGTCATCGAATTCAGCGCTCACCGCTATACTGCGGAGGATCTGGAGAAGGCGGGACACTTGAAAGATCTAACACCGAGAGATACCGTCTCCCTCCATCTCGATTACCGCCAGAATGGCCTTGGCAGCAACAGCTGCGGCCCTGCCCAGCTTCCGCCTTATGAGCTGAGGCCGGAAGTATTCAACTACGGATTCATTCTTATGCCATATTCCAATCAGGCTGCATCGCCAGCCGTCATGCGAAAGGAGCTAGTGAAACAACATGCCGAATAATCAGAACATTTTGCGCTTGGACGGGAAGACAGCCGTGGTGACAGGAGGTGCTTCCGGGATTGGCTTCGCCACCGCCGAGCTGCTGGCGGAGTTTGGCGCAAAGGTCATGCTGCTTGATATTCATGAAGATAATGGGGAAAAGGCTGCGGCACGCATCCGTGATAACGGCGGGCAGGTCCAATTCTTCCGCTGCAATGTGACATCTGGAGAGGATTGCCAACGGACGGCAGACACGATTGCCGGAGAGGTTGGCCAGATTGATATTCTCTTCAATAATGCAGGCGTCATTCGCCGCAAAACAGTGGTGGAGCTTGAGGAAAAGGATTGGGATCTAGTCATGGACGTATCCCTGAAAGGAGTCTATCTGCTCTCCAAATACGTTATTCCGCATATGGCTGCGGGGGGAGGAGGCAGCATCATCAACACGGGCTCGGGCTGGGGACTAAAGGGCGGCGATCAGGCGGCTGCTTACTGCGCAGCGAAGGCTGGCGTGGTGAATCTCACCAAGGCGATGGCGATTGACCATGGGCCGCAGAACATCCGCGTGAACTGCGTATGCCCGGGCGATACGGACACTCCGCTGCTGCGGGATGAAGCCAAGCAGCTCGGGAAGGAAGAGTCGTCTTTCCTCGTTTCCTCGGCAACGGGACGACCGCTGGAGCGGCTGGGTACGCCGCAGGATATCGCCGGAGCGGTTCTTTTCCTGGCTGGGGAGTTGTCTGCCTGGGTCACCGGCAGCGTGCTGGTGGTAGATGGCGGCGGTCTGGCCTAAGAAGGTCCAGGTTTGACACAGATAAGCGTTCCAATTTGGCATAAGGAGAGATGACAATATGGCACAGCATAAACGGGCATCTTCGCATCCCTATATACCGAACATGATTCCGGAAGTTCAGCGCCAGATGCTGGATGAGATCGGAGTAGAACGGATCGAGGATTTGTACCGGATCATTCCGGATGAGCTAAAGCTGAAGAAAGAGATGGATATGCCCCCTGCTTTAAGCGAGCAGGAGCTGAGACGGCATGTCAGTCGGCTGTTGAACCGAAACGAAAGCACGCAGGATGTCGTCAGTTTTCTCGGGGCAGGCTGCTGGCCGCATTTCATTCCGGCAGTATGCGATGAAATTAACCAGCGTTCCGAGTTTGTGACAGCTTATGCAGGGGAGCCATATGAGGATCACGGCCGGTTCCAGGCTTTGTTCGAATACCAGAGCCTTATGGCGGAGCTGCTGGATATGGATGTTGTGAACGTGCCTACCTTTGACTGGGCGCAGGCTGCGTCGACCTCGCTGCGGATGGCCGCTCGGATGACCGGACGTACGGAGGTGCTGCTTGCGGGAACGATCGACAAGGATAAGCTGAAGATCATCGTCAACTACATTACGCCGGACCTGTCTTATCAGCTGGTTGATTTTCGGACAGAATCCGGTGAGCTGAATCTTCAGGATTTGCGTAATAAAATCACAAGCAATACGGCCGCGGTGTATTTTGAGAATCCATCCTTCTTCGGCACGATCGAGTCACAGGGACGGCAAATTGCCGACATTGTCCATGAAGCAGGCGCGGTATGTGTAGTTGGAGTGGACCCGATTTCGCTTGGAGTACTCAAACCGCCAAGCCAATACGGCGCAGATATCGTATGCGGCGATCTGCAGCCCCTCGGGATGCACATGAATTACGGCGGCGGCCAGGCGGGCTTTATCGCCACCCGTAATGAAGAGAAATATGTGATGGAGTATCCTTCACGCCTGTTCGGTATCGCTCCTACGATCGTGGAAGGCGAGTACGGCTTCGGGGACGTCGCTTATGAACGGACTTCATTCCATGACCGGGAAAAAGGAAAAGAATCCGTTGGAACCCAAACGGCGCTGTGGGGTATTACGGCGGGGGTGTACCTCGCACTGCTCGGACCTCATGGCATGCAGGAGCTGGGCCAGACGATTATGCAAAAATCCCAGTATGCTGCGAAGCTGCTTGAAGAAATTGAGGGCATGTCCGTCCGATTGCAGTCCCCATTTTTCAAAGAGTTTGTTGCGGATTTTACGAAGACAGGCTTGACGGTAGAGGAGATTCAAAAACAGCTGCGTATTGAAGGCATTCAGGGCGGTCACGATTTATCCGCTGACTTTCCTGAGCTTGGTCAGAGCATGCTGCTCTGTGTCACAGAGGTTCACACCCAGGAGGATATCGAGCTGCTTGCAGCAGCGCTGGATCGCATTTGCAGCCGGGGAATGAAGGGAGTGGAATGCTGATGAAACGCATCGCACGCGAGCATACAGTACGAAATTTTCATCAAGCCAAATGGGATGAGCCGATTATTTTTGAACTGCATAAGCAAGGAGAGCGTGGTGTGGAGGCCCCGCAGGCGGAGTCGGCGATTGAAGCGGCTGTCGGAGATGGGATCTCGGTCATTCCGGACAGCATGATGCGCACAGAGCCTCCGGCTCTGCCGGAAATCGGCCAGGCCAAAGTGCTGCGTCATTACCTGCGTCTGTCCCAGGAAACGATGGGATCGGATTTCAACGTTGAGATCGGCCAGGGTACCTGTACCATGAAATACATCCCGCGCGTTAACGAAATGATGATCCGTACGCCGAAAATGATGGATCTTCATCCGCTGCAGCATGTGGACGATGTGCAGGGCATTCTGGAGGTATATCACCGGCTTGATTTGGCGATGCGCGAGATTTCCGGTTTGGACCGGTTCTCCTTTCAGCCGAGCAGCGGCACACAAGCCTTGCTCACGATGGCATCCATCGTCCGTGCCTATCACGAGTCCAGAGGAGAGGGAGAGCAGCGCAACGAAATCATCACGACGATGTTCTCACATCCCTCTCAGGCCGCCACAGCAGTCGTCAAAGGCTACAAAATCATCACGGTTCAGCCGGATGCAGACGGTTTTCCGGATATTGAGCAGTTGAAGCGCGCAGTCTCCTTCCGGACGGCAGGCTTCGTCGTAGCGAACCCCGAGGATACCGGTATTTTCAACCCGCGCATCCGGGAATTCACGGATATCGTGCATGCCGCAGGCGGCATCTGCTACTATGATCAGGCCAATGCGAACGGACTGCTCGGCGTTACCCGCGCGAAGGAAGCAGGATTCGATATGTGCTTTTTCAACCTTCATAAAACCTTTGCGGCACCGCATATGTGCGGAGGACCGGCAACGGGCGCCCTCGGCGTCACCGAAGCACTAGCTCCATTCCTGCCGGGGCCAGTTGTAAGCCGCAGCGGCGAGCGTTACGAGCTTCAGGAGCCGGGAGAGCTCAGCATTGGCAAGGTGCGAAGCTTCCATGGCGTGGCTCAGACCGTGCTCAGATCATACGCCTGGATTCGCAGCCTCGGAGCGGAAGGCCTGCTGAACGTCGCCCAGGTGGCCGTACTGAACAACAATTATCTCTATCATAAAATCCTGCAAATTCCGGGTGCTTCTGCTCCTTATATCAAGGGTAACCGTCTGGAGCAGGTACGCTACAGCTGGCAAAAGATGACCGAAGATACCGGGGTCACAACCGAGGATGTGACACGCCGGATGTGCGACTTTGGACTGCATTATTGGACCAGCCATCATCCATACGTAGTACCGCAGCCGTTTACGCTGGAACCGACGGAATCCTACTCCAAGGAGGATCTGGACGAGTACATTCAGGCACTCGCGCAAATTTCCAAGGAAGCCTACAGTGAGCCGGAAACGGTCAAAAATGCGCCGACCCGCAGCACCGTGCATCGCATTGACGATTCCAGCTTCGATGACCCTGCGAAGTGGTGCATCACCTGGAGAACTTATTTGAAGAAGACGGCTTCGCCCCAGGCGTAGGCTCAAATAGAGAAGAGGACTACTGAATGATCAGCGGTCCTCTTTTTTTGCGAAAAACACCCGGAACGGAGTATTCAATTACAAACTCGTCCCTTTTCTGATCATATCTGTACCGGTACAGATGAGGTTTTCTTCTATTGTAGAATGGATATCGTCCCCTTAGAATCAAGGCAAGGACCTTAATAAACCCTCCTGCATGCAGGCTAGAAGGAATAGAAGCTATGAAAAGGATATCCTATCTGCTCCTCATCGGAATCAGTCTGATTTGGGGATCGCAGTTTTTTCTGGTCGACCTTGTGATCGGCTCCGTACCTCCCGTCACCCTTGCGGCGGCCAAAGCGTTGATTGGCGCAGGTACTCTTGCACTGCTTGATATCATGTTGGGGAAGAAGCAGCCGCTTTCAGCGAAAAAAGCGCCTTGGCGTATCTATATATGGATCGGTTTACTTGAAGCGGTCATTCCCTTCATCCTGATCGGATGGGGACAGCAAACCATAAGCAGCAGCATGGCATCCATTTTGATGGGAACGATTCCGATCTTCACGATCCTGTTCGTCAAGCTGTTCGTGCCCGGCGAAACTATTTCTTCAGCCAAATGGTTCAGCGTTATCATGGGAATGGCCGGTATCGGCATCCTGTTTGTGCCCGATATGGGTACTTCCCTCCATAGCGGCAGCTTCGCCGGTTATCTGGCATTGCTCGGAGCTTCGGTGAGTTTTTCAGGATCGCTAATCTTGATAAAACGGTTGCCTCCGATGTCCTCCATTTTGGCCATGAGGAATGTGCTTTTCGCGGCTTCCGTTATGTTAGTCCCGCTTGCTTTTCTGCTCGAAGACCCGGCTCATGTGGTCTTGACTCCCAAGCAAATCCTCGCCGTAGTTATCCTTGGAAGCTTCCATGCAGGGATTGTATATATGTTCTACAATCTGTTAATCCAACGTGCAGGCGCCACGTTCACCTCCCTGAACAATTATCTGGTACCGCCCATTGGCATCATTCTCGGCGTATCTATTCTGGGAGATCATTTTACATGGAATGCAGCGATCGCACTGGTTGTTATCTTGCTCTCCTTGGCAGCCGGAGGATTAGAAAAAAAGAAAGGATCGTGAAATCCCGATCCGTTCATGCCATGTACACCTTATCCCGCTAATTTTTTATAAGATTAAACATTAGTCATATTTAGGAAAAGTGTAAAAATCAAGAAATTGAACTTTAGCGGCGCAGTCGCGTTAGACAAACGGCAAAAGGCACCCAGAGGGGTGCCTTTTAAGTTCTAACAGCGTTTTATTATACAGGGGTTCAAGGCATGACTGCATCCGAAAACGGGTTCAGGAGAATTTACTGCAGTGCCTTCGGCACCGGAACGGTAATCAGCTTGCCGGCATCCTTGGCCTGAATAATCAGCATATTGCCGGAGCGGAGGGTCGGACCGTAATTGCGAGACCCTGTATTAACGGTAAACGCCGGAGCCGTCGTTTGCAGATTATAACCACGGAATATACCGTCGCTTTGCCCGACATAAACACCGTTACCGTAAATATCTGTCTGGATCGGCGGATTGTCAGTTCTCCAATTTACTTTCTGGCCATCCGCGAGCTTCATGCCCAAAACTGCATTTGTAGCGTAGTCCATAAAATAAATCCTGCCGGCATGCACCGAACCGATGAGGGAAATGAGGCTGCCCGGCTTGATCCATTTTTTCAGCGGCTTGCCTTCCGGTTCGTAGTGGCTGAAGTCATACTTGGATACAGATGTTTCCGTAACCAGGTAAAGATCGTTTCCGTCAAGCAGCATGGAGCCGCTGTAACCGGAAGAGGTGGAATTCACATCCGCTTTCGGCCAAGAGTATACCCGCTCTCCCATCAGTTTGCCTGTTTTGGCATTGAGAACGGAAAAAGTTGCCTTCAATGTATCACTTTCTTCACCAAATGGAGTTGGCTCCGCTTTGGAGTAGACCAGTCCATCCCTAACGCTGATTGGCGTTTCATGATGGTCTGCTTTCCATAATATCTTGCCCGTTTTCTTATCAATGGCGTTTACCTGAGAGAATGACAGTGCCCCGGAGAGGATATAGGATACGAAAACCACCCCATCCTCCTCCATGGTTATCGAGCCGCCGTTTTCAGCCTGTTCCTCGACTGCCTTCCAGCGCTGTTTGCCCGTAGCTGCTTCCAAAGCAATCACTGCATTTTTCTTGGTCACATAGACGGTATCCCCGATCACAATAGGAGAATCCACATCGGTCAAGCCTGCGGCTGTATGCCAAAGCTCTTTTCCTGTTTTGGCATTAATGGCATATACACGGCCGTCTTCCCCAATGCCGTAGGCGCTGCCTTTCAAGTATTGTACTTTGGGCTTCAGCTGATTGCCGTAGGTATATATCTTTTTACCGTTAGTCAGATTCAGGGCGATCAGCTTTTTCCCGGAAAAGGAAAGCACCGTTCCGTCATCGGTAACTGCCGCGGCCGCGTTGGGGTCGACGGCTGCCGTCCACTGCGGTTTTTGCAGAGGGGCTTTGATCTGCTCGGGGGCCCAATAACTGTACGAAACGGCAGGAGAATCGGCATGGGTTACGGGAACGGAGCTTACACTGCACAGCATAGCAGCTGTGAGGGCGGATATCGTTCCGATGCGGAGAAACTTGGTTTTATTCATTATGTACCTCTTTTCTGCAATTCATTTTTTTGAGAATCATAGAATAACTATAATTTCCATTCATATATTAGACGTTTTATCCAGAATAAGGTTGCTGTTGTACAGCATGAAAAAAAGTTAAGATAAGCATGAGCTGAGTCTAGTTATGTAGTGAAGATTCAATATATGGGGAGTACAAAAGGCGAACCCGAATTTTGCAGTAAAAAGGCAATATTTGATTGCGTTTCTGTTTAAGAGGTTTTATTCTGGTAGATGCATGATTCCATTTTCTGTGAATTAATGTTTTGAGAAATATATGATTCAAGGTGGAACGGACCACTTCATTCTTACGTATCAAATGACATATGAGTGGTATAGAACAAGGGAGGGCGCGTAATGGGTAATGATATGAGCGTGATTTTAACGGAGAAAATGCCAAACGGTGAGCTCCGGCAGATTGAAGAGCGTAATTGGAGCATGAATATGGTCGCGGCGCTCGAACATGTGAATTATCTAGTTGTCGGAGGCCGGGAGTACGAGGCTATTGAAGGAAGATTGAATGTGGATGAGGGCAAGCTTGAGCTTCTGCTGGTCCGGATCCGCAACGAGTAGATTCGCCGCAATGAAAGGAGGAACCAATCATGGCAAATGAACAACAGCCGCAGGATAGAGAAAAATCAGTCTCCAAGCTGTTCACGCCTGAAGGTAAGCCGATCAAGGTTTTGTCCACATCGCTGGGTGTGGCTCTTCTCGCGAATGCTTTCCTGATGTCTGGTGTAACGGCTGCAGACGCTACAAACGGTACAACGGATGAGCCTAAGCTGGTCTCATGGTCGACCGAGGAAGTGAAGGCATATTTCGATAAAAATGCGGACTGGAACATTCCTCTCCCCGAAGAAAAGGAAAAGGAAGATCAGACACAGAGCGGAAGCACGGGCAGCGGAGATACGACCATTATCAATAACTACGGCACGAGCCATTCCGGATTTGGCTGGGATGATCTGCTGTTGTACCACTTCTTATTTAACAGCGGTTCAAGCTACCGGCCAAGCACGTATTATGACAACCGGCGTACTTATTACACCGGCACATCCCAGACTTACAAGCCGCGTTCGTATACCAGCAGCACATTTCAAAATAAGCCGGTCGTCGGATCCACGGTTACACCGAAAACCTCCAGATCTACCGGCTCGATCACCCGTCGTGGCACGTCTTCAGGCTCTGGCGGGATTGGCGGCAAATCCAGCGGCTACAGCTCGTCCGGCAGCTCCAGCTCGAAATCAGGCATCTTTTCGGGTTCAGGTTCAAGCTCACGGAGCAGCGGGTTTGGCGGATGATGAACAGTGTATTTGAAGTACTTGAGCCAGGCGGACAGGACCGCAAGGAACGTGTAGAGCAGCTCGGCAAGCTGGGTTTTACTTGGGCGGATATTGGAGATGAGGAGTATTGGCTTGATCAACTGGTTGTCATGAAACAAGAAACATACCAGGAGCTGGAACAAGCCTCTGCCCGGTTGTGGCGTATTCTCGACCGGACGGTACGTTATGTGCACGGCAACCGGAATCTGTATGAGCTGATCGGCATACCGGAGATTTTATGGGATATGCTCGATATTTGCCCGCTGCCTGAAGAGAACCTGATCAGCCGCTATGCGCGGTTTGATTATGCCGTCTCGGCTGATGGAAGCATTAAGCTGTATGAACTGAATGCAGATACACCAACGGGTTACGTGGAGGCTTCAATCGTTACGCCCTGGATGTGCCAAGAGGCGGGCATCGATTCGCCCAATGTCCGGATGAAGGAGCTAATCGCTGCAGCCTGGGGGATGGAGAAGCCGGATACGGCGGCCTGCATTGCCTATGGCGAACATCTGGAGGATTCCGGAACGATAGATGCTCTTGTGAAGCATAGCGGCCTGGATGTGAAATGTGTCGATTGCCTCGATCTTTCTATAGACGAGGGGATCGTAAAGGATGGCACCGGACGTGAGATTAAGCGCATGTTCGCCCTGTATCCGAAGGAATGGATGTCCGTGGATGATGCGGGCGATGCGCTTGCCTATTCCATCGAGACCGGCAAGCTTGAGCTGTTTAATCCGCCACACAGCATTTTGCTGCAGTCCAAAGGACTGATTGCTGCGGCTTGGGGATTGTATGAACTGGGGCTTCTTTATAACGCGGAGGAACGCGAAGCGATTGAAAATTATATTTTGCCAACCTACAACAAACCTGTTTTTTCTGGCAGTTACGTCTCCAAATCCATGTTCGGACGTGAAGGCGGCTCCGTTCAAATGTTCGACAGCGAGGGAGAGCTGGAAATCAAGGATGAGGACGGCTTTGATACGAGCGAATTATTCCCTTCCGTCTATCAAATGAGAGCGAATCTTCCGGAGATCAGCACGGTTGCCGGAGAACGCCGTCTATTGACCGGAATGTTCATGATTAACGGAAAACCATGCGGTCTGCTCGGCAGAGCCGGTGGGTTGATCACAGGGAATACGAGTCATTTTATCGCGATAGGAGTGAAATAGATGAGAAGAAATCGGGACGACATACGCCGGAACGCGAGACCGGGATTCAAACTCGCTGCTGTTCTGGCGCTCTCCATGCTGGCTGTGCTTCTGCTGAATGCCTGCTCTGGCAATGAGAGCTCGGTCTTTCATACCAATTCTTCTGAGGAGGCTTCGCTGGACAATGTGTCCCGTGTGCCGTGGGATTACCGCATTGTTGAGAGCAGCGTCGGAGATTTGATCGGTAGTGATATGACCATTTTGCCGGATAACGAGCTGATGCCAAATGACGAAAACTATGCGACGGGAGATAAAATCTGGGCACTGCAATATATGGATGCGGAAATGACCACCGATGCGAATGAGCGCAGCAACGTCCAGCTGTCCGCGTGGAGCACGATTAAGACCTTCAAGACGCAGGAAGATGCCAAAAAGGACATGGCCGACCTGAAGGTTCCCGTAACGACGGAAATTGACTTGGTCGGCGTCTATAAAACGCAATTGAAGGAAAAGACGCGTAATTTCGCCGTATTGGAGCTTCCATCAGGCAACCGGATCAAGCAGCCGATTGATGATGCACGGTACAAGGATTTGGAGAAGAAGAAAAAGGTTTCCGTAAAGCTTGAAGAGATTCATGATTTTGCCGATTATGAATCGGCCTACGCAAAATTCAGGGGGTGGGCGAGTTGACCGTCGTCGTTAATTTGGTCGTAAGCGTACTTGTCATCATTGTGCTGCAGCTGCTGGGAATGCTGATTTTCAGCTGGATGACGCCATTTAAGGATATGGAGGAATTGAAAAAAGGGAATGTGGCGGTCGGTCTGGCACTGGGCGGCAAATTTCTGGCTACGGCCATCGTGCTTGGCGTTGCGGCATTTACGAATACGTCCATCTGGTTTTTGGCGATGTGGTTTGCCGTCGGTTATGTATGCCTTGTGGCAGCCTATTGGATTTTCGAACTGGTTACACCTGGCTTTAATATCGCTGACAGTTTACAAAAAGGCAACGTCGCGGTAGCTACCCTGCTGTGCTTGGTGTTCATCGGAACAGCATTTGCTGTCAGCAGCTTGATTGTCTAAACAGCTCTGGTTTAGTAGCAGGCATATCATAGGACATATACTATCAGCAAAATACAGCATTAGGCAGGATTCGCCCGGCGGCTTGTGGAAGCAAGAGCAAAGGGCGTTTTTTCTTTGGCCATAAAAATAGGCCGGTCCGAGGAGCGGGTTTGGAAGCCTGCCGCATACATATATATGGGGAAGTATTCCTCTGAAGCATCAAAAAGGTCGGTACATGACATGAGGAGGAGTTCGGATGGGGTTACATCCTTATAAAAACTTGACTCAATGGTTTGCCAGTGCTTTATTTGTTGTGGTCTTTTGCTGTCTTCAGCTTGCTCTGCAAATACAAATGCATGAAGCTTCCGGCATAGCGGGGCTGTTTTTTGTTCTTGGGCTGATCTTTATTACGATATCCATCTTTATTGGTACAGACTTATTTTCAAAGAGACAGATAAGCTTTGAAGGCAAAGTGATCAACAAGGAGGGCCGGGTAGTCAATGTACTGACGACCGAAGAGAAGCTGAAACAGGTCAAAATTACCGTTCCTGAAGTATATGGGCAGCTTGAAGTGAATCAAATGGTAGAATTCAAACTGACCCAGATCATGAAGATGCCGGTCAGTATTCGAATTATGGAGAATGCGCCTGAGGATCAGGACGAAGCCGTTCACAGCTAAAGGTGAAGCTATATCAATCAGACTAGATGTTTATACGACAACAGTGATCGAAAGAATCATCCCCATAAACTACAGAATCTCTATTACGGATTACGAAAGGAGCATGCAGCATGAATCAATCAATATGGGAACATTGGAATGGACATAGGGTCAAGCTGACCTGGATTCCGGGAGATGAGCAGCCCGATCCGGCGCTGGTCACCAGTGTTCACGGGATATGCCTTCATCAAGGGAATGTACTCGCTGTACATGTGCAGGGACGCGGTTTTAATTTGCCGGGAGGACATGTGGAGCCGGGAGAGACGCCGGAGGAGGCCTTTCATCGAGAAGCAATGGAGGAAGGAAGCGTCGAGGGAACGGTGGTTTATCTCGGAAAGATGGAGATCAATCACGAAGAGGACGAGCATTTTGACCCAAAAGGAAAATATCCGATGATTGGCTATCAGCTGTTTTACCGCATGGATATTACGGAACGCCTCCCTTTCAGCCGCGAGCATGAGTGCCTGTCCCGGATCTGGGTCGAGCCGGCGGAGTTTGAACATGTGGTAAATGAACACCGGCTAGTAGGATTGGTGCTTGAGGAAGCCCTTCAGCAGGATAAGATGCAATAATAGCTGTTGCTAGCGAATACATAAATGCTCGGAATGAACGGGGGGAGAGTGGACGGACATGAAAGCACCGGAACAACTGCTGCGGGTGTGGCATCGTTTTGACGGTTATCCAATGGAGACGTTGACCAAGGCCTGGTACAGCCTGCAGCCTGAAAAAGGAGGGCAGCGCAGCGTTCGTGTCATGAAAGAGCATAAGGAGCAGTACGGAATTACAGGCAACTGCTTTGATCTGGCGATCTGGCTGCTGGATGCCTTTCATACGGAAAGCATTCCTGCCTATGCCGTCGGGCATGATCTGGGATCTCCGCATGCACATGTGGCAGTTGTAGCGTTGGATGAAGCGGGTGGACGGTTCTTCTGTGATCTGGGAGATCAATGGATACAGCCCATTTTAGTGGATCGGAACCATCAGTGCTTCACAGAGGAAGCCGTGGATGGTTTTATTACTGGAGGACGGATTCAGGTATCCAACAATTCCTCGGCGCAGAACGTGGGGTTCAGTTACGTAAGACCCAACGGGAAAATGAGCACGCAGTCCTTCGATCTCACGCCAATTTCGATGGAGGATCTGCTTGCAGCAGCGAATCATTCCCAGCATTTGCTGCGGCATCCGCTTGTGGAGCATCGTTTGTATCAGCCGGGCGAGGTGGTGCATTGGGAGTTTGACCGCTGGACCAGCTTTGTCAGCAAGAACAGCGGACTTGAGAGAGAGGACGGGCTGAATACGAATGAACAATGGGCGCATCGCATCAGCCGTATCTCGGGAATCGACTACCGGGTTGCGCTGCAAGCCCTGGACTTGTATTCAGAGCTGGCAGCAGTTTAATGAGAGCTTTTTCACGCACGCGGCTTGATAATATCTCTTGGCATCCTTCATTCTGCCGCAGTACCCTTTTTGCCGGATTGATGCTCGTAGTTCCGGATCAGCATCCCCGTTGCCTTTCTCATGCCAAGCCCGGCGTAGAAATCTTGAAGTTCCGTATCGCACAGCAGATCGATCATATAGATATCTTTCAGCTTGTCCAGCATTCGCCGGGTCAGCTCTTTTCCAATACCCCGGTTTTGATAGGAAGGCACGACCTCCAGCAAAGGAATATAGGCCGTCAGTACCCGGTCGGACAGCGCTGTAATAAATCCGACGACGTGATTGGTATGTTCATCAATTGCCAGTATGATATGAGTAGCATTTTGAAGAATCCGGTCGAAGGTTGCGGTAGAAGGCGGATTCGGCCATCCGTCGAAGAAGCCGTCCGCAAAGGACGCTTCGGTGATATTTTGCATATGTTCCTGATAAATGATCATGAGATATACCTGCCCTTAATAGAGATTGCCATTATGATCAGAAATTAGCTGGCTTAATACGAATTATATGAAAAAACAAAGGTTACTGGAAGATACATAGATTATTGTCCGAACCGCCGCATCGCAGATAGAATATCTATCATCGAAGACCGCCCTATTCATGAAACGGGTGAAGCTGCTGGAAACAATGATTATAACCATTCTTAAGATAGCATTGCAGACGCTAAAGCTGATATGATGAATTAGATAAAAATGGAATAAACGCCTGATAAAACCTGTAATGGCGAAATCGCAGACAGGCTGCATTGCATGGTCTATCCGGCTGTGTCTTCAGAAAATCTGTCCAGTGAACGGCGTTGCCATTTGCGATCCGGATGGGTGCAGAATCGTTCTGCAGAATCCAAGCGGAACTTAAATTTAGAAAAATGAACATCTTTTAAATATCATTTTATGGGGATGTGGTTGCGTGTTTGACGATGCATTTGCTGCAATAGAGGAGTACCGCAGGGTGATCAATGAGGGAACCGTGGAAGAGGTAAATGCTTGGATTTCGGATGATTTTATCGGATATTTCGGCTACTACCCGGACAGGGATTACGAGGTTTACCGATCGGAGCATTATAAAACAGATAATATCGATACGCTGGCTATGTATGAAGGGAAGCAGCCACACTGGGAGTATGTCGATCTTACCCGGAACATGCGCTCAGACAATGAACTGATTATATCGGCCATTGTGAACTTTAGCCTGCAAGGCACGAAGGTAGCCAGCGTACTGGCTATGGAAGTATTCCGCAAGGAACAGGGAGCGTGGAAGCTGTACAGACAGCATATGGAGAAATATGCGGACGTCTAAAACAGGCATCTGCAGCTCCTCACTACGATGTTGAGGTGATGTCAAATGGAAAATAACATGAAGATAGAAGAATGGATCATCGAGGCGGATATCCGCCGTATGCAGGCTGCAATGGAAGCGGGCGAGACGAGCTCCGAGGAGCTGGTTCGGATCTATCTGGAGCGGATTGTGCGTTATGACGGAAAACTGAGATCCATCATTGAGATTAACCCGGAAGTGATAAGCATCGCCAGAGCGCTGGACGACGAGCGATATGAAAAAGGAAGCCGGGGACCGCTTCACGGCATTCCCCTGCTCCTGAAGGATAATATCGATACCCATGATGCATTGCATACCAGTGCAGGAACACTGGCCCTGGCGGAGCATGTAGCGGCGCAGGATTCATTCGTCGCTGCGCAGCTGCGGAATGCAGGTGCCGTATTCCTCGGGAAGGCCAATATGACGGAATGGGCCAACTTCATGGCAGATGGAATGTGGGCCGGATACAGTACACGCCGGGGACTTTGCCTAAATCCATATGGTCCGGGAGAGCTCTTCGTCGGCGGCTCCAGTTCAGGCTCAGGAGCGGCCGTGGCTGCCAACCTTGCAGCCGCAGCGATTGGTACGGAAACCTCCGGCTCCATCATCGGCCCGGCCAGTCAGAACATGCTGGTGGGCATCAAGCCAACAGTCGGTCTGGTCAGCCGTTCGGGAATTATACCGATTACCCATACTCAGGATACCGCTGGACCGATGGCCAGATCCGTTACCGATGCAGCGATTATGCTGGGTGCCATGACGGGAGTGGATGAACGGGATGAAGTCACAAAAACGAGTCAAGGACATTTTCTAACCGATTATACGCCCTTTCTGGATGCTTCGTTTCTGAAGCAGGCGCGGATCGGGATCCCGCGGTTCTATTACAGTCAGCTGGACCCTGACCGGATGCAGATTCTGGAGGCTGCCATTGAAGTGCTCCGCATCGAGGGAGCAGCCATCATCGATCCGGTAGAACTGCCATGCCAGGAAACAGATTGGAATTGGAGCGTTCTGCGCTATGAATTCAAAAAAGGGGTGAATGACTATTTGGCCCCATTGCCGGAAAACATCCCTGTCCATACGTTGGCAGAGGTTATCGCTTTTAACAACGAACATGCTGAGCAATGCCTGAAATACGGACAAAATGTGCTGGAGGCATCCGAGTCGACCAGCGGAACGCTGACCGAGCCGGAATATGTGGACACGATCCGCGTGAATGAAGAAATGTCACGGGCACAAGGCATCGATTATGCGCTTGAGAAATATAACCTCGATGCGCTGCTGTTCCTGGGCTGTGAGGAAGGCGATGATATCGCGGCCAGAGCCGGATATCCTGTCATTACCGTGCCGGGCGGCATTGCGCAGGATGGGGTTATTGCTCCCGGCGGCTATATCACCAAAGGCCCGCAGGGTATCACGTTCATCGGTACTGCTTACAGTGAACCTACACTGATCAAGATCGCTTACGGATACGAGCAGGCCACGAAGCACAGAGTGCCGCCGGAGATGGGCATGCTTGCAGGAGAATAAGCAGTCCGCAGCTTGGATAAGCCGTGAATTTTGGTTGCATCTATTTTGCAAAAGCAGCATCAACATCCGCCTGCTGCAGATGACCGGATTTCACATCATTCATGCTTATGGCGGATGGAAAAAGGAGCCGTTAACCTCTGCCAGTCCGGAAATGATCTTCATATGCCGGAAGGCGGGTTAAGGCTCCTATAAGAAAAGCGGTCGTTAATTATTTGCGGCTTCTGCTTCGGACTCGGCGCAGGAACACGGAGAGTCCGGCTACTGGCGGCAGCAGCAAGGTTGCATCCATCGGCTGGTGATACCATAATCTCTGCATGATTTGGATACAGAACACCAAAATTACAATAGCACCCAAGAGCAGCATCGGATCCACGGACCGGTGCAGCACTTTTTTGAAAAATAATTTAATTCCGAAATAGGCTACAGCGAAATAAAATCCGCACATCAGTGCGATGGACAAGGCGGCTGCGATCATCATCAATGGGATTCGCCCCGATTCAATTGGGTTTATTTCCCATTATACTCTTATTGTCTTGAATCTTAAAGGCAATACTTATCCTTATATCGGATCCAATGCCAGCCCGGACAGATTGTGGCGGATTAGCTCACAAGAATCGTTAAAACGCTGCTGCTCATCCTCATTCAGCTTCAGTTCGAGCAGTTCCTGAATACCATCACTGCTGATAATCGCCGGAACGCCGGCACATACGCCGTATTGGCCGTACTCTCCGTCGAGTATGGCGGATACGGCGATTATTTTATGCTCATCATTGAGCACGGACCGTGCAATATGGGCAATCGCGCTGCCGATTCCGAAATGGGTCGAGCCTTTGCGCGTGAAAATCTCCCAGCCCGCGTCTTTCGTTTTGCGAGCAATATCCTCTAAATCAAGATGCCTGAAACGCTCCTGATGCTGGGCCAAAATATCGAGTATCGGCTTGCCGCCGATGGTCACATGCGACCAAGCCACGAACTGCGACTCCCCATGCTCGCCAAGCGCATATCCGCTTACGCTGCGCGGATCGATGGAGAAAACGTCGGAGAGCAGCGTTTTGAGGCGGGAGGAATCGATAGAAGTGCCCGAACCGATCACGCGGTGACGCGGAAATCCGGTCAGCTTCCAGATCATGTAGGTGACGACATCGACCGGGTTCGCGGCAACGATGAATATGCCGTTAAATCCGCTCTCTACGATCGGAGTCACGATTTGGCGCGTAATTTCCGCGGCCTCTGCCAGCACATCCATCCGGTTCTGCCCCGGTTTTGGATTCGCGCCAGCCGTCAGAATGACAACATCCACATCGGAACAATCCGCATAGGTACCGGCATAAACGGTGGTGCGTGTATGTGTGAAATCAATGCAATGCGACAAATCGAGAGCCTGTGCGAGCGCCCGGTCATACGTACGGTCAATCATCATGATCTCGTCGCAGATGGACTGGTTAATCATGGAGTAAGCGCAGCTGGATCCGACCATGCCGGAGCCTACGATGGCGACTCTTCTTCTTTTACGGTTCATTGTTCATCCGCTCCTTCATTCATATTTTACATGAGGATTTTATAAAAATCCCATCACGAACGAAATCAGCTGAATACGGCTGAAAACCGCCTCATACGAATAAAACCAGCAGCAACAGCTTAACCGGTTTCTGAGCATTGTATCCCCGTTAAGCCGCCGGACTCCATGGCAGAGGCTGCGGCTGCTTTTTGCTGCGCCAAACAGGGAATCTCCCGCCTGGACCCACATATTTGAACAGGTGCGTACCGATCGAGCTTCCCAAAATCGCGATAGCCTCATGTCCGTTCACCCGTCTCAGTCCTGCATAAAGTGCGGAGCTGAAAAGAATTTCCACCATCACAAACTTGACCAGTTCAGTCCGGGTAAACACCCAGACCGTAAATTCCTTCGCTGCAAGCTTTCGCATCCGTTCCCCCTTGATTTCGTCATAAACTCCTTTTTTAGGATATAGGGGAGGGCAAATTTTAAGAACATGCGGACAGCCTCGAATTTTGTGTGGCGATCCCGACTGCTCAAGGAACCGACAAAAATGATGTGATGAAAATCACAAGGTTGGTTCGGAGGCGATGGTACGCTGAAATCATCAAAGGCAAGGCTGATAGTTCGCGGAATGATCCGCTGTCAGCCGGTCAGGAGGATGGGGAGGACATGAAGAAGGCCTATACTTTTGTGGACAAAAACACCTGCATTGCCTGCGGAGCTTGCGGCGTCATCGCTCCTGATATCTTTGATTACGATGATGAGGGGCTAGCAGAGAATATATTACCCGGAGACCGCAACCTCGGCATTACGGAAGTTCCGGAAGATCAATTGGACAGCTTGGACGAAGCGGAGCACGGCTGCCCTACTGCATCCATTCACGTGGCCACATGTCCGTTCCGCCAAAAGGGACAATGAAGAAACGGGAGGAGATCTACATGGCAAGCTTTACATTCGACGATTTAAAACATATCAAGAGAACGGAGCTCGGTAACCAGGTTCCGCTGGAGCTGTTCCGCGCGATCCGTCTGATCGGGATGCATGAAGGGCTGCCGATGGGAGGGAGAAATACGACAGCCACCATTGGGCGCAAAATTGGCGAAAGCCTGCCGGCCCAAACGGTAGAGGAGCTCTTTGGATTATTTGTTGAGCTGAAAATCGGGATTCCGGCCATCGTGCATCAAGATGAGCATACGATGCGGGTGGCGGTGGAGGATTGCTTTTGCGAGGGGCTGCCTGTTCAGGAGGGCAAGCTTGTATGCGATCTGGAAGGCGCGATCATGGAGGGGGCGTTAACGCGGATTTTGGGCCGCAAGGTATCGGTCAAGGAAGTGAAATGCAACGTAAACGGCGACGAACACTGCGAGTATGAGCTAAGATTTTATCAATGACTCCGAATTACATACATGGATGAAGATGAGAGATCATTAACGAGAGTTTCGTTCGCTTTGCGGGGTTATACTTGATTCGCTATATGGAGATACTGTTCATAGCAAGAGCCAGCCTAGGGCAGCTTTACACGGTGCGGGATGAATTCTGCCTCGGGTAAAGCTGCCCTTTTCAAAATGGCTTGAGGATTCAGAAAGGAAGAAGCTGCATGAACACGCGAAATCATCGGCGAGCCGCTATTCATCCCATGATCCGCCAGGCGTTTGAGATGAAGAGAATAGCCCTGCCATGGAACCGGGCGATCTGTGCGGGCCTATGTCTGGGCCTGCCCTCTTTGATCGGCCTTCTGCTGGGGCGCTTCGATTACGGTATGCTGGCGGGGACTGGGGGATTTACGTACTTATATACATTTCATGAGCCTTATGCCTTAAGAGCGAGGAAGCTTTTTTTTGTCATGCTAGGCATCGGCTTTTCTGTCTTTTGCGGCTCGCTGCTGGCTCCGTATCCGGTTCTGTCCGCGGTGGTGCTGGGATTGATCGGAGCGCTGGCGACCTTTATTTTTGGAGCGCTCAAGTTCAAAGGGCCTGCCGCTCTTTTCTTCGTTCTGAGCTTCGCGCTTGCTTCCGGTATGCCGCATGGTCCCTCCGAAGCCTTAACCCGAGGGACACTTGTTCTTTTGGGAGGAGCGCTGGCATGGCTGATCGCCATGGCGGGCTGGCTCACGAATCCGCATGGACCCGAAACCCAGGCGGTCCGCAGGCTGTATACCAATCTGGCGGGTTTGCTGGATGCAGCCGGAACGGGCAAGTATAAGAAGGCGAGACATGAGACTCTGATCTCCATGGTTGAGGCGGAGTCCATTTTGGCCGGGCAGGGGAGAGTATGGCGGGAACCCGCACGGGTCTACCGTCTATTCAGGCTGTTTCACCAGGCACATGTGATCTACCAGGAAACCGATACCTGGAACTTGAGGAAGGGAGAGCCGCTGCCGCCGGCGCTGGGGCAGGTAGTCCGCAGCGTCTCCGGAGTTCTGCGCTACCGTGAAATACTGATAACGGACAGCCTGAAGCGGCTGGAGGATTCGGATCTTGAAGGGCTTCTACGCGCGGTGCGGGAAATGGCAGCGATTTTGGAGGCGGACGCCGAAGACGGCTGGGAGGACAGAAGCATAGCCGGAACGCCGGTGAAGAGTATCGTTCTCAGCGCCTTCGACAAAAATTCGCTTGTGTTTCTGCTGTCCCTAAGATTCGGTATGATCTTAATGATCGCTGCATTGGCGGCGCATGCTTTTAATTTAAACCGCTCTTACTTGGTACCTCTTTCCTGTGCCTCGGTTATGCTGGGTGCAACAGTCATTGCAACATTTCACCGGGCAATCCAGCGCTCTTTGGGAACGATGATTGGAATTTTAATAGCGAGCGCTATTTTATGGGCGCAGCCGGAAGGCTTTATCATTTCCGTTGCCATTATGCTCTTTACGTTTTTCGCTGAGCTGTTGATCGTACGCAACTATGCGATCGCCATCCTCTTCGTGACACCGAATGCGATCCTTATGGCGGAGGCGAGCTCGCACATCCACGATGTAGGGTATTTCGCCGGGACGCGGATCGTCGATGTCATCACCGGCAGTATTATCGGCCTGATCGGTGTACTCATCCTCGGCAGGAGATCCGCCTCAAGCCGGATTCCGTATCTGATGGGCCGGACGATCCGGAGCCAGTCCCAGCTTGCTGCCATGCTGTTCACGGAACAGCCGGCAGCTTACGAGGCAGAGGACAGCCGGGAGCAGCGTTCCATGAAGACTCATCTGTCTAACCTGACTACGGTTTATGCAACGGCGCTTGGGGAAATCCCGAGAAGCGAGGAGGAGCTGCAGCGGCTGCTGCCCGTGGTGTGGGCACTCGATCAATTCGGTTACCTGCTGAATTCTTATGCCTGGACGGCGAATCGGCCCGAACTGCCTGATCCTGAGCTTGCCCGTCTGCTGCTTGTGTTCGAGAAAATGGCGCAGAGTGCCGAGCAGCAGCGCAGCATAACGCTTCCGGCTGTTCCCGAGCTTGCGCTGACACCGAAAATAAGGCAGGAGCTGCTTGCCATGCAAAGCACGCTGGAGAAGAGCCTGACGTAAGCAAGCTGCTGACCGGCTGAAATTAGTAAAAAGCCCCGCTCAAATGATGATTTGAGCGGGGCTTTTCTTGATTGCTTATATGATTAGTAAGCCAGTGTGAACAAAGCTTTGATGTGGGAGAGGTAACGGATGTTACTTGCCTCCTTCATCATGGTTGCTGGCAGTCCTTTAAGGGAGATGTTGTTTTCGCCAACCGTAGCTACAGCATCTTTGCGTCCAAGGCTGGCCAGTGTGCCGGAGTTCACCGGATCAAAGGTCTGGGATGCCTTGTCAGTCAGGTAAGCATACAGGTTGTAGCCGATCAGCTCGCCCATTTGCCAAGCGATTTGAGCTGTTGGAGGATAAGGACGGCCTGTTGCATCAAAGACAACAGCGCTGTCACCAGCTACAAATACATCTTTATGGGATGTGGATTGCATGAATTCATTCACCGTTGCACGTCCGCGGTTAACTTCGAGGCCGGATTCCCCAACGAGTGGGTTGCCTTGAACGCCGCCAGTCCATACGAAGGTGTTGGTAACGATTTTTTGACCGTCTTTCAGGTCAACGACGTTGCCTTCCACGTTCGTTACAGGAAGACCTGTCAGGAATGTTACGCCGCGGTTTTCAAGACTTGCTTTCGCGCGGTCGATAAGATGATCTGGAAGTACGGGCAGGATTTTAGGGCCAGCTTCAACCAGCAGCAGTTTAACTTCGCCTGGGTCTACGCCGTATTTACGAGCCAATTTTGGCATAATGTCGGCAATTTCACCAACAAGCTCAACGCCGGTTAAGCCGCCGCCGCCGATCAGGATGGTTGCATCAGCTGCATCTTTAGTTTGCGAATAAGCTTTAATGCGGTCTTCAATGTGCTGGTGGATGCGGTTTGCATCTTCAGCGGATTTCAGAACCATGCTGTACTTATCAAGTCCCGGAATACCAAAGTATGCAGTGATACTTCCGAGAGCGACAACGAGGGCATCATAAGAGAGCTTGGAGCCGTCGGACAGTTTTACTTCTTTGCTGTCTACAGAGAAAGAATCAACCTTTGCGATTTTCAGATCGATGTCTTTACCTTTGAACAGTTTGTCAAGAGGCATAGCGATCGCTTTTTCCTCGATGCTGCCTGCAGCCAGACGGTGAAGCTCGGTAATGATTTGGTGAGTCGGATATTGGTTCACCACGGTGACACGCGCTTGATCTTTGTTAAGATATTTGCGCAAGGTCATAGCAGAGAGAAGTCCGCCATATCCTGCACCCAAAATGACAATATGTTTTGACATAGTTTTTCCTCCGTCCTTACTGGTAAAATTAAGAGAATTATTGTTGTTCTTTAGCGCGTTCAGCAGAAACCTGGAGATATGCGTTCACAAAACGGAACATTTTTTGCGCTTGCGGGTCTTTCAGCAATTTGAGCATACCAAAAAGACCGATCACTTCATGACTCTCTTCAGCACGGTCTTTAGCCTCGATCACGTTCGCTGCGACATTCTTAGCGGATTTGATCACCGGGGAAGCCATTTCCTGAATCGCACCTACAGTGTCACTTTTCAGTGTTTTGTCCGTAGCTACGGATTGAGCGAAGTCATAAGACTTTGTCAATACATTCACAAGCTCAGTCAGCTTTGGAAGATGGTTGACCAGAGTAGTCAAAGATTCCTGAACCTCAGGCTTGAGCAGCTGGTCCAGCAAATCATTTTGATCTTGGCTGACAGGCGTGTTTGCTTGTTCTGTCGTTGCATCAGTAATTGTTTCTGACATGTCCATTTCTCCTTTGCGTAAGCAGCAATGCTTAGTTTTATTATAAAAAAGGGCTGATAGACCCTTTTTAGGCAGAGGGGTCTATAACCTGGGGACCTTCCTCGTAACGAAAAAGGCCGAAAATCTAAATTACCACTACATATGTTAACATAATGCTCTCTAAAAGGATAATGAAGCATTTAAGAGTGATAGATCAAATTGTGAAGTTTTACACATATATACGTCTTCTTGGTCCGATATTCTCTGTTTTGCTTTATTTTTACGCCAAAAACGTGATGAAAACCACTGTGAATAGGAAAATAACAGTAATTCATCCCTTTCCGCAGTTGTCCTTCCATAGGTTCTTCAATTCATCTTGGCAGTATGCACAATGTTTAATGAAAAGAGGCCACCAAGCAGAGCAGCTTGATGACCTGATTGGTTAATGATGTTTTGATCACATGAAATTGATCATTGAGACGCAAAAAACCGCCCTCCGGTGCAAATCCGTGCCGGGAGCGGTTTAATGAAGTTACTTTATTTTACGATTAGTGGGGCGTTTCCGGGCTGATCGGTTTGCCGTTCAGTTCGCCGGCTGCTTCGATGACTCGATACTGTTTCAGCATGAAAATTCTCCAGCGGACGATCATGCCGAATGCCAGCAGGAAGAAGAGCGCACCGGATTGCGGGATCGAGACATACTTGTCAATGACCTGATGAAGAACGGTACGGACAATGAGCAGAACGAATAGGATAACCACGAAGCTCTTGGAGCGTCTGGCAAAAACCTGTCCTTCGGAGACTTCGAATTTGGTACTGCGAATCAACGGATATGAGAATAAAAACCAGCCGACGAGAAAAGCAGCTACGGCCCATAGCCATGAAATCCGTGTTTGAGGCGCCACGAACATCAGGAAGCCTGTTGACATGCCAAGCGGCGGGATGAGTATTTTTTTGATGGTTACTGGTCTATCGCTGGCTTTCAAACGGACGAAAATGACCATAAGCGCCATAACCAGAGCCCCCACGGTAGATCCGATTTGAAGATATGAGGGACTAATATGAGCCAAGTTAAAGACTCCTCTCTGAAAATGATAAATAATCACGTATAACTATATTATATCACACTCATCAAGAAGTAAACTTGAACGTCCTATGACATCATTACCTCTATGGGAAACTTTATTCATCCCAATTCGCATCCTGCCTTTTGCTCGACAGGGATCAGCCTATGTAGCGGATTCTGCGTGCATGCCTTTTAGAAATGTCCTCAGCACATAATGGACGCTTTCGTCCAACTGAAGATCCATCTGAAAGCCCCCATGCTGCTCGAGCGTCGCGAATCCATGCAAAAGACTGCGCAGTCCGCGGATCGTATGCAGCGTTTTCTTTTCACCCAGCCCGTAAGGCTCCAGTATCCGCAAAAAAAGGTTCAGCAGCTCCGCTTTGACTGCCTCCAGATCCTCATGCTCCTGTGTATTTACCTTATAAAAGGCCTCATATAGGCCAGGGCGGGAACGTGCAAACTGGAGATAGGCATCGCATAAGCTGAGAATGGCATCATCGCCGGATTTGCCGATGACGGCATCACGCGTTTTCTCGACGAGAAGATGCAGGCAGTAGACAGTGAGTGCTGCCCGCAAATCCGGGAGTCCGTTCACATGATTATATAAGGAAGGGGAGCGCACATTGAGCTTCTGCGCCAGAGCAGCCAGGGTAAGCGAATCCAGTCCGGATGCGTCGGCCAGCTCGGCTGCGGCAACGAGAAGCGTATGGCGGTCGAGTCCCATTTTGGCCATTGTTATTTCACCTCCCGGAAAGCCTCTTCAGCACGCTGGATCGCCCGGCTGATCGCTGCTGCAGGCTGCTCCAGCATCCGTCCGTGTCCAACAGCAAGCCAGGACGGCTGGAGCCCGGCGAGGCGGCGTGCGCTTGTCAGTGCAGCGTCCTTATTCCAGGTGGCCATCGCCGGAAAAGGGAACAGCGGCTGCATATGGCCGGATACGGCCATCCCGCCCCGGATTTGAAAGGCATCCCCGGCAATCAACACCTGGCTGCGTGTATCCAAAAACGCCATATGGCCAGGAGTATGGCCAGGGGAGGCGACAGCCAGGAGCGAACCCACACGGTCGCCGTCCTCCAGGAGATGATCGGGCTTGGTGCGTATTTTCCGGGGTACATCACCTTTGACCGGGGTTTGGGGCTCTCCCTCTTCGAGGTCGCGGCTTCCTGCCAACAGCGCCTGATCCCGGCGCGATATATATACTTCGGCTGTTGGAATGGCGTCTTTTAACGCATCCAGGGCGCCGACATGATCACCATGTGCATGGGTAAGCAGGATGCGGGTTATGGGTTTGCCGAGGGAATCCGCAGCATTCTGTATACCCTTAAAACTGAACGGCATCCCTGCATCAATCAAGGTGAGACCCTGTTCTTCTTCAACAAGATACACGTTGACAGGAAACAGGCGGGGCATAAAGGCAAGCTGGGTAACCTGGTGAACGGTTGTTTTTTTCATTAAAATCATCCTCCCATAATCGCAAACTAATCTTATTAGTATTATAACTAATGATATTAGTTAAAGCAATCTTAATTTATTATGCGAAGGCTATTTGGGCATAAACTACGAGAAAAGCGTTTTCAAAATTACATTTACATACTATAATGGTTTTGTAAACCCTTTCATATGTCTAATCTGATTTTTGAGTCCTTCTTGCGAAGGGCTCCTTTTTTTTGTGCAAAAGTGAGAATAAAGTCGACCTGCATCCGTCTATAAGGTATAAAGATCAGATGAAGAGCAAGGAGGATCGTTATGATAGACCCATCACGGGACGTTGCGCTGGTTAGAGAGGTATTGGCCGGCGATAAGGAGAGCTTCGCGCAGCTGGTTGAAATACATAAAAATAAAATATACGGTCTGTTACGAGGAATGGGCGCGGGTCCGCAGGATGCCCAAGATTACACGCAGGAGGCTTTTCTGAAGGCCTACCGCAAGCTTGCGGGTTTTCGGGAAGAATCAAGCTTTGCTTCCTGGATGTACACCATCGCCGTGAATGTGATGAGGGATGCCGGAAGGAAAAAAAAAGCGGATCCGGCGGATGATGATGTTCTGGTCAAAGGACAGCATCACAGCGAAACGCCGGAAGCAGCTTATCTGCGAAAGGAAACGGGCCGGGAAATGCACAAGTTATTGGAGCAGCTCCCGGATAAATACCGCATCGTCATTTTGCTGAGATATACGAATGAACTAAGTTATGAAGAAATCGCTGGAATTGTCGGCGTTGATGTAGATAAAGTACGCAACCGGCTTCATCGGGCGAAAAAGTCTCTGCGTAAAAAGTTTAAGGATGAGGAGGGGATGAAACATGAGATGCTGGAAGCTTGCTCAGACAAAAGAGTACCTTCATTCTGGAAATAAACCGGATGAAGAGCTGGAATTCCATATCGAGATCTGCCCCGAGTGCCAGTCCTTGATGCACGCAGCCGCTGAGGAAGAGAAAATATGGACAGAGCTGCTGTTTCCCGAATCCCTTCCGAACGACTTTACTGAGCAGGTGATGGCTTCGCTGGAACAAGTGGATATCGAGCCCGCCAGGCCGCCGCAGCCGGTTTCCCCTAAGCGTCGCCGAAGCTCTAAGCCTTTCATGAAGAAGAGTGCACTCTGGATCGCTTCGCTTCTGATCGTGACAGCCGCCTTCACGTTGTATGCGCAGCCTTCTATCGCTGATTGGGTGAGATCTATTTTTACGAAAGAGACAACAGACAGCGGGATCATGGATGCACGTCAGCTCGGCATTCTCCAGAACCCGCATGTGAAAGTAAAGGATAAGGGTTATACCATTGAGATTAATGAGGTTGTTGCCGATACAACGAGACTTGTCATGGGCGTTAAAATCACCGATCCGCAGGGTGAACCCGTAGTTAATCAAGTGAGCTGGACAGACCTTCGTATACTGGATCTGGACGGCAACGAGGTAGCGCAACTCAGGGAAACGAGTGGCTCCAAAACGCTAGAGAAGTTGACGTTTGCTTTTACCCGGGAAATTCACACGGATGAGCTGAACGTGGTGGGCCATGTGGAGGAGATCGGAAACCAGTTCTCCAAGCAGATCGTGAAGGGCAAGTGGGATTTCAAGTTCAAGGTGGATATGAAAAAGGCGAATGCACTGAATATCATCACGCCGCTGAATGAAAAGTATATCACTCCTGACGGATTGCAAATTGAGATGGAAAAGCTGGTCCGCACGCCAAGCGGGGTACAGCTGCAATTGAGCACCTCCCTGAGCGGCGAAGCAGCGAAACGCTCTCCTGAAGACATGGAAAGCCAGCAGAAGCTGATGTTCCATTTTGAAAATGAACAGGGTGAAGATATATCGAGCGTAAACAATAGTCGGGGCGGGCATCCGGAAACCATCATTTCGCAGCAGAGTGAACTGCAATCCGGTAAACGGCATTGGACCTATACATTCAGATATCTTCCTTATGACCGGCAAAAGCTTCGATTTGTATTGGACGGATACTCTATTCCGGTGAAGAGCAACGGTTCGGTGGAGCTCGTTCCAAGCAAACTTAAAAGTCACCCGGTGATATTTAAGGATCAGGGGGATGAGATTACATTAAGCAGTTTCGTCATAGGTCAGGATCCAAATCTTCAGGAACAAAAAACAGCGGGATTAATTCAAATGAAAGGGACGTTTAAAAATGAATTTGATAAAGATGCATGGTTTGTGAGGGATCCGGATGGAAGAGAATACTTCACATCTTTCAGAGGCTCCATCAGCATGGGTGAAATGAAGGAGGCTTCCGGAGATCCGGGCTTCATTGTGTATGAAATGACCGAACTGCCAGAAAAAGTCACCCTCATACGCACAGTGACGGATAAATGGTACTCCAACGTTAACTGGTCTTTCGAGCTGCCCAAAGGAAAGCCGATTCCCGGACTCGAAAACGTGGATCCACAGAGCTACTTTGGCACAGAGGCTCCATAACTTCAGTATGTATATCAAAAAAATATAGGAAACAGTAAAAAGAGTATCTTCGATCCGGTTGCATGCCGGAAGGAGGTACTCTTTTTTCATGTGCTTATGATCTAATGATCTAAGAATTAAAATGATTTCTTGTTAAATCTGTTGTGCATGCTCTGTATAGTATATTTTCCGGTATACGGCCGGCGTCAAACTTTCGAATTTCTTGAAGGTTTTAATAAAATATCCGGGATCGGCAAAGCCCAGCTCGTCGCTGATCTGATTGACCGATAAATCCGTGGTCTCCAGCAGCTGCTTGGCCCATTCGATTTTCAGGCGCGGAACGAATACGGAGAAATTTTCGCCCGTCTCCCGGGTGAACACACGGCTGAAATAACTCGGACTGACATGACAAAGGCTGGCCATATCCTGTAAATGGACGTTCTCATGCTTATGGCGGTACAGATAATCGAAAGCGGGCTGCAGCAGCGGATTAACCGAACGGTACTCATTTGCCTTGCTTTTTTTGATTTTCGTTTCGATCAGCGTACTGGACAGCTCGTTTTGCATGGCTTGTATATGACCATACGTCGGAGCCGTGCCGCTCACGGAAGCTGCAGCGTCGTGTTCTAACGACAGGGTCTTTTTGTACATGTCGATCGTTGAATTTTTGCGAATGGCTTCCTCTACAATATAGTTGCATAGATGAAACAGCATTTCGGCGATGGTCGAGACTTCCTCATAGGACAATACAGGCAAAGAACGATATTCAGACTCCAAGGCCTTAAACTTCCGATCGGTTTCTGCATTCGGCGGGCGGGTTACAATTTGTTCAAGGGGCATATCCGTATCACGAAGCTTGATTTGTCCCGCCATGATGGCGCCGATGTATTGATTGTCGACAATGATCGGAATGGCAATATCGACAATGCCGAAATGGCATTGATAGACATAAGGTTTATTGGAACGGACGGCTTCAAGCCCTCCCCGTGCATCGCATTTTTGACAATAGGAGGACAGGGCGTCATCTTGTCTAACCGCCTGGCAAAAGGACTGGCAGTGACTGTGCTTGGTGACCGGAACACCCTTGTAATCTACCGTGATGATCGCCATCTTGGTGACCAGGGAGAGCGAGTCCTGCAGCATATGCCATTTATCGATGTCAATGATTCGATTCAAGTCAAACCGTGAGTTCATGCTCTTCGCTCCAGACGTATTGGCGTATTATACGCCGCTTTAATGAACTTACTTGCTGTTGTAATTATACTAAAATGCTCGCTGCCAGAACAAGATAGTACAATTTTACAAGAGTTAGAACAAAAAAATACTATGGGAAAGCGCTTTAAAAAGCACTTTGAATGCCATGAATTCATCGCCAGATCCCAAGTATAATGAACATTAGACGAAGTAGGAGGGAATTATGATGAGAAAAGCATTTATCAGTCCAAGCAAGTATGTTCAAGGAGAAAATGAATTATTGAATCTAGGATACTTTATTCAGACATACGGTGATTCCGCTCTTCTGATTGCCCATCCGGATGATGTGAAGCGGGTTCAGGATAAGCTGGATTTCACCATAAATAAATTTAATATCACGCTGGTTGAAAGCGGATTCCGCGGCGAGTGCTCCCGGCAAGAGGTACAGCGCCTGAAGGATCTGGCCCTTGAAAAGAATTGCTCCTGCACGATCGGACTCGGCGGAGGCAAAGCAATTGATACGGCCAAATGTGTTGCGGAGGGCGATGCACTGATCATTGTTCCGACGATAGCGGCGACAGATGCGCCAACCAGCCATTCGGCGGTCATTTATACAAGTGAAGGGGCTTTTGAGGACTATGCGTACTTCAAGCAAAGCCCAAGCGTGGTCATGATCGATACGACGGTCATTGCCAATGCTCCGACCCGTTTTCTCGTGTCCGGTATGGGGGACGCCTTGTCGACCTATTTTGAAGCGAGAGCCACTTCGAGATCCTTTACGAAGGTGAATGCAGGCTTGCCTTGCGGCGTTCATGCGGGAGCTGCTCCGGTAGCCCGGGGAACCAAAGCTGCGCTCGCGCTGGCCAAGCTGTGCTACGAAACGCTGCTGGAGGATGGGGTTAACGCCAAAATAGCCTGTGACAGCAATCAGGTTACACCGGCGCTTGAGAATATTATTGAAACGAACATTTTACTGTCCGGTCTCGGTTTTGAAAGCGGAGGTCTCGCGGCTGCGCATGCGATTCATAACGGTTTGACGGCTCTGGAGGGAACCCATCATTATTTCCATGGCGAAAAGGTAGCCTTCAGCACCATTGCCCAGCTGGTTCTCGAAAATGCACCAAAGGATGAACTGAACGAAGTGCTGGAATTCTGTGCAGCCGTAGGGTTGCCAGTATGTCTTGCAGACATCGGCGTGGACAGCATGACGCAGGAGGAGCTGCTCCAGGTCGCTCAGATGGCCTGCATTCCGGAGGAATCCATTCATGCCATGCCATTCCCTGTTACAGAGGAAGCCGTTGCGGCTGCCATTGTCGTTGCTGACCAAATCGGCCGTGAATTCAAACAAAGTAAGGATGCGAACTCATGAAAAAAATCATGAATCAACCGGAGACACTCGTCAGAGAGATGTGCAATGGCCTTGTCATGGCGCATCCGGGTCTTGAGTTTAACAGCAAGCATAAAATCATCAAGAAAAAGAATATCAACCCGCAAAAGGTCACGCTGATCAGCGGCGGGGGCAGCGGGCATGAACCGGCGCATGCGGGCTTTGTAGGCAAAGGAATGCTGGATGTGGCTGTTTGCGGAGACGTATTTGCTTCCCCATCCCAGATTCAGGTCTATCAAGCGATCCGGTCATCGGCAGGTGAAAAGGGAACCCTGTTAATTATCAAAAACTACAGCGGCGATATTATGAATTTTAAAAACGCAGCCCATCTTGCGGCCGAGGATGGCATTCAGATTGACTATGTGAAGGTTGATGACGACATCGCCGTGGAGGACAGCCTGTATACCGTCGGGAAAAGAGGCGTGGCCGGAACGGTCCTCGTTCATAAAATCGCAGGTGCGGCCGCGGAAGCGGGCATGTCTCTGGGTCAGGTCAAGGCAGCGGCTCAGAACGCCATCGACAACGTCAGAAGCATCGGGTTTGCGTTTACCTCCTGCACAGTACCTGCCAAGGGCACGCCGACCTTTGCCATTGGGGAACAGGAAATGGAGTATGGTGTCGGCATCCATGGCGAACCGGGAATCCGCCGCGAAAAGCGGATCTCTGCCGATGAGCTGGCGCGCAGAATGGTAGCGGAGCTGCTGGAAAGCTTACAGGTAAGCGGTGATACTTCGCAGGAGGTTGCCGTCTTGGTTAACGGCTTTGGGGGCACTCCCCTTCAGGAGCTGTACCTGCTGAGCAACTCTGTTATGCGGGAATTGAGCTCCCGGAACGTCACCGTCGTTAAAGTGTTCGTGGGTAATTACATGACGAGTATCGACATGGCGGGCGCATCGCTGTCCATCATGAAGCTGAATGACCAGCTGAAGCAGCTGCTGAGCGAAGAATGCGACACGCCTGCGCTTGTCGTCCGTGAGCCGTTTGAGCCTGTTCATTACACCGAAGTAGTTACCGGAGAAGAAGGCCGGAGTTCTGTATCCCACAGTGTGGTGACCCGTGAGGAAGATGCTGTACTTCAAGGCGATAAGCTGTCGCTGAACAACATGATCTATTTGATCGATACAATGAGCGAAATCATTATCGAGAATGAGATCCCGTTCTGTGAACTGGATGCCCATGCCGGTGACGGAGATTTTGGTATGAGTGTTGCCAAGGGCTTCAAGCAATTAAAAGCGGAATGGAACGATGTAACCGGTCACGCAGCAGATATGGGAGGATTCTTAGACGCCTGCTCGCTGATCATAATGGAGCATTGCGGTGGTGCTTCCGGTCCGATCTGGGGCTCGGCATTCCGTGCTGCCAGCAAATATGCAGCGGATAAAACGGAGTTGTCGGTAGCAGAAATTGCCGGGATGATGAGCGCGGTAGTCAAAGGAATTCAAGACACGGGGGAGAGATCCTTCGGAAGAGGGGCTGTTGTTGGCGACAAGACGCTGATCGACGCACTGGTTCCTTACGCAGAAGCATGGGAGGTCGGCGCCCGTGCCGGAGACGATCTGAAATCTGTGGGCATTCAAGCCGCAGATGCCGCTGTGGAAGGCGCCAAAAAGACGGAGGCGATCGTAGCCCGGATGGGAAGAGCGGGGACCGTTGGCGAGCGAAGCATCGGTTATCCGGACGCAGGAGCCTATGCGCTTGGCGTCATATTCACCGGACTCTCGAAGGCGCTCAAATAAGGATTAGGATAAAGAAGAGACCTCATGTTCACCTGGGTGAACCACGAGGTCTCTTTATTTTTGGACAGTATTGGTATTTATATCATTACATGTTTACCCCACAAAATATAGAAATCAAAGGTGAGCTTGAAGGCATGCTTGGTCAGCAGCAGCTGTCTTGTCTTTTCCTCCGGTGCATGCCAGGATAAGGGGGTCATTCTCAGCATCGCTGTCAGGTGCAGCGGATTCAACTCGAGTTCGTAGCGAACGCGCAGCTGCTTCATTTCCGGAAAGTGCTTGGCAAACAGGGTAGCCGTTTCTTCCGGAGCCTCCTGCGGCTCAGGGGCAGACGTTCCGTACAAGATCTGCCTGAATTCCTGCAAATATTCGGGCCCGGGGATGACCTTTACAAGCATTCCGTTTGCCGAAAGCAATCGCTGGAATTCTCCATAGTTGGATGGGGACAATATATTCACGATGATCTGAAAGGTCTGATCCTGAAACGGGCTATGAGCCAGATCCGTCACGCACCAGATGATCGGTGAGTTTCCCTTGGAAGCCGCTGCAATACCCGGTTTGGAGAGATCTGCACCCACAGCCAGAATATCCGGATGTAACAGAAAACTCAGCTTTCTCTGAAGGGATGCCAAATGCGATCCTTCTCCGCAGCCGGCATCGAATATGGATAGCGGCCGCATGGCAGCCGGCTGCGCAATGCTTCCGGAGATCATATCGGCAAGTCCATCTAGTAACGGATCAAAATAGCCGCTGGCATGTATAAGCTTACGTGCTTCGAACAGCTCTTTATCGTACTTTGTAGGTCTTGTCTTCAGCAGAAGGTGAATATAACCCTCCTTGGACAAGTCGAAGTTGTGATTAGCTGTGCATGTCAGGCTGTTTTCGCATTTCATTTTCATAGGGCGGGAACAGACAGGACAGCGGAAAATATGCTCATACTCAGCCATCAGTCGGGCGCGTACGAGTGCAATTTCTTTTTTGGACAATGTAAAACACCCCAATCATTCGTTTTGGCGAAATGAAAAAGGCGCAGACAAATAAACCCTGGGCTATGCTTTCAAAAAAATAACCGGGTTATTTCAACTGCACCTTCCATTAACGCAAACGAATGAATTGGATAATCATGAGATGCTTCAGCTCCTTGCCGAAAAAGGAATTGAGGAAATGATCTTCCATAGTTCTATTGTAACGCAAACCCCGTTCGGGATAAAATCACATGGGCGGAGGTTTATCTTTCCAAGGGGAAGTCACACTAGAATGAAGATGATTAAGCACTGGGATTAATATGTCTATGAAGAAAGTGAAAGTGGGCGTGTCAGGTTGACATTACCAACTGTTAACCATATAATTACAGTATAAGGAGGAGCTAAAATGAATAGTGAATTTAACATTGCCGTCCATTGTTTAACCCTTCTTAGCTTAAAAGAGGATCATATGGCTAATAGTGAAGAGATTGCGAGAAGCGTCTGCACGCATCCTGCCCGCATTCGCAAAGTGCTTGGCCTGCTGCGCAAGCATGGGTATGTGGCAACAAAAGAAGGGGTAGGCGGAGGATATCTGCTGAATCCCGGCACAGAGAATGCGACGCTTGGAGACTTGTATCGTTTGCTTGCCCAGGGTTCCCTGAAGCCAAGCTGGTGCTCCGGCGGTGATGAGCTGCCTTGCGAGGTTGCTGCTAATATCAAGGGGATTATGGATCAAATATACAGCGGCGGGGAATCGGCGCTCGAGCGTTATCTGGACGGAATTACAATGGCGGATGTCAAACGGCAGATCGAAGAGGCAGGAACGACGGACCTGGTTTAAATCGAATATGTACTTCATACAAAGCGGCGTCCTGATCATGGAGGCTGCTTTTTTCATATAAAAAAATAAAACCGTTTACAGAGCTGCGCTGTCTTATAGGTATCAAATTCATCAAAGACAGATAATGTATCCGAATTTGATTGGGTATGAAAGAAGTTCACCGGCCGGTGAAAACAGCAGGAGAGGGGCCAAGCCTATGAATGACCCGGAACTTTCCGCCGCTGCATGTCAAGGAGATGAAGAAGCGTTTTATACTCTGGTTTCCAAACTGAAGAGAAAGCTCTACGGCATTGCCTTCAGCTATTTGGGCAGCGAGGCTGACGCGCTGGAAGCCGTTCAGGAAACCGTGTGCAGAGCCTGGATAAAATGCGGTAAGCTGAAAGATCCTTCGGCTTTTAACAGCTGGATGATCCGCATTCTCATCCGCTGCTGCATCGATGAACAAAAAAGGAGGAAGCGCGTGCTGCCTCTGATCGGCGATAAAGATGACCGTATGGCGGAAATGATCAGCGACAGCAGGCTGGACCTGCATCAGGCCATGCTGAGGCTTAAGCCCAAATACAGGCATGTGCTGATGCTGAAATACTATCAGGATATGACGCTCACCGATATTGCCAAGGTTCTGGATAAACCGGAGGGTACGGTTAAAACGTGGCTTCACCAAGGCTTAAAGCAGCTGCGCGGCAAAATGGACGCAGGAGGCGAAGTATACCATGGTTGAAGATCAAGAAAAGCTGCTGGAACAATATTACGAGCCAGCGGCCATTGCGGCCCATCGGGTTGCTGAACAGCAGTTAGATGCGGCACTAAGGAACGGACTTATGCGCGGGAAAAAAACAAGGAGCCGGAAGCGAAAAAACAGAGTGGTGATGTCTTTCGCAGCAGCCCTATTGCTGCTCATCGGGGCTGCCATCTACGTGCCTGATTTGTATTCTGGAAGCCGTTTCGGAGTGGAGTCCGCAAGCACGTCATCTAACATTCAGGTTCCTACATACGTTGAGAAATTTGCAGGCGACAAAGGAATGCTGCGTGAAGCTCTGGATCAGGGGAAATACCAGGCCATTGGTATGACAGCTGCGTATGAGGGCTATCAGGTTACGGTGGATGGAATTATTACCGATCGACGTCATCTGGTATTATTCTTTACTTCGCACAGTGACACTGGGGAAACCATCGTACCCTATAATCCGGGTATTTATACGCTCGGGTACGACAAGCTGGAATTCAAGCAATTCTCCCATGGCCCTAAACCGATCTCCGACCATGACATGCTTGTTTTTGATCTGACCGGAAGCGAGAAGCTGCCTGAGGAGTTTTATTTTTCGAGTAAATGGGATAATGGGAAGCCAGCGGCTAAGCAAAAATTCCTTGAAGTGAAGATTCCGGTTGACTCACGTAAACTGGCCGTGCTGGAGCGCACGATAAAGGTAAATAAGACTCTTGATTTTGAAGGACAAAAGATGAATTTTACCGAGGTTGTGCAAATTCCTCTGCGTTTGAATGTACATTTGGTGCCGGATTCGGCAAACACGAAGGAGTTTGAATTTGCTCCTAACTATCACCTGTACACAAAGAACCAATCCGGCGAGGCTGAATTAAAAGTTGAAGAAGCGGATGATAATCCTGCGGAATGGATTTATGGTTATTATAGTCCAGAGTATGTTCAAGGGGATTCTCTTATATTGCAGGGGGATGGAATTCAGACCATAGCCAAAAAAGATATGAAACTGGTAATAGATACGAATCAGCGAAAAGTGATGGACGGATCGGACAGCAGGTTTATACTGCAGGGGGTAGAACAGGAAGACTTTTCAATGCTTCTAAAATTAGCGGTTAAGTCAGACCTCAAATCTGATGAGGCGGATACGGTTCAACATGTGGGAGTAGCAGCCATTTTTACGGATGGAAAAGGGGACAAACATACATTACCGTATCAAGATAAGTGGATCAACGAAATTGGAAGTGATCATTCCGTGACAGGAATAGATGAATATGTGTTTGGAATTGAAAATATCTCCTACCCGCAGCCACTGAAGTTTGATGTCACCCAGTATCTGATGCATTATATCAAAAAGCCATTCACTGTCACCATCCAATAATAAACGGCAATAGCAAAACAGACCGGGAGCAGAGTGCGCTTCCCGGTCTGTTTTTCGTTTTCGTTCTCTTTTAAGTCTGGCCGGGTCTGAGAAAGGTTTTAACGGCTGGTGGCTCATATGTATTGAATTGATCCAGCAGGCGGCCTGCATCCGTATCTACAAGGGCCATCGAGAGATATTTTTCATGCAAAAATTGCTCCTGTGCCATATGCTGAAAGAATTCCAGCAGAGGATCATAATAACCATTGATATTAAGAAATCCAAGCGGCTTGCGGTGAAGTCCAAGCTGGGCCCAGGTGAATACCTCGAAGAATTCCTCCATGGTGCCCGGTCCTCCGGGAAGGGTCATGAAGCCTTCGGCCAGCTCAGCCATTTTGGCCTTCCGCTCATGCATGGAGTCCACGATGATCAGTTCTGTTAAGTGCTTGTGGGATATTTCCCTTTTGTCCAGAAAACCGGGCATAACCCCGACGACTTGTCCGCCCCCAGCCAAGACGGCATCCGCGACAGTTCCCATCACACCTACGCTTGATCCTCCGTATACCAATGTAATCCCGCGCTGTGCCAGTTCATTGCCTAATTTCTTCGCACCTTCCGCATAAACATCGGATGCTCCAATACTGGAGCCGCAAAATACAGCTACCGATTTCACTCCGTATCTCCTCCTCGCAAGTTGTATCTCTAATTGATCAATGCCATTATATTATATCCTAGACCGGATTAAGGATGGTTAACCGAAACACATCATTTTTTCTTTTAAGGCTTGTGTGAGTCATAATTCTGTATTTAATTCATATTGATCTTATAGGAATAATATAATATAGTTGAATTCAAGAAAGGGGTGTTTCAGGTGAAAGAAATTCCCGAGCCCTATGTGAAAGCGAATCAGATCGGAATCGTTCTGTTTGTCATATTAACCGCGGTGTTTGATCAGCCTTATCTTTTGCTGGCACTGTTGGTGATACAGGTAGTTGGCCTTCTAACGGGCAAAAACCTGTTTGTGCTGCTGGCAAAGCCTTTTTTAAAAGTGGAGGGGGCGCCGACCCAGGCCCAGGAGCTTCAGCGCTTCAATAACACGCTGGCAGTGATTTTCCTGACGTTGTCCCTGCTGTCCTTTCTGATCCAGCTGCCTTTTCTGGGCTATATATTTGCCGCGATGCTGTTTCTTGCTGCTTTTGCTGCCATTTGCGGATACTGCATCGGCTGCACGGTTTATTTTCAATACAAGCAGTTCAAAGCCAGAAGAAAGCTGCGCATGTAATCCAAGCTTAAACACATTATCGGCACTGCCTTTCGCCCCGTCCGGCGCTTGGAGTGCCTTTTTGCTGTATAAGGGCAATCATCGTATTCTGAGGAAGTAATAGCAGCAGCGGGTAATGGTTTAGAGAGAAGCAATGATCTAGAGACAAGTTAACATTGCCGGGAGACATGTAAACCTTTATTGTAGGAATAACGGAAAGATCTTGATTTATGACATGAAAAAAAGATGACGAAGGAGCGGATTGGACATGAGTGATAACACAAGCTTGTTTTACACCGGTACGTATACCGGAGCGGATGAACAGGGGATCTTCCTATGTTCCTTGGACTTACATAGCGGGCGTATGGAGATCGTTAATAGCACGGACGGCATCGCCAATTCATCTTTTCTGGCCATGAATGCGGACAAAGACCGGCTGTATGCGGTTAGTGAGACAGATGCAGGAGAAGTGTATGCGTATTCGGTTGATTCGGAAACAGGCGAACTGCATCTGCTGGACCGCAAGCCGACGCAAGGATCGGCTCCGTGCTACATTTCGTTAACCCGGGATGGAAGCCATGTGCTGGTTGCCAATTACACAAGCGGGCATGTGAATGCCTACCGAATCGGGGACAACGGCGAGCTTACGCCGAGCAGTTTGATTCAGCATAGCGGCAGCAGCATCAATCAAGACCGTCAGGAAAGCCCTCATCCGCATTCTGTATTCCAGGATCCCGAGGGTAAATACGTGCTTGTATGCGATTTGGGCTTGGATGAAGTAATCTTTTACCGCCTGGAGGAAGGCAAGCTGGTGTCGCATCATGCCGTAAAAACAGCTCCCGGAGCGGGACCGCGTCATTTCGATTTCCATCCGTCAGGCCAGTGGGCTTACGGAATTAACGAGCTGGATGATACGGTGACCGTTTATGCGCTGAATACGCAGGCAGGCGATTTGAAGCTCCTGCAGACCATTTCGGCCCTTCCGGAAGGTGCTGTTCAGGGAAGCGCAAGCGCCGACATTCATGTAACGCCTTGCGGGCGTTTTCTATATGCTTCGAATCGCAGTGAAGACAGTATTGGACTATATCATATCAATCCATCCACGGGCATGCTGACGGCAGTAGAGTGGGTGTCCACAAACGGCAAGACACCACGCAACTTCGCCATTTTTAAAGGCGGCTATTTGCTGGCTGCGAACCAGAACAGCAGTAATATCGTATCTTTTAAAATTGATAAGGAAAACGGACGGCTGACACCAACCGGTTTCGTGCTGGAGGTACCTAAGCCGGTATGTATTTTGCCAGTCGCCAAATGTAAACATTAAATCTGTAAACCGGATTCAACATAAAAAAGCAGCCTCTGCATCATGCAGAGGCTGCTTTTTTGCATGGGAATCTTAGCAGCCGCAATAAGAAGATTACAGCAGTTGCCTCTTGATTCAGGCAGGCTCGGTTCGATAACAAGATGCTGAAGGCTAGGCTTCCTGCTCGTTGTAATACAGATTAAACAGAAGGTCCTGCTGGTGATTACCAAAACCTCTCCCGAACAAGGTGATGCCGGGGGAGCTGCCGTTCTGCTCAGGTACGGCAATCCGGAAGGTCCACTGCTTGTCCCGGATGGGAAGAGTGTCGAGCGTAACGTCAGAAATCCTTTTTCCATCCATGTAGGTGCCGTTTCGGTTCATCCGCAGCGTTTTCAGCAGGCCGCTTTGGCTGACCGGATCGGACCACCAAGCCGGGGTATGGATGCCGCGGCTTGTACCCTGATATGTTTGACCGGACCATTTCCCGAGCTCGATGCTATTGAAAGAAAAGACGACGCCGGCCGGCTCATTGCCAGGATGGAAAGGAAGCATGGTAGACAGCTCGAAAGTGATTTCCAGCTCCTCAGGATTCTGGCTGCCGAGCAGAAAGTTGGGAACCTTGTACTCGATATACCCGCGGCTGAACCAAAGCATCTTGGCTTGAACGCGCTCGGGATACCAGAAGTATCTGGGTTCGTTATATTCCCCGATCGTATGCTCCACAGTCGCAATTCCGCAGGAGGGCAGCAGGTCAAAATCCGTATAATGACCGACAGATACCTCGGTTTGATGGGATTTGCGGTGAAGCCCAGGGGACGTAGGTAGGGTAATCTCGATTTTTTTGGCGGAAAGGGTGCAAATTTTTTGCACGCCGCCTTTGCCGGGAGCCATTTTGGTTGTAATCAACCGGGCTTTCTCCAGCTTTTTGACATGCATGGTCATGATGGCGCTGCTTAAGCTGAGGGCTTCCGCCAACTCGCGCACATTCATCTGCCGCGTGGAAAGAAGCTGAAGGATACTCAGCCTTACGCTGCTTGCCAGAGCTTCATAGACGGGAAGGGAATGGGTTGACGTATCCAGTTCCATGACAAGCCTCCATTCAGGTTTTAAAATGAAACCTACATTCACAATTATATAATGATTTTCCAATATGAACCATGTATTGATCATGCAATCCAATAATTTCCTTAAAAAAGGATTGACGAAGGGGTAGGCAGTGATTACAATACGATTATAACATACTAAACAGGTAGGAATAATTGTAATAAAATTGCATTCACATCGTTCTCGCCGTACAAACGGAGGAACCTCTGAAACGAATTATGGGCTGCTGCATTCAATGGGATGCGCGCCATGATTTGGACAGGGTTTCTCCGTTTTTTTATGGGCTAGCAGACGGCCGGGCGGGTCAAAACCAATTTTTAGAATATGGGAGTGGGGACAATGAGGAAAACAGGGAATATGGGGATCAGGACGGCAAAAAGGGGAGCGGTGATCGGGCTGGTGCTGCTAATGACAGCGGCGCTGGCGGCATGCGGTTCCAAGGACGGAGCCGGAGCCCCGGCGGAAAGCAAGAGTCAAAGCACCGAAGCCAAGACCAGCGCCAAAGAAATTAACCTGCTGAATGTGTCTTATGATCCAACCCGGGAGCTGTATGAGAATTACAACAAAGCCTTTGCAGCCTATTGGGAAAAAGAAAAGGGACAAAAGATAACCATTAAGCAGTCGCATGGCGGCTCCGGTGCGCAAAGCCGTTCCGTCATTGACGGATTAGAGGCGGACGTGGTAACACTTGCTCTGGGCTATGACATTGATGCCATTCAGAAAAAAGGACTGATCAATGAGGGCTGGCAAAATAAATTCGATCTGAACAGCACGCCGTACAACTCCACGATCGTGTTTCTGGTGCGCAAAGGCAATCCCAAGCAAATCAAGGACTGGAATGATCTGATCAAGGGCGATGTACAGGTAATTACGCCTAATCCGAAGACTTCTGGTGGAGCACGCTGGAACTACTTGGCCGCTTGGGGATATGCATTGAAACAAAATAACAATGATGAGGAAAAAGCGAAGGAATTCGTCCGCGACCTCTTCAAGCATGTGCCGGTGCTGGATACCGGGGCCCGCGGAGCAACGACAACATTCGTTGAACGGGGGATCGGCGATGTCCTGCTGGCTTGGGAGAATGAAGCGCTGCTATCCGTGAAGGAGCTCGGGCCTGAAAAATTCGATATCATCTATCCTTCGATCAGTATCCTGGCAGAGCCTCCGGTTGCTGTCGTGGATAAAGTCGTCGACAAGAAGGGCACACGTGAGGTTGCAGAAGCTTACCTGAAGTACCTGTATTCGGAAGAGGGACAAAAAATAGCCGCTGAAAACTTCTACCGGCCGACGCTTGCCAGCGTACTTGATCAGTACAAGGATACGTTTAAATCTATTAATCTGTTTACGCTGAAGGATGTTTTTGGAACATGGGAAGAAACGCAAACCAAGCATTTCAAAGACGGCGGCGTGTTCGACCAAATCTATACGCCGGGCAAGTAAAGCGGGTAGGCCAGGAGAGGATGATAAGTCATGACCCAAGTGAGGACAGGGCGGAGCCGGGTACTTCCCGGCTTTGGCCTTACGATGGGGTACAGTGTTGCATATTTAAGTTTGGTCGTTCTGCTGCCGCTGTCCGCGCTGCTGATCAATTCGACCGGACTGAACTGGGCAAAGTTCTGGCAGGTGGCGACAGATCCGCGCGTCCTCGCCTCTTACCGTATCAGCTTTACCACATCCGCCGCCGCTGCATTAATTGATGCGGTGCTTGGTCTTTTACTGGCCTGGGTTCTGGTTCGTTATGAATTTCCGGGAAGAAGGCTGTGTGATGCGCTGATCGATCTGCCGTTTGCGCTGCCTACAGCGGTGGCAGGGGTATCGCTGACTGCCTTGTATGCTCCGAACGGCTGGATCGGCTCCCTGCTTGAGCCGCTGGGGATCAAGGCAGCCTTTTCGCAGCTAGGGATTACGCTGGCGCTGATGTTTATCGGCCTGCCTTTCGTCGTCCGGACGCTGCAGCCGGTTCTTCAGGATGCTGAACGCGACGCAGAAGAGGCATCGGCAACACTGGGAGCGGGAAGATTCCGGACGTTCCGGATGGTCATCCTTCCAGGACTTGTACCTCCGCTGCTTACGGGCTTTGCGCTTGCCTTCGCCCGGGGCATCGGGGAGTACGGCTCCGTTGTATTTATATCAGGCAATATGCCGATGAAAACGGAGATCGCACCGCTTCTCATCATGTCCAAGCTGGAGCAATATGATTATGCGGGAGCCGCAGCGGTAGCTGTTCTGCTGCTGTTGATCTCCTTCCTAATGCTGCTTGTGATCAATTCGCTGCAGCGATGGTCCAGCCGGAAAAAGGAGGCGGTATAAAATGGCCGGAACATTACCCGGAGCCGCGGCGGTACGCCCGGTGCAAACTTCCCGGGCGGCAACAGAGGCACGGTGGGTGAAGTGGCTGCTGATTGGGGCAGCCGGCTTGGTGCTTTTATGGTTGATTGTCTTACCGCTCGCCGTGGTTCTGACACAGGCGCTGAAGAAGGGATGGGATGTCTATATCAGTGCTTTATCGGATCCGGATGCATTGTCGGCACTGAAGCTAACACTGCTGGTGGCACTGATTACGGTTCCGCTGAACACCATCTTCGGGGTCGCCGCCGCCTGGGCGATAACGAAATTCAAGTTTAAGGGCAAGGGCGTCCTGATTACATTGATTGATCTGCCTTTTGCAGTCTCGCCGGTCATTGGCGGGTTGATCTTCGTGCTGGTGTTTGGAGCGAACGGCTGGTTTGGTCCCTGGCTCGCGGATCATGATATCAAAATCATCTATGCTGTGCCGGGGATCGTGCTGGCAACGCTGTTTGTGACGTTCCCCTTCGTGGCAAGAGAGCTGATCCCGCTGATGGAGGATCAAGGGCAGCAGGAAGAGGAAGCAGCCATCACACTGGGAGCTAAGGGCTGGGTTGTTTTCACGAGGGTGACGCTGCCGAATATCCGCTGGGGGCTCATTTACGGTATTATTCTTTGCAACGCCAGAGCGATGGGCGAATTCGGAGCGGTATCCGTTGTATCCGGCCATATCCGGGGAGAAACGAACACGCTGCCGCTGCATGTGGAAATCCTGTACAACGAATATCAGTTTTCCGCGTCCTTTGCGGTTGCTTCCTTGCTTTTGCTGCTGGCGTTGGCAACACTTTTCATCAAAAGTTTTTACGGCCGGAAAAATGCGCATTGACAGCCTTTTTGGCGGCGTGATAATGTAACTGTAAACATTAAACATAGTAAATAGGTTGGAAAAGAATGAATAGTGCGCGTATGATCATGATCGAATGAGAATAAAGCAGGAAACGCTAAAAAACGTTCGGAGGGCAAAAGGAGGATGCGTCATGGCAAAAGGGCTTCAGGTGGATCAGTTATGGCTTGAGCGGATCGCGGGCCAGTTAAATGACATGGAATTCGGCTCTCTACATATCGTCGTGCATGAAGGCCAGATTGTGCAGATGGAACGGACGGAGCGGAAGCGTTTCGAGAATACGGCTGTCAAAGCAGCCAAGACGGGGATTAAGGCAAGGACCAGGCAGGACCTGAAAAAGACGGCTCCGGACCATCGGCAGGCTTGATTAAGCTGCAAGGGAATATGAACAGGCAGGAACCTGAAATAAGATTCATTACAAGCAAAACCCGCTGATGGTATGCAGCCCTATAGAGGGCTGTCCGTCAACGGGTTATTTTTCTGGCTTTATGCGTTCTGTTTCTGTGGAAGCTTCGAGTAATTCCGTAGAGCCTGCATAGGGCCGGTCGCGTCTTGAACGCTTCGGATGGATTCCGAATCCGACCAGGAAAAGAATGAATTGGACTGCTAATATGTACGGTGCGGCAGTTAAGCCGGCGAAATGGGCCAGCGCAGCAGCGCTAATGAATAAAGCCAGAATACGATAGGATGCCTTGGTTGAATCCTTTCTGGGGGTCATGACGGCGAGGTAGAAGGAAATCACAGCTGCAAGACAAGATACAAACCGCATCCACAGCTCAGCGCTTGCCCATGATAATGCCGGGATATCCGGTCCATGAAAATCCTGATACAGCTGCAGGCACCAGTATAGAATCAGCACCAGGGCTGCGAAAGGAATGACAGGACGGATCAGCTTCCAAAAGCCGATGCCCCAGCCTGGATTATCCAACGAACGGATAATAGATGCCTGTTCGCGAATTCGCCGGCGGATCTCTCTCTCCAGCATCTTTTGCAGCTGTGTATGACGCGAGCTGTCCCGTTCTTTTAAATAGGCGTCGATGGCTTCCAGCAGCTCCGTTGTGATCAGGGGAGCCGCCTTGCACTGCTTCAGCAGCAGGATCAGGGATTCCGTTTCTTGCTCATGCTCAGCCGGGGAATCCACGGCTCCATCACCGTCCAGCATACCTGCTGCCCGGGAGTAAAGCCCGAGTGTTTGCTGCAGCCAATCCAGCCGAGACGTTGCCGCGCTTTTGAAGGAACGGGCGGTACGAATGTACAGCCATAGAAAAAGAATGACCGCAAGTCCTGTGACGATGATTCTGGACTGCGTATCGGTGATATCATTTGCATCAATCCAAGCCGCAAGGTACAACGCCGAATTCCTCCTTCATCGCTTTTGTCTTCACTATTGCATAACAGGCTCCGGATTACAAGATTTCATATACATAAAATGAACTAAAGAAAGGTGAAACTTTAGTTCATTTTATATGCCTGATTTATTCCAGCTTCGCGGATAAAATATGCGGCAAATTGTCGAGATCCTTCAGCAGCTCCTGCAGCGTGCCGTTATGTCTGGCTTTGCCTTCAATGTTGAGATGATACATGCCAAGACGTTCCGGATCCTGATCCATCTCATAGGAGGAGATGGAGATTTTTCTCGCGGTAAGCGAATTCAGAATCGGCTGCACGGATTCTTTGGATTCCAGCTCGAAGGAGATATTCAGCGATCTGCCGGTTTTAAAGATCATGCTGAGCAGCTCAAGTCCGATCATGACAAGGATGGTTGCGCTGATCCCGGCAGCATACATGCCAGAGCCGATGGTCAGACCGATGCCGGAGGTAGCCCATACTCCTGCGGCTGTCGTGAGACCGCGTACCATTTTACGTTCAATAATAATCATGCCTGCTCCGAGAAAACCGATGCCGCTGACCGCCTGGGCAGCTACGCGGCTGGGATCAAGCGCAATATGATCATGGTCTAATACTTGGGAAAATCCGTATTGCGATACCAGCATGATTAACGCACTGCCGACGGCCACGAGAAAGTGGGTCCTCAGCCCGGCTTCCTTGGCCCTCAGCTCACGCTCCAGACCTATAACGGCCCCGAGCAGCCCGGCTACCGCCAAACGGATAATGTATTCTGTAATCATGCATTCATCAGCTCCTTTAAGAAAACGATACGAAAGAGTTCCTGAACTATTACCCATATTCCTCTAAAACTTCCTTTAAAACTTCAAACAAGGTATTTTTCAATCTGTATCTCTGGTGGGTAAATAGATACCAAAAGGACTTTACAGGGAGGTTTTGCTATGGACATGGGAATGATTTCCGTTAAATTGATTATCGGTTTTCTCGGCCTTTGGGTGATGACGCGTGTTCTGGGCAAGAAGGAAATTTCCCAGCTTACTCCCTTTGATTTTATTTCTTCACTCATGCTGAGTGAATTGGTGGGGAATACCGTATATCAGGAAGACGTTCATATAGGTCAGCTTTTATTTTCGCTTGCCATATGGTTTATTTTATCTTATGTATTTGAAAAAGTAACCCAATATGCCAGGAAAACCCGTGGGCCGCTGGAAGGCTCGCCCTCCATCCTGATCCGCAACGGCGAGGTGGACATCCGGGAAATGAAGCGGAACCGCCTGGATTTTGAGCAGCTGCTGATGATGCTTCGTCAAAAGGATATCTTTTCCGTGCGGGAGGTATCCTATGCCATCTTTGAAACGAACGGATCGCTAAGCGTCATGAAAAATACAGCGTATGAAACGGTGCAAAAATCCGATCTGAAGCTTTCAGATGATGAGCCCGGACTCACTTATAATCTGCTCGAGGAAGGGCGGATCAATGAGGAGTCTCTGAAGTCCTTGGGTAAAAATAAGATCTGGCTGATGGAACAGCTGAGGCAAAAAGGATATTCCGAGCCTGAAAACATTGCGTATGCGGAATGGCAGGAAGGGCGGGGGCTATTCGTTCTTGAGCATAAGCATGAAAGACATGGTTAATGGATAAAACATGAAGATTTTCGGGCATGAAACGGAATTTGAGGGTAAAATAGGAGTACATGCGTAAGCGATTATAGCAAAATGATATAGAGGAGATTATTTCATGACAGAAACCATTCACCCGATGAATATAACGATATTTGGCGCAACCGGCACGGTTGGACAGGCTTTGTTGAAAGAGGCGCTGAGCCGTGAGCATGAAGTGACGGCTGTAGTGCGTGATGTATCCCGGTTAACCGAAAAGCATGAACGTCTGCATGTGGTGCAGGGGGATATTCTTGACCCGGCATCCGTAGCAGAGCATACGAAAGGACGTGAAGCCGTTATCAGCGCTTACGGTCCCAAGTTCGGCTCAGAAGAAGAGCTGGTGGAGGCGGCACGCTCTCTGGTCGAAGGCGTGCGCCGCTCCGGTGTGAAGCGTCTGCTGGTTGTAGGCGGCGCAGGCAGCCTGATGACGGATGAAGGAGTCCGGCTCATGGATACGCTATCCTTCCCGGCGGAGGTCTTTCCGCTGGCCAAAGCGCATGCCGATGCTTATGAAATCTACAGCCAGTCAGATTTGGAGTGGACTTATCTCAGCCCGGCAGCTGTGCTGGAAGAAGGGCGCCGTATCGGAAACTTCAGGGTTGGCATCGACCGCTTGATTACAGATGAGCTTGGCGACAGCCGGATTTCAACCGGCGATTTGGCCGCAGCATTGATGGATGAGATGGAGGATCCGTACTTTGTGGCCTCCCGTTTTACGGCAGCGTATTAAGAATCTATTTCCTGAACATTAGTATCGTACAGGGTTATGGATGAATGAAACGAACATGAAGACAAGGCAGCGGACGCTAAAGATATAATAAGCGATGCTGCCTTTTTTCGTAGGAATATCATATAGAATATCGGATACCCAAATTCGAGGATTTTTTTAAATAGATCATGGAGGCGAAGGTCTATGTATATTGTGAACTCGGCACAGATGCGGGAGCTGGATCGCCGCACCATTGAGGATATCGGGATACCCTCAGCGGCATTGATGGAGAATGCAGGCAGAGCGATTGCTGAGGAAATCATCTCGCTGTGTCGTAAGCGGAGAGGATTCCGCGAAGATGGGCATGAAGTGGGAGGCGGCGGACGGGGAGAGGGATATTCCGGCCTGATCAGAGGAGATGCCGCTTTGGAGCTCGACAATCCTGAGCATGAGCATTGGCTGATCCTTGCCGGCAAAGGGAATAACGGCGGCGACGGATTGGTTGCCGCCCGTTACCTCCGCGAGGCAGGCATTGGCGTCACCGTGGTGTATGCCCTGCCGCCGGAGCAGCTGCAAGGGGATGCCCTGCTTCAGCGGGAAGCTGCCTTGGCTCTTGGCATCCCTATGCTAGTCCACGGGCGCGATGCCGTGGACTATGGGGCTTGCACGGGCATTGTTGATGCCCTGCTGGGGACGGGCGCGCACGGCGAGCCGCGGGGCGCGTATGCAGACATGATTGCCGCAGCGAATGCCAGCGGCAAAACAATTGTGTCGGCGGACATCCCGAGCGGAGTGAACGCCGACACCGGGGAAGTCAGCCAGCTGTGCATAGCGGCGCGGCTGACGGTATGCCTCGCTTTCCTGAAGCGAGGCTTGACGCAGTACCCCGGCGCGGAAGCCGCCGGGGAAGTGGTGGTGCGCTCCATCGGCATACCCTCGGAGCTATGCAGTCAGCAGGAGGGCCTGGCATTCCTGCTGACCGAAGGCACGCTGCGCGGCCGCCTGCGCGTGGACACCGCGCGCCGCCGCTCGCCGGACGGCCACAAAGGCACGTATGGCCACGTGCTTGTGGCGGCCGGAAGCCCGCGCATGAGCGGCGCGGGCCTGCTCTGCAGCCGCGCGGCTCTGCGTGCGGGCAGCGGCCTCGTAACCTGGGCGCTGCCCGCACCGCTGCTGCCGCATATGGCCGGCGCAGCGCCGGAAATCATGCTTGCCCCCGCTGCGGACGGGGACTGGGATGAAGCTTCAGCCGAGTCGGTGCTTGGGCTTGCCGAGAGCCGGGATGTGCTGGCTATTGGCCCTGGTCTGGGGCGTTTTGACGGTGACGGACGTTGGTTGCGGAGCCTATGGGAAGGAGCGGAGTGTCCACTTGTAGTGGACGCCGATGCCCTCAATATGTTGGCGGATTGCGAAGATATGGCCTCATGGACAGGCAGAAAAGCGGATACAGTACTGACACCGCATCCGGGTGAAATGGCCCGGCTCGCCGGCTTGTCCACCAAGGAAATACAGCGTGATCGGATGGCGGCTGCGGTTCATTATGCAGCGGCGCATCAGGTGACGCTGGTGCTCAAAGGAGCGCGGACCATCATCGCAGCCCCCAATGGAACCGCTTATGTGAATATGACTGGCAATGCCGGCATGGCGACAGGCGGCTCTGGTGATGTATTGACAGGCATCATTGGCGCCCTGCTTGCCCAAGGATTAACGGGCCCGCAGGCAGCCGCTTATGGAGTCTATCTGCACGGATTGGCAGGGGAAACAGCGGCTGAGCGGCGCGGGCATATGTCATCCCTGATCGCAGGCGATCTGATCGAGGCACTTTAAACTTCAAATGTTGAGCGCATAGTCTATAAGTGACTACAAAAAAAACAGGCAAATCAGCGGAACGACAAGCGCAAACAAAGGCGTGAACAAGGAATGGTCGGAGAAGATGCGTTTGCCTGTGAAGAAGATCAGTATGGTGCATACGCCCGCTGCTGCTGCCAGCTCCGGGTATCCGTCAAACTCCGGCGTTCTGATAAACAGGCAGTAAAAGGCAGTGTAGGCAGCCGCCGCATACAAGGAAGCCTGCTTCAGACGGTTTAGCGGGGGCAGCACGGCCAGTATCGCGTCCGATGCAATGGAAATCAGCATGGCATAGCTGTAGACCCATACTTCCGGCGAAATGAGAAGATCGTCGCTCTGCGCGCCCCAAGGGGTCTCCTGCATTGGCAGCACACGTGACAGCAGCATAAGCATCATCAGTGTCAGGCCTGCGGATGCCAGCTTGTTCATCGTATATCTTCCCGACTTCAGCCGGGCATGGATAAAGGAATATTCCGGTTTCATCATTTGGTTCTCTCCTTGCCCATTATAATCCTTGCTACAGCATAGTCGTCAGCCACTAAAAAGGTTACAGGGAGATGCCGTGCTCACTTATTGGTAAAGGTATGTTGATGATGGTTTTTATATTATTCTAAATGGTCTTTTAAAAAGGGGGAGGGAAACAGGTGGGAAAATTCATGGCCGGGTTCGGTATATTTTGCGGTGCGGCACTTGTTCTTTTTATAGTGATTTTATTTTCTGGTGGAGATCCGTTCTTGGTGCCCATTGTCGGATTTAGTATTGTAATCGCTATGCTGGGTGTGGTGCTGATCAATCAGCAGAAGGAGCTTGAGGCCCGGAAGAGGGCGGAGAAAAGACATCGGCTTAACAACGGGATTAAAAGTGAAATGTGATGATAAACGAAGGCAGCCTCCCCGCCGCAAACTCGGACAGGGAGGCTTTTTTTGGTTTTTATAAAATAAAATTCCTGATATTTATAGACTGGGAAAATCCAGATCAATGCCTCTGATTCTAAGGACAGTCCGGTGGCAAAAAAGCTATTATGCTTTCTTTCTCCGCGGAATGGTGAGCGTCTGCCAGTCATCGCCCTGGATCATTTTGGCGGCATAGATGATTTGGCCAACATGGCTTGAGTAATGCGACATTTGGCGCTCGATGGCTTCCAGTACCGAGTGAGGCTGCTGCCGGATATAAACGGTTCCGAGCAGGTCCTCGCTCTTCAGCTCCGAGAGAGTCTGCAGAAAGACATCCCAGCCGCGATTCCATACCGATAGGAGTTCTTCCTTGGACTCGATCATGCCTTCAAACTCCTCATCCCGGTCCCGGCCGGGTTTTTCGCCGTCTGATGTGAGAAAATCCGTCCAGCGAGAAATCATATTGCCGCTGATATGCTTGACGATAACCGCGATGCTGTTGGATTCTTCATTCGGGGCCCAGTTCAATTTGAAATCATCGGAAACCTGGGCGATCGCCTTCTCTGCCGACTTTTTAAGCTCAGCGAACTTTACGTTCACAATCCGCAAATATTCTGCTCCGATCTGACTCTCGTTGATTACATCACTCATCCCATTCCACCTCCGTAATAATTGCATTCATGTACAGTATAAAACCGATGTCCGCGCCTATGCAAACAACGGGCAAGCGAGACTTGCACGGCAAGAGGCGAAAATGGATTTTGATATGAAAGGATTATTCTTGTCGAAAAGAGGTAAAAATACTAAAAAAAGGGCATGATGATGAAAGTGATTACCAATATGGGAGGTTGTTTGTGTTGTTTGAAAACTTTGATGTTATCAAGCCTTTATTCGAAGATCAAGTTCACGAAAGGCATCAGTTTTCTTTGAATTATCAAGGAAATGAATATAAAGGGCTATATCATAATGGAGAAATTTCCTGGTTTAATCCGCATCCTCAAAATGACCTTGCGGAAGAGCATTTGGATGATGTGGAATCTGAAGTCCATGAGAGAATGCAGGATCACTTGTCATAAATAGAATGAAAAAAGGGACGGTGAGGTCCCTTTTTTCGGTTATTTTATAGTTTCGGAATGACTTTCCTTGCGGCCAGCAGAAGCCATGTGACTAGAACAAATGGCATCGTGAGCGTAGGGAGCCCATAAGGCAACAGCCATGTGTCTATGCTGGCCGTAACAGGTACCGTTATAGCGGCGGCAATGAGTCCTGTCAGCGGCGCTATGCGGCTCTTCGCATCAAACACGGCAGCGACGGCCAGAATGGTCAAAACGGCATTGAATCCATAAAGCCCTAAATTCATCAATGTAATTTCTGCGCCTAATCCATAGGCGGCTAACCATGCAATAACGGATCCTAAGACGGCATATAAACCCAGCCTCCAACTGGCCCAAAACACGCCGAGTAAAATCAAAATCCCAGACCATAAACTGTCCTGGAAGTATACTTGTCCAATCCCATTCACCAAGCCATGAATCCAATCGATGGTACCTCCGGGTTGAAGCTTCCAATGTGAAAGATCCTGCGGAACGAGATTCGAACTTAATTGGAACGTGCTAAGCCGGTAAGAGGCAAGCAGCAGAAACCAAGTCATTATTATGTAGGGAAATGTAAGAACCGGCATTTGCGAGTTTCGTATCCAATGCATCATAGCGGCGGTAAAAAGGGCTGCCACTGCAGCGCCAGCTAAAGCGATGGCCCAGCGCCATCCCCCCTCCAGATTTAAGGCTAAGGCGATTCCGGCTAGTACTGAGTTATACCCAAGCAGTCCTTGATTGACAATGGTTTTATCCGTTCCTCCGAATCGGCCGATGAAAGTGGCTATACATGCAGAAAGCAATGCAATCATACCGATCGAAACAGAGGAAACCATTATGGCTACAAGGATAATAAGTCCTGTCACAGCATTTTCAATCAAGATGACTTGGGAGATGCCTTTAAAGGCTGTGGAAATGAAAGAAAAAAACGCTCCCTCACGTAATGAAATTCGATTGTCTTTTTGCATTATTATCTCCTTAGTTAGAGTATTGGGCGATTTCTGCCAATCAACCTCCTTCAGCATTTCGGGGGATTTGAAGGAAAAATACAGGATATTATTATATATAACAAATTTAATATGTATTTTGTTATATATATAAAATATGATATAATAACGCTGCGATCTAATCAAATCAATAATTATCGCTGCGATGTTGTATTTTGCAAAATTATGGTGTGCCCAAGTTGAAATTTCAGTGATTTAAAAGTGTTCATAAATAAAAATAAGGAGGCTAAAAATCATGCAATTGTTACCGCGTGAGATTGACAAGCTTTTGATTGTGGTTGCTGCTGACCTTGCGAGACGAAGAAAGGAAAGAGGGCTTAAACTAAACCATCCTGAAGCCATTGCCTTTATAACCTATGAAGTATTGGAAGGCGCACGGGATGGACGAACCGTTGCTGAATTGATGGAATTCGGTGCAACCATTTTGTCTCGTGAAGATGTGATGGAAGGTATTCCCGAAATGATTCACGATATCCAAGTCGAAGCCACTTTTCCCGACGGGACCAAATTGGTGACCGTACATAATCCGATTAGATAAAGCGATAGGAGGAATATTCAAATGGAACCTGGACAAATTTTTTTACAAGATGAAGATATTATCTGCAATGTTGGAAGACTCGCCTCGAGAATTACTGTAAAAAATACCGGGGATCGTCCAGTGCAAGTAGGATCTCACTTTCACTTTTATGAAGTCAACGAGGCTCTTCAGTTCCAACGGGATGAAGGCTTCGGGAAGCATTTGAACATTCCGGCGGGTGCGGCGGTCCGATTTGAACCTGGTGATGAAAAAGAAGTAGAACTGGTTTGTTTTGCCGGAGAGCGCCGTGTCTATGGTTTTAACAATAAAACGGATGGATCCGTGGAAAGCGGGTGTCAACAATGACCTTCAGAATGCCAAGAAAACAATATTCTCAAATGTATGGTCCAACAACAGGCGATTCGATCCGCCTGGCAGATACAGATATCATTATCCGAATCGAAAAGGACTATACCACATATGGTGATGAGGTCGTTTTTGGCGGCGGGAAAGTGATCCGGGATGGAATGGGTCAGCATCCGCTTGTGACCCGTGGGGACGGAGTTCCGGATGTGGTGATAACGAACGCGATTATTTTGGATTATACCGGGATTTACAAAGCTGATATTGGGATTCGCGACGGGAAAATTGCGGGAATCGGGAAAGCCGGTAATCCACTGGTGATGGATAATGTGGATATCATTATCGGGGCTTCTACGGAAATCATTGCAGGCGAAGGAATGATCGTGACTGCTGGCGGCATTGATTCGCATGTTCACTTTATTAACCCTGCTCAAATTGAAACAGCATTGTCCTCCGGGCTTACGACGCTGATCGGAGGCGGAACGGGTCCGGCTGCGGGATCAAAGGCCACCACGGTGACTCCAGGAGAATGGAATATCCATCGCATGCTGGAGGCAGCGGAAGGAATGCCTATTAACGTAGGTTTCACCGGAAAAGGACAAGCTGCATCCAAAGAGCCGCTTGCCGAGCAAGTTCGGGCCGGGGCGATTGGACTGAAGGTTCATGAGGACTGGGGAGCAACAGCATCAGCACTTGACCATGCACTCAGCGTTGCTGATGAGTATGATGTGCAGGTAGCGGTTCATGCGGACACCTTGAATGAAGGCGGATTTATGGAGAACACCATGGCCGCGATCAAAGACCGGGTGATCCATATGTATCATACGGAAGGAGCGGGCGGGGGACATGCTCCGGATTTGATCAAATCCGCGAGCTATATGAATGTTCTTCCTTCATCTACAAATCCGACGCTGCCTTATACGGTGAATACGATAGATGAGCATTTAGATATGCTGATGGTGTGTCACCATTTGAATCCATCCATTCCCGAGGATCTTGCTTTTGCAGACTCACGTATTCGGCGCGAAACCATTGCTGCAGAAGATATCCTTCAAGATATGGGCGTATTTAGTATGGTCAGCTCGGATGCTCAGGCTATGGGACGAATTGGCGAAGTCATTTTACGGACATGGCAAACCGCTGACAAAATGAAAAAACAACGGGGAACGATGCAAGGTGACAGTGAGCTTTCGGATAATAACCGTGCCAAACGTTATGTTGCCAAATATACGATTAACCCGGCGATTACCCATGGAATTTCTGAGCATGTGGGTTCGATTGAAATCGGAAAAATGGCTGACCTTGTCATTTGGTCACCTGCATTTTTCGGAGTGAAGCCCGAAATGATTATTAAAAATGGCATGGTTGTTCAAAGCTTGATGGGGGATGCCAATGCATCGATCCCAACACCACAACCTGTCATCTATCGTCCGATGTATGCTCAATATGGAAAGGCTCTTTCCAGAAGCTCTATCACCTTTATTTCGCAGTCCGCCTTTGATCTTAAAGTCCACGAGCGGCTTGGCTTGGAGAAAATCATTCTCCCGGTTCATGGTATAAGAACATTAACGAAAAAAGATATGAAGCTGAATTTCGAAACACCTGAGATTACGGTTGACCCGCAAACCTATGAAGTGAGAGTGAACGGGGAGTTAATTACATGTGATCCTGTAGATAAAGTACCAATGGGGCAACGCTATTTCTTATTTTGAGGTGAAGACATTGATTATTGAAAACATCGTAACGAATATTGAAAGCCTGGACAAAGAGGAAGTCGGAAAGCGCCACATTGAAAAGGTTTACCTGGAAAGCGCTGATTTAGTAAAACGAATCCAACGGGTTAAATCAGATCATGGTAAAGAAATAGGTATCCGCTTGAAAGATCAGCGCGATCTTGTGGCCGGAGACATTTTGTTCATGGATGAGAAAAATATCATTATGATTGATGTCCTCTCCGATGACTTAATCGCAATAAGTCCACGCAGCTTGAAGGAAATGGGCACGATCGCCCATCAATTAGGAAATCGCCATCTCCCGGCCCAATTTGAAGATGACCAAATGCTGGTTCAGTACGATTATCTCGTTGAAGAATTACTGAAGCAGCTGGAAATCCCCTTTAAACGGGAAGAGAGGAAAGTAAAACAGGCATTCCGTCATATCGGCCACAGCCATGGATAAGAACGCTCTCTCATTATTTCAGCTGTGTGATTCGAACTTTCCGACAGGCGCCTTTAGTCATTCCTATGGTCTTGAGAGTTATATTCAAGAAGATCAAGTACATGATCAAACGACATTGTCCGAGTGGCTGCATGTATATGTAAACGAGCAGCTTGTCCATTCCGATGGGCTTGCTTCTCGCCTTGTATTTGATGCGCTGCAGGATGGAAACCTTGAAACCGTGTGGAAGCTGGACCGCATGCTGACCGTACAAAACCTGCCTCGTGAAACGAGGGAAGGTACACAAAAAATGGGCGATCGGATGTTAAATCTCGTAGGATCGTTGTATGAAGTGCCTGTCCTTTCTTTGTATCGGGAACGGATCAATAAGAAGCAATGCTTCGGTCATCCGGCGATCGTATTTACGATGATTGGGCATCATCTCGGAGTTTCACGATCAACCACCATTTTATATTATTTGTATTCCGTTATTTCCAGTCTTGTGCAAAATGCAGTACGGGCTATCCCTCTGGGCCAGACGGCTGGTCAGAAAACGATCCAGCAATTTCAGGATGTATTAACGGAGGCCACAGAAAAAATCGAGAGTCTGGATGAAGAGGATTTTGGAATCATTTCACCCGGTCTGGAATTATCACAAATGAAACATGAACGTGTAAATATTCGAATCTTCATGTCTTAAATATAACTATAGAAAGAAGTGTTTATAATGGAACCGATTAAAATTGGGGTTGGAGGACCGGTTGGAGCCGGAAAAACCATGCTCGTTGAAAAATTGACCCGGCATCTTGAGAATGAAATCAGCATGGCAGTGGTGACAAATGATATCTATACCAAAGAGGATGCCAAATTTTTGATGGCCAATGGGGTTTTGCCTGCTGATCGCATTATTGGTGTCGAAACAGGTGGATGTCCTCATACAGCCATCCGCGAAGATGCTTCAATGAATTTTGCTGCTATCGATGAACTGAAAGAAAAACACCCGGATGTCGAGCTCATTTTTGTGGAGAGCGGCGGCGATAATCTTGCGGCGACCTTCAGCCCTGAGCTGGTTGATTTCTCGATTTACATTATCGATGTGGCACAAGGGGAAAAGATTCCGCGTAAAGGGGGACAAGGGATGATTAAATCTGATTTATTTATTATTAACAAAACAGATTTAGCACCTTATGTTGGGGCTAGCCTTGAAGTCATGGAGTCGGACACGAAAGTTTTCCGCGGCAATAAACCCTTTGTATTTACGAACCTGAAAGATAACTCCGGTTTGGATCAAGTGATTAACTGGATTAAAGAGAACGCATTTTTAAAGGGATTGGATTAAAATGAAGGATTGGACAGGGATTCTGCGATTAGAGGCTGAAGTAAGAAACGGAAAAACTGTCGCCAAAAATGTGTATTTCCAAGGGGCGTTTAAAGTCATGCGTCCTGTGTATCACGATGATACCGGACAAGCTTGTTATTATATTCTGAATCCGGGCGGAGGTTACTTGGACGGGGATCGTTATCAAATGAAAATCTCATTGAAGGAACAAGCCCGGCTAACATTAACGACACAATCGGCAACGAAAATATACAAGACACCGAATCAATATGCCTATCAAGAAACAGAAATCAGCCTTAAGAAGGGCAGCTATCTGGAGTATATTACGGATCCGCTTATCGGTTATCAGGATGCAAGCTATAAACAAAAAACCGTCATTAGAATGGAGAAAGGCGCTACGCTTCTCTATTCAGATATTATTACCTCGGGATGGTCTCCGGATGGGGCTCAATTCAGTTATGATATGCTCCAATTAATCAATGAAATCTATGTGGATGATGAATTGATGGTATTCGATCATATTAGATTGAATCCTGGTGCTCAAGACATGACTTCTCTTGGTTTTATGGAAGGATTTTCGCATTTAGGCTCCATGATTGTGGTTGGAGAACAAGCGAATAATGATCTGCTTGACCGGCTATATCACGCGATTCATGAAGATACCAAGGAATATAAGATTGGATTATCATTACTGCCGGTATCCGGGATGATCATTCGGATCTTAGCTAATTCTACGCAAACCATAGAAAAAATTCATACCACATGTCACCATATCATCAATCGAGAGTTTTTTAACACAACCCCATCTTTTCTAAGAAAATACTAATTTCCAGAACCCAGCAATCAAATTGGTTGCCGGGTTTTTACGAAAATGTATTGCTCATGAAGCAGGAAGAGGTTACATTTAGAACGATTGCAGATACAATTAGGTCTAATGGATCAGGTTGGTTAAATGAGCTACTCAAATGAAGATAGGGAATGAAGATCGTATGAATACTCTTGGATATGCCATTCTTAGCGTACTAGGTAGGAAGCCATGCTCCGGGTATCAATTAGCATCCTATTTGGAGTTATTATGGCCTGCAAAGCATAGTCAAATTTATCCTCTTCTAGGCAAAATGGAGCAAAATGGGCTTTTGGTGTTTGAACATGTGGAACAAACAGGAAAACCCGATAAAAAAATCTATTCGATTACGGAAAAGGGAAGAGAAGCTTTGGGGGCATGGGTTACTACCGGAAAACCTAGTGATCCTATCATTCGTGACGAATTTCTGATTAAGATGTATTCGATGTGGACGACAGATGAGGAGAACGCGAAAAAATTAATCCAAGATCGAATTTCTAAATTGAAGCTTAAGGTCACTTTACGTGAGAAAAAAATAGCCAAAGCAGAAGATGAACAAGTAGAAACGGTGCCTGAACATTTTGGGCGTTATGTGCTTCTGTATAGAAATAATCTTTTAGACAAAGAAGAAATATCTTGGTGTCACTGGGTTTTGAAATTAATTGAAAATTCTAATGCCATCAAACTATTATTAGGAATCATAAGTGCGGGAGCTTTCAATAAAATAATTCAAGGCGTTACTTTTCTTAGTGAACTCTGAAACAGTCCTTAAAAATAAAATGGTTACAGACGGGGGGATGCAAACGAGAACTGCTTGGAATGCGGGGCGATACATGGGCTTTTGCGAAAAGCAGCTTAAATGCTGAAAATAAGGAAGACGAAAGGTAGAAGGAATGAAATTTATTTGGAATCGTTATATGTTTGGTGTTCTTGTTATTCATGTCATCGGATTCATAGCATTATTCAGCGTTGTACCCGATCATCCAGCCTTTATTGGTATGGGGATCGCAGCTTATGTTTTTGGTGTTCGCCATGCATTTGATATTGATCATATTGCCGCGGTAGATAATACCATCCGTAAATTAGTTGCACAAAAGAAAGACCCGCGCGGAGTGGGATTCTACTTCTCATTGGGGCATTCCACAGTTGTCTTTTTATTAGCGGTACTAACCGCGGTATCCGTTAAATTTGTCGCCAAATACATGTCCAGCATGCAAGATATAGGCGGCATTATCGGTGTTACGGTATCGGGTGTGTTTCTCGTATTTTTATCGATTCTAAATCTAATGTTATTCGTTCAGCTTTGGAAAATGTTCCGTAAGATGAAGGAAGAAAAGATTAATGAATCGGATTTAGAGAAAATGTTTGAAGCGAAGGGTTTTTTCACGCGTTATTTGGGATCATTGTTTAATGTAGTCACGAAAAGCTGGCATATTTATCCGATTGGCTTTTTATTCGGTCTAGGATTTGATACGGCAACCGAAATTTCACTGCTAACCATGTCAGCAGGGGCAGCGAACAATAATTTCCCAGTCCTTGGCATCATTGCACTTCCCTTACTATTTGCGGCGGGAATGAGTTTGTTTGATACGCTTGATGGTTTAATGATGACCAAAAGTTATGCCTGGGCCAATGATAGACCGGTGCGGAAGGTATACTATAATTTAATTGTTACAGCGATTTCCGTTGTTGCGGCTCTAGCGGTTGGGATTGTTGAATTGGCCCAAATCACAACGGAAAAGCTCCATTTATCAGGTGGTTTATGGGATATTATTTCCTCCATTGATTTTGGGAATTTAGGTTATTTCTTAGTCGGGGCTTTTTTGGTGATCTGGGGTTTAGCCGTTTTTATATGGAAGTTTTACAAGATTGAAGAGCGTTATACCGTAAAATAACTTCTTCTATCATTAAAAACATAGCTGCAAGCTTGCAAGCTATTTGCTGAAATATATGGGACGAAGCAAGGTATTCCTACCTGCTTCGTCCCATTTTGTTGTAATCATAATTGAAGAGGCGAATTTGAATTCAGGGTCTCTCCTGGAATTCCGCAGCCGGTGGAACAAGCCGCTCTGCACCACCCATATAAGGCCGCAGGGCTTCTGGGATATAAATGCTGCCGTCCGCCTGCTGATGATTCTCCAGCAGTGGAATAAGGATACGGGGCGATGCTACAGCGGTATTATTCAGCGTATGACAATACTGCAGATTTCCTTCCTCGTCACGGTATCGGATATTCGAACGGCGCGCCTGGAAATCCAGCAGGTTCGACGACGAATGGGTCTCACCGTACGCCGCCCGGCTGGGCATCCAGGTTTCGATATCATACTGCTTATGAGTCTTCTGCGACATATCGCCAGTGCAGACAGCCATCACCCGGTATGGAAGCTCGAGCAGCTTCAGAATGCCCTCTGCATGGCCGGTGATTTCCTGCAGTACAGCCTCCGACACGGCTGGATCATTCTTACAGAGGACGACCTGCTCCACCTTAGCGAACTGGTGGACACGGTACAGGCCGCGCACATCCCGGCCTGCCGAGCCGATTTCACGCCGGTAGCAGGCCGACATTCCGGCCAGACGGATGGGATCGGTCACATCGACGATTTCATCGCTGTAATACGAAACGAGCGATACCTCCGAGGTGCCGACCAGCCATTTGTCCTCTCCAGTCAGCTCGAAGGTTTGGTCCTGGCCGGTCGGGAAGAAGCCCGTCCGGTTTAACGCTTCCGGACGTACCATGACGGGAACGTCCATGGGGGTGAATCCGCGTGCGGCCAGGTAATCCAGCGCAAGCCGCTGTACCGCCAGGTGAAGATAGAGTCCTGCACCTTTCAGGTAATAGTTGCGTGTGCCGGCGGTCTTTACGCCACGCGGAATGTCGATCATGTCATGCATTTCGCCAAGAGTAACATGATCCCGAAGCTCGAAATCAAACACCGGAGCTTCTCCAACCTGGCGGACCTCGACGTTATCGCTGTCATCCTTACCGATGGGCGTATCTGCCGAAACAATATTGGGAGCAAGCAGGAGCAGCTCCGACACATGACGGTCGGCTTCCTGCAGCTCGGCCTCCAGGGTCCCCAGCTTCTCGTTCAGCTGTTTGACCTGAGCCATAAGCGGCTCCGCTGCTTCTTTGCTGCCTTGCTTCATGAGCGGAGCTACGTCCTTACTCAGCTTATTGCGCTGTGCCCTCATCGCTTCCGCCTGCAGCAGCAGATGCCTCCGCTTTACGTCCCAGGTGAGCAGCTCATCCACCTGGAAAGGAATGTGTTTGTTTATAGCTGCTTGCTGTACCTGCTCCGCGTTGTCGCGGATAAATTGAATGGTTAACATGATGGATCCAATCTCCTTTGTCCGTAAAAATACAAAAAGCGCCCTCATCCTTTGGGACGAGGAGCGCTTGCTCGCGGTGCCACCCAACTTGACCGGACTGCCTTACAGGCAGGAGCCGATCCTCTTGGTTCCGCGGTAACGGACGGAAAGCCGGTCAACTTAGAGAGAAAGGAGAAGCCTTGCTCTGGTCGAAAACGCCTCACAGTTGGATGCTGATCATAGGCATAGTGGTTGTTCTTCAATTCTTTTGGCTAAGTATAGCGTAAACCGGTTCGCCGCGCAATATTCATTTTTCCTGAAGAAACCTGTCATAGCTGGAGGAACCCATCCGATTCCGGTTGCTTATAGTATGGGGAGTAGGCCACAGCTGAGGACCATACGGCCGCGTGATGGCCGGGAAAAGGCAAAAGGGGTGAATAGGTATTGTTGAGCAGTATCGTTATTCTGAACGGCAGTCCCTCGCTGACATCAAGGCTGATGGGGGTTATTCAGCATGCGGAAGCTTATTTGTCTGCAAAGGGATACCCGGTTCAGCGGATCGATGTGGTCAAGCTGCCTGCTGAGGACCTGATCCACACCAAGATTAACGGCAGCAAGATTGTGGAAGCCAACCGTATCCTCGCGGATGCCGGAGTGGCAATCATCGCTACTCCGGTCTATCAGGCCTCCTATACGGGCCTGCTTAAGACTTTTCTGGATACAATGCCTCAGAAAGGATTGGCCGGAAAAATCATATTGCCGCTCCATATCGGAGGCAGTCTGGCACATCTGCTCGCCATGGACTATGCGTTGAAGCCGGTTTTATCCGCGCTGGGAGCAAGACATATACTAGGCGGGGTTTTCAGCGTGGATACGCAGATTACACGTCTTGATTCCGGAGGGATGCTGCTTGCACCTGAGCTTGTGGAGAGGCTGGATATCGCGCTGGATGAACTCGCGAGGGAGCTGGATCGGCGTAGCAGTATGCGGTCGGGAGCAGCGACTGGTATTGATAGTCCTGAAGTGTGCTCAGCCCTGATTGGCAGCCTGGGAGTCCAGGTCCAATAAACCGCGCAGTAGTTTACGGGCCAACATCCGAGTCAATTCACTGGGCCGACCATAAAAAAAGAGCCTGCGATCATGAAGATCAACAGGCTCTATTTAAATCCTATTACTTATTACTTAAAGATCGTCAAATCCGTTGTCGTCGCCGACTTTGCCGTAGTTGCGGGATTTAGCTTCGAAGAAATCGGTCTTGGTTGCGTTCAGTGCATCATCGGAGAACGGACGAATCCAAGGCATACAGTTGGAGTCAACGCCTTCGTAAGCTTTTTCCATACCCATCAATTTCAGGCGCTTGTTGGCGATGTATTTGATGTAGTCGGACAACTCGTTCAGGTCGATGCCGCGGTTGTTGCTCAGCGTGTAATGCGCCCAGTTGGTTTCAAGCTCAACCGCGCGGTCGATGGTGCGGTAGACATAGTCCATATTTTCCGGAGTATTCAGCTCAGGGAAGTCCTTCAGCAGCTGCTTGAACACTTCGGCGAAGAAGTAGCAGTGCTGGTTCTCATCGCGCTGGATATACGAAATCATTTGGCTGGTTGCCATCATCTTCTGGTCACGGGCCAGGTTGTAGAAGAAGGCAAAGGTACTGTAAAAGAAAATACCTTCCAGAATCAAGTCCGCCACGAGCGCGCGGAAGAAGGTTTGCGGAGACTGTTCATCACGGAACTCCTGATAAATTTCGGAGATGAAGCGATTGCGGTCAAGAAGGACCGGATCATGCTTCCAGTATTCAAAAATTTCTTTTTGCTCCTGCTCCGACACGATGGAAGATAGCACGTACGAATACGATTGGTTATGGACAACTTCTTGTTGTCCAATAATGGCCGAGATGGCTTCCAGCGAGGAGTCCGTAAAATATCTCTTTACATCTCCGACAAACATCGTTTGCATGGAATCCAGAACCGCGAGCAGAGAGATGTTAATCTTGAAAGTGCGCTGCTCTTCAGCGTCGAGATGAGGAAACTGCTGCGCATCTTTGGACATCGGAATTTCATCCGCGATCCAGTGGTTGAGCAAAAGGACTTTATATAATTTATACATATGAGGCATGCGGATATCGTTCCAGTTCAGGATACCTGAGCATTCCCCTTCAATAATGCGTGTGGATTGGTTTGGCGCTTCGGTATTGAAAATTTTCTGCAATTGCACCGTCCGTTCACTCCTTAAGGTTTAGTTGTAAAAACAAAAAAAGCATCTATATCAACATCGGCAAGATGTTGTGATCGTATGAGGGTGAAAATTCGTTGGTGTAGTTGTTGCATTCAAACGCTTTATGGCATTAATGTTTTGTTTTTAAAAAAACAAGCCGAGGGCGACCGCATTTTGCGAAGCAAAACAGGGAAGCCCTGGCGTAGTTAAAAGGTTTTGAAACGTAAAATTACAGCGTGTCCCAAGCAATGTTGCAAAGCAACGAGCAGGGACGAAAGCGCTCCTAGCACACTTTATATCTCAGGCGCCCCAGATTCAAATATCCGCCAAAATTCCGGGTGTCCAGAGGGCGGAGTCCTCGGGGCCCTCCTAAAAGCTTCCCAAAGGGAAGCTACTTCGGAAGCATAAGCTTAAGAAGGGAGGGTTTGGGAGGGTTGGGAAAAAGGTTTTTTCATAAACTTTACGAAGCACACGACTCGCACTCTTCAATCGTCAGCGCGCGGCTGCGTACATAATACGTCGATTTGATGCCGGCTTTCCAGGCATGAATATGCAGCTCAAGGAAGTCGGTCGCTCGGATATCCGGACGGACGTACAGGTTGAAGCTTTGGCCTTGGTCAACGTGACGCTGGCGGGCCGCGGCCATTTTAATGGACCAGTTCTGGTCGATTGTGAAGGCCGTTTTATAATACCAGATCGTTTTCTCGGACAGATCCGGAGCCGGATTGGCAATTTTGTATGTTGTTTTCTCTTCGTACGAAAGCAGGTCATACAATGGATCGATACTTGCGGTAGAGCCGGCAATGATGGAGGTTGAGCCGTTTGGCGCGATGGCGAACAGCCATGCATTACGGACTCCATTTTCTTGAACTTCCGATTGAAGCTCTTTCCACTGTTCGGTAGTGATGAATTTGCCCACATGCTCGCCGTCAACATAACCGCGGCTTGTGAAGTAAGCGCCACTTTCCCAATCAGAGCCTGCGAACTTCGCATAGCGGCCTTTTTCTTTAGCCAGCTCCATACTGGAACGGATGAGCAGGTAGTTGATTTTCTCGTACAAATTATCGTTATATTCAACGGCTGCATCGGATTCCCAACGGATGCCTTCAAGTGCCAGCAGATGATGCAGGCCGAACGTGCCCAGACCTACAGCGCGGTATTGGCTGTTGGTGTACTGTGCTTGCAGCACTTCAATGTTGTTAATATCGATGACATTGTCCAGCATGCGCACTTGGATCGGAATGAGACGCTCAAGAACGTCTGCCGGAACAGCGCGGGCCAGATGGATGGAGTTCAGGTTGCACACCACGAAATCGCCAGGGATTTTGGAGATGACGATGCGGGTCTGTCCGTCCTTCGTCACGAGCTCTTCCTTTTCCACCACGGTTGCCGATTGGTTCTGCATGATTTCCGTACACAGGTTGGAGGAATACACCATACCATGTGCTCTGTTCGGGTTGGAGCGGTTAACCGTGTCACGGTAGAACATGTACGGCGTACCGGTTTCGAGCTGAGACTTCATGACGCGTTTCATGATGTCGATCGCAGGCACTGTGATACGGGAGAGAAGCGGATGGTCAACGGCCTCAGCATATTTTTCGCGGAATGCGCCTTGTCCGACCGTCTCATCGTAGAAATCCTCCAGGCCAAGCGGATTACCTTTCTCATCTTTCCAGCCCATCACTTTCTTAACTTCATGCGGGCAGAACAGATTCCACTCGGTGCGTTCCTCAACAGCTTGCATGAACAAGTCAGGAATACAGATGCCGTGGAATACGTCATGTGCTCTCATGCGCTCGTCACCGTTGTTGAGCTTAAGATCCAGGAAGGCCAGGATATCTTTATGGAAAACATCCAGATAAACGGCAACCGCACCTTTACGCGTGCCGAGCTGGTCAACGCTGACTGCTGTATTATTCAGCTGGCGGATCCAAGGAATAACGCCGGAGCTGGTATTTTTATGGCCACGGATGTCTGATCCGCGTGCACGAACTTTACCAAGGTACACGCCGATGCCGCCGCCCATTTTGCTAAGACGCGCCACGTCTGTGTTGGAATCGAAAATACCTTCAAGCGAGTCGTCCACCGTATCGATAAAGCAGCTGGAAAGCTGTCCAGCGACCTTTTTGCCGGCATTGGACATGGTTGGTGTTGCTGCAGTCATATAAATATTGCTCATAGCCCAGTAGGCTTCTTTTACAAGCTCCATACGTTTCTCGGCTGGCTCGGTGTGCATCAGGTACATGGCGATAACCATATAACGCTCCTGCGGCAGCTCCATGACACGGCCTTCAAAATCACGGGCGAGATAGCGGTCGGACAGGGTGAGAAGACCTATGTAGTCAAACAGCAAATCACGGCTATGATCGATGCTTTTTCCAAGCTCTTCAATCTGTTCTTTGGTGTAGCATTCCAGAAGCTCTTCACGATAGATGCCTTTGTGCACAAGATCGGTAATGAGAGGATACAGGGCACCGTAAGGCTCTGTTGGATAGGCTTTATAGCGGCGGTTGTACGCTGCTTTTTTATATAAAGAAGTCAAAAGGGAGCGGGCTGCGGCGAACTTCCAGTTCGGCTCCTCTTTCGTTACAAGCTCAAGCGCCGACATTGTAAACGCATTGCTGATTTCATCACCGGTAACTTCCTCCCGGCGCAGTTTGCTGGTTACACCGCGAATCAGGCGCTCCTTATCCAGCATCTCCAATCCTTCCAGAACGCGGTCCGCGTAAACGGAAAGGCGGATTTCATCGAAAGCCAGCTGACGATTGTTCGGTTTGGTCACGAGCTGAGGCATGTACAGTTCCCCTTTCAAAATAGATAATATTGGTATAATAAGAAAAATAATACATCGAAGAGCAAAAGTCTTACTTTGAGGAAGGAAGCTGGGCCATACAAAAAGCATTCCCGGCGACCTGATCCTTGCGAGGCCGAAAATGCTGCATGTTATTCTTATAGGCACCAAAAATGGGCGCAGAAGAATATATCTACACACCATATGTAGATATTTTCATGGCAACACGTTTCCTATTCCTCGTAGGTGTTTGTGCGAACGAAACAGGCAGGTCTCCTGACTCCCGGAACTTCCGTCGGCACCTTCCCGTAAGCATCCTGGCTCATAGTGGCATCTGCCGATTTTTGCCGAAGAACAAACCGTTTCGGCTATCCGGTTACAGTGGCGGGACCGTGACGGAATTACACCGTGCTTCCCTATTAGGAATCGTGGGCTTGGTAGAGCGCGATTCACCTGTTTTCACTATATTTGGTTATTGTTATACTAATTTAACCCAATATGTTGTGTTTGTAAACACAAAAATCAAAAAGACAAGCAAGATGAATTATAGCAGAGAAGTGGTCAATTTGCTACTAAGAGGATGAAAGGTTGTGCTCGAAAAATGTCCGAAAATGACCACTTTGGGGCAAAAAAGCAGATGTGGCGCGATTAAAAAAAAATTTTGGGGAATCTGGGTTCTTTGCTATCTTTTCCGGAGTTGGATACAATAAGGAAAGAATCAATGGACAGCATTCGGACCATCTAAATATGGGGATAGGGAGGCAAAAAACATGGCGATTGCAGAGGTAACGGTCATTCCAATCGGAACAGCAACCACCAGCTTGAGCGCATATGTGGCTGATATGCAGAAGGTACTGGCAAACCAGCCGGGAATCAGCTATGAGCTGACTTCCATGAGCACGATCATTGAGGGACAGCTGGAAGATGTCTGGAAGGCGATTGCGGCACTGCATGAAGCACCCTTCCTGTCAGGAGCACAGCGGGTGTCCACTTCTGTGAAAATGGACGACAGACGCGACAAAGCTTCATCCAGTTCGCAAAAGCTGCAGTCCGTGCGAGCGAAGCTGCAATAAACTGTAATAAGTTCCATTTATCCTAGTTGTATTGCGTTTTGAAGTGAAAGTTGTATAATAGTTTTTGTTTCGTTTGATCCATTTAGATGAGACGGTTTGCATAAGCTGGTGTAGCTCAGGGGTAGAGCAACGCACTCGTAATGCGTAGGCCGGGGGTTCAATTCCCTTCACCAGCATCCAAACAAAAAGCGCGGTTTTCCGAGTAAATCGGAGGCCGCGCTTTTTTTTTATATTTGCATTCTCACCTGCATATATTCGAAGAGGGTGTTTTTGATTTTATTCAATCTACCATTTAAATGGTCCACACAACAAAGAAAGGGAGCTCATATGGTAATAAAAATGAATGGAGAGGTCGTGATTTCATGGCATTAACAACTGGCATCATTACGAATACAGGAACCAGCCCTGCAACGAACCTTGTTATTAACATTAGCAATGATAACTTAAGTTTTTCATCCAACGTCGTTTATCACATCTATGTATGGAACAGCTTGGTGAGTAAGTCACTGGTCTATTCCAATTCTCTGACGATTAATGCGAACACGGCTCAAATTCTTGGTTTCAACATTGCAGGCAATACTTCTTACGAAGTTCAATTCCTTGTAACCGGCACGGTTCCAACAGATACAGTCATCAATGTATTCGGAACGGATTCATCCGGAAACGTCATTCATCATCAAAAAGTGCTGCAGCAAGAACTCACTCAAATCGCCCAGCTCAACCCATAAGTTAAGGAAACCGCGGTTTCCTTAATAATAAGAAGGGAGTAATCATGGTAAACATACAAATCTCGCCAAGCACGAGTTCACAGTTTGAGCCAACCATCGCGGTAAATTGGCTGAACCCCTCGGTCATGGTGGCGGTAGCTGTAGATCTCAGTGCAGGACCGCCGAATATTGGCTTATACAAGTCGATCGATGCAGGGGCAACATGGAGCACAACGTTACTACCGTTACCTGCCGGTTTTGCTGGCATAGAGGCGCCTCATATTGATTATTTTTTTCCAAATTCGTTTGTAGTGGCAGCGCACGCTTTTGATTCGGATGGTCTCAGCGGTTCGATTGTCTCCTATGTCTCTAACGACAACGCCTCTTCATTCGGACCCCCAGTTATTGTAAACCAAGGATTCGGACAATTTGTCAATGACGATCAGGTGGTTGTTATCGCTGACAAGGCCGGATCCAGCCCTTTTTTTGGAAACATCTACACGGGTTATACCCATGATTACAATACGCAATTTATACCGGGTAATACGATATTCTTTAATCGCTCCATAGACGGTGGCAGCTCTTATATGAGCCCCAGTCTGCTGTCTTCAATTACTGAATTTGAAGAATTTCCTGGAATTGCAATCACATTAAATGGAATACTTATCGTGGGTTGGATAACCCAACCTCCCGGCGGAACCGAATTTAATACTCGTACATCCCATGACGGTGGAGCAACATTCGCCACTGAAATCATGATCGCCCCGGTCGTTGTTCCACCTTCGCCACTACCTGGGTACCAATTCAGGTGCCTGACGTATCCCTCCATGTCAGCGGACATCTCAAACGCACCAACGTCGCGAGGAAACGTTTATGCCGTGTGGCAGGATTTTCGGCAAGGTTATTCCGATATTTACATCGCAATTTCCAAAAACTTTGGCGTAGATTGGGGTGCACCGATGCCCATTACCGGCAGTCCGGTGGGATCTCAGAGCTTTTTCCCGGCCATCACCGTTTCCCCGACGGATGGTGCGGTGTTTGTATCCTATTACACTAATCGACTAAATCCGCCCGATATCGATGTCTACCTAGCCACATCCAGGGATGGAGGCATGACGTTTACAAACACCCGCATTACGACCACTTCGTTTAGCGTTACGGGCCTTCCTCTCATTGGCGACTATATTGGAAATGCGATTGTCCCTCAAACAGGCCGTCTTGTAACCGTTTGGGCAGACACACGGACAGGAATTTTAAATATCTGGTTTGGCGATAATCAATAAGCTTCTTCAAGATCAATGATGAAAATTGTGGGGATGGGGCCACCTTTGATGCAATAAAGGCTTACTAAGTTCCCGAGAGGCGGCAGATTAATCTTTATTAAGCCGTCAAAAAAAAATCCCCACTCAAAAGTGGGAATTCTACTTGGAGCTTGGCTATTTTTCTTCAGGTCTTTTTACTTGGAGGGGTGGCGGGATGAGCCAGCCTTTTTCTTTGTTCATGTGTAGGATGCGGAGACCTAATGCTGTTTTCGTAACATGATATTTAGCAAATAGAGCACCGATGTCTTCCCTGATCGATTGCCCCATAACCTGGCTGCATGCGACAAGACCAAGCGAAGTGTCAGCTGCGATTTTTGCGGCGATTTCCGGATCCGTGAACCTTGCACCGGCTGGAATATCCTCTAGCTTGACGGGAGGTCTTTCCGGCAGAGCAGGAGCGGGTGTAATACCGTTATCCATAAGCAAAGTATCGCATTCTTTCATTTCAAGCTTCGCTTGATCTAACAAATCATCAATAATCTTCTTTAAATCTTTGTCGCCGGCATGGTTTAAGTAAGCTTGATAACAGGAGATCATCCCTTTTGCTGCCAATGATGCCACCCATACGCTGTAAATTTCTCCGTAATGCATTGGCTCGTCTTTCGGATTGCCGCTTAGAATACCCATTTATTGTGTTCGCTCCTTTTGAATTATTAATACAGGAATCATTATGTACAGGAAACAGCCTTTTCATGTAATCGTCCAAGGGAAAAAGGATACATGAAACCGGATAAAGATGAAGGAAAACATTGTATGTATCCTTTGCAGAATGAATTCATGAAAACCGAACACAAACAGGACAGGTGATTATATTCGGCAAACACCTGATCCATGGACTCTATGACTTGAATTCGTAATGGAAAGGAAACGGGGTCGCCTTGTTGAAGCGGCTTTTTTTACTTGGGCATAAAAGGCGTGTAGCAAGAGAAGAGTCAAATCAATACATGGCTGAGGCATTGGCTGAACTCAAGGCAGAGAAGCAAAGAGCTATTGAAGCCATTCAAGATGAAACGCAGGAAATTTCCAATGAGATTGTGAAAAAGCTTATTCCGAACCGGGTACATTAAAGAAATTACATAGCGATATGTATAACAGAAAATAGCTAAAAACCTACAAGGGGTATTTCCCTCATGGATTTTTAGCTATTTATTCTTATATAACCCACTTGAACCTAGTTATTGGGTTTTCTGAACTGTAGATACGCTCATAAGAACGGCATTGGTTGTTCCGCCGCTGACATTGTCAAACGAAAACAGGGAGGTTGGAAGTCCGCGCATGGTAACCTCATCGCCGTCCAGTATGTCGCCAGTCGAGTTCATATACAAGCCAACGATGGAGTTATCATTCTCATCAGCCACGTGAATGACGGCGATCGTTCCGATCTCAGTCTCTTCTTCTTGAACTTCCACGACAGTCCCGCTTACTTGCACCATTTTATCCAGATAAGGAATAACGTTTTTGAACAGATGGCGAGAAGTGATGCTTGCATCAACCAGCGATTTAGCTTTTTTCTTACTTTCTGCTGTCAGAGCAGGGAAAAGATCACTGTGGCCAATGATGTAGTTATATGTCTTTTCCGTCATTTCTCCACCATTATCGGTGACCGTTGGAATGAGTTGTACCATTATATCTGCTATATTCGCCTGTTCTGAACCCGCTGCTGCAGTGGATACGTCAGTAGAGGCAGGCGCGGATTGTATGCCGGAAGTAGCCGTGCTGCTTAACTTAAAAGAATCGATCATCTGTTGAACCCTATTCTTACCGCCGTTATCATAAGATTCTTTGGCATAGGAAATGGAAAAAGTATAAGTTCCGTTGCCCGCAGGCACAATATATTGGGTCAAAATGACTTGAAGCTCGGCTTGTCCTTGAGCGTGGGTGTACTCGCCTACCAAAACTCCGCTGTTATTGGCAGTATCAGTGTAGCTTATTTTTTTGTAATTCTTGATGGCTTCTCCTGCAGCCCCGCTTTGATATTGAGCAATAGCCTGATCAGCAGTTTCTTTTGCAGTAATGGTTGAACCATCCGCGGCTAAGTTGACATTGTCCGCAAAGGCCACCTTCGGGGCAGGGTCGACGTATGCTGCTTTGATCGCTGTCTGGTTAAGCTGATTCAAATCGAAAGCATTCCATGAGGCCGGGTATGAGAAGGAAAAATCAGGGGTCTCTGCTGTTTTCATTTTATCTGCATCCGATGTTTTGGAGTTTTCCTTCGTTGCCTCCTGGGTTGCAGCCGTACTTGTTGCTTCGGTTGCTTTTTCTTCTTTTTCCTTGGAACCACATGCGGTTAATACTAAGAATAGGGATAACATCAATACAATAGACTTTTTCAAAATCATTCAATCCTTTACCGGGTACCCATCGGCTGGGGAATTTGCTCCGTTCATCTGGTCTGAAGAAAGGCTGGATTTCTGGGGTAATAATAGAGAAAACACTGTTTTTTGATGAAGTTTGAAGGTAACTAGTTCTTTAGTTATGGTCGTTTTATCCCGAAACTATCATCATGCATATTTTAATTACGCAATTTAATACATATGGTTCCAAATGAAATATATTATTTCCTTAATTAATTATAATTGGAAGAATGGGCTTGCCGCTTCTCGGGATAGATTGTCTTCCTCCCAATCCGTGTAAATAAGGAAGAGAGGAATGGGGAATACTTCCTTGATGTAAATCAATACAAGCCCAATTTATGGAGGTGGAAGCGATGAGTGATAGCAGCATTACGATTCATTTTATCGGCGGGGCGTCATTGAACATTATTTCGGACGACATAGCAGGGGTTATCGTGAGGTTGAAAAGTGAGGAATGGGTCGATCTCAGTGAGCATCATGTGAAAACATCAAGCATCTCCTATATCAGTGCATACGAGTCTGGCTTTGACAAGAACAGTGAAAAAACAATTCCGGAGCGAAGCTGAGGGCCGGGACAAGAGAAGTTTGGGAACAGAGGAAGCAGAACTCTCATAAAGGCACGGTTCACGATACAAGTGGACTGTGCTTTTTCATCGGGGACGAGAGGACTCTCCTTCTTGTATAATGGCCTTATGAGGTGATGAATATGATCGTTGTTAGTTCCTGCCTTGCGGGAATGAAAGTCAGATATAACGGGACGCATTGCATGCAGGATGTGATCCAGCGCTTGGTGGAGGAGAAGAAGGCAGTCACAGTCTGTCCCGAGCTGATGGGCGGATTCACGACTCCCAGAGAGCCGGCTGAAATTCAGGGCGGAACCGGCGCTGATGTGCTTGACGGACGAGCCCGGGTGATTGAGAAGTCCGGCAGGGATGTTAGTGATATGTATATCGGGGGAGCACATGCGGCGCTGAAGAAGATTCGCGAGCTTGGCGCAACGATGGTCGTGTTGAAGGAATACAGCCCTTCCTGCGGCAGCGCAATGATTTATGACGGCCGGTTCGAGAACCGGAGAATACCTGGAAACGGAGTCACCACGGCTTTACTGGAGCGGGAGGGCATCGAGGTCGTTTCGGAACAAATATTTTTGGGAAGGTTGCAGCAATCGGGCGAGAAATAATGCTCTGAATGAGTCGATATTATCTGTTTAGCTCGGATTTTAACTCGATCAGGAAGCTCTGAAAGGAAATGCGCATTTCTTTTACAGGGCTTTTTTCACATTGCAAAAAGGGTGGGATCCGCAGTATAATAAGAACACTTGTTCTAAACATATAAGTGGAGATGATCATTATGAACAGACAGCATCTATCCCCTAAGACGGCTCCAGATCTAACAGGGAATGAATCGGGAACGGCCGCTGCCATACAGGAGAAAGAGGATTGGTCGTATGTGGAGCGAGAGCTTTCCCGGTCGCTTGAGAAGCATGTGAAAATAAGTTTAACGGTAGATACGGCGCATGGAACCAGCCAGCTAAGAGGGTTCGTGACGGTGATTAATACATATTTGAAGGAAATTAAACTGCGTGAAGAGGATGACTGGCAGTGGATCAGGTTCGATGACATCCGTTCTGTGCAGCCATCAGCCTAGTATAGATATGTTGACATATACCGTTGTCATCCGCATTCATTACCCAGACCAAGGTCTAGTAGGTACACTGGTCTCCGGCTAGATGCACTCCTGGTTTTAATCGGTATAATGAATACCATACATAACCAGTGATTGATGGAGGGTAAACAAAAATGCGTATTTCGTATAAGGGGATTGGAGCCGCGGCCATCCTTTCAGCGGTGCTTCTTGCAGGCTGTGACGAGGTCGATGACGCCGTGCAAAAGGTCAGGCAGGACGCGCACGAGGTTGCGACTGCTGCGGGAAGCTCGGTTGTAGGAACGGTGAATGGCATCGGTGACCGGATGAAGAGTAACGGTGAGCATATCGAGTTGACCGCTGAACGGGAGATGGGATCCGAAACGGTGCTGCAAGTAGACCATAAGGTAGGCAACATCACGGTTGTGCCGGGGACAGGAAATAAGGCATCCGTGAAGACAACGATCTGGTTCTTGAATGAAAAATCGTACCAGAACATCGTAGATGAGGCTGAAACCAACTTGATAGCAAAAAACGGAAAACTGGAAATCGTGACGAATCCGAAGGGGAATCCAAACGATAATCTTTGGGACTGGGCGCAGTCAAAGTACGGTTACTCTGAATTGATGATTGATTATGAGGTGCAGGTACCCGCGTCGATTACGGATTTTGAGATTGAGAATGACGTAGGCCAAATTACGATGAACAATGTGAGCGGCAAGTATCAGGTGGATAATAGTGTGGGTGCCATCGTGGTCAATGGCGCTCAAATCAAAGGCAAGTCCAGTATCAAATCGGAAGCTGGCAGTGTTCAGCTCGGTATCAGCGGAATAGAGAAGGACAGCAGCCTCAAAGTAAAAACCGATGTGGGCAGCATCCATGCGACTCTTGCGGATAGCCTTGCGTATACGCTGAAATTGGACAGTGAACTCGGCATCATATCCGGGGCATCCAAGGGCAGCAGCGATATCCATGGAGGGGGTCCGCAGATCACGCTGTCCTCTTCGATCGGGGCAATCTCCGTAGAATAATGCTGCAGTATCCCTTTTTTCACGGACATGATCCTACAGGCCTTCGCATTGGAGCGGTATTTGTCCAAACTAAAGTTTCTCCTCTTGCATACGATTAGAGTATGAGTTTGAGAGGAGGGGAAATGATGAGCGAATTTGCTGGTAGGAACAATCTTTTTACTTCCACAGGAGCGATCCTGGTCCTGTTCATTCTGTTGGTTATAATCACTAAAACTTTTCTCTACTAATTCGTAAGCGTGACAATCCTATGAGCTGTCGATCGCTAAGCTTAAAAAGTAAACTGAAAAGAAGCATGTAACCATAATAAACTGCCCCGGTATCTCTGCCGGGGCAGTTTATTCGTTATGAACGATATTCGTTTGCATTGTCGTCAGGAGGTTTTTGCTCCTTACCCTTATGAGCTGAAAAGGTAGAAGGAACCGCATCAAGCCGGTACAGCATGGCGATGAAATGTTCTGCATACAAATCCGCGGAGAAATGCTTGTGGATATGCGTTTCTGCGCTTTGGACCAGCCGGTTTCGCAAAGGGATATTGATCATCAGCGAGATAGCCTCCTTCACGGCTTCATCCAGGTTGCCGCGCGTATAGAATTTTCCGGTCTTATTATGAAAAATAAATCTTCTTACACCACCGGAGTCCGTAGAAAGAACCGGGCAGCGGCATAACATGGCTTCGGCCACTGCATATCCGAAACCCTCGCGGATGGAGGTGGATACGAGAAGGCCTCCTGAATCCCCGATAATGCTGAGGTAATCAGCCATCAGCTCATGCGGAATATTGGAATAACGGAAGAGCCGGGAGGATAGCAGCGGATCCGCTTCAAGGATTTGATGGTAACCGGCTAATTCGGCGCTGTCAGACAAGGTGTCGTCATCAAAAAGCCACAGGGACAGACCGGGATGAAGCCTGATCAGCCGCTGACCCATCTGAAGAAATTCCCGCCAATTTTTGTTGGCCTGTATGCGCCCGATCCAGCCAACGATGGGATAGGACTTTTGAGGGTAGGCAGTATATCCGAAATTTTTGCAGTCAAGCGGGTCATCAAAGCAATACTGCTGAATATCCGGAAAAAAGGAACGCATGAGGCGGCGCAGATGTGCGGTCCGGGGGTAAAGCAGCGCATCGGCATGCCGGTTAATCCCGTCTTTGAAATTCTGCAAAATTTGCGTAGCTTCCTCGGGTGTTCCAAGCCCCTGAAATTCAAAAATAAGACGTCCGCCGTAACCAAAGCTGCTGATCTGTACAAGCATGTGAATATCCGAGCATACGATAACGGCATCATATTGTTCCAGCTCAATGAGATTTCGGATGGTATCGGAGTCGCTGGTAACGATTGTTCGGATATCTTTAATGTTCTGGCGCCCTTCTCCATCAATATTGTACAGCAGATGGGATTCGATTCCATGCTCCTTTAAGGCGTTACTGCGAATTCGGTTCAAGGTCTCCATACCGCCGCTGGGATTGAAAAAGGTAAACAGTATTTTCATGGAAGCTCACCGAAAGGTGCGGCATGCTGGTGAAGCAATTCAGACAGAGCCTGCGTGTAAAATAGTTCATTGCTGCGGGCAGGAGCGGCTAAAAGTCCGGTCCGGTATCCGACCTCAGTATAATCGGGATTATAGCAGCTGGAAAGTGCGTAGGGTGGTGACTTTTTCAACTGCTGGTGAAGAATCTCCAGATCGGTCACATAACCAAATTTTTTCAAATCAAGCAGCATAGCATAGGGGGTACGCCTTTGAAGAATGCTGGTTCTGGCAGCGGAAGCTGCAGATTGATAGGGATGCCATTCAAAGATGGTCGTCGGATGGTCAATTTGGCAAAGCATGTTGTTGACCTGCTGGTCCGGGGATAGATCAAGGATACAACAAACATAATTGCTGAAGGTTTGCTCGTAGAGATCTTCGATTCGCTCAACGGCTGCAGGAGAAGCCTCCCGCAGCGGGAGTAGAAGAGCTATCTCCGGCGGAATGCCTCTGCGGCATCTCGCTAGATGTCTGGACAGGTGGAAGGCATATCGCCACCTCCTATGAGCCTCGGTTGATTTCAATTGCGCCGAGACGCTGAAGGTCGAATTAACCCGGTAATCCATGAGTTCGACTGGAATATAACGAATATCGCAGTGGTCGGTTAGCTTCAGAAAGTAATCATAATCCTCCACGGGTGCTAGGCTGTAGCCGCCCTGCACCATTTTGGCGTATACCGTTTTATACATAAAAGAGACGCCCACGATGGAGGAATCGAGCAGCTTCTCTTTGGAACGTCCCTGATATTGGCGAAGCGCGGCTAGAGCTGCCTCATCATACAGAGGCGTATTGTGATTATCTATGTTCTGAAATGAACTATAAGCAAGACCCAAGGTCTCGGGTCCTTTGGCAAGCGAGTTGCGTAGCACTGCCAGAAACTCCGGCCTGTAAATATTATCACTGGATACCCAGGTTAAATAGAGGAGGGCGGGATCCTGGAACAGCACATCAAACCCGGTATTGAGCGCGTGGGGAACTCCCTGATTGATGAGATAGGAGACGATTTCTACGCGAGGATCATCGTTTACGAACATCCGGATGAGGGGCTCCATTTCAGGAGCGCCGTCAATAACGATGATAAGCCGGAATTGACGCAGTGTCTGGTTTAATATGGACTCAAGCGCTGCTTTCAGAAACTCGGGCCTCTGTTTGTATACAGGCATGACAACTCCCACATCCGTCAAGGCGTTCACCACTTCCGTCGAGATATATTACCATTGTATCGCCGGAGTTAGGCTTTGCTTGTGCGGTTAACCATGCGATCAGACAAAAATAACAGAAAAGGCCTGCGGATGAGCGGCCGCAGACCTTCTATTTAAGAAAAGGGAATTAACGAGCGAAGCTTCACTAGGCGGATAAGTGATGCTTGAGAAGAGCGTGAGGATGTTAAGAAACAGGTGAAAGAGCTGCAATAGACGTTAACTCTGATTGAAGTACACGCTGCTCCATTACAATATTGCCAAATTCGTCAATTCCATATGTGGAGAAGACAACTTCAGCCGCAGGACTGAGGTTATTTATTTGTACTTCATAGGCGACATTGCCCGCAATATAGAATTCACGGATATCGGAAGAATTGGCGGGCACAACATATGAGGTGACATAGTGCGGGGTCAGGGTCAGCGTAGAATAGGGAACGCCGAACACTTGCACTAGAATGGTAGCATCGATGGCATCCACATTGCGGACGCTGACTACAATATTGGTCGCAGCGGTACCCGTTGCTCTTGTGCTGGTAATCATTCCGGTGGTAAATGGCATAATCTATCACTCCTTTCTTGTCTTTCTAGGAATAATATATTCAAGGAAAGCATGAAGTTTCGAGACAGAAACAGCGGGGCATATGCGCATTTATGAATGCAGGTTGACGGATCAACAGATCAAAGGGGAAATGAATTCTGCCAACCGGATACATGCGGGCGCTCGACGGACACAAGTCGCAAAAAGCCTGCGGATGAGCGGGCCGCAGACTTTTTGCCGTGCAAGGAGAAGCTGAGTGAAGCCTGGAGATGGCGGATAAACGAAAATGTGATATCATCTTCGTTTCTATTAATATATTCAGATGGTAAAGGATGTTTCGTGATAGAAACAGCGGGGGATATGCTCATTTCTGGTCATGTACGGGTTTGGTCATGCCTGTTCCTCACATAACGGCTAATGCATGTTGCTGCTTTCATGTTCAAAACGATGATAAAGAAAGAGAATATAAAAGAATAGTGAAGATTATTCTATGTTTAATCGCTTACATGCCGTTTTGGAATTAACTCTTTTCATGCTTATAATATAAAAAGTGAAAAATCGGACCCGGCAAACCTGAGAGTGGGGAGCCATAAGCAGCAACTCGTTAGAGGAAGACGAACGGACGCTTTAAGTCAAACATCATAGGAGGGTTATTTCTTTGTTTTTAAACTGGATCAAACAAGGCTTCTTTAGCAATGTCAGAAGAGATCTATTATCGGGATTGACCGTTGCCTTCGCGCTTATTCCCGAGGCCATCGCATTTTCTCTTATGGCCGGGGTGGACCCGATGGTCGGATTATACGCATCATTTTTAATTGCTGTTTCTATTTCATTCTTTGGCGGGCGTCCAGGCATGATCTCTGCGGCGACCGGTGCAATGGCTTCCCTGATGGGGCCTATTGTGGCGAAGTATGGAATCGAGTATTTATTTGCAACTACCGTATTGACGGGCATTTTACAGTGGGTGATGGGAGCGCTGAAGTTCGGACGGTTTATAAGCTTTGTGCCCCAGCCCGTGATCGTTGGATTCGTGAATGCGCTGGCGGTTGTTATCTTCATGGCACAGCTGCCGAACTTTATAGGTGCCACCTGGGTGATGTATCTGATGGTTGCCGGAACGCTGCTTATTATCTATCTGTTTCCTCTGTTGACGAAGGCTGTGCCTTCAGCGCTGGTGGCTATCATTGTCATGACCATCGTATCCGTCTTAACGCATGCGGATGTCAGAACGGTAGGGAATATGGGAAACATTACTCAGACTTTGCCCTCGTTTCATATTCCTTCGGTGTCTTTGTCCTTTCATATGATCCTGACCGTGCTGCCATATGCTCTGGCTTTGGCGGTGGTTGGAATGACGGAATCGCTGCTGACGGCAAATCTGGTGGATGAGTTGACCGATACGGGTAGCGATAAGAACCGCGAGATTAAAGGCCAGGGCATGGCCAATATCATTACCGGTTTTTTTGGCGGGATGGCTGGATGTGCAATGATTGGCCAGACGGTGATCAATGTGAAATCCGGAGGGCGTTCGCGGCTCTCGACATTTGTGGCAGGCGTGTTCCTGCTGTTCTTGATTATCGTCCTGGGCAGCGTAGTGAAAGTTATTCCAATGGCTGCACTTGTGGGTGTTATGGTGATGGTATCTGTCGGAACATTCGATTGGAATTCACTGCGGACACTGAAAAAGGTACCGCTTGGAGATACCGTAGTCATGATCGTGACCGTAGCGATTGTGGTTGCCACTTCGAATCTGGCTCTGGGTGTCGTGTCGGGCATCATCCTGAGCGCGCTGCGGTTTGGCTGGAAAATGGCCCGGATTCAAGCCTTTACGGAAATAAACGAGGCAGGAATCAAAATATATCGTATTGAAGGACAGCTCTTCTTCGGCACGATGTCGCATTTTATCCAGCTGTTTGATTACCAGGATGACCCGGAACAGATATTGATTGATTTTAGCCACTCCCATCTGTGGGACCAATCAGCAACCAATGCCCTTTCCAAAGTGGTTGATAAATACGAGTCTCTGGGAAAACGGGTCGCTGTAAAAGGAATCAACCAAGAAAGCCAACGTATCATGGATAAAATCGGCCTATCACCGGATTCACCCCATTAATATTTCACATTATAAATCGGCTTTTGTAATTCTGAAGCTTCAGACTAAACAAGCTTATAGATGACTTCTGAAATGATCAGGAGTCATCTTTTTTTTGCCCGCCACGTGGGCGATTTCTGATCGGATTTCCTCTAGCAAAAATCGCATGTTTCATGAACATGAGGACACACTAAGGATAATTAATCCTTATGAGGTGGAAAGAATGTCACCGTCTTATATTTTACTAGTGGAAGATGAACATAACGTTTCGCAGTTCATTCAACTGGAGCTTCAACATGAAGGATATGAGGTGACCGTTGCTGTAAACGGAGAGCAGGCACTGGAATATTTTCAAGAGAAAGATTGGAACCTGATCCTATTAGATTGGATGCTTCCGAAGCTGGACGGTTTAGAGGTATGCAGGAGGATACGCAGAACGAGCGATGTTCCGATCATATTATTAACAGCACGCGACTACTTGGGAGATAAAATTGCCGGTTTAGATACCGGGGCTGACGATTATATTACCAAGCCATTTGAGATTGAAGAGTTATTAGCCAGAGTTCGAACCAATTTACGACGCAATACTCATGAGAGGAATCATTCGGAATCAGATGTTCTCCAAATGGAGGATTTAATCTTGGATGTCAAAAAGCGAATTGTAACAAGGGCGGAAGTGCGAATCGATCTAACGCAGCGCGAATTTGATTTGCTGTATTTTTTGATGCAGCATCAAGGGGAGGTTATCAGCCGAGACAGGCTATTATCTGCTGTATGGGGTTATGACTTTGCAGGGGAAACGAATATTGTAGACGTGTATATTCGTTATCTGCGGAATAAAGTCGATCGGAATTATCATCCTAAATTAATTCATACCGTCCGAGGTGTTGGATATGTTCTTAGATCGGGTTAAAGGACAAACGAATGATTAAACGCATGAAGAAAGTAACTCATTCATTGATGTTTCGCTTTACCTCTTGGTATGTGCTGAGTCTAATGGCAATCATCCTGTTCATCGGAACATGCATCATGGGTGCTGTGAGTTACTTTCTCATTCAAGATACCAAGCAGGAGCTGCATGCCGTAGAACAAAAGATCATCGATTCTTTGGGAGTTACGGAAACGGATTGGCAGGATATGCTGGATGAAATACTATATCCGGATCATGCAAATTATGAAGTGGCATTGGCAGATGCTGACGGCGGAGTCTTAGCCCATTCCCGTGGCGGGGCGAATAACCTGCAAGAGGATCAAGAGCAGGCAGACTTCAATTGGGTAAAGCTCTTCCTATGGGATCAGACCCAGGGGCTGTCGATCCAAGAGGTGGCTTTAGGGAATGCAATGAACGGACAAAAGGTCACCATCCATATTCTTGTACAGCTAAACAATATCGTGTACTTATTATGGCTGATTGTAAAAGTCATTAGTATTACAGGTATTGTCAGTCTGTTTGCCGGTTCCTACCTGATCTATCGTCTGACCAAAAGAAATCTGCGGCCTTTATTTGCTATCATGGATGCTTTGAGACGAATGGGTCAAATCACGGATGTGAAGAAGCGTATTCCCGTTCCGGCGATCCCTAAGGAATTAAAGGATTTAGCGCAGACCATCAATGACCTATTGGATCAGCTGCAAGCACAGTTTGAACGTGAGAAGAGCTTTGTGTCGAACGCGTCCCATGAATTACGCACACCCTTGACGGCTTTCCGGGGTCATGTGCAGATGATGAAACGTTGGGGCAAACAGAATCCCGAAGTTTTGGAACAATCGATTGAAGCGCTAGATCAGGAAAGCCGGCGTATGCAGCGGCTGATAACGCAATTACTGACATTAGCGCGAACCGGAAATATTCAAATGAAAAAGGATAAAGTGAATGTGAGCCATACGGTACAAGATGCCATTCGGCAACTGTGGCGGAGAGATCTGAAAATATCACTAAAGGAAATATTAAACCCTCATATGTATGTTCTGGGTGATGAAGAGCAGCTCAGGCAGGTGGCTGTGATTCTTTTTGAAAATGCCATACGCTACACGAATGCCGGGGGGGCGATAGAAGTCCGGGTCTTTAAGGCAAATAATGAAATCTGTATCACTGTAGCGGATTCGGGAATAGGTATCCCCTTTGAGGATCAAGGCAAGATCTTTGATCGATTTTATCGCGTGGATAAGGCCCGTTCCCGGGAAACAGGGGGAACAGGCCTTGGTTTATCCATAGCTAAAGAATTGGTGAAGAACCTTCATGGCAGGATATCTGTAACCAGTAAACCGGGGGAGGGAAGCATATTTTCGGTGTACCTCCCGGTTTATAGTAAACATTGAACATTAATCTTGATGTTCGTATTTATGCTGGTGAGAGTGGCGGGACGAGTCTGCGTATTTATGCTTAGTGTTATCTGATGATGCTTGCTGGTCGTTTTTTGAGTTTGTCGCAGGTTGAGTGGTTTTATCGGTCTGTGCATCTGCCGAAGGTTGGACGCTTGTACCGGTTGATGAATTTGCACGGGTATCGGCGGCTTGTCCATCGTCTGGCAATACACGGCGAATCGTATTAATCCGGGACTCCCATGAGCTAAGATCGGAAATGGTTACTCCGGGTTTGCCATAGGTGTGCAAAATTTGTCCATTCCCGATATAAATCGCCACATGGTGTATAGGCGAGTAGAAAAAGATAAGGTCGCCGGGTTTGAGTTGATTTCTTGGCACATAGGTTCCTACAGTGGATTGCTGTCTTGAATCCCGTGGAAGCGAGATGCCATTTTGTTTGTATACATATTGCGTGAACGAAGAACAATCAAATGTGCTCGTTACACCTGAATTTGAACCGAATTTATAGGGAACTCCCAGAAATTGTTTACCTGTAGCAGAGATTTGATCCGCAAGGGATGTAGAGGTTTCAGCTGCGGCTGCATGGGCAGCTTGAGGCATTAGCAGCATCGTACCTCCTGAAAATAATATGGAAAGGCTAAGACCTGTGCCTAGGAGCAGTTTACCCAATTTTGGTGGTTTCATCATTGTAACTTCCTCCTTCGAAAATATGTGTTTTGGTATCGATCACCTGGTTCCAAAATAACATATAAAAAAATCCCATTATTTACTGCATTCTTCATGGGATCAGAGCTCGCTTGAGTTTGCCGGATATAATGAGAATTGCATGAGAGTTTTCTCATGATACCTTCATTGACACCCCATAACGGCTTAGCTTTGCATTTAATGAGGCTGTTTGCGAATTCAACTCCATATTGAACATGAAAAAGGCGGACTCCGTGTTAACGGAGTCCGCCTTTCGTATATCGACTTCTTTGTATTTAACGATGCGTCATCGTGCGCATGGCTGCATTTTCTCGTACAGATTAAAGCCGCTTGGCGTTTGACCCTTATAAGTAAATCCGGCGCCACTGTACAGCTGGTTCAGCGCAGGTACAGATGCGATACAGTCGAGTCTGACTCTGTCCTTGTCCGGGAAGCGGACTCCGTGTTCTGCCCACTGCAGTATGGCACTTCCGAGCTGCTCACCGCCGAATTCACGGTTAATGGCCAGCCTGTGCAGATAGACCGCAGGCTCATGACCTTCTTCACCCCAGAGCGAGCGATCCCAGCTGCTCGCATGCTGCTGGAGAATGACCATGCCGGCCATGGTATCATCCTGCTTGAAAATAAACACATCGCCGCGGTCAATCGCATCGGTTACCCCGTGTCTGTCTTCACCAGCTAGAAGCTCATGCCACTGCTTGGATCCTTTGCTTTGCAGCCAAGCCGCTGCCTGAACCATCAGATCGTTTACGGCCTCTTTATCCTCCGGTCCAGCCTGAATGGCGCGAATCCCCGGCTTGATTTCCTGCTCTATAATAATGCATTTCGTGGTATTCATATTCAAGTATGTACCCGCCTTCCGTAACCATATGCTTCTATTGTAAGAAGTCGCAGGGCAATACGCAACTACAGGATGCTGCCATAGAAATCAGGCTCGTTCACTTCTGCTGCAGGGTGTGCCCGTACAGGCCGCCCCTAGCAGGCTCGCATTGAATAGAAGTAGACGGGGAAGGGGGTGGAAGGGGATGAAGAAGGCTGACTTCATAGCGAAAATAGCACCGCTTGCATCCGCAGACCAGCTTAAGACGGGTGTTCCGGCCTCACTCACGATCGCACAGGCTGCACTCGAGTCTTCATGGGGAGAAAGCGCCCTTACAACCAAGGCGGGCAATTTATTTGGCATCAAAGGCGAGGGACCGGCCGGTAGTGTCCGGATGCTGACCTCGGAGTATGTTAAAGGGGCTTTAGTCAAAATTTATGCCTATTTTCGCGCATACCACAGCTGGGAAGAATCCATTCAGGATCACTCGCGGCTCATCGTAAGTGGAGTGGCAGGGGATCGGCGTTACGCCGGGGCTTTAAATACGGACGGCAGAACGGCGGCGAAAATGGTTGCGAAAGCCGGCTATGCGACGGACCCGCTGTATGCGGATAAGCTGATTCAAATTATGGATCAGTACAACTTGTATCCATATGATGCCCAAGTAGAGGGGGAGCAGCCCATGACGAAGGAAGAAAAAGCGGCATTCGATGCACTGCAAGCTACGGTCACGAAACAGGCTGAATGGATGAAGCAGCAGGATGCCTTGCTGAATATGCCCTGTCCGGCTTGGGCGAAGGATGCTTATGAATTTTATAAACCATTTATTTCTGATGATAAGGGAAGCTATGACTATTGGCGGCAGCTTGTAATTCAGTACCGGCATGAGAACGGCATCCGGGTGAACAATCCCGGGAGCTCCAAGTGAGCAGCTGCAGAACATTGCCAGATTTCTGATCAAAAGTACGAAATCCCTGCGGGAAGCCAGCCCTCAGGGATTTTTGCGGTGGTTACGGCCGGATTGTGACACGCGTTCCGACCGGTACATAAGACGAAAGATCCAATACATCCTGATTTTGCATTCGGATACACCCATGAGAGACCTCATGTCCAATGGAGGCAGGATCGTTGGTTCCATGTATGCCGTAATGCGGCTTGGAAAGGCCCATCCAGAGAACGCCAAACGGCCCGCCGGGATTCTCCTGCTTATTGATGATTCTGTATTCGCCTGTCGGTGTACTGGTCAGCATTTTACCGATACCAACAGGATAGGATTTGGTGACCTGATCGCCGTCCAGCAGGTAAAGCATGCGGTCAGAAAGATCGACAATGATCCGGTAATTCGGCATTTGCATCACTCCTTAATTTCAGAGTATGTTAGTAGTATGGGGAACGTAATCTCTGACAAGCGTGGAATATTTTTCGGATAAAGGAGTTATGAATGTCATGCGCCGTAAAAAGGCACTGCAGTATAGTAGTTTTGGTGTTTTATTGCTGATCGCCGCCTTGTTTATTTGGAGAGAAGGTCCCTATGTTTATCATCCGGTCCGTTCGAGCAATGCGGTTCACAATAAGGAAGGATCAAGTGCCGTCCGGGTTCATGGTTTTATTTCTACCAGACCGACACCCGATGCCATTTATTATAAAAATAAAGTCATTGTACTGATGTATCATGATGTGCGGCCGCATCCCACCAACATCAAAAGTCTGGATACGGTTGTTTTCAAGCAGCAGCTGGATGCCATGAAGGCGAACGGATTTCACTGGATTACGATGGATCAGTATGCCGATTTTATTACGAAGCGCCGGCCGGTGCCGGATAATGCGGTGCTGATGACGTTTGACGATGGCTATGAGACGTTCTACCAGCATGTATATCCGATATTGGAGCAGTATCATGTGCCCGCTACCAACTTCCTGATTGTTGCAACGGTAGGCAGCAAGAAGCTTCCGGGCATTCCCAAGCTTGACTGGCAGCAGGTACAGGCGATGCATCGGATGGGAATTGACTTCTACAGCCACACCTACGACTCTCATGCATACGGCTATATCCGGATTGCAGGCAAAAAGAAGGATCGCGCCGAGCCAATGCTGATGGGACCGGAGGATAACAAAACGCTGCATCGTGTGGAAAGCAATGAGGAATATGACCGGCGCGTGACCGGTGATCTGGGGCTGTCCGATCAGATTCTGCGGGAAAGGATCGGTAATACACGTAATATTCTGGCTTTTCCTTACGGTGGATACTCCAAGTCTGTAATCGATATCTGTCAAAAGCTTGGCATTCAGGTCACCTTTTCCGTTAAGCAGGGAATCAACAGTCCGGGACAATATATCGGCTATCGCGTCAACGCCGGGGGAATGGATAACAATCCGGTAGCGCTCCTTGAATATATGAAGAGAGGCGCACCGATCAAATCGCCGATCAAAGGTTACAAGGTATAGAATTGGAAAACCCCCGGGAAGCTGCCGCAGCAGCTCACCCGGGGGTTTATGATTTGGTCTGGCGCAGCACGACGCCAACTATCTAACCCCTGACAGTCTCACAACAGACTGCAGCCGGTTCCTGGTTTTCTTGTTGTGTAACAGAATAATGACATTTCTAAAACAACAAAAGCCCTACCTCTCTTTTGTCCTTGCGGCTCCGATGACCGCGCCAGTGTGAATCAGAATTTCGTCTTTACATAAACTCATACTTCGTTTGGGTTATTCAAAATAGGAATTTAAAACTTCGTGGTCACGAAGAGTTATTCTTCTTGCGAGGAACGAATATGGGGTTAAATGAAACTTACAATATTAAATAATATCATAGATGTAATGAAATGGCAAGAGCACGAGGGAATTTCTTACCCTTGAAGCTCACCCTTCGCTTTGATTTCAGGAGATTTCCGCGGAAGTCCTCCCGTTAAAAATACGCCGCATAAGATCAAAGCCAGACCAGCAAGGAGGCTGAAATGCACCGGCTCATCCAGCAGTAGTAAGCCCCATATAATAGCCGTGACGGGAATCAGATAAGTAGACATGGTTGAAAATTCAGCGCTGCCTTTCTGGACGAGATGATAGAAAAGAAAATAAGCCACCGCCGAGCCAAAACACCCAAGGCCAATAAATGCAAGAATGACAGTCCCATTCTGAAACAGCGGGCTGAGGGAGAAGGGTTCAAATCCGAACGCCATGACTCCGCTTCCGAAGCATCCGACAGCAAGCGTACAAAGGACGGTTTCAACGAGCGTTACCTTTTGCAGGTATTTCTTTGATAATTGGGATGACAGCCCGTAAAAGAAGGTTGCGATCAGCATAGCTGCAAAACCGGTCAGGTCGTCGCTGAAAATCTTCGACGGGTCGATATCTAAGACCACGAGCAGTCCCAAGAAACCGAGCCCAAGCCCCATCCATTGAAACCGGTTTGATTTGCGTCCAAAAAAGAGCACTCCCAGGATCAGCGTCCAAAGAGGAGTGGTCGCATTTAACACCGATGCTGTGCCGCTGGTCAACCGGGTTTCGCTGAATCCGATCAGGCACCAAGGGACTGCGGTTTGGAGCAGTCCCACAATCACGATGGGTACCCACGGGATTTGTCTGAAGCGGATGGATTGACGCCGAATCAACATATACAGCAGAATGGCCAGGATTCCGAAGGAGGAGCGTAAAAAGGCGATGGATCCGGGTCTGTAGTAGGGAAGCAGTATTTTAATGAAGAAAAAGGATCCTCCCCAAATGAGACTGAGGAGAATCAGATATCCGTAAAGGGATCGTTTCATCCAAAAAACCACCTCTCTTTTTATATTCCGATATCATTGTAAACCATAGACACTTCCATTATCATCGAAGTATGGAATACGAAAATAGGAGTGAAGACAATGGGTGCAAATCCGAAGATGGCAGAGCTTGTTTCTCTTCTCGGAGAGACGTCACGGGCAGCGATTTTAACGAGTCTTATGGATGGACGTTTTCATACCGCCAGTGAATTGGCTTTAGAGGCAGGCATCACGCCTCAGACCGCAAGCTTTCATTTGGCGAAAATGACCGCTGGCATGCTGGTCACGGCCGAGAAGCATGGACGCTATCGTTATTATAAATTGGCGGGACAAGAAATTGCTCAAATTCTGGAAACGCTCCTTACGATTTCAAAACCAGCTGAAATTAGGTCACTAAGGCAATCTATCCAGATGAGAGCTTTATGCGAAGCCCGGACCTGTTATGATCATTTGGCAGGGAAGCTGGGCGTCCGCTTGACCCAGTCCTTGATGGATAACAAGTATATTGAAAAGGGGCAGGAGGAGTTTACCGTGACTCCGGTTGGGGAGCGGTTTTTCACAGAGTTTGGTCTGGATCTGCCTGCTTTGCGTAAACAGCGCCGATCATTCAGCCGGATTTGCCTGGACTGGAGTGAGCGGCAGCATCATCTTGCAGGGACGCTCGGGCATGCCATTGTATCCCGCCTTTTTGAAATGAAATGGATTGAAAGGGCTGCTTCCGGACGGGCGGTTATCGTTACAGAGCAAGGAAGAGCCGGACTGGAGAGAGATTTTGGTATCAGTGACATATGAATATTGGTGAAAATAGGAGAAGACGCAATGAGCAATCGCTGCTGTCTTCTTTTTTTGTAAGCCGGAGGGCAAAAATATGTATTTTACAACAAAATAGAGGGCCAAGACTTAAAAAAAGAGTGAAAAATTGAGAAAAACGAAACGTTTCACAAGATTTTTGTCACAATTTTCCGCCTTTCGACCGATATTTATAGTAGTAATGAACCATATCGTTCATTTTATATAGCTATCTTATTTAAAGGAAGGCTCTATTGTATGAATACCGAATCCGCCTGTCCGGGGGCAATAAAGCTTTACCGGTCGTTTCTGAACAAGTTGTTACGCAATTATCTGATTGGTTCGCTGCTGGCCGTTCTGGTTGTAGGCAGCGCAATCGTTTTGACGACACTTGACGTACCTCCGGATGAATATAAACGTCTCGTATTCATTCTACTAATTTCACTCGTCTTTATGGCTGCAGCAGAGTTAACTGTCTTTTACCGTCATCTGGCCCCCATAAGGAGAGGACTTTTGTCGCCGGATGCTGATTTGGATGAGCTGAAAAAAGCCTACATGCAGACGCACCGGCTGCCGCTGTTATCCGTTTACCGGATTCTTGTTCCGCATCTGCTGGGCCTGTCCATTCCGGCGGTACTCCTTACTGCTTGGATGTTGTCCAAAGGGCTTTTGGACTTTCCGGCATTTTATCTGGCCGTCGCGGCCTTGGGGGCAGCCCTGGTAGCCAGTATGCATGCCATGTTTGATTTTTTTCTGTCTACGGCTGCGATTCGCCCGCTGTTGATTGAATTGAAAATGCAGGCAAAGAAGAGGTTCCAGGTCGAACTGGATCCGGAAGGCCATGTGTTTTTGTCCATCCGTCCCAAGTTTCTTGTCAGCGGCATGCTGATCGGCATGTCACCGCTGCTGCTGTTCAGCCTGGCCGCGCAAATCCGTCTGAAAAGTCTGGACAGCGCCATGTTTCAGAATTATTGGGGCTGGGCAGGTCTCATTCTGATCATCGACATTGCCTTCGCGTATACGGGGGCGCGGTTAATTACGCAGGATATTGAGCGCCCTATCTCCAAGCTGTACGACGCAATAAATGATATCAAGGAAGGGCGAATGACGAAGGTCCAGAATATTTACTCGGATGAATTCTCCAAGCTCGTTGCCGGCTTCAACATGATGGTGGGCGCACTGCAGACAAGAGAAGAGCAGAGTCAGGCTATGCTGGACAGCTATTTTGTTACGCTTGCCGTGGCTTTGGATGCTCGCGATCCTTACACCGCAGGTCATTCGCTCCGTGTGGCTGAATATTCAGAGCTGATTGGCAGGCTTTGCGGTTTGTCCCCTGAGGACCTTATGGTGATCCGTAAGTCCGCACTGCTGCATGATATCGGGAAAATAGGCGTGCGTGATACCGTCTTGCTGAAAGAGGGACGGCTGACGGATGAGGAGTTTGATCAGATTAAGCTTCATCCGGGCCTCGGGGAAAATATTTTGCTTCAGATCGAACCGAAGGATGCCATGGCCGTTTTGCTGCCCGGTGTTCGCTCCCATCATGAGCGTTACGACGGCAAGGGATACCCGGACGGTCTAGCGGGTGAAGAAATACCGCTGCTTGGACGGATTATTGCTGTGGCAGATGCCTATGATGCGATGACATCCGACCGTCCTTACCGCAAGGGCATGGCATCATCTGTTGCGCTGTTAATTCTGGATGAAGGCAGGGGCACCCAGTGGGACCCGGTGTTTGCGAAGGTTTTTGTGGATCATATGAGAAAGCAGCTGCCCTCCATACCCAAGCATGGGGCATAGCAAAAGGAAAGCGTCCCCGGATACGGCGGACGCTTTTTCGGGTTTATCGACCCGGAACAGAAAACGGGGAATTAATGCGTATGAGCGTCGGATATGCCGGCCATGGCATCTGAGGAGGCGTTTTATTTTGCAGAAAATGCAGGGTAGTGATCATTTTGTGAAATTCATAACAAATAATAATTTGCATCGACTTCGCTCATTGAAGCTTTGACAGAACACAGCTATAATGGGGGCATCTAAGATTTGAAACTTTAAAAAATAAGGGAGTTTCGCGCTATGAAACGTGGAGACCTGCTGCTTATTTCCGTGATTTTGGCGGCCGCCCTGCTGTTGATGGTTCCAAGATGGGTTCAAGGCGGACAGATAAGTGAAAAAAATCACAATAATCCGCTGACAGCCGTGATTAAAGTAGAGGGGAAGGTATATCAGACCGTCACGCTCACGAAAGAAGAACAGACGGTTGAGATCCGGACCAAGCGCGGCTACAACCTGGTTAAAGTGCATGACTACGGGATTGAGATGGTGGACGCCGACTGTCCGGATGAGGTATGCCTGACATTCGGCTTCAAAACCAAGAAGGGGGACACCATTGTCTGCTTGCCGCACCGGGTCATCGTCGAAGTAGAAGGCGCGGGCGGAGAAGGGGAGGGTACGGATGCCACTATCTGATGAAGAAACCTCGCTTGTCTTGAAAAGGACCGTCATGATTGCCATTTTTGCCGCGGTGGCGGTTGTGCTCAGCATTGCTGAATCCATGATCCCGGTGAACATCCAGATTCCGGGTGCCAAGCTGGGTCTCGCGAATATTATGATTTTGACTTGTCTGTATTTTTTAAGGGCAAGGGATGCGCTGATGCTGGTGGTGCTGAAGACAATTTTAACTGCTTTTATCTTCGGAACCTTCTCGAGCCTGTTGTTCAGCCTGTTCGGCTCATTGTTCAGCTTTGCGGTTATGGCATTTCTAATGAAGCTTGGCCGGCGCAGGTTGAGCCTAGTCGGTATCAGTATCGCAGGCGGGATCGCCCACAATATCGGGCAGCTGGCAGCAGCCTCCATCGTCTTTTCCACCTTGAATATTTTCTACTATCTGCCGGCGCTGCTGATCAGCGGTATTGCCACAGGCATCCTGGTGGGGATCGCTGTTCGATATCTGGTAACTTCCTTATCGAGGCTATCCTTGTTTGATCCGTTCCGGAAGGCTTAAGTGATCTGCACGCAAGGGGGGAAGTTCATATGAATGCAATGGAGAAGATACAGCATAAGAGCCCTATTTTACCGGAGTACCAGGAAAATCTAGCGGATGACGTAGAGGGAATATCTACAGCAGGAAGCTCGAAAGTCATGACAGATATGGTGGTGCTGGAGGAGTTGTCCTTTGCCTACGATGGGCAGCATGCAGATATTCATGATATATCCCTCGCCATCGGCAAGGGGGAATGGGTCACGCTGGTGGGGGCGAACGGCTGTGGGAAATCTACGCTGACCCGTCTGATGAACGGATTGCTTCGCACCAGCTATGGACGCATTTATATCGGTGGAATACGCCTTGAGCCGGGCACGCTTGGGGAAATCCGACAGAAGGTCGGGATGGTATTCCAAAATCCTGATAATCAGTTCATCGGTGCGACGGTGGAGGAGGACATGGCATTCGGCATGGAAGGACAATGTCTCGATGCCCGGGAAATGCGAAGCAGAATCAGGAGGTACGCCTCACGCCTCGGCATTAGCGATCTCCTTCACCGCCATCCGCAAGAGCTCTCAGGAGGACAAAAGCAGCGTGCGGCTGTAGCAGCCATTCTGGCGATGGAACCTGAGCTGATCATCCTTGATGAGGCTTCCTCTATGCTGGACGGGAAGGCACGCGGGGATTGGCTGGGTCTGCTGCAGGAAATGCACAATGAGCACCGCTACACGCTGCTGTCTATTACGCATGATGCGGAGGAGATTGCTGCTTCGCAGCGCGTATTGGTGATGCATCAGGGAGGTCTGGCAGCCGACCTTGCTCCGCAGGAACTGTTCCGGAATGAGGGCCTGCTGCGGCTGTGCCGGATGGAGCCGCCTTTTGGAATCCGGCTCGCCCTGGAGCTGGAGAAGCGGGGCATGATGCCCGCACAGCAGGGCATGGCAGATGGCGCTGCTAATCCGGGCTTGGAGGTGAATAGGATATGGCCATTCAGCTGGAGCAAGTGAGCTATACGTATGATGCGCGCAGCCTGCTCCGGCAGACTGCGCTGCAGGATGTGAATCTTGAGCTTGCGGAGGGACTTCTGACTGGTATCGCCGGTGCATCGGGCTCGGGGAAATCGACACTGCTTCAGCTGCTAAACGGCATCCTGCTCCCAACGGCAGGGACCGTGAGAGTACTGGATGTAACGCTGATTGCCGGGAGAAAGCCGCCGAAGCTGGCATCGCTGCGCAGGAGGGTCGGACTTGTTTTTCAGTTTCCTGAGCAGCAGCTCTTTGCCGCGACGCTTGAGGAGGACCTAATCTTCGGTCCTCTGAATTTTGGAGCATCGCCTGAAGATGCTGCAAGACGGGCCCGGAAGGCACTGGGGCAGATGGGCCTGGAAGAGGCGCTGCTGAGCCGCCATCCGCTGCAGCTAAGCGGGGGCCAGCGGCGCAAGGCGGCAATAGCCTCCGTGCTTGCGATGGATCCGGATATCCTGGTATTGGATGAGCCGGGAGCAACCCTCGATCAGGTCAGCCGGATGGAGCTCACACAGCTGCTTCACAGACTCTGCCGCGAAGAAGGCAAAACGGTCATCATCGTCACGCACCGGCTTGATGAGCTGCTGCCCTATGCGGACCGCTGGATGATAATGCATGAAGGCAGGGGGGGCTTCCAGGGGACAACACGCGGGCTTGTTGATGAAGCACGGCAGCTTCCGGGCTACGGCTTGTCTGTTCCCCAGCCCATCCAATACTGGCTGGAGCTTGAGAAAGCCTATGGATTGCAGAGTGAAGAGCCTTGTCTCAGTCCTTCCGCTCTGGCTGAGCGATTAACCCAGCTTGCTACTACGGAAGCGAAGAAGGCGCGAGCCTATGCGTGAAAAACTGCTGATTGGCAGGCTCATCGATATAGACTCGCCTGTGCACCGCCTGGATCCGCGGGCCAAAATGACCGCCATGCTTCTCTATGCGGTGATGGTGATGGCTGCAAGGTCATGGCCTGCGCTGCTATGCCTGACCGCTTTCTCGGTGCTGATCATGCTCCTGACCCGGATACCGATACGCATGTATCTCAAGGCGGCCAAACCGCTGCGCGTGCTGATGCTGTTCATATTGATCGTGCAATGTCTTGCCGTCAAAGGCGGAAGCGTGCTTATCTCCGCCGGCTCCTGGCATCTGGATTCGGCAGGTCTTGCTGCTGGCGTGTATGCGGTCATGCGTATGGGACTGCTTGTGTCTTTTACGGCTATGCTGACCTTTACGACATCACCTGGACAGCTGAATCAGGCACTTGAAGGAATGCTGAGACCGTTTGAACATGCAGGCATTCCTGCGGAGCGGTTGTCGCTCATGACGGGAATTGCTCTGCGATTCATCCCGGCAATTCTGGATGAGGCTCAGACGATAATGAAGGCGCAGGCTTCGCGCGGCGCGGATTTAAGAGAGCTGCCCTGGAAGGGCAAAGTGCGGATGCTGACGGCGCTGCTGGTTCCAGTGACCGTGGGCGCATTCCGGCGGGCAGAGGATTTGACCGCTTCGATGGAATCGCGGGGCTACCGGATCGGGGCGCCGCGCACAAGGTACCGTCCTTTGGTCTGGGGCCAAGGGGAAACATGGTTTGTGGCTGCATTTGTTCTGATGTGTCTCGTCGTAATATGGATAGGGTTTAACTAAAAAAGAGATGGTGGAGGGGATCGCTGTGTCACGCTGGTTTGGAAAAAAAGAGATTGAGCTGCTGGCGCCCGTTGGTACGTTTGAGATTTTTAAGGAAGTGATTGAGGCGCCCTGCGATGCTGTTTATCTGGGAGGACCCGCCTTCAATATGCGTCTGATGCGCAAAGGCTATAATTTTACACTGGAAGAGATTACAGAGGCGGTACAGATCGCCCATTCGCTTGGCAAAAAGATATATGTGACAGTCAATAATCTGCTGAGCGGGGCGGAGGCTCAGGAAGTGAGAGAGTATCTGGTTTTTCTCGAGCAGGCCGGTGTGGATGCCTTGATTATACAAGATTTTGCAGTGCTGTCGCTGGTGCGCGGCATGGGGCTTGCCCTTCCGCTGCATGCCTCGGTCATGATGAACGTGCATAACCTGGAGATGGTTAAGGCGCTGCAGGAGCTTGGCGTTACGCGCGTCGTTACCTCCAGGGAAATGGATCTACAAACCGCGCGTTATATTCAAAGGTCAAGCGGAATGGAGCTGGAATACTTCATGCATGGCGATATGTGCGTGGCTCATGGTGCGAACTGTCATTACAGCTCCTATGTGTTCGGAATGAGCAGCAGCCGGGGCAAGTGCATGAAGCCCTGCCGGTGGGATTACCGTATCAAGAAAGACGGCAGCATCTATCCTGCCGAGTATCCGCTGGCAGTCAAGGACATGTACATGTATGAGCATATTCCAGAGCTGATTGAGGCGGGAATATGTTCCTTCAAAATTGAAGGGCGGATGCGGGACGCTTCCTTCGTTCTGATGCTCGTGAACACCTACGCCGATGCCATTGACCGTTATATAGCGGATCCTGTTGGGTTCAACCGAACGCAGGATGCACAGTATTTATATGAAAACCGCAAAAGGGATTTTTCAACCGCCTATGCATTCGGCAAACCGGGGCTTGCCAATATAAACCGGCGTTATGAAGGGACGGGCAAGTTCTACAGCACAGGGCGGGTGTTCAGTACCCCAACCCCAGAACGCGAGGTGTCCGATCAGAGAATATCGGAGATACGGACCTGTCTGTCCAGCGTGAAGGACGCGGCGGACAGAACCCGGCAGGAAAAGGCAGCGGCCAGACTGGCGGTAAGAGTCAACAATATGATGCAAGCCCGGATGGCGCTTGAAGAGGAAGTGGATGATCTGTATCTCTCCGGAGATGTCTTCTTTCCGGACCTGCCGTTTACCCAAAAGGATATCGCATCGCTCTGCGCGTCAAAAGGCCGTTCGCGCATTTATCTGGGGCTGCCGCGGATGATGACGGAGCTCCACTTTGAACAATATATGCAGCTGCTCAGCCGTGAACGGCTGCCGCTTGACGGGTTGCTGGTTACCAATCTGGGAGCGGTACATGCATTCAAGGGTTTGGGCTATCCGCTGATCGGAGATACGAGCCTGAATATTTACAACCAGCTCGCGGCTGACTTTTATGGGGAACAGGGCTTGGAGAGGGTGACCGTATCAGCGGAAATGACGGCCGGACATCTTGCCGATCTGCTCACGCATTCCCGCGTGCCGCTGGAAATGATCGTTCACGGTTCTCCTACGGTGATGTATATGGAGCATGATCTGTACGAAAATACGGAGCTGCTGGAGCCGGTCGGTGAAGAGGATAACCGTTATGTCGATAATGATATCCTGGTGCTGATGACGGATAAGGGCGAGAATCCGGTTTACAGGGACCAGCATGGGCGCAATCATTTGCTGCTGGGCAAAGAGCTCTGCTTTCTCTCCATTTTACCGGAGCTCAGGGAAGCGGGTGTGTCCTGTTTCCGGATTGAGGGAGCACCTTATAAGGTGCATGATCTGCAGGCTGTGATTCGGGCGTATCGGCAAGCGCTGGAGCTGACAACGCGAGCGGAGGCTGCGGAATCCAATGTTCTACGGCCTGTATTTGCCGGTTATACACTCGGATCGCTGCAGTTCAACTAAACTATCCTAAGGCGAACCGGAGGGGAATGGGCCATGTCTGAAATCTTGAAACCAATGGATACGAAAAGGATTCTGGAACTGCGCGGGGATTACTTTTATCCGTGCACGCAGCATTTTTACCGGCAGCCGCCACTCATCGTGCGCGGCGTGATGCAGTACCTGTTCGATGCCTGCGGCAAACGGTACACCGACTTTTTTGCCGGTGTCTCCGTTGTGGCCTGCGGACACTGCAATCCCGTGATCGCCGAGGCAACGGCTGCGCAGCTCAAGCGATTGCAGCATACATCAACGATCTATCTGACGGAGCCGAATGCAATGCTTGCACAGCGTTTGACAGAAGTACTGCCAGAGGGCTTGAAAAGGACGTTTTTTGTAAACAGCGGTACGGAAGCGAATGAAGGGGCGCTGCTGCTGGCACGGAGATATACCGGTCGCAGAGATTTTATTGCACTGGAGCACAGCCTTCACGGACGCAGCCATCTGACGATGGAGGTGACGGGGCTTGCGATGTGGCGTTCAGATCCGTTTCTGGAAGGAAGCACTGCCTTCATCCCGCGTCCTTTTCAGCCGGGGCTTACGGAGGGAGAAGCAGCGATGCGGTCTCTGGAAGCACTGGATCAGGTGCTGGAGCAGCGCGGGGGCAACATTGCGGCCATGATCGTGGAGCCTATCCAGGGAAACGGGGGCATCATCATCCCGCCTGCAGAGTATTTCCACGAGGTCAAGAAACGGTTGGACCGCTTCGGCATTCTGCTTATCGCCGATGAGATCCAGACCGGCTTCGGCCGGACCGGGCAAATGTTCGCCATGGAGCATTTTGGCGTAGCTCCGGACATCATGACGATGGCCAAAGCGCTGGGTAACGGCGTTCCGGTTGCGGCATTTTCCACAACCGATGCAATCGCAGCTTCAATGAACCAGCCGTCGGCCTCCACCTTCGGAGGCAATCCGGTGGCGGCTGTTACCGCTCTTGCCGTCCTTGATTATATCCGGGATGCCGGACTGGTCAGCCGCTCGAAGCTGCTGGGCGAGACGCTCCATGCCGGCTTGAAGCAGATGCAGGAGCGCTATGATACGCTGGTTGCCGATGTCCGGGGCAGTGGGCTTATGATTGGGGCCGAGCTGTCCGGCGGTTCGCCGGAAGAGAGCGCGCGGCTGGTTGACCGGGTGCTCGAGGACATGAAGGAGCGCGGCTTCATCATCGGAAAAAATGGCATTCACCGCAATGTGCTGGCATTCCAGCCGCCTTTGGTCATTACAGGCGAGGACATCCGCCTCATGCTGGATGCACTGGATCAGGTTCTGACGACGATCCGTCAAGAGGCGGATCATTCGGAGCCACACTTGGTATATGGGAAAAGGGAGTGAGAAGATATGCAGGCTGCAGGTGTTCATAAGATGCTGCATAAGACTAGGCAGTTCAGCGAGCTGGTTATGTTCTCGCATACATTATTCTCACTGCCTTTCGCCATGATATCCATGATATGGGCTGCCGGAGGCTGGCCGTCCGCGCATGTCATGCTGTGGGGACTGATCGCCCTGATCGGTGCGCGCAACGGGGCGAATGCCTTTAATCGACTTGCCGACCGGCGTTTTGATGCCGCCAATCCCCGGACGGCACATCGCCATTTGCCCCGGCACCTGCTAGGAACCCGGGAGGTGGCCGTATTTGTAGCGGTCAATTACCTGATTTTTATTATTGCGGCTTCGATGCTCAACCCGCTTTGTATGGCGCTCTCACCGGTGGCAATTGTATTGATTACAACCTATTCCTATACAAAGCGTTTTACATGGCTGAGTCATCTCTATCTTGGCTTTGTCATTGCATCTGCGCCCATCGGTGCCTGGTTTGCCGTAACCGGCTCTTTTGCCTTCACGCCTTTCGTATTGGGGACGGTCGTTATGCTGTGGATTGCCGGCTTCGATGTCATTTATGGTACCCAGGATATTGAGTTCGACCGTTCCAACGGCCTCTGGTCCATGCCCAGCTTCTTTGGTCTGAAAAATGCACTCCTGATGTCCAAAGGAATGCATCTGCTGATGATGCTGCTGCTCATTCTGCTGTACTTTACGCAGCAGCTCGGCTGGCTTTATTTGATCGGACTCTTCATTGCCATCGTGCTGCTAATGACGGAGCATGGGATCATTCGTCCGGGCAATACACGCATGATGAAAATAGCTTCCTACCATTTGAATCAGATCATCAGCATGGTGATCCTGTTCTTCACGCTCATGGACTTCTTCTTCATCAAGTAATTTCACAATTGCCATAATAATCATAGCCGTCGCGTAAAACGCGACATATCAAAAAGGGCCGTCCCCAAAAGCATCTGCTTGGGAACCGCCCTTTTTTCATATCTGAACACTATGCTGTTTTCCCTCCGAAATAGCGCTGCAGCACTTCAAGCTGTTCATAAGCCGGATGACCTCGAAGCGGCTCTGCGGCTTCCTTTGCTTCTTGAAGGTAGTGTCTGCGCATCTGCTCGGACTGTGCGAGCGCGTCTCCGGAACGGATACCCTGCAGAACATACTCAATTTGTTCTTCTGAGGAATCGGCTTGAATGGCACGGATATGAGGAGCCAGGACCGGGTCAGTCAGCGCATACAAGACAGGGAGTGTCACCTGACCCCGTCTAAGATCACTGCCTGCCGGCTTGCCGAGAGACTCTGCAGTTGCCGTAAAATCCAGAATGTCATCCTCAATCTGAAAAGCCATGCCCAAGGATTCGCCGAAGCGGTAGAGTCTGCCTGCCGTTTCAGGCTGCACGTCTGCGGACAACGCACCTACACGTAGACATGTCGCCATGAGCTGGGCTGTTTTGCACCGTGTTTTTTCAAGATACTGTGCAAGGCTCAGGTCATAGTCATAGGCATGCTCAAGCTGAGCATATTCTCCGATGCAAAGCTGGGCCGTTGCCAGGGAGGAAAGGTCATGGACAAAGCGGTCATGATCCGAGGTGAAGACAGCAAGCAGCTCGACGACCCTTGCTGACATATAATTTCCGATATGAACAGCTTCCGCCACGCCGGTCTGCGTATGCAGGGAGGGGGCGCCGCGCCGCAGGTCTGAACGGTCGATAATATCATCATGAATCAGTGAGGCGGCATGAATGAACTCCGCAGCAGCGGCAAGCTGGAGCTGGCGGCGTCCGGGCACTGCGCTGCCGAAACGACTGCCGGCAATGACGAGCATAGGGCGAAGTCTTTTGCCGCCGGAGCGGATCAGCTGCAGCACGCTGCGGGCAAGCACGGAGGTGCGGGGAACATCCTTATCGTATTGGATGATATTCTCAATTTCACGATTAATCCGCTTAATATCGATCTGAAGGGCTTCATGCAGGGACGGCTTCATCTCTCATTCCTCCAAGTTTGGATATCACTGTCTTTTCTTCGGTTTCCGGGCTTTTGATGAGGTACTAGATGGCCCGGTTTTTACGCGCCGCAGCCTGTTCAGCCTGCAAATAAGCCTGCAGCGTGAATGTCAGCGGCTCAGATTCGTCCTTACCCAGCGCCTGACGGATGTAATATTTTTTAAGCTGCGGAGCGAGGTAACGCACCAGCTCCATCTCTTCAAATTGCATGGCAAGCTGAATATACAGGCTCTGAAAATAATCGCCGTCCAGTATTTTCCGTGTGAGGCAGGTACTCGTGAAGCATACGTTGGCATGCCGCTTTCGGGCCAGCTTCAGCAGGACAAACAAGGCTAGAAGCTTGACGCTGCGGGAATCAGGTATTCTGTAATGCTCAAGTATGGAAGCGGCCTCCATCAGTTCTGACGGGTTCGGATCCAGTACGGCCATAACTTCCGGAGCACACGAGGAGTTTAACAGCTGCAGGGTATTTTCTATAAGTTCAGTCATCTATAAAGCACCCCCTAGTCCAATCATTCTGAAAGAGATACTTAAATGAAGATGGAGCAACGTGCGCACTCTGCACATTACTCCATCCCTGGCGATTTCGTTTTTCGTTAATCCGTGTACAGATACCATCTCCGCACGATCGGAATTCGTTTCCAATGTTTTTTCAGCCAAGGTAGAACGTAGTAGTCCAGTCCGAATACGCTGCCAGACCCGCCAATTAATGCGACTCCCGCTGCGAGGTACCAGAGCATTTCATAAGGAGCCATGCCCGAACTCCAGATCATGATGCCCATGGCGATCGTAGCGGCCGAAGAGAGGGCAGTGAACAATCCGACGATGAGCAGAATGCCGAATGTGATCTCTGCAAGCACCATACCCGTTTGGAACACCTTGGCGAGCACCGTATAATCACCGTTCGATTGATAGAAGAAGAGATCCATAAATCCGTTCATGATGCTAGTAATGAAATGCGGCACAGGCAGTGCCTCTACAGCATCTTTAGCATTGGTGACGGCCGATGCTGCCGATTGGGCATCCACGGTTTTGGCTACCGCATCCACGGCTTGGCTGGCTGCTGAAGTTGCATCCGCAGCATGCGGAGACGGAGGGATCAGGAAGATACGCGATGGATTATCAATGATCTTCCACAGCTTCTCCAGGCCTTCCGAAAGCCACATGTATCCAACGTAAATCCGCAGGGGCAGCAGCCAGAAGTTCGGCGAGCGTTTGGAAAAATGTCCGCCTACGAAGCTGCGCCGGTTGTGCACATGGAAAAATTCATGCATCATATAAGACCATACTTTATTGAAGCCTGCTACCGTGAACAGATAGAACATATTGATAAAATGCTTGGCGAAAAGCGCCATGAAGCCGCTCATCATGAACATGCGGTTTGGCAGACCGACGTTGGCCACGCCGTAATGGCTGCCGATGCAGACCATCGTACCGTGGAAGCCTGGCTTGTAAGATTTTTTCGGCTGGTTGGTTACATCGGCATGGATGTTATGGGCAATGACCGGAGCAGCTTGCTCGGCATTTTCAACCATCTGTGGAACGGGCCGCTCCTCACCCTCTGGAATATAGAAAATATTATCGCCAACCACATACACGTTTTCATGATCCACGCTCTGCAGCTTGTCATTCGTCACAATCCGTTTGCGGCCCTGCTGCTGCACATCGAGCGTGCCCACCAGATCCGAACCTTCGACCCCAGCCGTCCAAACAATGGTTTGAGCCGGGAGGCGTTCATCGCCCATAATGACGGCCTGAGAATCCACGCGGGTGATTTTGGCGCTCGTAATGACCTCAACACCCATTCGAGCGAGACGTTTCTCCGATTTGGCAATCAGCTTGCCGGGGAGAATCGGCAGAATTTTCGGGGCCATATCCGCGACGACAAGGCGGACCTCTTGGGGATCGATAAAGAACTCCTTGCACAGCTCATCACGGAATTCGGCCATCTCGCCAACCAGCTCCACGCCGGTAAAGCCTGCACCCACTACAACAAAGGACAGCTTGCTCTTCCGGATCGCTGGATCGATTTCTTTGGCAGCCTCACCGAACATCTCCCTGATCTGCTCTTTAAGCCGTATCGCATCCTCATAGGACCAGAGGGTAAAGCTGTTTTCCTCGGCACCGGGAATACCGAAAAAGGTAGGTTTGCAGCCGGTGCCGATGACCAGATAATCGTATTTATACTTGGTTTTACGGGATTCAAGCGTTTTGGATGTGAAATCAATATGGCGGACCTCATCCAGCACAACCTGCACCTTTTGACCTTCGAATATCTTTTTTAATTCAATCTTGACCGCATCCTCAGGTGTACGGTTGGCCGCTACCTCGTGAAGCTCAGTCAGCAGGGTATGGTAGGGATTACGGTCAATCAGTGTAATCTCCACGTCGCTGTTTTTCTTGAACTTTTTCGCCAGTTTCTTGGCTGTAAGGACACCGCCGTAACCGCCGCCTAGCAAAACGATTCTTTTCATAGAATGCTCACCTCGTTTGACTCAATTCGTGACTTGATCTTGCTTTGCTTTTCCGGTGGTCTGCTTGATGATTATTTTGCTTCTTCAAGCGCTTTTTGGGACAGGGTCACATAGTCCTTGATGTGAATGCTGACGCCGGAAATGGCATCGGTGGTTCCGTCATCCTTGAGCGTAATGGCAGCCGGATCCTGCTTTTCGATCAGATATTCCTGTGCCTTGATTGCTTCTTCATGCCATTCAGCCTGTGCTCCACCGGCTTTCATGCCGTATTTCCCTTCCTTGGATACCGTCTGCTTATCTTCACCCTTGGCATTCACGCCGCTGAAGTAGGCATAGATGACTTTGCCATTGGCCACTGTGATATCAACGGTTGGCTTCCAGCCGCTCTCCTTGTCGAAAGCATCTCCATCGGCATGATATGAGCCGTCTTTGTAAGTACCTGAGGCTGCAGGTCCATTCGAAATCGCTTGTTCAGCTAGTGTGGTGAAATCTTTCACATGTATAGACACGCCTGAAATCGCATCTGTTTTTCCGTCATCCTTAACCGCAATGGCAGCCGGATCCTGCTTCTCAATCAGAAATTTCTCCGCTTTCTCGGCCTGTTCATACCACTCTGAGGACCCGCCGCCAGCTTTCATGCCGTACTTGCCTGCTTTATCCAGCGTCTTTTTGTCGGGCCCGCCTTTGGCGCTCACGTAGTTCCAATCTGCCTGTGCGATTTTGCCGCCTTCGACAGAGAGGACGACATAAGGCTGCCAGCCGCTTTTTTCGTCCATGCTGCCTTCGGCAAAGTACGTGCCGTCCTTGTAGCTTCCGCTGTCAGATTGAGTTCCTGTTGTCTCTTTCGTGTCTGTGGCCGCAGGGGCTGGATCGGCAGCCGGTTTAGTATCCTTGTCACTGCCGCAGCCCGCGAGGAGACCCGCCATCAGGGCGCCTGATAATAAAATGGACCATTTCTTGTTCATGTCTATTGACCTCCAATATTCGATTGATGATATCTATAATAAAATATTAAAACCGTGATCAAGACGCCCTTATACGCAGAATAACGATGGGCTAAAATCGTGGTAATTAAGCATGTTGATATTCCAAATTCTCTTGTCGATCGCATTGTAGCATAGGAACTCAAACCAATTATGTGAAAATAATCACGAATATATAAAGTATTATTCTTTCTTGGGAATGCTCCTAATATATGCAGTTAACAGCGGGGGTGTGAACAGAAAAATAACCTGAAGCGGATCACACTCTCGTGTCCGTTTCAGGTTATTGATGTCCATTATTATGAGCTTATCTAGTTGGCTGCCGAGCGTAAAAATCCAGGGAGTCTGATCAGGGCAATGGTAAGTCCGGCGAGACCGAAAGTCAGAAGAATCAGCGCCGAGCCCCAGATGTCACTCAGATGCGCACCATGCGCGATGATATCCTGCAAGGAATGCTGTGCCCAGAACTGCGGCAGGAAATGTCCGACCGTCTGTACCGCCTGCGGCAGGAGATAGGAAGGAACCCATAAGCCACCAAGCATAGCACCCCCCATGGAGATAATCTGTGTGATGACCATCGCTGCCCCTTCGCCAGGAACAAGAAAGGAGAGACCGAGGCCGATTCCGGTACCGGCAATGCTGAGGCAGAGCACGACCGCCGACAATGCGGCGATATCACCAAGCCTCAATCCATAGACCAAATGTCCGAAGGCAAACAGGATCATACACTGGGCAATGACGGTCAGCACGAAAGGAAACCACATGCCGATCAGATATTGAAGCGGCTTGATACGGGTGGTGCGGATACGTGACAGCAGTCCGGTTTTCTTTTCCTCGAAAAAGCGGCGGGCCATCGTTATCATAATGAAGAATACGAACATGACGGTCATTCCCGGGACGACCTGGTCGATCATATTAAAGTGGTCTGCGGACGCAGATACATTTTCGATATGAATCGGTGACGCGAGGGCGGCTTCCGCCTGGGACTTGGACTCGCCATTGGCCATCAGCATGGTCGTCAGCTTCTGCTCGCGGTATTGGGAGGAGATGCTGCCAAGTATCGCCTGAATGGGGGCTGTCTCTGTTTGGGAGGCGGGATCCTGGTAAAGCTTGATATTCGCGGCTTGGCCTTCCTTCATGGACTTTTCAAAGCCGCTTGGGATCACCAGCATTGAGGAGAACTGTCCCTGTTTGATTTTATCGAGCTGTTCATTCAGGTTATCTACAGGGAGCTGCTTCACATCCATAATATTTTGCATTTGTCCGATCAATGCCTTGGATGCAGCGGATTGATCCTGATCAATCGTACGCAGCGTGATGGCGCTGCCGTCTGTCTGATTGAATACGGACCCAAACATCACGATGAAAATAATAGGCATTAAGAGGAGGAAAATGAAGCTGCGACGGTCTTTGCCGATGAGCCGCAGCTCCTTGATAATCATAGCCTTCATGTTCCGAATCTCCTTTATCGATCATTATATTGGGTTTATTTAATCGCGTAGTGCCGTTCCAGTCACCTTCAAAAACACGCTTTCGAGTGATGGACGGACGACTTCGAGCTGCTTCACGTCCCACGCATGCTGTGAAGCCTGGTGCAGAAGACGCTGCATGACAGCTGCAGATCTTTCCGTTTCCAGCAGCCAACCGGAGCCTTCCTTACGGAAGGAGGTTACATCGGGATCTTGCGGAAGCTCGGTTAATCCAGGTACCTCCAGGTAAATGGAATTCTGGCCGTACTGCTCGAGCAGATCCCCCAGCGGTCCCATGGCCTTAATCGATCCCTGATCCATAATGGCGACTTCATCGCAAAGAGCTTCGACTTCCTCCATATAGTGTGTGGAGTAAATGATGGTTACCCCTTCGCGGTTCAGTTCCCTGATCAACTCGAAAATATGATTGCGGGATTGGGGATCAATTCCCACCGTGGGTTCATCCAAAATGAGCAGCTTAGGCCGATGGAGCAGGGCGGCTGCGATGTTGATTCTTCTTTTCATGCCGCCGGAAAAGGTGCCGACAATATCCTTGGAACGCTCCAGAAGTCCTGTTCTTGTCAGCACGTCATGAATCCGCTGCTTGAGCTCTTTGCCGCTGACGCCATATGCTTCTCCAAAAAATTCAAGGTTATCATAGGCACTGAGCTTCTCATACAGCGTAATATCCTGCGGGACATAACCGATAAATTTGGACACAGCATCAGGTTCACGGGTTACGTCTTTTCCGAAAAGTTTGGCCGAGCCGCTGTCGGCCTTCACGATACCGGTCAGTATTTTCATGGTCGTCGATTTCCCTGCGCCATTCGGTCCAAGAAACCCAAACGAGGTTCCCGGCTTAAGAGAGAAGGTGACGTTCTCAAGTGCCTGTTTTTTGGCGTAGGTTTTCTTAAGCTCATTCACTTCGAGCATATAAGCGTTGTTAGGCGCAGCATGTGTATAGGTATCCTGTGGGTTGATCATTACTTGAGCCATCATTTTGCCCTCCTATAAATCCAATTTCTTTTCTAGCAGGTATGCCGTAAAACGAAGTGCGACATAGGTGAGGATCCAGCTCGCTCCCATGATGAGAGGCATCTCCCATGAGTAAGGGAACCATTCGGCTTTAAAATGAATTGTTTCCTGCTGAATCATATTTTCTGGAATAACCACGTCTGGCAGCTGGAAAATCAGGCTTAAACCCGACATAAACACGATCCACACCACCGGAGAAATAGGGCGAAGTGTGCTGTATTGGATGATGGACGTCAGGATACCAAGCGAGATAATGAGCGGGCTGAAGCCTGCGACAAGCGTGAGCCAATCGATCCCGGTGATCATAAAGGAGCCAACGGTTGCAAGCGAGTAATGGGGAAGCACCAGCGAAAGAATCAGGACGTAGGCCGACAAGACGACAAATACGATCACAATTCCTGCTAAGAGCTTCAGCCAGATGCCCAGCCATTTGGCCATGACCAGCTTGGTCCGCGGATATGGCAGGGTCAGCCACCAGCCGTAAGTGTCATTTTCCCATTCGCGTTTGACGCATCCGTAACCCCAGAAGAAGACCATATAAGGGAAGCCCATGGTAACATACCAGATTGAGTTCACCTGCAGCGTGTTATTCACGGCAAAATAAGTCGCTGTAACGATGAGCGCGATGAAAATAATCATACAATAGGCAAGCCACCAGCTTTTGGAGACGCGTGAGCGGTTTTGCTTTTTCCAGCTTCCCTTGCCTTTTAATTCATGCCGGACCAAATTCCGGAAAACAGCCGAATCCATCACCTGTTCCACTCCTTCATGTACATTTTGCGGAAAACATCCCGCAGAGAGCCGTATTCTGCTCTTAAATCCTCCGTATTGCCGGACCAGATCGCGCGTCCGTCCTTCATCATCACCGTATAGTCGAACAGGCCTTCAACCTCCTGAATATCATGGGTGCTGATCAAGACGGATTGCTGACTATCTTCCAGATAATCAATGAGACTGGCTACGATAGCTTCTCTGGAGATGACATCGATGCCGGTAAAGGGCTCATCAAGCACAATCACCTGTACATCGCGGGCGAGACAAAGGATGAGCATGATCCGGGCTTCCTGTCCGCGGCTCATGCCGCCAATCTTCATGTCCAGGTCGATATCCATGTAATTCATAAGCTGAATGGCTCTTTCCATGGAAAAGCCGGGAAGGAAGGAGTTTCCCCATTCGAGCGCCTGCCTGGCGTTATGATTCGGATACCAGCGTGCGCGGTCGGGAAGATAGGCAATGTTCTGGTTGGTTTGCCAGCCAGGAGTTTTGCCCAGCACTTCGATCCGGCCGGCATCCGGTCTGACCATCCCAGTCAGCGTACGGAATAATGTTGACTTGCCGCAGCCGTTCGGGCCAAGAATTCCCGTAATCCGCCCTGAGGGAATGGCAATTTCCAACTGGTCCAGTGCTTTTTTCTTGCCATAGCTTTTGGTTACCTGATGGCATTCAACAATGTTTGGTGTCATAAACCGTTTCCCCCCAGCGACGTATCCTTTTTCTGATGAATGTATTTCTCAATGTCTTCCCATGCAAATCCGAGACTTTCCATCTGTTCCATGAAGCTGTCAATGTACCGGGCAGCAAGAGCCGTCCGAAAGGAGGCCACATGCTCCGGGGATGAGGTTACGTAGGTTCCCTGTCCGCGGCGTTTTTCCGTCAAGCCGTCCCGTTCCAGCTCCTGATAGGCGCGCATGACGGTGTTCGGATTCATCCGCAGCTCCTGCGCCAATTCTCTTACCGATGGCATCTTATCTCCCAAGGCGATCTCTCCTTTTGCAATTGCGCTTCTGGCCTGATCCAGTATTTGCTCATATAAAGGTTGACTGAAGTCTATTTGAAAATGTAGAGAGCCAACCTGTTGTTCTTCCATAAACGCTCCTCCTATCGTACAAAGGTACGACCAGTGATCTAAGTGTATTATATCACTTAATACACCTAATACAATAGGCAAATGGAAAGAACACCGAAAATTTATAAAAAAGAGCCCGCTGCCTTCTCCCAGAAGGGGAAAAGGTCAGCGGGCTTAATGAATATGGAATAAGTGCTTGTGTTAAAACGAGATGACTTTGAACGCAGTTACGAGAGCCTTGGCAATTACTGGAGCGCAGGCAGGGAATGACTTTTTCTTTTGACATAAATAAAGATACAAGCCGCAACGACGCATTCGGATAGCGGGATGGACAGCCAAATCCCGTTGGTCCCGAAGATATGGGGCAGGATCAGCAGGGAAATTACCATCAAAATAATTTCCCTCGACAGGGTAATCCAGACGGCGACCTTCACTTGCTCCGAGGCCTGGAAGTAAGTCATCATTACGAAATTGATACCCATGAACATATAGGCCATGAAGAACAACCGGATGCCATTGACGGCAAGAGATCGGACTTCTTCCGAAAAATCGCCGAACAGCGACACAATTCCGTTGGCTGCAGCCAGGCCGAAGAGAAAGACAATAATTCCTGAGATAAAGGCTGTTGCTACGGCAATCCGGATCGTCTTCACTTCGCGAATACGGAGTTTGGCACCGCGGTAATAACTGATGAGCGGCTGTATAGCCGAGCCCATCCCCAGAAACAGCATAAGCATGACGTTGTGAGCGTAGTTCAGTACTGAAAACGCGGCAACACCTGCGGTTCCGGCCCAGCGGACCATAGCGACATTATAGCCGATGGTGAATACCGATAAGCCGACCTCGGAGATGAAGCTTGGAAAGCCGATCGTCAGTGTGCGGACAGCCAGCTTCCAAGAGAAGTAAGGCTTCACGAATGCAAGGGAGCGGTCCTTGCGCAGGAAATGGCCGAACAGTACAATCGTACCGACGAGCGTTGCAGCAACGGTGGCCAGGGCAGATCCCTTCACACTCATATCAAGCACATACAAGAAGAAATAGTTCAGAATGATATTCAGCACGGCCGATACGACCATGGAAATCATGGACAGGTTCGGATTGCCGTCATTGCGGACAAACAGGCTGAACGCATTTTGAATGGTGATGATAAATCCATAAGTCAGCAGTACGGTCATGTACTCCATGGCAAAGGGCAGCGTATCCTGGTTCGCCCCGAGCGCATAGGCCAGGGGAACGCGAAAAAGGTAGGCGATCACGGCGACAAGGATAGTCAGGATGAAGATCAGGATCAGCGAATGGGTGAAAATTTGCTGCGCCTGCTTGATCTTCTTGGCGCCTTTGGACTGCGAATAAAGAGTTGCGCCGCCGATGCCGAGCCATAATGACATCGCAAAAAATACGGAAAATACCGGAGATGCAATATTAATGCCTGCGAGCGCAAGGGCGCCGAGGCGGTGTCCTACGAAGATGCCGTCCGCGACAACGTTGATTGACATCATCAACATGCCAACCAGCGATGGAATTAAGTAGCGTATGAAAACTTTGCCCACGGAGTCGGTCTCCATTGAAGGCAGTATTGCTTTTTCTTGACTCATGTTGTCCTCCATAACCCCGAAGGGACGTTAAGCGTATTAACGATTTATAATATTAATCAGTTTGCTGCCGGCTTATCCGCTGCAGGGGGTTCAGTCAGGCCGGTAATGCCATATAAAAATACATTCATCGCCTTCAGGTAAAGCTCACGTGCCTCCTGAAAAGCGAGCTTATTGGAAGAAAACTCAATTCCAGCCAGCATGCCTTCGAGGATCATGCTCAATAGACGCGCATCATCCGGCTTGAACTCACCCTTTTGCATGCCCTCCTCCAGCAGCTCCTCATAGTTGCGGAGATACATTTGCATCATCTCTTCAATTTTGTCCTGATTTGGCGAGGTAATGAGCTCGGTGGCATAAAATTCATTGCTGGCTTTGGTTAGGGGGTGGTGAAAGCCATCCATTACAAAATGCTCTACCAGCGCGATCATCTGCTCCTTCACCGTGTGGAACCGCGCTTTTTTGGCTTGGAATTGTTCGGCCCAATCCCGTGTCCATTCCTCCAGCAGATACAGGAACAGGCCTTCTTTATTTTTAAAATGATAATAGATGTTCCCCTTGCTGATCTGCGTGGCCGTCACGATATCCTCAATTACGGGTAATTAAATCATACAGAGGCGGTACTACTTGAGCCGCTTCACTGACACCAACCAAACGTAAGGAGCTGATCATAATGGATAGCAACGTATTCAAAGGGAAATGGAAGCAGTTGAAGGGCGAAGCGAAAAAACAATGGGGCGAGCTTACGGATGATGATCTGGACCAGATCGATGGTGAAAAGGATAAGCTTGTCGGCAAACTGCAGGAACGCTATGGTCATACCAAGGATGATGCCGAAAAGGAATATCATCATTGGTCCCGTTCACATATGGATTAATCTTCTATTGACGCTATAGCTTAACTCCTAACCCACCTGAAGTTTCAGGTGGGCTTTTTGCATTTTTTTGTATGGAAGGCCTGCTTAACTGGCATCATCGTGATATGATAGAAAGTAATGTCCAATGCAAAATATTCAGGAGTGAGTCCATGGAGTTTTCCAAAATATTTCTCGGTAATACCGCTTTGCTCGTTACGGTTGCCTATTTGGCAAATTTGATATATAAATATGCGCTCAGCAGGACCTCTTCATCCATAAAATATATCAGCTCGGTGCTGCTCATTATTTTCTGCGGCTGGCTTAGTATGTTCTTCGGATACAACGTGAGCGAAAATGTCATTTTCGATCTGCGTATCATTCCTTTGATCATTGCAACGATTGCCTATTCGGAACCGCCAACGCTGGTAATTATCGGTGCCAGTATCGGGCTGTCGCGCCTGTTCTTCGGAGTGAATGAAGCCGCGATAGCAGGCTGTCTGAACCTTTGTATTTTGGGCGTGGCCGCTGCTGTGCTTCATGTATGGATGAACCGCAGAAATTTCGGATTAATGACGCAAGGGCTTATTACAATTATCGTAATCAATTTGCTGAATTGCCTGGATATTGCATTTCTTGGCGTCATTCCGCCGAATACCTATTTTATAGAAATCATGCCGATCACGCTCCCGCTTAGCTTGGTGCTTAGTCTCATTTTTTCGCTGATTTTGCGGGATTTCCAATTGGAACGAAATCGGACGGTGCAGATCAAGCACAGCAACGTGCTGCTGTCAGCACAAGCGGAAGAGCTGCATAAGGCGAAAATCGTGCTCGAGGAAAGAGCAAAGGAACTGGCTCAGTCCTCCCAGTATAAAACGGAATTTTTGGCCAATATGTCGCATGAGCTGAGGACGCCCCTTAACAGTATCATTAATTTCGCCCAGCTGATCAGCGAGGAAGACGAGGGCCATACCAAGGAAGAAATGGCGGAGTACGGGACGATTATTTTCCAATCAGGCAGGGAGCTGCTGACTATTATCAATGACATTTTGGATCTGACCAAAGTGGAAGCCGGACAACTCGAGATCGTGAAAGAGGATATGAATGTCAGTGAAATTCCCCAACTGCTGGGTATGCACTTCGAGCATGAGGCTGAGAGAGGGAATATTGCTTTTGAAATGCTTCTGGACCAGCGTCTTCCGCAAATGATGTATACCGACCCGAACCGGGTGCAGCAAATCCTGCGAAATCTCCTTTCCAACGCTTTTAAGTTTACTCATGAGGGTAAAGTGAAGCTCGACATCCGCCTTGCGCAGACGGGGAAAGAAGGTGACAGTGGGGATTGGATCGTCTTTGACGTGATCGATTCCGGCATTGGCATTCCGAAGGATAAGCAGGCGTATATTTTCGAGGCTTTCAAGCAGGCGGATGGCTCAATCAACCGCAAATATGGCGGAACCGGCCTCGGATTATCCATCAGCAGGGACTTGTCCAGGCTGCTTGGCGGGTACATAGAATTAGAGAGCGAGGAAGGAAAGGGCAGCCGATTCTCACTTCATCTGCCTCTACTTGATGCGGAATCCATTTAGGTTCGGAATGGTTGAAACAGAGCACCTTTAGCAGGTAAAATGAGGACAAACAGGTACAATGAAAGCGGGGTGAGGAAGATCGGACTTCATGCGTTAGTGCTTGGTGCCACGGGTCTTGTTGGCGGGGAAGTCGTTCAGGAGCTTCTACGCAGCGAAGCTTATGAAGAGGTAAGGGTGCTGTCGAGACGTCCGCTGGGTATCCAGCATCCGAAGCTGCTTGAAACCATCATTGACCTGGAACAGCTGGAGGAGAATGCGGAGCATTTCTTTGGGGTAAGAGACGTTTTCTGCTGCCTTGGCACCACCATCCGGAAGGCCGGATCACAGGTGAAGTTCCGCAAGGTGGACCTGGAATATCCTCTGCGTGCCGCAAAAATATCCAGGCAGCAGGGAGTGAAGCAGTTTCTTGCCGTCTCAGCAATGGGGGCGGACCCATCATCCCGTGTTTTCTATAATTGCGTCAAAGGGGAGGCCGAGCAGGTCATATCCTCTGTAGGACTCCCGGGAGTACATTTGTTTCGCCCCTCACTGCTGCTCGGAGACCGGAAGGAGTTTCGGCTCGGTGAAAAGGCAGGTGCTCTGGTCATGAAAGGTCTTGATCCGCTCATGCGGGGCAGGGCATCAAAATATCGGGCAATTCCCGCCGCGACACTTGCCCGCGCCATGGTGACCATTGCTATAACAAGCACGGCGGGAACCCATGTGTACCCGAATGATGTTATACATGTGCTCGGCACGGATACGGCGGATTCAACATACATACATTAACTCGGGATTTCTTGCGGAATCCTATATCTGAAAGGGTGAACAAAGATGAGTAAAAAAGTGATTTCAACAACATCTGCGCCAGGAGCGATTGGACCATACAGCCAGGCGGTTCAAATTGGAGATTTTATATTTACATCAGGACAGCTCGGATTGAATCCGGAAACCGGTGAATTTGGCAGCGGCGTGCAGGAGCAGGCACGGTTGGCGCTTAGCAACGTAAAGGCTATTCTTGAAGCTGCAGGCAGCAGCCTGGATCAAGTCGTGAAGACGACCGTATTCCTGAAGGACATGAACGACTTCGCAGCCGTTAACGAAATTTATGCTTCGTTCTTCTCCGAGCCCTACCCTGCCCGCAGCGCCGTAGAGGTAGCACGCCTGCCGAAGGACGGATTGGTGGAAATCGAAACGATTGCGTCTTTGAAATAATGTATCCGTGATTTCATAACACACAAAAGCGCCCCCGGATTGATCCGGCGGGCGCTGTTTATGTTGTGAGTACTAAATCATCACCGCATCAAGGTACCGGGAAGATATCAGCAGGCAAAGTGAGTGCTCAGGCGATTGATGATGGTGAGATATAGTCTATGTTGACACTTTAGGAGATTGTGGGTGTCGGCTATTGGTTTCTGAAAAGCAACATTCCGCACGCGTTAGCGGAGGGGACGAATCGATTCCGAAAAAGCGGAGCGGTCGGCTAAAGTTTTCCATAGGAAAACAGCATCGAAAGCATAAGCTTTGCCCCCTAATTTCTACGGTGGTAAAGTCAATTCAGGAAATGAGGGGGCAACAGCGATTGTAGGAACGATTCGTTCTCGGAGCGCCTCCAAAAAAATCAATCGTACCTATTTACTCCATCTAAAAAATTTAATCCCGATCCCGATTCCGCGCAAAAAACAAATAAATCGCATAAATCAGCAAAATCGCCGCCAGAATGAACGCCGCAATAAACACATTTTCCGCCGTATCCTTCTGATTGATGCCTATCGCGATATACGCCCAGACAAAAACCAACGGATAAATGCTATCCCGATACGGATAGCTGACGAGAATCGCCAACAGCGCGCCGACCAACAGCATGATGACCGCCCAGGCCGTATCGCTCAGACCAAAGCCATCCCAATCATTCTTCTTCAGCGCAACTCCAACGTTGACGATCGTAGCTACGCTGATCCAGCCGAAATACAAACTGAACGGCAGCTTCACGAGCCACATTTCGCCCGGCGTAGGATAATGAATCCGGCGCGTGCGGACATATATCATGATGAGTGATAGCAGGAGCAGCACCATGACAACGACCGACAACTCGATATAGAGATACTGCCACAGCAGGAGCCATGCAACGTTAAAAATGCAGCTCAGTACAAACCAAGGACCAATTCTTTGCACCGATTCACGGGATTCCGTTGTTCTCCGGAACTGATAAATGATAAATCCGAGCAACAGCAGATAGATCAGTCCCCAGATCATAAACGCGTAGCCCGCCGGTGTGATGAGGGTGGGGTACTTGTCCGATATCTCACCGGTGCTAAGCCCGTTCAAGACGGTTGTATTCGCAAGTGTGTTCACGATAATGACAGCGATGAAACCCAGCAGATTCCACCATTTGTACGGATTACTCCTCAGCAAAATCATCAGCCTCCCAAATGGATCATTTCAGACTCTCCTGTATAGCTTTTCCCTAAAGATATACCCAAAAACCCGGGAGTAGAACAGAACCTCTCCAGATTCATTTCCCCGCTAAGCAGGTAATAAAAGGGAAAATTGAACTTTCGAGGGAGTGAGCAGCTTGAAATCCAAAAAGACCTCTCAGCTGCTGCAGCAGCTGGTTTTTGTCGGACCTTCCGCTTTGTTTTTTCTTGTCATTGTTATCTTCCCATTTTTACTGGGCGTATATTACTCCTTCACCAATTGGAACGGCGTATCCCGGCATGCGGGATGGGTGGGCTTCCGCAATTACATTCATATTTTCAGCGCCGATCCGGCTTTTCTGCATTCCTTTTGGTTTACGGTGAAATTCACCGTGCTCGGAGTCGTGCTGACGAATGTTCTTGGCTTTATGCTGGCATATCTGCTGACACGTCCGCTTTTTACCCGAAACGCGCTGCGCACCGTGTTTTTTGTGCCTCATGTCATCGGCGGGCTGCTGCTCGGTTTTATATGGCAGTTCATATTCGTGAAAGGGTTTGCAGCCATGGGACAGGCTACGGGCTTCTCCTTTTTCAATCTGCCTTGGTTAGGAACGGAGTCGACCGCGTTCTGGGCTATCGTCATTGTATTTGTGTGGCAGAATGCAGGTTATCTCATGGTGATTTACATTTCCTCGCTGAATAATGTTCCGAGAAATTTGACCGAGGCTGCCCAGATCGATGGTGCTTCCAAAGGACAGGTTTTACGTAAAATTACGATACCGATGGTGATGCCGGCGGTAACCGTATGCCTGTTTCTCGCTATCTCCTGGTCCTTCAAGCTGTTTGATCTCAACCTGTCGTTGACCAAAGGCGGCCCGTTTAAGGCGACAGAATCGGTAGCACTGAATATTTACAATGAAGCCTTCAACATCAGCCGCTTTGGCATGGGCTCGGCGAAGGCCATTATATTCTTCATCATCGTTGCGATCATCTCGATTATCCAGGTGCGTACCACCAAGAGCCGGGAGGTGGAGATCTGATGGAGACGACTCGCCGCCGCGGCAAATGGTTTGCCGCTGAGATCATTATGATTTTGTTTGCGCTGGTATTCTTGGTGCCTTTTTATTTTCTGCTCGTCAATTCGGTGAAATCCTTTGGCGACATCCTGACGAATGCTGCCGGATGGCCCAAGAGCTTTTTGTGGGGGAACTATGCCGAAGCGTGGAAACTGACCGTGTTTCCAAAGGTATTCTGGAATTCGCTCGTGGTAGCGGTGGTAAGCAATGTGCTGCTTGCACTCATCAGTTCCATGGCGGCTTACCGTATGGTGCGGCGGAATACGCTGTTTAACCGCCTTTTATTCGGCGCATTTGTATCCGCTATGGTCATTCCGTTCCAGTCCATTATGATTCCCCTCGTTAAAGTGGTAAGCACGCTGGGCCTGATGGATTCACGGACGGGACTCATTATTTGCTATCTCGGATTCGGGGCGCCGCTGTCGGTATTTCTGTTCCATGGATTCGTGAAAACAGTTCCGAAAGAGATTGAAGAAGCGGGCCGGGTGGATGGCTGTTCTACCTACGGCATTTTCTTTAAAATCGTACTTCCTCTCATGCAGCCGATTGCTGTAACGGTGATCATCCTGAATGCGCTGTGGATCTGGAATGACTATCTGATGCCTTACCTGATTTTACAGAACCCTGATTTGCAGACGATCCCGATCGCAACGTATTCGTTTTTCGGCCAGTTTACAAAGCAGTGGGATCTGGCGCTGCCGGCCCTTGTGCTGGGCATTCTGCCGATCGTGATCTTCTTTTTGGCGATGCAGAAATACATCATTGAGGGGATTTCCCAGGGCTCGGTTAAAGGGTAACGGGATCATGGCCAATCCATATCGAAGCTTATAGGCCAATACAATCCAGGAAGCATGCAAAGGAGGACTCATGGCATGAAAAAAGGCAAGCATATACGTACTGGAGCTGCATGGGCCCGCCTGACTACATGGGTGGCGCTGATTACCCTTTTGGCCGGTTGCGGCAGCGGAAACAGCAGCGGGACGAAAACCGTGCATATTTTCCAGTTCAAGGTTGAAATTTCAGATACGCTCAAGGAGATGAAAGCGGAATATGAGAAGACCCATCCCGGCGTCAAGCTGGATATCCAGACCGTCGGCGGCGGCAGTGATTATGGAGCCTCGCTCCGGGCAAAGTTTGCAGCATCGAAGGAGCCTGATATTTTCAACATCGGTGGATATAACGAGCTTGAGATGTGGCAGGAATACTTGGAGGATCTTTCGGGTGAGCCTTGGGTGAAGGATGTTAAAGATATTGCCAAGGACCCGATGACAAAGGATGGCAAGCTGTACGGGCAGCCAATGAATTTGGAAGGGTACGGATTTATATATAACAAGGATTTATTCAAAAAAGCAGGGATCACGGAGCGTCCAGTGACGCTGAGCGGGCTGGAGGAAGCAGCGAAAAAGCTGAAGGCAGCAGGCGTTATTCCGTTTGCAAACGGCTATCAGGAAAACTTTGTTCTGGGCAACCATAATATCAATGTGGCTTTCGCGGATCAGAAGGACCCGGGAGCATTCATTAAGGGATTAACGGATCAAACCGGAAAATTTTCCTCGAACAAGATTGTCTCGGCATGGTCCAATCTGCTGGATCTGACATTGAAATACGGCAATCCCAATCCGCTGACAACCGATTACAATACACAGGTTACGATGTTCGCCAGCGGCAAGGCAGCGATGATGCAGCAGGGCAACTGGACGCAGGTGCAGATTGACGGCATTAACCCGAAGCTGGACCTGGGTATTCTGCCGATGCCGATTAATGATGATCCGGCACTTGGAGACAAGCTATACGTGGGTGTGCCGAACAACTGGGTCGTTAACAAAAATTCACCGGTCAAAAAGGAAGCCAAGGAGTTCCTGAACTGGCTGGTTACCTCAGATACAGGTAAAAATTATATTACCAGCAAGTTCAAGTTTATTCCGGCTTTCAAGAGCATCAAGGGTACTGATAAGGATCTGGGTCAGCTTGGGATGGAGGTGCAGAAATATACCGATGCCGGCAAGACGCTGACATGGAACTGGTTCCGTTTTCCCAATGGGATGTCTCCAGAGTTCGCCGCAGCCATTCAGGCTTATATCGGAGGCAAAGTCACCAAGGAAGGCATGTATGATCAGTTTCAGCAGAACTGGGACAATTTAAGCTTCCGCTGATCATGGCTGTGCCAAAGAAAGTTAATTAACGGGAAGACTGCTCCTTCCGGTATTCATTGGGGGTGCGGCCTTCCTGTTTTTTGAATACCTTGCTGAAATACTTCTCGTCCTGGTATCCGACCATTTCAGCGACCTGGGTAATGCGAAGCTGCGGATTAAGCAGCAGCAGCTTGGCCTTATCGATGCGCACGCCGGCAAGGAAGTCGGAGATATTCACGCCAAACTCCTGCTTGAAGCGGCGGGAAATATATTCACGGCTGAGGAAAAAGCGGGCAGCCATGTCCTGCAGCGAAATATCCTCGGCATAATGGTTCTCCAGATAGCGGGCGATATCATGAATGATGTGATTTTCCCGGGAATGCTGCTGGGTCAGGATCCGGCTGGCCGCCGTCAATCTACCCTCATACTGGGCTTTCCACAGTGGGTAGGAAATTCTCCCCTGCGGATCCATAGGGAGTGACTGCGGAAGCTCGAGCAAGGCGTCCTTGTCGGGCCCGGGGCTTGCCGGATCGGAATCCCGGTCCATCCACTGCTTCAGCATCCAATCCCATTCCGAGTTCCACTGCTCCAGCTCTGCGGGTGTTACTCTGCCCAGCTTATGGACTTGATCCATCCAGTTGTCCACCGCGGCGCTGATTCTCTCCATATTGCCGCTGAGAGCAGCCATACGGAAGCTTTCCTCGTGGGAGGCCAACCGCAGCGGTTTTTGCGGCTGCGAGGCGTTGGTGTGAAGCCAGCCCGAGAACTCGCTCGCATTCCGCTGCCAGAGCGCCTGATGCGCTTGCTGATAGGACCCGGCTGCGCCCAAAGGAAAAGGCTGCCGCGGTCCGGCGCCAATATGAATCTGGCGGTGCAGCGTTAAATCAACGCCGCTGCGTATTTCCTCGAGCGTCACTTGCAGCGGCATCGTCTCATCCCATATCAGCAGCACGATCTCTTCCGGGTTTCCCAGATGGTGAAAGGCGATCCCTTTTTGCCCTGACAGCAGCACTTCATTGCAGATATTGGTGAGCGTAAAATAAAGCAGCTGCCGCATATGCTGGAATTTATCGAGCAGCTCCTGATCCAGCTGCGCAGTACTGATCACAGCACTGCTGCAGCTATCAATCCTCTCCGGCAAACCAAATTCATCACTTAGCTGCCGCGCAAGCTCGTCCTTACTGCCGTGACTGCTGATGAGATCCGTCAGAAGCTTGTCGGCATAATGGGGTTTCATCCGGTTCAGCTCCATGTTTTTGCGGGCACTCAGGGAGTCTTGAAGCGTCTCTAGGCGGATGGCCTCGACAGCCTTGCCAAGCGCGTCGTTCAGCGCATCGGGATCGACCGGCTTAAGAATATAATCAAGACCACCGTTGCGTATAGTGTGGCGCACCAGCTCAAAATCATCATACCCGCTGATCACGATGGTTTTAACCGCAGGGCGGTTGCTTTTTATCCATTCCAGCAGCTTGGTCCCGTCCATGCGCGGCATACGCATGTCGGTCATCACAATTTGGGGGGACTCCTCCATAATCATATCCACGGCGGACTGTCCATCGCTTGCCTCGAGGATCTCGGTGACGCCATGGCCATCCCAATCCGCAAGCAATTTAATGGCTTCTCTTACATGCTTTTCATCATCTGCAATTAATACCTTTGTCATTCGTTATTCTCCTCTGTATGCTTCGCTTCGGTGTGAATTTCTACGGTTATTCGAACGCCTTGCGGCTTTATATTATCTATATGCAGCGCTGATTCATGCTCGGTGTAGAGCTGCAGACGCATGAGTACATTGTGAAGCCCGATTCCGTCTTCATCCGTCCATTCAGCTTGAACTCCGGTTTGCTGACGCTCCAGCTGCCAGGTCAGCTGCTTCAGCTCATCCGGCGGAATGGATTCTCCATTATTTTCGATCACGATCTCCAGAACCCCATGCGGCTTCATCCGGCTGGTGATATCCAGTCTGCCCTGGTTGCCCTGGCTGTCGAGGCCATGCTTAAAGTAATTTTCCACGAGTGGCTGCAGGATCATTTTCGGCATGGGTACACGCAGGGTTTCCGGCTCCAGTTGGATTGAAAACTCCAGCTGGTCGCTGAATCGTTCCTTTTGCAAATCGAGATATAGTCTTACATGCTCGGCTTCTTCCCTGAGGGTTACCAGCGCATCGTTATTATTCATGCTGTAGCGCATGATTTTGGCGAGCGAAGAGAGCAGGGCGTAGATCCGGGGCACATTATTTTGCAATGCCAGTGTTCCGATCGACTGCAGCGTATTATACAGAAAATGCGGATTGATCTGCGCCTGCAGAGCCTTTAGCTGATTGGTCTTGTTGGCTAGCTCCAGGCGGTATTCCCGCAAGATCAGATTATTGATAGTGTCCATCATCTGCCTGAACCGCGCAAACATGATACCTGTTTCATCACGGCTGTTCCAGTCGATATCGACGTCCAGCTGGCCGGATTGAATTCGGTTCATATAGCTGGTCAGACGCTTGATCGGTTCGGTAATGCGCACGGAGATGAACAGCGTACCGAATACGATAATGAGCAGGGCAATGACGGCGATGGCCGCATTGATCTGGGTCAGCTGAGTCGCACGCTCGTACAGCGTTGCGTTAGGAATTCTTTTAATGATGGTCCATTCCGTATAGGGTGTTTGCATCTTTTCGAATACATGCATGGCTCCGCCATTTTCAAAAGAACCGCTGGTCAGGTTCTGATGAATGTGTTCAAGCAAGACCTCATCCGTCAGCTTTTGACCGATCTGCTCGTCTCTGCCTGAATAAATAATGTTGCCATTCTCATCGACGACGAGAAGCTGCTCATTATTCTTATTAAACAGCTGCTCGCAAATTGCAGCAACCGCATCGAGTCTGACATCGATCGCCAGCACCCCGAGTACCTTTTCCGAAGGGATATTGGTAATCGTCCGGTGGAACGTGAACACATCCCGCTCGGAATAAGAGGTTGGAGACGGGGGGAAACCATAATCATGGCTTTTATGGGTCGGCTCAACAGCCGTTGTATATTTTTCATAAGGACGGGTGCTTACATAAGGCTCGCTTCGAAACTCTCTCTTTGGAAAAGTAGCAGGCGTTACCAGCGTGGATTGGCCTGACTGGGTTGCATGCAGATAGATCCGTTCAATCCCGTTAATCGTGCTTTGGATATTTTGCAGCAGGGTAAATACCTCAGCCACGGCCCGGTAGTCATCGGGAATTTTGCGCAGGTTCCGCAAGAAATTCGTGTCTGTATACACTACGAGTGAAGCCTTGTTGATATTGTCCAGGTAGTTGTTCAGATTGGTCTTCCCCTGGAATATCAGATGCTTGTTCTCTTCGAGCGACTGTTCCTTAATCGTTTCCTTGGTATGAATATAGGTAATGCTGATGGAAAGGAGAAGCGGTATGGTCGTAGCCAGAAGCATGAACTGGATCAGCCGCGAGCGAATACTGCGGAATTTCATCGGTTTACCACCTTCGTGCACATAATTTCCTTTTTTCGTCATATCAATATTTTCCCCCTAACGGTTCACGATCCTCCGTGTTTTTCGATCGCTAATTCCCGCATACTGAAGCTACGAACAGTACGAAATTTTCGAAAAGGGGAGATCGGGATGAAACGCAAAAAATCATCCGGGCTGCTCCAGCAGCTGGTATTTGTGGGCCCGTCCACAATCTTTTTTACCATTATCATTGTGATTCCGTTCATTCTGGGGCTATATTATTCCTTTACGAATTGGAACGGTGTATCCGGTCAAGTAACCTGGGTCGGCATCGACAATTTCAAACAAATATTAACCAAAGATCCCGATTTTGGGAAGGCCTTCTGGTTTACGGTAAGATTTACGGTCGTCGGCATTATTTTAACCAATTTACTCGGATTTTTCCTTGCCTATTTATTGACCAAGCCTTTGAAAACGCGGAACGTACTGCGTACGATCTTTTTTATGCCCAACGTCATTGGCGGCCTGCTGCTCGGTTTCATCTGGCAGTTCATTTTCATTAAAGGCTTCTCTGCGGTAGGCGATGCTACCGGCTGGTCCTTCTTTAACCTGCCTTGGCTCGGTGATGCGACCACAGGTTTCTGGGGCATCATTATCGTATTTGTATGGCAAACGGCTGGTTACCTGATGGTTATTTACATTTCATCGATCAACAACATTCCGAAAGATATCATTGAAGCAGCTGAAATCGACGGAGCAAGCAAGATGCAAATCCTGAAATCGGTCATTGTACCGCTTGTCATGCCGGCTGTAACCGTTTGTCTGTTCCTGGCAATCTCCTGGTCCTTTAAAATGTTCGATTTGAACTTGTCCCTGACCAAAGGCGGACCGTTCCGCTCGACGGAGTCGGTGGCGCTGAACATTTACAATGAAGCATTCCAGAACAACCGTTACGGGCTGGGTACTGCAAAAGCAATTATCTTCTTCGTTGTCGTTGCAATCATTACCAGTCTGCAGGTTAAATTAACGAAAAGCAAGGAGGTTGAATCCTGATGGAAGTATCAAAAAAATACCGCCTCGGCACGCTCGCAACTGAGATTATTATGGTGTTGCTGGCGCTGGTCTTCCTGATTCCGTTCTACTTCCTGTTTGTGAATTCCGTCAAAACCTTCAGCGATTTGCTGACCAATTCGGCCAGCTGGCCGAAGAGCTTTGAGTGGCATAACTATGCGAGGGCTTGGGAAATCACGAATTTCCCGAAAGCATTTACGAATTCGCTGATCGTCACGGTCATCAGCAACGCGGTGCTTTCCATGTTCAGTGCGATGGCGGCATACCGCATGGTCCGTCACAACAGCCGCTTTAACCGTTTTCTGTTTGCGATCTTCGTGGCTGCAATGGTTATCCCGTTCCAGTCCATCATGATTCCACTCGTTAAGGTCATGAGCTCACTGAGCCTCATGAACAGCATTCCGGGTTTGATCATCGCCTATCTGGGCTTCGGTGTTCCGCTCAGCGTGTTCCTGTTCCATGGTTTTGTAAAAAGCATTCCGCTAGAGATCGAAGAGGCTGCGCGCGTTGACGGTACCAGCATTTACGGAACGTTCTTCCGCATTGTATTGCCTTTGATGAAACCGATGTTTGTTACCGTTATTATTCTGAACACGCTGTGGATCTGGAATGACTATCTGCTTCCTTCCTTGGTGCTGCAAAGCGCAGATCTCCGGACCATACCGATTGCGACCTTTGCATTCTTCGGGCAGTTTACGAAGCAGTGGGATCTGGCGCTCCCGGCACTGGTTCTGGGCATTCTGCCGGTCATCATCTTCTTCCTGGCGATGCAAAAATATATCGTTGAAGGCATCACACAAGGCGCTGTAAAGGGCTGATGCTTAGAGAAACGGGGGCGATATTGGACAGGTCAATCCCGTCCCCCTGTTTCGTCAATATCGTAAGTGCTCATCTCAGGGACCCGTCCCTATAATGAAAGAGTAAGCGATTACAGAAACGAATAAATCAAGCTTACGACCTTAAAGTTTAATGATGTGAAAGACAAGAATAAAGGGAGGATTCATTCATGAAAAAACGTTCCAAAATTACGCTGGCATCCATGCTCGCGCTTTCTGTTGTACTTGCAGGCTGCGGCTCCAAAACAGACAAAAATACCGAGAGCGCAAGCGGAGATAGCGGTAAAGGCGGCACCAAAACGATTCATATCTTCCAATTTAAAGTTGAGATCGCTGAAGCCCTCAATAAGCTGAAAGGCGATTATGAGGCAAGCCATCCGGGCATCAAGCTCGACATTCAAACGGTTGGCGGCGGTTCCGATTACGGCGCAGCGCTGAAAGCGAAATTCGCTTCCGGTGAAGAGCCTGACATTTTCAACGTTGGCGGTTATACGGATTTGAACACTTGGGTGGATAAGCTCGATGATTTGTCCAACGAAAAATGGGTCAGTGACATGGTTGACGTATCCAAGGATCAAATTACGAAAGACGGCAAAATCTATGGTATGCCAATGAACCTTGAAGGCTATGGTTTTGTATATAACAAGGATTTGTTCAAAAAAGCAGGTATCACGGAAACACCTAAAACGCTCACTGAATTGACAGCTGCGGCTCAAAAGCTGCAGGATGCAGGCATCACTCCATTCGTTAACGGGTATCAAGAAGGCTGGATTCTGGGACAACATACATTAAATGTTCCTTTCGCACATCAGGAAGATCCTAGCGCCTATATCGATGGTTTGAACAAAGGTACCGCTAAATTCGCAGGCAACAAGCAAATGGATGAATTCATGAAGCTGTTTGACCTTACGCTGAAATACAGCAACAAAAACCCACTGACGACCGACTACAACACGGAAATGACGATGTTCGCAAACGGACAAGCGGCAATGACGCAGCAGGGTAACTGGACTCAAGTTCAAATTGACGGCATTACGCCAAACATGAACATTGGGATCCTGCCTATGCCGATCAACGACAATGCAGAGGAAAATGACAAGCTGCTGGTTGGCGTACCAAACAACTGGGTTGTAAACAAGAACTCTAAAGTGAAAGATGATGCGAAGGAATTCTTGAACTGGCTCGTGACTTCTGATCAAGGTAAAAACTACATTACTAAAGAATTCAAGTTTATCCCTGCATTCAAAAGCATTAACGCTACCGAACAGGATCTGGGCGCACTCGGCGCTGAAGTGCTGAAATACAGCAAAGAGAACAAGCTTCTGAGCTGGCAGTTTGCAAGATTCCCTGAAGGCGCGTGGAATGAGTTCGGTTCCAGTATGCAGAGCTACATCGCAGGTAAATCCGACAAGGATCAGCTCATGGCAGATTTCCAAAAAACATGGGATAACCTGAAGAAATAATCGAAGTACCCGAAGCAATAATTTCTATTTAAAAAGAGGCTCTCTTTTAACACTAAAAGGGGCCTCTTTTCATCTTCATCATTCAAGCAGCCGAGTAGTGAACAATAAGAACAAAGCCTGTTTAACCGGAAGATTGGGGGAGCAGGCTTTGTTTTTGTGAACATATTTATGGATTTGCGTATCTTCCTGGCTGAGAAATTAAACACTCTATAGATGAGGATGGGGATCATTCAGGGGAACTTTTATCGCGGATTTTATATAAAAAAGACGATTGCGGTTTTTAAATTGAGTGGTTTTCGTATAAGATGGAAGTATATGTGTTATTACGGAAACGACAGGAGACAACCATGAATCAACCGCTATATGGCGTATGGCTAGGTGATGTGTTTTTTTGTTTTTCAGGAGAAATGTCCGAACCGAAGGTAGATGCGTGGAGCAAGGTTGTGAGATCGCTTGTTATGACGGACGGGGCGAAGCCCTTTGCACAGACTGCGCTTCGTCTTGCCGAGCTGCGTTATCCTTCCCCGACGGCCGGACAGCGTACAGCCCGGCGCGGCGAGCGGCGGCAACTGATGGGCAGGACCCTTGAAGGGCTTGCGTTGACACCTGCGGATGCCTTTTCCATGCTGCTGGCATGGGATGAACCCGCCTGTGTGCGGCTTGGCATCGACCCGGGGGCAGAGATGGGATATTGGTCCAAAGCGGCCAAGTTTGCCTTGGAGCTGATGCTGCGCGGACAGATCGCTCCGGGCACTGCGGCGGTTACAGCGGCAGGCACCCGCCGGCGGGCAGGCGTACTCGCGCTGACGGGCAGCTGGAAGCCGAAGCTGAAGGAGCCGCAGGATATCGAGCGGTTTCTGCAGCTGGCTGCCGCCATGCCTCCGGTTGCGCTTGGTGTGCCTGCACTCCTCGGGAGCGAACCTTTGACGAAGCAGGAAGCGGGAGCGACTGCGCTGCATACATTTCTGAGCGCGATGATTCATTCACGCGTGCAGGAGATTGTGCGTGCGCAGGAAGGCAAGCTGTCGCGCTGCCAGGCGGATTATCGCAGGGGGACATCACCGCTGACAGAGCTGTGGTGGAACAGCCTGCTTACCGTGAGCCGGACCATTGCTGTTCAGGGAACAGCCGAGGAAATAACCGCCATGGGCGAGGAGGTTGCCGCTTTTGGGGGGACTTCGATTCCGGTGAGTCCGGAAGGTGAAGAGCACTCCCGCCAAGGCAGGCTGAAGCTGGGGCTTCGCCTCGCGCCGAGCCATACGGAGGAACAGGAGCGCTGGCGTGTAACCTTTTGGGCGGAGTTTCAAGATGAATTTGGAGCCTTGCTGCCGGTCGCGGCGATCTGGGGATACAGAGAGCGGGATATTCACCGGCGCGGGAAAATATATGAAGATGTACAAGAGCAGCTGCTGAATCTTCTGGGAGAAGCGGCATCGTTATCACCGGAGATTGCAGCCGCGCTGCGTGTACCCGCACCTCAAGGGATGGAGCTAACTTCCGAAGAAATGGTCGCCTTTGTACGGAACTCTGTCCCACGGCTAAATAAAGCCGGGATGACGGTACAGATGCCTTCCAAATGGAGCCGGAAGGGACGCCGCCGGGTCGGTCTGTCCCTGAAAATGCAAACGGATGACAGCAAGCCAGGTCTTCCTGTCATCGGTATGGAACAGCTGGTGTCCTTTCATGTGGAGGCAGCGCTCGACGGGTTGACACTGTCACGTGATGAGCTTGCCGAGCTGGCAGAGGCTGCACTGCCTTATGTTCAGTTTCGCGGGGAATGGATAGAACTGGACCTGAAGGAAATCCGCCAGGTTCTGCGCTATCTGAAGCGGCATGAAGAGGGCGAGATGGATCTATCGGAATGGCTGCATCTGTCAGCGGAAGAAGGAGCAGAACGGCTGTGGAAGGGCATTCCGGTCATGGGGCTGGAAACAGCCGGATACCTCCAGTCTCTGCTGGGCGAGGAGGGGCCTCGCAAAGTTCCGGTACGGCCGGTGCCCGCTTCACTGCATGGTGTGCTTCGTCCATATCAGGAGCGGGGATACCAGTGGCTGTCTGCGATGAGGGATATGGGATTTGGCGTCTGCCTGGCGGATGATATGGGCTTGGGTAAGACGATTCAGGTGATTACCTGCTTGCTGGAGCAGTACAAGAAAGATCAAAACCCTGTTCTGATCGTGTGTCCGACCTCGCTTCTTGGCAACTGGCAACGCGAGCTGCAGCGGTTTGCACCTGATCTGAATCTATATATTCATCACGGCAACCGCCGCCAGCATGGCGAGGATTTTCTGCAAGAGGCAGCCAAACATGATCTTGTGCTGACGACTTACCATCTGGCAGGACGGGATGGGACGGATTTGGCCGCCATGGCGTGGACCTCCATCGTGCTGGATGAAGCACAGTATATAAAAAATCACCGCACTAAGCAGGCTCAAAGCGTGATGAAGCTGTCGTCTCCCCACCGCATTGCAATGACGGGAACGCCAGTGGAGAACCGCCTTGGCGAGCTGTGGTCGATATTTCACTTTTTAAACCCGGGTTATTTGGGCTCTGCAGCTTCATTCCGGCAGCATTATACGGCAAGCGACGCGGGAACCGGAAAGCTGCAGGAGCTTCATAAGCTTGTAGCTCCCTTCATGCTGCGGCGCTTGAAGAGCGATCCGGATATCCGCAAGGATCTGCCGGAGAAGCTTGAGATTAAGTCGTACTGCACGCTGACACCGGTCCAGGGAGCGATGTACCAGTCGGTGGTTGAACAGGTGATGGAGCAGATTGGCAAAGAAACGGGTATCACCCGCAAAGGGCTTGTGCTGTCCTCACTAACCAAGCTGAAGCAAATCTGTGATTCCCCGCAGCTTCTTGGCAGGGAAGAGTCCAAGGGTTCCAAGGCGGAGTCTTCCGGTAAAATGGAGCGTCTCTATGATCTTCTCGATAATATAGATGAAACTGGAGAATCTGCGCTTATCTTCACCCAGTATGTGGCGATGGGACATTTGATTGTATCACGCCTAGAGCAGAGGTATGGTGTCAAGCCGTCCTTTTTGCATGGGGGTGTTTCCAAACAGGAACGGGATCAGATGGTGAATGATTTTCAAAATGGAGAGGGATCACGGTTTTTCGTCCTTTCATTGAAAGCAGGGGGTGTCGGACTCAACCTCACCCGTGCCAACCACGTGCTGCATTATGACCGGTGGTGGAATCCGGCGGTTGAGAACCAGGCCACGGACCGTGTTTTCCGTATCGGCCAAAACAAGAATGTCCAGGTTCATAAGCTGATATGCCAAGGCACGCTTGAGGAGCGTATCGATGAGCTGATTGAACATAAAAAGGCGCTGTCCGAACAGGTCGTCGGCTCTGGCGAAACCTGGCTTACCGAAATGTCTGACCATGAGCTCCGGGAGTTGATTACGCTTCAGGGAGAAGACTGGATGTAAGCTGACAGGCAATAATGACAGCAGACCGGGAGGGTACGTTTGTTAATGAAAAGAGAACCGTTCGAGCTGAGTATTGTACCCGGCTGGATTCACGCTAAAGAGGTACGCAGCCAGAAATCAAACGCAGAATCAGCGGGAACGGATGCATACTGGAAAGTGGAAATTCCCTGCCCGCAGCTTACGGCGGAAGAGCGGACTGGAATCTGCGAGCGGCTTGCCGATCATCCTGATGATTTATATGCCTTGCTGAAGAATCAACAGCCGTCATGGCTGGAGGAGGAAATTCCTGCAGATGATGTGCCTCGGCTGGATCAGGCAAAATGCAGCTGCGGTCAAAATGAGTGTCGTCATATTCAAATGGTCCTGGAGACAGTGGAACATAAACTTCATTCCGAACCCTTGCTGCGGCTTACGCTGCTCGGGCTTGCCCGAGAGCAGCTGCTGAACTTTGTCTTTCAAGAGTGGGCGGAAGAAGTGCCTGCAGTGGCTGAATCTTCGGATGGAGAGGCTCTGAGCAAGCTGGAGGAGAAGGGGAAGTCCGGGCCTTCCTCGGGGGAATGGCTTGCGGAAGCGGCGGAGCAGGGCAAGCTGCATGAGCCGGGATCCACTTATTTGGATGTAAAGGTACACCTGAATGCCATACCAGATGATGAGCTGGAGTTGGATGACTGGACAGAGCTCCTGCCGAACGTCAAAGCTGTGCAGCAAGTGATCCGCCAGATCACATTGGAGGCAGCAGGGAAGGCAAGAGAAAGTCTTGGCAGCATCAAGGACTCTGATGGATAGCGTAAAAGACATGAAGTGGCAGCTTTGGCATGATTTCGACGTTTTTTGCCGCTTTTCCTTGAATCAAGTACAATGTACATATGATGAGGAAAGGTACAGTAAGGAGAATGGGTATGAATAAACAAGCATGGAAAAAGGGATTATGGACATGCCTGCTGATTACCGCGTTGGTTATTCCTACCGCGGTCCTCAGCGGCTGTGAAAAAACAGGCGGTTCAGGCAAGGAGCAAGGACAAGCCCTGCAGGGGGCTGGCAAAGGTGAACAGGAGGGGCAGGTTCCTGCAGATCCGGTTATGGCGAAACGCACGGAGAGCGCTCTTCAGACAACGATTAAGGAAGTGGACGGGAAGGAAGTCGTAACGAATCCGGAGGCCATGACGGTCATCGTGAATAAGCAGCGCAGCCTGCCTGATGGTTACGAGCCTACGGATCTTGTCGAACCGAATGTTCCATTTTCCTTTGACGGACCGCATGAGAAACGCCATTTGCGAAAGGAAGCGGCGGACGCACTTGAGAAGCTGTTTGCCGGAGCCAAGGATGACGGCATCGAGCTGCGCGCAGTATCGGGATACCGCTCCTACAAACGCCAAAGGTCCATTTATGAGAATAATGTAAAAACCAAAGGGGAAGAGTACGCATCCCGTGTGAGTGCTGTTCCTGGAACGAGCGAGCATCAGACCGGCCTGACCATTGACGTTTCCAGTCCTAGTGTGAAGAACGAGCTGGAGGAAAACTTCGGAGACTCTGTAGAAGGACAATGGCTCGCCGCACACGCAGCGGATTACGGCTTTGTCATCCGTTATCCCAAGGGCGAGGAAGATGTGACGGGTTATGTCTACGAACCTTGGCATATCCGCTATATCGGTACCGACCTGGCGCAGGATGTTGCCAAGAGTGGCATGACGCTTGAAGAGTATTTTGATGAAGCGAATATTAAGCTGTAAAGCTTATCTACTATTTAAAAAGGGACGGAACAGGCATGATGCCTGTTCCGTCCCTTTTGCCGTTATAAAGGTTTAATCCTCATGGATTTTCTCCAAATCCTCCACTACATACTCTCCGGCCTGCGCCAGAATTTCCTCTCGCAGACGAAGCATCTGATTATCCAGCTTATCAGCGGCCTCGGCAGCTTCTTTCAGTTCACCGACGACATGGCTCGGGACCTGTTTGTCATATTTATAGTAGATAATATGCTCCATACTGGCCCAGAAATCCATTGCAAGCGTGCGCATCTGGATCTCCACCTTCATCCAGCGCGTACCTTCAAACAAGATCAGCGGCACGGCCACAATGACATGCAGGCTCTGATAGCCGTTGGATTTGGGACTCTCGATATAATCCTTGATTTCGATAATACGGATATCATCCCGGTGCGAAAAATGATCGAGAAGCCGGTATATGTCCTTAACAAAAGCGCAAACGATTCTCATGCCGGCAATATCATGAATATGGGTCAGAATATTGTCCATTGTGAAATCAAAGCCCTTGCGCTGCAGTTTGCTGATGATGCTTTTGGGTTCCTTGATCCGGACCTTGATATGTTCAATCGGACTGTAACCATCCTGAAGTTTCAGCTCCGTCTTGATGAGTTTAATCTTATTTTGGAGCTCCTCCAGGGCGAGTTGATAAAGCATTGGGAGCTTTTTCCACTCATTAAATTGATTCAGCAAATTGTTCTCGATATCAAGCTTCTGCAAATCCTTTAACGTGACAGAACCTGTAACAAGCGGATGATTCGATTCTTCTTTCAATGGTTGTTCTCCTATATCTGCTTTATTTTGGTGTGATAGCGGATGAACGGAAAAATTCCCGATTCTGGTTTTATTGTACCTGAAAACCGGGAACTTAGGCAAAACTTCACATAGGCAAAGATGGACAGCGTACCAAAAACCCCTGCCACAGGAGCTCCGGACGGAGCCATCTTCGTAACAGAGGTTTATGATGCATTGCTGCAGCTCGGGGTTACTTGTTCAAAGGGGAATCATCGTAACCGTCATCATGGTAATCCGTTTGATGCAGCTTGGGAAGAATGTTCAATTCATCGATCATGCGTCTGGTCTCGTCGTCGCCAATATCATGCAGATATGCGTACACGCCGATCAGCTTATCATCGAATTGCTCTGTGGCATCATCATGGTCGGCAGATTTAAAGGGGACAAAAGCTCTTTTAAAAGTATATTCATCATCTTTAATCAGCTCGTCCATCTGATCGCGGAGCCGGGTAACCTGCTCGTCAGTCATCATCACTTCAAATTCGGTGGAATCGTTTGGGACGACCTGAATCAGGTTATGGGTTACAGAAATATAATAGCGCTGCTTATCGTTTTCCATAAGAAAAGATTCCCTCCCTCACTTATGCCAATTTATCACTCATCCTGAATAGCAGAAACCTTAGGGAGTGATGTTGATGGCATAAATGGTTTTACTTTTTCTTACACGAAGCCGCCTTTTTTGAATCATCGGCAGGTCGTGTTGAAGGGGAGGTAATGTCTTTTGATTTCTTTATTCCATAAGCCTCGAGCAGAAAACGGGAAGGAGCGGCGGGTTTGCCGTGATAGTAAGCGGGTGAGCTGATATACAGCCTTTCTTTAGCCCGGGTTACAGCGACATAAGCCAGTCTCCGTTCTTCTTCAAGCGCTGCCTCGCTGACATTCTGTTCCGTCGTTCCGGGAGCAGCCGTCGCCTTCATCTCTTCCGGTGGCTTTTCCTTCAGGGCGGTGCTATGCGGAAGGATGCCTTCGCTGGCTCCAATCCAATATACATAAGGGAACTCGAGCCCTTTGGCGCGATGTATCGTCATAAGCTGGACGGCATTTCCGTCATTCTTATCTCTGAGGGATTCCATTTGTGCATGACGCAGGGATAATTCATCCGCATAGGCAACGAATTGTTCTACCGAATCAAAACGTGCTGCAGCGCTCTCAAGCTCCTCCAGCGAATCAAGGACCATCTCCTTGTACTGGGTATAGACGAGCGGATCGCCTGCCTGGATATATTTATCGTAGAACAGGCGGCGCATTTCCTGAATGGCATAAACCGGCTTCATGGTTTGAAGCGACTTGATCAGCTTGATTCTTTCCTTCACGGCGGTCTGCTGGAACGGTTTCAGTCTGTCCCAGCGTGTAAGATGAATCAGCGGATATTTCTTCCGGATCTGTTTTTCTTGGGCCGAGATATATGCGAGTCCTTCTTCTCTGGGTACATACAGCGGTCCAAGCGTGCCGGGGAGTGCCTCCATCCGGCGGGGGTTCAAGCTCAGCCGAAGATGATCCATCAGCGGCTTGATCAATGACTGGTCATAGAAAACAGTGGTACCGCCGTATTGCACGAATGGAATCTCACGCAGCAGCAGCTGCTCCAGGACGGCGCGGCTGCTGCCCGCCGTGCGGTGCAGAATTGCGATATCCTTATAGGCGGCATTCTGCGTTTGAACCTGCTCTGTAATGTGGGTGACCACCCAGGAGGCTTCTTCTTCGGGATGTGCAGGAAGCGTATAATACGGCATTTTTCCTGCAGGTCCGGCCGCCTTCAGCACCTTATCGCGCCGATAGCGATTATGCCGTACAATAGCGCTTCCCAGGCCAAGGATCCGGCTATCGCTGCGATAGTTAATATCAAGCGTGACGATTTTGCTCTCTGGATAGAGCTTGTCAAATTCCAGAATTGATTCCTGGCGAGCCCCGTTAAACGTGTATATGGTCTGATCATCATCGCCGACGACCGAGAGATTCCGGTGGGCTGCCGCTAGATATTGCACCAGTTCATACTGAACGGTATTGGTATCCTGAAACTCGTCAACCATCAGCCAGGTATAACGATTTTGGAGCCGTTTGAGGAACAAACGGTCATCCATAAGCCGCCGCAGCTGCAGCAGAATATCGTCAAAATCCCATAAATGGCGTTCCTGCTTCCAGGACTCGTAGGCTTCAATAATCCGTTTGACGGAAGCTTCCTCGTTTGTCTTATCAGGCAGCTCATCCACACTTCGCCCCTGCATTTTCCAAGCTGATAATGCAGCCAGAAGTGTTTCGGGCTGGTAGGTTTGCGATGGATCCAGCCTGCGCAGAACCATTTTCATGATCGTATGCTGTGCGTTGAACTCTCCCATAATCTGTTCTTTGCAGCCGCTTCTGCGGAGCAGCATGAGTGCAAATGAATGAAAGGTCCGGGCTTCCACGGAGCGGGCTGCTGCAGGATTGACACCGGGCATCCGGGCAATCCGTTCCTTGATTTCATGAGCTGCCTTGCTTGTAAAGGTGACCAGCAAAATACTGGATGCCGGTACGCCGCGAACGGCGATCAGATATGCGGTGCGTGCCGCAAGAACGGTTGTTTTGCCGCAGCCGGCACCCGCAAGAATCAGCATGGGGCCTTCGCCGTGGCGGACTGCCTTAATCTGCGGAGCATTGAGCAGTATGCCGTGACGCTCCAACTCCCGGAAGAAGAAAGCATCCGGCGCCTGTTCTTTAACTAGGTCGCGGCTGGTGAGGCCTGGGGCGTCGCTCGCCTTCGGAGGCTTGGCGGAAGCCGGCACATGGGCGGGTACGCTTGTGAGCGTCAGCTGTGTATTCACAATGGCTGCACCCTCCTTATATAAGTCTAAAATGATGTAAGGGATTGCTTTTTTCACAAGTGCCCTATAAATTTGGTATGATATAAACACCCAAACGCATGCAGTCCATTATACCCCGAGAAGGCAGCAAACGAGAAGGCTGAAGCGGAAGCCATGGGTAGATTTCACAGTGAAGGCGTGACATGGTATCTTTGTAACATGAGGATTTGATTTACTAAAACAATATTAAAAACAAACAATACGAATCAGTTTAGGTAGAAATTGATTCTTACATGGGATGATTTTGGGAAATTGGAGGAGAAAATCAATGAATATTTTACAACGAATCAAAGACGGGGCGAACCGCGCAACGGAAAAGGCACAGGGTGCCGTTGAAGTCGGCAAGCTGAATGGGCAGATCGCTGAGGTTGAGAAGGAAATGGAGCTTCATTATGTGGAGATGGGCAGGGCGTTTTATGAAGGATACAGAGCTGAGGATCTGACCCTTGCCGAGCGAGAGATGATCAAGCATTCCAAAGCCTGCGACAGTCTCCAGAAAGAGATCGACGAGATCCGCGGCCGGATCGCCGAGCTGAAAAATGAGAAACTGTGCAGTTGTGGACGCACGGTAGAGCTGGACGCTAATTTCTGTCCTGCCTGCGGCAGAAATTTGAACGAAGAGCAGACAACGAAGAAACGCAGCGAATCTCGTGCAGCTTCTTCGGCAGCTACATTCCAAACCGATGATTATGCGGAGACTAAAATTTATAAAGAACCTGCTCCTCAGGAAGAGGATTACGAAGATTATCAAGAGGATCGTTCGTATGACAGAGAAGAAGCCGGCGCTTCCGCGGAACGCAATTATGAATATGATTACTCAGCAGAACCGAATTGGGAAGAGCCGGAGGAAGAGGAAGCTTACTCCGATGAACGCGAACGCAGGCAGTCCGAGGAGCTGGAGCGTGAACGTGAACGCCAGCTGGAGCTGGACCGCCGTATTCGCTACTGGAAGGAAAACAACGATGGCTCTCCTGAGAAGCCTCCAGTGGAGTCGCAGCGTGATTTGGTGAAATGTCAGATATGCCGGGCAGACCTGCCTAAAGGCTCGAAGTGGTGCCCGCGCTGCGGAGCGGAACAAATCTAAAGAATAGAAATCATAAAGCAAATGAAGTAACCATGTATTCTGCACTTATGCATACGAGGATTGATTGTATACAATCCTGATACAAAAGGAAGACAAGGGTTTCGGCAGCTTGGGAGGACAAAATGATGGAACAATTGCTACAGCATCTGCGGAACTTAAGTTTCACCGAGATGGAAGCGAAGATAATGGTGGAACTGGCCGGTAAGGGCCCATCCTCCGGCTATGAAGTGGCGAAAGGGCTGGGCGTTTCACGGTCAAATGTGTACGCTGCCCTGCAGCGCTTATCGCAGCATGGATTTTTACGGCGCAGTGCCGGGGAGCCCGTACGTTACAGCATGCTGAAGCCTGAGGAATTGACACAGATGATATCGGGACAGGTGAAAGAGTCGCTGTCCTTTATTGAAATGAGAATGCCGCGGGTGGAACCGGATCAGCAGCCTTTCTACAGCGTTGAGGGTGACCGCAACGTCATGGAGACACTGACGCGTGAGCTGGAGCGGGCTGAGCATGAAATTGTGGTTGATGTATGGCGCGAGGAAGCCTCGCTCGTAAGACATGGTTTGGAGGAAGCCGAGCAGCGCGGGGTTAAGCTGCTTTGGTCATGCCTGGGTGCCGATGAATCGGTTAGTAGACTGCTGCCTTGGCCTTCACTCGGACAGGAGGAGAGAGGGGCAGGACCGGGACGGAGATTTTCCTTTGTTATTGACCGCCGCTGGTGCATGCTTGGCATGCGGGGCGAGGACTGTACAACGCAGGGTCTTGTCACCGAGCATCCGGTGATGGTGGAGCTCTTGCTTCATCATTTTACTCAGGAAATGGTGCTGTTCGAGCTCGAACAGGATATCGGAGAAGAACTGACTGAGCGATACGGTCCGCGCTATGAAAGGATTTACCGGAAATATGTTGGACCCGACAGCGCTCAGGCGGAGGAACAGAAGGAGCTTACACAACAAAAGGACGCTTAGGCGCCCTTTTGCTATAAATATACTTGAATTGTCCGTTAACTCTAAAGTTTCTTCAGTTTTTTGAACACATTGAGATAATCATCACTTTTATGAGGCACAAATTGCTGTAAACTTAAAGTGGTATCAAAAATTTGCGGCTCATCATTGCTTTCCTGGCCGGAATGGATACCCGAAGCAGAAATCGTGGATTGGGTACCCTCGAATAACGCGATCACGTCGTTCAGACCTGTTTCATACAATCCGGCAACTTCCTCCTGCTGAAGTCGGTAATCCGTGAGCGGGAGATTCAGAAGGTAACCGAAGACGAAGCATTTTTCACGGTCGATAAAGGCTTTGCCGCCCGCTGTACCGGTTGCGTAATAGTCAATTGTGCCGAAGGATGTCAGCTGATCCATACGGACGGGGATCCCAAGCTCTTCTTCCACCTCGCGGACCGCATCCTCGACGGTTTCTCCGGCGGAAAGATGGCCAGCAGCCGTAATATCATAGAGACCGGGGAAGGTGTCCTTGCTGTCCTGACGTTTTTGAAACAGAATTTTACGTCCTTCCGGCGTGTCCCTTGCGATCCAGCAATGGAAGGAATGATGGAGATAGCCTTTGGCATGCACCTCATCCCGTGGGACGGTACCTATTTTTTGATCATGTTCATCATATATATCAAATAATTCCTGGCTCATAGCTGCCAAAACACCTCCGGGCAAGTCAAATTATGACTATTATCTCTCAGGCCCGGTTCGATGGCAAGCTCGTGCAGGTCAAGGTTTGCAAGACTATACACCAACAACCATAAGGAAAGAGAGAGGATCAACATGGAATGCATCGTTCGTTTTGAAGTAAAATACAGGCAAGAGATCAAGCGGTTACGTGGATTGCTTTTTATTGAAAAGGGGAAAAAGCCAGATACCCAGCAGCTCATTGAGATGTTTAAGGATATGAATTATCATGTGGCGCTGACCGATCCGGATAAACTATTGTTTACACCTGCAGCAGCGGGAGCTGAGTTCGAATATATCCGTGTAACGGAACTGGACACCGGGGAAGCCAAATACACGGAAGACCGTGATTTGAAGAAGGTCATTGGCAGTCTGATGCCGCAAAGACCGCCAGGCCTGTAACCGCGGGTTGCCCCGCGGAATTTTGCCTGACATGCTAGGAAAGCTCAGCCATGCTCCGGTGCTGTTTCCAGCACGGATGTACAGTGTGCACAGCGTGTGGCTGCCGCGGGAATTTCAGACATACAGTATGGGCATTCCTTGGTCGTTTTTTCAGGTTCGGGTTTCTCATGTTCCTTGTTTTTCATCCAATTAATGCCCTTAACCAATAGAAAAATACAAAATGCCACAATCAGAAAATCGAGAACAACGTTGATAAACTGCCCGATTGCAATCACCGGTGCACTAATTTTCTGGGCCTCAGCAAGCGTATGAACATGATCGCCCGGTTTAAGCGGAATGATCAATTCCTTGAAATTGACGCCTCCCAGCAGCAGCCCAATCGGCGGCATAATTATATCGTTAACGATGGACGTAACGATTTTGCCGAAAGCTCCCCCGATAATGACACCGACCGCCAGGTCAATGACGTTGCCGCGAACGGCAAACTCCTTGAATTCATGAATAAAGCCTCTCAATAGATTTCCCTCCTGGAACCTTTCTATGATTCTTTTCTATGATTCTATGAATAGTATGGGACAATTTCATTAAAGTGAATCAATAGTGAATCCATTTCATAATACCATGAGCTGCTTATGAAATGGATTCAATTATAAACGAGATTAGAGCTGAAATCAGTATTTTCCTTTGCATCAGAAGTTTTTATTGGCTGTCTCCATCAAATACCTCTTTCTTTTTATCCCGGTTATGCTGTATACTTCATGCATTGTCTTTACGTTTGAAAAAAATTCATATAGCTTCTCGTATATGTGCAGGAATTGGCCTGCATGTCTCTACCCGATCACCGGAAATGGTCGGACTACGGGAATAACGAATGGTCGGGCTTCTGTCCCGACGTCTTTGAGTTGTTTCCGTGAGTCCGCTCTTTATCCGAAGCACTGCCTGCAAGGCTAGTGCCGGGAAGAGACGGGCTTTTTTCGTGTTTTCGGAAGATACGAAGCAAGGAGATTCTAAGGAGGAAATGTAATGCAGCTGCTAAAACAAAAGGTATTAAATGAAGGAATTGTACTCAGCAATCAGGTACTCAAGGTCGATTCATTCCTGAACCATCAGATGGATCCTGTGCTGATGAAGGAAGTGGGAAAGGAATTCAAGCGTCTTTTCGCAGATCAGTCCATTGACCGCGTACTTACGATAGAATCCTCAGGCATTGCTCCGGGAATCATGACTGCCTTAGAGCTCGAGGTGCCGCTAATTTTTGCTCGCAAGCAGAAATCACTGACACTGCGAGAAGATATTTTTGTAGAGAAGGTATACTCATTTACCAAACAGGAATCGAACGAAATTACGGTTTCCCGCAAGTTTATTCAACCAGGGGAACGTGTTCTTATCATTGATGATTTTCTGGCGAACGGCGAGGCTGCCTTCGGACTTGCCCGCATTGTAGAGCAGGCCGGAGCGGGAGTGGCTGGAATCGGCATCGTGATTGAAAAAGCGTTTCAGCCTGGAGGCCGTTTGCTGAAGGAAGCAGGATACCGCGTAGAGTCGCTGGTCCGCATCGCCGCCCTCGACAACGAAACCGTCACTTTTGCAGAGTAAATATGAATTCGGGACAGCAGTAGTTATAGAGATGATGTGAAAACCAACTTTCTGGGAGGTATGAATTCCGTATGGAACGGACCAATCAAGGGCAGCGCAAAGCTTTTATGAAAAACAGAAATCCCTTCAAAACCTTCTCGCTTGGCATTCAGCATGTCCTGGCCATGTACGCAGGTGCGGTCATCGTGCCGCTTATCGTCGGGGGAGCGCTTGATTTCTCATCCGAGCAGCTGACATATCTCATCGCAATTGACTTGATGGCCTGCGGCCTGGCTACCCTGCTCCAGGTGTGGGGCAACCGCTTCTTCGGCATCGGGCTGCCGGTTATGCTCGGATGTGCGTTCCAGGCTGTATCGCCGATGATTGCCATCGGTATGAAAGACGGCGTGTCCGCTATTTATGGAGCCATTATCGCTTCGGGGTTATTCGTTGTTTTGTTCTCGGGACTGTTCGGTAAATTAATTGCCTTATTCCCGCCCGTCGTTACCGGATCGGTTGTGACGGTCATCGGGGTAACGCTGATTCCAGTAGCGCTCAATGATCTTGGCGGCGGAGACAAAGCGAAGGCGATAGGCGAATTCGGAAGCCTGCTGAATCTCGGACTTGGCTTTGGGGTGCTGGTATTCATTATCCTGATGAACCGTTTTGCTAAAGGATTTATTCGCTCCATCTCCGTTTTGATCGGGCTGATTATCGGAACGTTGGTTGCGGCTGCAGCCGGGCATGTGGACATGACGCCTCTGAAGGAGGCCAGCTGGTTCCATGCGGTCAGACCTTTTTATTTCGGAGCGCCTACATTCCATGTATCCTCCATACTGACCATGATTTTGGTGGCGATTGTCAGCATTGCGGAATCAACGGGGGTATTCATGGCGCTTGGAAAAATCGTCGACAAGGATGTCTCCTCCAAGGACCTTGCTAAGGGATACCGTGCCGAAGGCCTGGCGATCGTACTCGGCGGGTTGTTTAACTCTTTCCCGTATACCACCTACTCGCAAAATGTGGGTCTGGTTCAAATGAGCCGCGTGAAAACGAGAGATGTTATTTTCGTGGCAGGGGGGATCCTGATCGTGATCGGCTTTGTTCCGAAAATCGCTGCCCTGACCCAGCTTGTTCCGACCTCAGTACTCGGGGGCGCGATGGTTGCCCTGTTCGGTATGGTTGTATCGTCCGGCATCCGGATGCTTGGAGGACAAGTGGATCTTAACAAGTTTGAGAATCTGTTTATTATTGCCTGCTCCGTAGGGATGGGGCTTGGCGTCAGCGTAAGTCCGGATCTGTTCAAGGCACTTCCGGATTGGGCCCGCATTCTTGTGGACAACGGCATCGTAGCCGGCAGTGTCACAGCCATCATGCTTAACCTGCTGTTCAACGGGCTCAAGGGGGGAAGGCTCCCGAATACGGAAGATACTTCAATAAAAGAAGGACAAGCCGCTTAAGCGTGCTTGCCCTTTTTTTTATTTATAGTATCGAAATTAGGATTATAAAAGTCCGGGTCATACTATGATTAAACGGCATAAACCTGGAGTGCATTGGGTTCTACCAATATATCAAACGGGCCGGTGGACATGTTCTCGCCATCGCCAAGTGCAAGCCTCTGTTGATCGAAATGAATGGAGATTTCCTTCCCGCGCATGAATTTTACGAAGGGAAGATGAATATGCTTGCCGCTCAGCACGGTTGGAAACAAACGGAGAAGCTGCAGCCGGGAACATCCATGAACGATACATATATCCAGCTCGCCGTCGCCGGGATGAGCCTCGGGACAAATATGCAGCCCGCCGCCGTAGCTCTTTACATTCGAAATGGCGGTAAGCCATGCATTGAGATAGGTGCTTGTCACCCCATCACAGGTTACCGTGACGCTGCAAGGTTTAAAGGTCAGAAGCGTATGTAGAACGCCGACGATGTAGGCGGCCCGGCCGACACGGAAAAAGTTGCAGATCTTTTTATACAGGCTGGCATTCACATTCTCGGCAACCTGGGCATCGAATCCGATAGCAAGAGCCGTAAGCGTCAGACCTCCCGACGTTGCAATGAGGTCGGCAGCCTTGGTCTGTCCGGCTAACATAATATCGAGCGCAGACAGGGGATCATGCGGAATGCCGAATCCGCGGGCGGTATCGTTGCCTGAACCGGCAGGAATAACGGCTAGCGGGACGTTGAATTCCTTCAAGACAGGCAGTACGCTGTGGATCGTGCCGTCTCCACCGATAACGGCTACACCCTGCCAATTTTCCGGCTCGGAGAGGGTATCGGCAATGAGCCTTGCTGCCTGCCCGGCGCTTTCAGTAAACAGATAGCGATAACGAACTGCCTTTGAATCCAGAGCTGTCTTGATTTTGAGCCAGGTACGATAGCCGTGGCCATTGCCCGACTTTTTATTGACTACAAACAAATACATTTGTTTTCCCCCATGTCATTCAAAGAACCCTTTGTCTTTATTGTAAGAAGTATGGAGTCAAAAGGGAACCCTGAAATCATGGACATATGCGGATGATTACAGATGGCGGAGCTGCTTCTCGGCAAAATCGCCGATCCAGGGAAGCTTCAGCCATTTTCCCTGCAGGGAACTGAAGAGAAGAACAATCCACATGATCACGGTCAGAATGGAGAGAAGCCCTGCAATCAGCGGACCGATCAGGGGGATAAAGCCGCAAAGAACATGGGCAATCATGACGGCTCCGAAAGCAAACACGGACTGCAGGGCGTGAAACAGGACGAAGCGGCTGCGTTTTTCGAGTGCGAGAAACACAATGCCGCCGATGAAGGCGAATAGATAGCATAGTGTCGCTGCAATATTTTCAGGCAGGCCTGTAGACGATTTGAAGAAAGGGGACATACTTACCACTCCTTGTCTTACATCGGGATTGTTGTATAAACATATGTCCGGCTGAGACAAGTTATGAAAAGTAAAAAAAGGCATCCTTCGAGTGGACATTTTCGGAAATATCCGAAAGCCTGCTCTTAAGAATGCCTTTTTGCATATGATATCAGAAATCGAAACTACGGAAGCTTCCTGATAACAGATGTTAAACTTCGGTATGAATTTCAGTCCTTGAAAGGATTCGCCTTTGGATGTTCTTCTTAAGAAGGGTCTCCGCCTTGCTGCTGTTTACGCGGATGCGTAATCTTGCCGATCTTGTCCGTATCGTTTTCTTTCGGTACCAGACGGGGGTCTGTCCGGCCTTCAGAATGGGTATCGTAGATAAATTCACTAAGCTGCCATTCTGTGGTTCCCATCATTGGGTCTGCCGGAAAGTCTTGTCCCCTGTGCAGCAATTCCTCACGGCCCCACTCATTGGTGTAGATACCGTCCACCTCAACCTCTTCACGGGAAACAGGCAGCATCGCTTTATCTTTATTTTTCATTAAAAAAGTCCTCCTTCATGGCGCTGTCGGGAAATTCTGCTGAAGACGTAAAGCTGCCTTATTAATGTTCCCTGACTTACGATGGTTTATCCGGATTTTCGGCTGGCTAGTCCATGGATTCCAATATGAATTGCTGCAGCAGCGGCCGGGGATTCTTCCAGCGGCTGACCTTGCTGTCTGCTGTAAACACGATGACTGCTTCAGACTCAGGAAACAGATAGATCTGCTGTCCGCCATGTCCATGTGCGCAGCTGAAGGTCTGCCCATTCATTTTTCCTGTCCACCAGCCAAATCCATAATCGCCGAAAGCAGGGTAGCCTTCTACCTGCGTCTGAAGCGCCTGGTTAAGCCAGTCCGGAGAAATAATCTGCTGCCCCTGCCAGCTTCCACCTGCAAGGCAGCAGACTCCCAGCTTGGCCATATCACGCGAAGTGAGGAAAAGCCCGATATGGCCCATGCTGTGTCCCTCCGGGCTGGAGAGCCAAGCGGCATGCTCTATCCCAATGGGTTCCAAGACATTTTCCCTGGCATAGGTATATGCATCTTGGCCCGTGCATTCTGTAAGAAGGACTGACAACAGATGTGTGTCAATGCTCCTGTATTGAAAACGTCCAACCATCTCCGGCAATACCGGCAGCGATAGTGCAAAGGAGGCCCAATGTCTGCTGCGGTGAAAGCGGTGGATCATCGGCTCTCCAAGCTTCTTGCCGGTTTGCCAGGCAAGCCCTGTGGTCATCGTCAGGAGCCTGCGGAGGGTAAGTGCCTCCTGCAGGAGCGGATCACTCTGCCTCCGCGTGTACCGTTCAAGAATTCCGAAGAGAGGTGCATCCAGATCAGGAAGCTGGCTTCGGCTAGCGGCGATCCCTGTCAGAATGGAGGTGAAGCTTTTCGTGGCAGACCTCAGATCATTGAGCGATCCGCTCTCATGACCATTGTAGTATTTTTCGTATATCAGATGGCCCCGCCGGACAACCAGAAAGCTTCGCATCTTCGGAAAGGATCTCCGGATCTCTGCATCCGCCTTGTCCAGTAGATGCTTGTTACAGCCGGCATGCTCCGGATGCTGATAAGAAAAGGGGGGTGTTCGGAAAGATGGCGATTGATACAGCATCATGCTTTGATTCTCCATGTTCAGATCTCCTCTCAAAGCCGCAAATGCGCCGTGAATATTAAACGTTATTATGAACTTAAACCGATCAACCGATGATCAAAGATAAGAACCTTAAAATTCATTGTAAAAAAACTTAATCTATTCATTTTTTTGGAAAGCTGTTTTCAACAGAAGAATATGATACAATGAAGGGAGTGATTCAGTCTAACCGTCTTGGGGTATGTTATTTCTCAGTACCTTATGCGGCAGCCGGGAGCATTCAAGCCCAAACCTAAATAACTAACTGCAAACGACTAACTTCATAATGTCAGGTAAGGTCTTTTCGGCATTCTCTTAATTGGAGTAATCCATTCAAGTGTTTTGGGAGGGAACTATCATGGCAACTAAAGGTCATAACGAAGTAAAAGAAAGTCTGCGGGAAATGACACGGATATTCCGACCAAAAGATCCAAAGAAATTTGTGAAGGAATATGTCCGGAAGTATCATATTATGGGAGGGTACGAAGAAGAGTTGACCTCGGTTGTGGAGCATGAATTGGGAAGAATGAATTCTTCTGTTTCATAATCACTTCAGTGCAAGCCCAACTTGTTCAATGAAAAATTAAATAATGCCTATGATAAACCGTATTCCGCGGAGATTGTTTTGCGGAACTACGGTTTTTTTTGTTTTTCAAGCTGCTGTACCGGGTTCATGCCGCATATAGTGTAACATTCCCGAGTAAAGGGCAAACCGCGTGAGTGAAAGGGGCAGCAGCATGGAAATAAGCTTGAAAAGCAGGGAAGAGATCGGATATATGCGTGAAGCAGGACGGATTTTGTCTGCATGCCATCAGGAAATCGCCAAAATGATCGCTCCTGGTGTCACACCGCTTGCCATTGATGCGTTTGTTGAAGAGTATCTGGCCAACCACGGTGCATCGCCGGAGCAAAAAGGGTACCGGGGTTTTCCGTTTGCAACCTGTGCTTCTGTGAATGATACCGTCTGCCATGGCTTTCCGAATGATGTGCCATTATCGGAAGGGGATGTGGTAACCATTGATATTGTTGTGAACAAAGATGGGTGGCTTGCCGATTCAGGCTGGAGCTACGGAGTGGGAGTGCTCAGCAAACCGCTGCAAAAGCTGATGCTGAGAACGGAAGAGGCGCTTTATGCAGGAATTGAGCAGGCGGTGGTCGGCAATGCCATTGGCGATATCGGGCATATCATAGAGAAGACAGCCAAACGGGGGCGATTCGGGATTGTTAAGCCTCTGGTAGGTCATGGAATCGGAAGAGCGCTTCATGAATTGCCTGATGTGCCGAGTCACGGCAAACGCGGCGAAGGCATGCGGCTGATTGAAGGAATGGTTATTACGATAGAGCCTATATTCACGCTTGGGTCGACCGGGGCTGTACTATGGAATGATGATGGCTGGAGCATTCAGACGGCGGACGGTACCTGTGGTGTACAGTTTGAGCATACCGTTGCCATAACGAAGGAAGGTCCGTTGATTCTTACCAATTAGAAGCCTGGATAGGCTTCTTTTTTTGTTGGAATTTGACGATTCAAAGCTTGGAAAAAGGGGAAATATGAATGAAAGGGATGAAATGTGGGTATACGAAAGGGGATTGCTAAGGTTGCAAAACGGAGGGCGGAAACGGGTATGAGGGCTCAGTGGAAACGATTGCAAACGCTTATGTGGCGCGACTTTCGAGACTTTTCGAACAATTTGTGAACTAGGTCAGAAACATTGACAAAATAGTACCTTAAACTTATATTAAATAGGTGATTGTTTTAATTGACAGTAGCAATTCATCCGTTATAGCGCAGGTGATTGACCGCCGAATGACTCTTTGGCGGCGCCTGTGAAAATGTACAAAGTGGGGTAGATCAATGATGAAACGGTGGCAGGCTGTAAAGCGACTCCTTCCCTTGCTCGCAGTATTTTCTCTGCTTTTAGCCGGGTGCGGCCGCGAGGACTTGTCGGCATTACGACCACAGGGACCTGTGGCGGAAGGACAGTACGATTTGATGAAGCTATCAATCACGATTATGATCGTGGTCTTGATCATCGTATTTGCAATTGCGGTATACGTTTTAATTAAGTTCCGCAGGAAAAAGGGACAAACTGATGTACCTGAACAAGTAGAAGGAAACTTTAAGCTGGAGATCCTCTGGACTGTGATTCCACTTATTCTGGTATTCATCCTGGCTGTTCCTACCGTACAAAAGATTTTTGCTTTTGGCGATGACCATTACAATGAAAAAGGTTCTGTGCAGGTTAAGGTTACCTCGCATCAATACTGGTGGGAGTTCGAATACCCGCAGTATGGCGTGAAAACCGCGCAGGAACTGATGATGCCGACTGGTAAGAACATTGCTTTCGAACTGAAAACAGCAGACGTTCTTCACTCTTTCTGGGTACCGTCGTTGTCCGGCAAAATGGACACCAACCCGGATGGAACAATTAACAGATTCAGCTTCAGTACGGACAAAGAAGGAGTCTACCGCGGTAAATGTGCCGAGCTTTGCGGCCCTTCGCATGGTCTGATGGAATTCAAGGTTAAGGCTGTAAGTCCGGATGCCTTTGATAAATGGGTAACAGCGATGAAGGCTCCTGCTGTTCTGCCTAAAGATCAGGCTTTGGCCGAAACGTTCAAGAAATCTTGCTTGTCTTGCCATGCTGTAGGTGATCAAGGTGGTCCTGTAGCTCCAAACCTTACAGGCATCGGTTCCCGTGAATCTGTTGCTGGTATCTTGCTGAACGAAGGTCAAGACGGAGGCAAACCGGTTAAGGAAAACCTCAAAACATGGCTTGAGGATCCGCAAGCTGTGAAACCGGGCAATAAAATGCCGGCTCCAAAAGATTTGGGTCTGACAGATGAACAAATCGATGGCATTGCCGATTACTTGGCTAACTACAAGTTGAATTACTAAGCATTAGCAACAGCAAGATCTTTATAAGAGGGGGTACCAACCTTGGCTCATGCTCATAGTGTCAAGCGCCATAAGGGCTTAATGGATTGGCTGACAACAGTCGACCATAAGAAAATAGCCATACTTTATTTACTGGCTGGCGGTTTATTCTTCGGGATTGGCGGTATCGAAGCGGTGTTGATCCGCTTGCAGCTCATCAAGCCGATGAATGATTTCGTATCAGCACAGACCTTTAACGAATTGATTACGATGCACGGTACGACAATGATCTTCCTAGGCGTTATGCCTGTCATTTTTGCCCTGATGAATGCGGTTATTCCACTGCAAATCGGTGCACGCGACGTTGCATTTCCATTCCTGAACTCGCTCGGTTTTTGGACGTTCCTGTTCGGCGGTATCTTGCTGAACCTGAGCTGGATTATGGGCGGCGCTCCAGATGCGGGCTGGACAGCATATACTCCGCTATCGACAACTACTTACAGTACGACGCACGGTGTCGACTTTTATACGGTCGGCCTTCAGATTGCCGGTCTCGGTACGCTGATCGGGGGCATCAACTTCCTGGCAACGATCATTACGATGCGTGCGCCGGGAATGTCCTTTATGAGAATGCCGATGTTTACATGGACATCCTTCATTACTTCTGCGATGATCCTGTTCGCATTCCCTGCCATTACGGTAGGTCTGGTATTGCTTTCGTTTGACCGGATTTTGGGAGCTAATTTCTTCGAAGTCGCCAATGGCGGTAACCCCGTACTTTGGCAGCATATCTTCTGGATATTTGGTCACCCTGAAGTGTATATCCTCATCCTGCCGGCTTTCGGCGTTATTTCCGAGGTTATACCGACATTTGCACGAAAACGTCTTTTCGGTTACAGCTCCATGGTGTTTGCAACGATCCTGATTGCCTTCCTGGGCTTCATGGTTTGGGCTCACCACATGTTCACAACAGGCCTCGGTCCCGTTGCGAACGCATTGTTCTCGATTGCAACAATGCTCATTGCCGTACCAACAGGTATCAAAATTTTCAACTGGTTGTTCACCATGTGGGGCGGACAGATTCGCTTTACAAGCCCGAATCTGTTTGCGATCGGATTTATCCCTACATTCGTTATGGGCGGTGTAACAGGGGTTATGCTCGCATCGGCTCCTGCCGACTTCCAGTTCCATGACACCTATTTCGTTGTAGCCCACTTCCACTATGTTATCGTTGGTGGTCTGGTATCCGGTCTTCTCTCGGGTCTGCATTACTGGTGGCCTAAGATGTTTGGCCGTATGCTGAACGAAAGTCTGGGCAAATTATCTTTCTGGTTCTTCATCATCGGTTTCCATCTGACCTTCTTCGTACAGCATTTCCTGGGTCTGATGGGTATGCAGCGCCGCGTATTTACGTATCTGCCTAACCAAGGCTTCGATACGCTGAATATGGTAAGTACCATCGGTGCTATTCTGATGGGTATCGGTATTCTCTTCTTCCTGATCAACGCAATCGTAACGGCTACGAAGCCTAAAGGCGTTGCAGACGATCCTTGGGAAGACGGACGTACACTGGAATGGGCGATTCCATCCCCTCCACCAGAGTACAACTTCAAGCAAATTCCGCTTGTTCGTGGTATCGATGCTTTGTGGAAAGAAAAAATGGCTGGCAATAAAGGAATGACACCTGCAGAACCACTGGGTCCAATCCATATGCCTTCGCCAACGATTCTGCCATTTGTAATGTCTGTCGGCATTTTCATTGCCGGTTTGGGATTCATGTTCAGTAAAGAACAATTCTCGAATTCCTTCATGAGCTTAATCTTCAACAACTGGATTGTTGTTATAATTGGTTTGTTAATTACTTTCGGTTCGATGCTGCTGCGTTCCCTGTATGACGATCACGGCTGGCATATCGAAGTGGATGAGCTGGACGAAGAGGGGGTAAAAGCATGAGTACAACGCATGCAGAAACGGTAGACGGCGCTTTGCCTCATGAACCGGAAAAAGCGACGTTGGAAGGCCGCAATAAAGTGCTCAGCTTCTGGCTCTTCCTTGGTGGAGAGGCCGTGCTGTTCGGTACCCTGTTCGCGACATTCCTAGCGCTTCGCAATCAAACGAACGAAGGCCCTACTGCAGGTGAGCTTTTCCAATTGCCGATGACTGCGGCAGCGACCTTGATCCTGCTCGTCAGCAGCTTGACCAGCGTGTTCGCCGTTCAGGCGATGCACCGTCATAAGGTAGCTGCACTTCGCGTATGGTTAATGATTACCGTTCTTTTAGGTCTGGGCTTCCTGGGTCTTGAAATTTATGAGTTTGCTGAATATGTGCGTGCGGAGAAATTCGGCATGACTACAAGTGCATTCAGTTCGGCGTTCTACACGCTGGTAGGCTTCCACGGAGCGCACGTTGCCTTCGGGGTACTGTGGATTTCCGTCCTGATTGGACAGCTCTATAAAAAAGGATTGACGGTCGTAACGGCGCCTAAGGTATATGTGTCGGCGATGTATTGGCACTTTATCGACGTCGTATGGGTATTCATCTTTACGGTCGTTTACCTGCTCGGAAAGGTGGGCTAAGACATGTCTACTGCAGATCATCAAGCGAATCATGATGTCGTTAAGCATAGTGAACGTCATGAGGGCCCTCAGAAGCATATCATAGTATTCATTTTCTCCATCATTCTGACAGCCATTGCTTTTGCGGCAGTCTCTGCCGGCGGAGTGAATGCAGCCTTTACGGTTATTTTGCTCCTGGTTATGGCAGTGCTTCAGGTTCTGGTTCAATTAGGTTACTGGATGCACTTAAAGGATCGGGGACATTTGATGCCCATCCTGTTTATGATTGGTGGATTCTTCGTAGCTGGTACTGCGATCGTAACAGCTTTGTATTGGGTTTGGTGGTAAAATAGAGAAAGAGGCGGGCTTTGGCCCCCTCTTTTTTTCAATGAGGGCAAGCTGTCACAATTTCGACAGATATGACGCTGCTTGAGAGGAGGTTTTAACATGCTGGGGTTAGAATATTTTAGCTTTAGCGCTTTGTTCAGTCCGTTATTTCTCGCATTTATGCTGCTCGTGACGGCTGCTTATTTTGTTGTAATCGGACCGCTCAGTGAGAGGTTTGCCGGTGCTGAGCCCGTATCGTTAAGCAAAAAGATCAGCTTCGTCAGCGGTATGTTTATCCTGTACCTTGCTCAAGGCGGGCCGATCAGTCTGCTCGGACATATCATGTTTACGTTTCACATGACGACGATGGCACTGTCATATCTGGTGGCGCCGCCGCTGCTTATGATGGGCTTACCGGCATGGCTGTGGAGAGCGATCCTGAAGGTGAATCCATTCAAGAAACTGGGTTTCTTGGCCCGGCCCGTTGTGGCTGCGGTGGTGTTTAACGGATTATTCTCTTTCTATCACTTTCCGGCGGTCCATGACTATGTGATGCTGCATTTTGCTCTTCACCGGATCTATTATCTGGTGCTGTTTATTGCGTCCATCCTAATGTGGTGGACACTGATTAATCCGCTGCCGGAAAAAGACAAGGCTTCAGGACTCACTAAGATCGGCTTCATTTTCCTGAACATGGTGCTGTTGACACCGGCCTGTGGTCTGATCATTTTCTCAACCAAGCCGATGTATGCTACATACAGCGATCCGAATACATGGGCACAGGCAATGGGATACTGCGTATCCGGAGATCCGTCGAAGCTGCTTCAGGCGTTTGGCGGTCCAACCTTTTTCAACATCATGAGCACAAAGGTAGATCAGCAGGTTGGCGGAATCGTGATGAAGTTTATTCAGGAATTTATTTTCGCATCTATGCTGGGAAAAGTATTTTTCCAATGGTATAAGACTGAAAATAAAGAAGAAGACGATATTACGCCAGCTGAGTTTAACGAAGGTTCATTGAATCGGGCATAAGAGCTGATTTCTCGAAGTAAGGGGGATATCCATGGATTTATACATGCTAATGCCAACCGTCAGCACATCGTTTATTGTCATTAGTGCGATTTTGGTGGCAATTGGCTGGGCGCTCATTATTCAAGGAAAGCGTGAAGCCCACAAAAAAGTAATGATTTGCGGTGCGATTGCCGCGCTTCTGTTCTTTATCATCTACGTGTCCAGAACCGCATTCGTAGGGAATACGTCCTGGGGCGGTTCGGATGAAATGAAAATATACTATCAGATATTCCTGATCTTCCACATTACGCTGGCTACCATAGCTGCTGTATTTGGAATAACAACGCTGGTGCTCGCTTTCAAGGAGAAATTCTCGAAGCACCGGAAATGGGGAAGAGTCACGGCAACCATCTGGTTTATTACGGCCATCACCGGGGTAGCGGTATATGTGCTGCTGTACGTGCTGTATCCAGGCGGACATACCAAGCCGGTATGGGAAGTTATTTTGGGGGCTTAAGACGGTTACCCACATATTCACAGATAAGTACAAAAGACCTTTTCAGGTGTCCGTAAGGGGCATCGCGGGAAGGTCTTTTTGTTCTTGTTGTCACATATTAGTATCTGGGCGGATTTCGTTTGTCTGCGATACCATTTGATAAGGAGTGGATGGAAAATATAGCATGTTTACATGCTTACATTGTTCTTGGACCTGGAATGTGGGTATTTATTAAGGAACGCCAAAAAATAAACGGTAACTTTATGGTTCCTAATCACGTTTAAAGTTTATAAGGGTGAACCTCAAAATCACTGAAAAGGTCCGGGATTCCACATGAAACGTATCGGCTTTTTGAAACAGGGGAGTCAGAAGAGCAAACGTTATATTCTGGTTGTAGCAGCAATCGTGACATTGCTGTTTACGACCTCGCTTTCGAACCCCAAAGCGCTGTTGGCAGAACAACAGCATGAGACAGGACAGCAAAATCAGACCACAGCGCCGCCCGCATCCGGGAAGTCGTCTGATTCAGATCCAGACATAAGTGAGGGCAGGCGGCCCGCGGTACAATGCGGTGTGCTTAAGCTGAAGCAGTCGACGGAAGAAAGCATCAGGCAAATTCCGCTCTACTGTGTATCCGGTAAATTCTATGGTGAGGAAGTTCCAACCAATCTTCCGCATAAGGAGCTGCCGGTACTGCAGGATCTTCCCATTCCGGATTCGGAATTAACACGATGGGGTGCATTCTTCTTGAATGAGAGCAGCAGCCATGGCTATCTCATGCTTGCTCCTCGCAACTGGGAGGTTACCACAGCGGAGACGGGAATGAATGGCTCGGTTAAAATTGAAATGCGCGATCCTTCGAATCCGGATATCCATATGACTTATCTGGATGTCGGGGCCTGTCAGGGATGCGCCATCGGAATGATTGGGAGCTATTTTCCGAAAATGGAGAAGTGGGCAGATGAACAAGGGTTTATGGCAGACCCGCCCGTGTTTGAGAGCAGAACGCAGCTGAATGAACATATGGTTCAATTTAAGTTGAAAAAGCCTGCGGAAACCTTCAAGACCTACGGGATGGCCTACCGGTTTGTTGAACAGAATAACAATCAATTTACATTGCTGGAGATTGGAGCACCTGAAGAAAAGGCACAGTTAGCACAAACCATGCTTGATTTTTTTGCCAGATATCCAGCGGCTTTTGCTTATTAGAATGAACCATAAATCGTTGTTGGATAAGGCTTGAAGCTCTTAGGGGGCTTCAAGCCTTTTTTGTTTTATTAAAGAGGTATTTATAAAATTTCCCAATTAAATTTTAATCTGCCTATTGCGGGAATGAAAAACACACTATATACTGTGTATAAAGATATACACAGTAAGCACAGTGATGAGGTGTATATACACACCTGACAGATATTTAAGATTGAGCGGGGGAGAGCCGTTTGGAAAACACAAAGAAAGCTTGGTCCATGATACTGAAGGATTTGAAGGGTGAGAAGAAATATTTTGTGTGGGCCTTCGTATATGCTGCTTACATGGCTTTTACATTTGGGATGGCAGTCAAAGGTCAGATGGAGGCTCCAGAGTATGTGAGCCCGGTGATTGACGGATTGTTTTTACTGTTGATGCCCATGCTTGGCTTTTACTTCTGCAGAAGATCCTTCAAATATTTAAGTGAGGATTCTTACACACAGATGTTGGCCTATTTCAGAGCACTGCCGATATCCGACCATGTCGTGATCGCCTACAGGCTGATGCAGATTTTCCTGGCCTTTATCATGAACGGAATCGTCTTCTTCGGCCTGATGTACTGGTTTGCCGAGCCGATGCGCAGCGAAATGTCTCTGGCAGGATATTTTGCTTTAGCGCTCACATGGATCGGTTATGGAATCATGATGTCAGGGCCGTATATGTATTTGGAATTCTCGAATCATGGCAAAGCGTACCTGAGATCAACCTTAATGCTGTTAGCAGCGGCTGTGATCGCAGCTGTGGTCATTAAAATATGCGGTGGCAACATGCTGTTATACTCTATTGAACTGGCATCGCGCTGGAGTCTGCTGTCTCCTCTGATGTGGGCAATGCTGGCTGCAGCAGCCGCAAGTCTGATGTTCTTTTCAAAAATAACATTGCGCAAGCTTAGAAGCAGAGATCTGGTGTGACCAAATAGAACGAACTAAAAATACAACAAACTGTACGGCTTAAGATAAATATTGGCTCCTTCGTCTACAGAACTGCCGCATCGGGCAGCAGCCTGTTCGAGAAGCAAGAGGTGAGGTGCGAAAGGTGTGGATTCCTATACAACTGAATGAAAACAGCGCTGAACCGCTTTACCATCAGATCGAATCCCAGTTAAGATCGCTGATCATCAGCGGACAAGTCAAGGAGGGGACTCTATTGCCATCCATCAGGGAATTTGCCGGAGGGTTAAATTGCAGCGTCATTACGGTCCGCCGGGTTTATCAGGACCTGGAGAGCGAGGGACTGCTGCGGACCAAGCAGGGAACCGGAACATTTGTCGCCAAGGTTGGTGATTCACAGCGTGAAGTATTCAGAAGGGAAGCGGTGGAAGAGGCGCTGAATTCCGCAGTCGATGTCGGCATTTCCGTCAAGTGCGAAGAGGATGAACTGAAGCAGCTTTTCTTAACCATATTGCACAGCAAGTACCATCCGGATAAGAGAGAAGGTGAAGCATAAGTGGAACAGCTCGCCATAGAGATGAAAGGGATCGAGAAAAGGATGCGGCAGAAGACAATCGGCCCCATAGATCTGCAGCTGCCCCAAGGTTATGTGATTGGACTGATCGGAGAAAACGGCTCGGGCAAAAGCACACTCATTCATATGATGCTGAAAATTGTTTTCCCCGACCGAGGCAGTATCTCCTGGTTCGGCGAGAATTACAAGCAGGAAATTCCGCAGCATATCCGGCGCCAGATCGGCTTCGTATCGGAGAAATCGAGCAGGGAAGAGGACAATCTGACTGCGGAAGAGGCGGCAGAATTTCGGGCACAGTGGTATCCGGAATGGGATCAGACTTATTTTGAAGAGCTGCTCGGGAAATTCAAGGTTCCACGGAACATCAAGCTCAAGAATATGTCTAAGGGGGAAAGGCGTAAATATGAGATATCTGCCGCGCTCGCACCGCGTCCCAAACTGCTGCTGCTGGATGAACCCTCGTCGGGACTTGATCCCTTTGCATGGAAGCTGATGATCGATGAGCTACGGAGCTACATGGAATCGGGAGAAGCCACAATCCTGCTGTCGACCCATATTGTGGACGAAGTCAAAAGGCTGGCCGACTATGTGATGCTGTTGCATCATGGTAAAATGCATGGCATGGTGGAGAAGGACAGTCTGATGGATAACTGGAAAGAGATTTGGGTGAGCGGCGGCACCGATCTTGCCGGGGATTTGCCCGGAATCATCCAGGTTCAACAGGATGCGCAAGGTGTGGTCCGGATGATTACGACAGAATGCCGAAGTACAGAACAGATTTTACAAGACTCGGGCATACCGGTTCTGAAGACAAGAACGCTCGAGCTTGATGAAATACTAAGCCTATGGTTAAAAGGCCATCTGCCTGCAGGAACGCAGACAGGGAAAGGGGATTAAACATGGTAGCGTTGCAATTAGATCATGTATTTAAACAGTACGGGGAAAAGACGGCGGTAAATAACATTTCACTGCAGGTGGAGCAAGGCGAGATTTACGGACTTTTGGGAGCAAACGGTGCCGGTAAGACGACAACCATGCGGATGGTGCTGGGACTGATTTACCCGGATGGAGGCGATATCCGCTACCACGGCAAGCCTTACAGCAATGAACTGACACGTGTGATGGGGTATCTGCCGGAGGAACGCGGATTGTATCCGAAGGTAAAGATCAGTGATCAAATCGTTTACCTGGCCCAATTACGCGGCATGTCCAAACAGGATGCGGATAAAAGCCTGCGTTACTGGCTCGACCAGTTCGAGGTTCCGGAGTATTACGATAAGCGGATTGAAGAGTTGTCCAAGGGTAATCAGCAAAAAATGGGATTTATTGCCGCAATCGTTCACAAGCCGCAAATCTTGATTTTAGATGAAGCCTTCAGCGGCTTGGATCCGGTCAATGTGGAACTGCTCAAGGCTACAGTCAAGGAACTGCGGAACGATGGAACGAGCATTTTGTTCTCGACGCACCGCATGGAGCATGTTGAAGAGCTGTGCCGGCGGATCACCATCCTTCACCGGTCAAATACGGTAGTGCAAGGAGATATTAAAGAAATTAAAGGACGTTATCCGCGTGAAGAAGTAATTCTGTACACCCAGGGTCAAGTGAGCCGTCTGGATTCCATTCCTGGAGTCAAAGCGGTGGAAAGCGTGGAGCAAGGATACCATATCCATATCAACACACCGGATACAGCTCAGCTGATCCTGCAGCATGCTATGGCTGAAACGACAGTGGAGCGCTTTGAGATCAAGGAGCCAACGCTGAACCAAATCTTCATTCAAGAGGTGGGTGAATCCAATGAATAGCAATTTGGGAACCATTATCGGGTTTACATTTAAAAATAAGGTCAAAACAAAATCTTTTCTGATTACGACGCTGGTGCTGGCGATTTTGATTACGATCGGCATGAACCTTCCATACCTGATCAAGCAGTTCAGCGGTGGAGATGACGGCCAGGCGAAGCAAATCGGGCTGTTGGCTGGTAGTCAGCAGGCGGCCGTGGTAGAGCTTCAGAAATACGCGGAAGCTGCCGGCAATAAGGATTATGCGTTCGTCCCGTATGAGGGAAGCAGCGAGGATGCGCTGAAGCAGGACGTCAAGGACGGCAAGCTCGAGGGCTACCTTAAGTTCGAAGAGGACCCGGCCGACAAGTCGTTTCCTAAGGTGGTCTACGCAGGCAAAGGGGACATGGGACAAAGCCTCGGTACCTACCTGCAAGGGGCACTGCAAAACGTTAAAACGACGATGATCACGAAGGATTCATTGACGGCAGAGCAAATCGCCGCTCTCAATCAGCCGGTGTCCTTCCGTTCGATGGATATATCCGACGACGCTAAAGCAAGTTCGGGTGGAGACACGGAAAAGAACCGGAATCAGAAAATCATGAATTACGTGACCGTCTACTTCCTGATGATCTTGTTCTTTAGCTCCAACATGATGACAGGCAATATGATCGCAGCGGAAATTACCGCCGAGAAAAGCTCGCGTATTATGGAAATCCTCATTACAAGCGTGAAACCTCTGCACCAGATGTTTGGCAAAATCATCGGAATTTTCCTGGTGGGACTCGTTCAGATTGCAGCCTTTGGCGTCGTGATCGGTGCCAACCTAATGCTGCCGAATAACGTTGGGATGCTGGAAGAATTCCATTTGAGCTTGTCGGATCTCAATATGGAGGTGCTGCTGTACGGCTTGGCTTTCTACATCTTCGGTTACTTCTTGTTCGCGGTGCTTTACGCAGCCATCGGTTCCATGGTCAGCCGTACCGAGGAGCTGGGGCAAGCGGTCATGCCGATTACGATGCTTGGACTGGCCGCGTTCTACATCGGTATTTTCAGCATTAATACTCCGGGCAGCATGCTGATCAAGGTGACGAGCTTCATTCCGTTCACGGCGCCGACCGCGATGCTGGTTCGCATCGGCATGGGCGAGGCACCGGTATGGCAAATCCTTATCTCCCTGGCGCTCCTGATCGTGTCGATTCTCGTGTTCGGCTGGCTGTCCGCCAAGATCTACCGCACCGGTGTCCTGATGTACGGCAAACGTCCATCATTAAAAGAGCTTCGCAAGGCGATGAAGGCGTATAAGATCTAGTGAAATGCATAAGGAAATATTGTGTGTGTCGTCATAACTAATGAAAATTTTTTGCGAATTAGTGAGAAAATGAATGGGATTTTGGTATTGAGTCTTTAAATAGAAATAAAATATACCGCCAATAGGCGGTATATTTTGTTTCTACCAGATCACCAAATAGACAAAGATTTATTTATTCCATATATTCGACTGGAGCACAACCATAAGGTTGGCAAACCTGAATTGTCGAAACAGTCCGAATTATTTTCCAGTTGTAGGTCCGCCTATAAAGGAAGCAAGTACACCTGCTACTAGAGAGTTTGCAGGTTTTCATACTTTACTTTATATCATCAACTTTTGTGATTTTGAACTCTTCTGTTCTATTTGAATCTGCTGCAATATAGTAATTGTCGTATTCATTCACTCTTTTTGAAGAAATCATACTTGATCACAAAATCAAAGAGAACCGTAATTGCAATTGCTCCAAGTGGAAGCATTAAGTATGCCCATGGCCACTACAAATACCTGTTACGTTTCTATTTTTCTTAGCTGTTTTTCACTTCAAATCCACTCACTTATTCCTCGATACGAATGAGATTAACCTCTTTCTTTTGCTTTGTTTTTTCAGTTGTAGCGCTAGCTGAGATATCTAGAATAGCTTCCATTTTCTCAACATATTGCTCAGGGATTTCATCCAGCAGGGAAAATATTTTTTTGAGGGATTTTTCATAAGCGTATTGTACATAGTGGCGATATACTTCTTCGCCTGTTGTGGAAACCTTAATGATTATGTTTTTCTTATTATCAGAAGTATGGTACTTTTCGAGCAACCCTTTTTCCACCATTTTTTTTACATGTTTTGAAAATGCGCTCTTAGATATTCCCAGCCGTTTTGCAATTTCCAGCATGTTTTGGTTTTTATCTTCATTCTCCAATAGATATTCCAGCACTTGAATTTGTGCAGCCGAAAATAAAAAGGCAGTATTATAGGAGTATTCTTTTTTGTAGGAATCTGCATATGAATTCCCGAATTTCACAAGCTTCTCCATGAATATTCTATATTTGCCCATCCATTCTAGTGACATAGAAATCACTCATTTCTCTTCAATTTAGCTACTAAAAATTATATCAAAAAAAATAATTTTAACATAGCTAGAGACTCGCTATTGCTATCAATTAAAAAGTGTAGTATAAACACTATATAGTTTACGATGGAAACTATATAATTAAAAGGGGTGTTTATATGGAGAAAAAGATTATAAGAAGATTGCTTGTCGTTTCTGTGTTGATGATCTTTGTAAGCGCTTGTTTATCAGGTTTATTGCAAACTTCTTTTGGAAAGGTAGAAATTATTAATTTTAAGCTGCCAACTGAAAAGGGGCAGTGGCTGTCCGGGCAAATTTTTAAACCTGAACAATCGAGCGCGGAGCACAAGGTTCCTTTAGTTATTACCGAACATGGTTATCTAAACAATGAGCATATGCAAGATTTAAACGCTATTGAATTATCACGTAGAGGAATTGCAGTAATGACATTCGATGCCTACTATCATGGAAAATCAAGTTCGGCGAGCGAGCCAGTCATGAAGGCAGTAGCAGCAAATGGTGAGGGAATGATACCTCTAGTGGAATTTGCCTATCAAAGTCTCGATTACATTGACAATCATAGGATCGGTGTTATGGGGCATTCCATGGGTGGAATGTCAGCATGGTTGACGTTAATGCACTATGGTTCACAATATCAAACAGCAATTGAAAAAGCGATGACGAAGGATTCAGAAGGCGGCGAGACAATAACAGACAGCGAACAAGAATATGCTAATTCTTTAAATAAGGTCGCAGCAGGATTGCCGGTGGGAAATATCCGTTTATCGAGTGAAAAGGTATTCAGTCAAATTCACGCTAATATGGGAGTTATTTATGGTCAATATGATGAGGGGAATTATGATTTGTCTCAAGGCAATGGCGATCTCTCCAACAACGCTGATGAGGGCTTAGTCGCAGTAAACTCGATTTTTTCAGAAGATGAGCAGCAGTCGGGTTTTAATGTAGGTCAATATTATGGAGATGCAGAAAATCAAACGCTGAGAGTAGTGTATAATCCAAAGCAAACGCATGAATGGGCACATTTTTCAAAGAAAACCGCTGCTTACACAGTCGACTTTTTCAGCCATGCCTTTGAAATTTCACCACAAATAAAAAATACAAATCAAATATGGATCTGGAAAGAGCTAGTTAGCTTTATTGGATTATTAGGTATTTTTCTATTGATTTTCCCAGCAGCCTATTACTTGTTGGAAATTCCGTTCTTTAAGCAATTAAAATCAGCAAAAGAACAAAGTACTTCTATAGCTAATGCACTGCAAACGGAAAAGAGCACAAAGAAAACTAGAGTTTTTTGGATCAGCTGGACGCTTAATTGGATATTTTCTGCTGTTGGGGTAATTGTAGCTTTAAATCTAGATAAAGTAATTTTTAAAAGTACGTCCAATTTCATGTCTGTAAAATGGTTTACGCAGCCCATTACAAACTATATCTTGATATGGGCAATGTTTAGCAGCCTTATTGGAGCGGCACTATTTGTATGGAAGTACAAATTGGAGAAAAGAAATAACGCGGAGCTTTCTTTGGATCAATTAGGAATAAAAATCGGTCTGAGGAACACGGGAAAGACTTTTATTCTTGCTTTATGTATCTACGGAATCTTTTTCGGTATTGTATATGCGGCGGAATATCTCTTAAATGCTGATTTTAAATTTTGGATACTCGGAGTTTTTACATTTAATGCAGATAAGTTATTGGTATGGTTGAACTATTTGCCGTTCTTCTTCATCTTCTATCTAATAAATGCGCTCTTAATAAATAAATTAAGTTATAGCAATATCAAGTCTGAAAAAGCCAATATGATTGTCGCTGGACTGGGAAGCGTGCTTGGCATTATGCTTATTAACGGAATCCAGTATGCTGTATTATTTACGACAGGCAATGCATTTTGGCAAGAAACGAGACTTTATCCGATGGTGCTGCTTCCGTTTATTTTCTTACTATTTACAGCCGCAATCATTAGCCGCAGCCTATACAAATTGACAGGGAACGTTTGGCTTGGTGCTATGGTGAATACCTTGATCATCACGATGATTGGAGTTGCCAATACTGCTACCTTGGCGCTTTAAGAAAGTTTAGAACAAAGCATTTCTGAATAAGCAAGGAGGAACCAAGTTTGAAGTATTACGTGGTCGATGCGTTCGCCCAGCACGTATTTGAAGGAAATCCGGCTGGTGTTTGTATTTTGGAAAATTGGCTTCCGGACGAAGTCATGCAAAACATTTCAACTGAAAACAATCTTTCCGAAACTGCCTTCGCGGTGAAAGAAGGAGAGGATTACCGGCTAAGGTGGTTTACTCCAGCCGCAGAGATCGAACTTTGCGGACATGCTACGCTAGCGACTGCCTATGTACTCGCCCAATTTTATGAACCCGATGCAGAGCAGTTTACTTTTCATACCCTTGGCGGGATATTAACGGTTTTGAGAAAAGGTACCCTGTATGAGATGGACTTTCCGAGTCGTCTTCCCGAACCGTTCATTTTAACTCATGATATGATTGAGGCGCTTGGCGTGAAGCCTGTGGAGACCTATCTTAGCCGGGATCTTATGTTTGTGCTGGAAAATGAAGATCAGGTTCGGAGGTTGACACCGGACTTCTCGAAGCTTAAGCAATTACCGGATGGACTTGGTGTCAGTGTTACGGCAAAAGGAACAACCTTTGATTTTGTGTCCAGAAGCTTCTTTCCCAAATTGAATGTGAATGAGGACCCCGTATGCGGGTCTGCACATTGCAACTTTATTCCCTTTTGGGCAGAGCGATTGGGCAAAAACAAACTAGTAGCCCGCCAATTGTCCAAGCGGGGAGGTACTCTGTACTGCCTTCTGGAAGGGGATCGCGTGAAAATTGGCGGAACCGCCGTGCTGTATGCCGAAGCTGAATTGAAAATTGATTAAGTAAAACATGAAACCATGAATCGTGAAATAAAAGAATTTAGTTAATAATGTCTTCGGCTATCGAAATGGAAAACCGTAATATGTTTCCTTTCCTTTAACTCTAACTCGAATGACATACGAATAAGCTATAATGCGCTTGAATCTGCTAAGGCGGAATAACCATCACATCAAAAGAAGTATCTCCCGACAAGGAGATACTTCTTTGAGCAATAGAACATATATACTTAAACGTAATGAACCATGGTCAAGAAAACACTCTACCAATCTAATTCAAATCGAGTGATATCTTCTTGGGCGAGATCCTTACCGAGCAGGACTTCCATCAGCTCAAGATGGGTAACTGCCTTTATTCCATGCTTGATGCCGGCCGGAATTTGTAAAACTTCGCCTGCCTGCAGCTTATATAGTTTATCTTCCATGAGAATCTCTGCGCTGCCCGTCACAATCGTGACGATTTCTTGCCTTTCGAGATGCTGGTGATAGCTCGTATATTTTCCTCGGGTGAGCTGCACTTTCTTGATCATGGCTTCCATTCCCGTTTCATCTTTCCAATAATTCAGAACTTGATAGGAGCCCCATCTTTTCTCTTCATACATTGGAATCTGCGGCACTTGTGAGAGCACTTCCTTGATTCGATTGGCTTTATCCTTGTTCGCGATCAGAATGCCATCGGAACTTGCCGCAGCAATGATATCCGGGACGCCGATAATTTCAATGGGGTAGGGCAGTTCGTTTATGAGATGGGTATTCGGGGAATCGTCCGATATCCGACCTGGTCCGACCACTTGATCCTCCAAATGACCGCTTAGCGCCATCCAGCTCCCCAGATCATTCCAATATCCATCATACCCCATGACAACAGCAGGCATGGTGTGTTCAACGACTTCCTGGTCAAAACTGGTATTCGGAAGTTGTTCGTAATGAGCCAGCCAATGCTCCACTTGGACAGGATGCCCCTTGTCTTTCAAATACGTCAGCATGAATCTTAAGGGGAATGCGAATACACCGCAGTTCCACATCGCGTGACGCTCGATTAAGCGACTGGCCGTCTGCTCATTAGGTTTTTCGATGAACTGGTGGATGAAAGAATATTCGCCATTCTCCTGAGCCATAACGGGAACAATATAACCGAACTGATCGGAAGGATGAGTAGGCTTTGTTCCGAGGAGAGCGAGATTTGCCTTCGAATGTAGCAGGACATCGGGAAAACGATGGAGCAGCCGAAAAAACTCGGTATCCACGTAAGTGTCCACGGGAAGAATGCAAATCGTTTCATTCGGATCTACCAGCAGCTTCTCGTGAAGATAACTTACAGCATAAGCGATGGCTGTGAATGTTCCTCTTTTATAGGGTTCCCCTAGGATAGGGAGGTGCTCGCCAACATAGCTGCGCGTAATTTCCACTTGGCTCTGGTGCGTGACGATACACGTGGATGGAAGCAGCCCCACCTCATCCAGTTGTCTGCATATCCGTTCAATCATCGATTCTCTGACCCCATCCTCGGATGTCAAAAGCTTAAGAAATACCTTGGAGCGAATCTCGTTGGATAAAGGCCACAGCCTTTTTCCCGATCCCCCGCATAATAGTACAATACGCAAGCTAATTCCTCCTTCCTTGGGGAATATCACCTTCATCCTTATGACTTGGATCGGAGGGTCTCTTCAATCGCATTTTTCATTAACTTTCCCGCCCGATCCCAGGATATCTGAAGCATATCCCGTCGGCCTTGGCGTCCTTTCCGTTCACAAAGATCGGGATTCTCGTACGCTTTCCTCATGAGCTTTTTGAGGCTGTTCAGATTCGGTTCGGCCCAGCGTTGTCCCATTTGCGCAAACAGGTTGCTGAACTTTCTGGATATGGCTCGGTTCATGCTGCTTGACGGGCTCTTCAGCTGATACGGAACCAGGAATGAGTTGCTGTGCGTAAGGAAATCCATTTGCCCGCCCCAACCTGTTGCGATGACCGGCACGCCGCTCGCCAGCGCTTCTAAAAAAGGCAGTCCAACACCCTCGCCGCGAGTGGGGAGGACGAAGGCATCACCGAGCGTATATAAGCCTTTGAGCTGGCTTTCACTGAGCTGGCGGCCGATAATGACAACAGGGGCGGTATCTTTTTGAATCCCCAGTCTCTTTTTGTATTGCATGACTTTCTGTTGAATCCACTTCTCGTTCTCATTCGCTGCATATCCGTTCGTTTTGATCACCAGAATCACGTTATCTTTAGAGGAAAATTCCTCCCAGTATGCCCTTAGCAGACCCTCTGGATTTTTGCGATGCTGGAAGCCGAAGACCGACACGAAGGTAAACTTCCCTGCTGCAGCCGGCAAAGACATCTTCTTATTGTTCGGATGAAACTCCTTGGTGTCTACGCCATGAGGAACGATGAAAATCGGGACTTTCACCCCGCTGTTCCTTAGTGTCCTTTTATTATGCTGGGTGGGTACACACACCGCGTCAAATTTGTTCATATGGGAAAGCCAGCCTGTGGGGATCCTGCTTGTTTCCCACACGGTATTCAAAATCATGGAATCATACACGCTGCGCTCTTTTTTCCATTGCATGTGACTCGGAATATGGTGATAAATGAGTACCTTTTTGCCTTGGATGCCGTTTTTACGCTGGCTTGTTGCACCTAATCTAACGGTTACGCCCTGCCGCTTCAGTGATCTTACATAGGCTCTGCTGGCACGGCCAAGACCGCTTGTTTTGTGTACGGGCCCCTTCCAGACCACTTCATAGGGCCTCATTTGGCCATCGTTTTGGAAGATTTATGATACCCTTTACGTTTGTGAAAAGAAATGGAACGGTAGCTTTTGGTCAGGGAAGACATCTTGGAAGGTGAGATTTGAGGGGAACTCAAATGTAAGCTCTTATTCTGTGCCTGCTTCAATATCATCTTCCCGGGCTCAGACGAGTAAAGGAAATTACCATACGTTTCAAATTCCGAGAAAGCAAATTGCTTGGATTTATTCATGCTTCTCATAATGGCCGAGTGCCAGCTCGTGTTATGTTTGGACTCAATCGCTTGTTTTAACTGCTTCACTTTTGCTTTCTCGAACAGCATGTAATGGGTAACGAAGGATAATTTAGCGGAGCGGCTTTTTCCCATCAGTTTTTTATACGTATGGAAGTATTCGGGCTGACTCCAGTTTCGACAGTAAAACACGGTCTTGTCGCCTGTCTTGAAGACGTGGGGACGAATGAGCACGGTGTCGGCATCCATCACCAAATAGTATTTGGATGAGCACAACTTATCGCCGCCCAGCTTAAGCAGCTGCTGATAAAGCCAACCTGAACGATCCCATGTTCTGGACTGATAATGAATGTTCTTCTTCGTTATGGGCAGAACCGTATCCTCATGAACGAATCGACACCCCTTTTTCGCGCACAGATCCAGAATTCTTTGCTTCCGCGGAGCCACGATGATGATTTCATGAATAGGGTGCTTCACATATTTTCTTACGGCATCGATAACATGGGGGAGTGTCGCCAGATCCTTCTCAATCGCTGGGATTAACACATCAATTGGTGTTGTCATTTGCTCATCTCCATATATCAAATATATGGGATTATCATATGCCTCGAAGAATGTAAGGGAATGGGTATAGTGAGGTTGCAAAACACACAAAAGTAAGGGGTCGGGTCTAAAACTATGAATGGGTTCACTTTCACTTTGCGAGAAGTTACGCATCATATTATCCGCAGCACATGCCAAAGCTTATGAAGATATATGCCGTCTTTAATTACATGAAAAATATTTTTGCAACCAAAACGCTTCGTTTCCTACTTTATAAGTGAAGGCCTTAATCAAACTGAACGGAAGTGATGGAGTGGAAGATAGAGAAATCATAAAATTGTACTTTGCGCGCAATGAAACAGCAATAGAAGAAACATCCAAAAAATATAGAAATTATTGTACCCGGATTGCCCATAACATTCTATCCAATGAAGAAGATTCAGAAGAATGTGTGAACGATGCCTTTTTGGGAGCATGGGAAGCGATCCCACCGAAGTCTCCTGACAAGCTGTCGTCTTATCTGGGGAGGATCACGCGGAATATCGCATTGAATCGATTTGATTATTACACGGCCAAAAAGCGCAATAGAGAATTCGAGACGGTCCTTGATGAATTAAACGATTGTTTATCCTCCTCGGACAACGTTGAAAGCAAGTACGAGGAAGAGCAAATGGCCGGAGCCATAAGCAGGTTTCTGCAGAGTATTCATGAAGATCATCGGAATATTTTTTTGCGGCGATACTGGTACTCTGATTCTTTGGCGGATATCGCCTCGCGATTCTCGATAAGCGAAAGCAAAACCAAATCAGTCCTGTTCAGAACACGGAAAAAACTCCAAATATATCTGAAGAAAGAGGGATATGTCCTATGAATAATAGAGATCTCTTTAAAGCGATCGGCGGCGTAGACGGCGATCTGATCGAAAAAGCCAATGCAGCGACGCGCATGAAAAGAAACTATGCCAGATGGGGATCCATCGCAGCCTGCTTTGCACTTGTTTTAGGTTTTGCTATTTATAAATTTCCTCATACGCCGCTTCCTGCATTAACGCAAATATCACAGCAGACGCCGGCAGCATCCCCAACCGGAATCCGTAAATTTCTAAATTACAACGGATATCGTTACGCATTTGTAAGTGATGGTGCACAGTTTAAGTTTACGGGAGCAGAGCCAGTGAAATCGCTCGGAACACTAAAGTTTGATATCCGTGACATCGCGAATCATGATAAAAACCAATACGCGGAAAAGGATTATGCTGCGACGTTCGCCGTTGGCGGAGAGCTGTATGAAATCCCGACATCTCCATCTCATTTTCGCATTGCGGTAAAGTATGAGCAAAACTATTATCTGGCGGAAATCGTGGCGAAGGTAAACGACTCCGCGATCACTGCAAAGGATTATCTGGATATGTCTAACCTGAAGGAGCATGTACAAGACATGCATGTTATGAATCATGCGGGGGATGATGTGCTGAAGAAAGTTACGGATCATGCTTCTGTAGAGTCTATCGTTAAAGGGCTGTACGATGCCAAAACGGCAGACTTAAGCAACAAAGAATACGAGGCCATTGCCGAGGCGCAATCCCAAGGGAAATCGTATCAACTCAAGTTCAACCTCAAGGACGGGACCAGCATGTCCATGTATATCATTCCTGAGTTAAAGGTCGTGTCGATGGGAGATGATTATTATCAATTGCCCGACACCTTCCTGGAGCAGTCTGGCGATATTTTCACCGGCCTGAAACAAGAAGCGCTGCCGCTTTACTAAGGTATGAGCCTGAAGAGGTTAATCAAGTTGGATGTTAAAGCCGTGAAATGTTAATAGGGGAGTAAAAAGGGGGCGAGGAGTCCCCTTTTTTTTGTATACTATCGTATATCGGGATCTGCTCGAATGAATGATTGTGATACATTCAGGTAACCTTTGTGGACTCCATGGGCACTTTGTTGTAATACGGAAGAAGGGAGGGAAGGGGCATGCTTCAATATATTGAAGAGGCAAGGCAAGGGGACAGGCAGGCTTTTGAACGTATCGTTAGGCATTATGCAGCGATGGCGAATGCGGTTGCGTACGAAAAGCTGCATGATTTTCAATTAGCGGAAGATGCCGTCCAGGAAGCTTTCACGGAAGCCTTTCTGCATTTGAATAAACTACGATCCATTGAAGCTTTTCCAGGATGGTTTAAAGCTATTGTAGTGCGGCAATGTTTTCGTATTATCCGCCGTAAGCAGCACCTGGCAATACCCTATGATGAAGTAGCGGAATCAGCAGAGTCCCCCATATGTGTATCAGACATTGTTGAGAAAAGGGAGGCGCAGCAGCTGGTTCACGATTCTATAGCACAATTAACGCCCAATATGCGAATTGCCGTTCAATTATTTTATTTTCAGGGCTACTCCCTTCAAGAGATTTCCGGGTTTCTGGGAGCTTCGGTACCGGTACTGAAAAAGCGGTTGTTTGATGCACGCCGCAAGCTGAAAGTTGCACTTCCCGTGACTGATTTCATTTCCGTGTTCAACCATTTGTACGAAGGAGGAAAAGATGTGCTTCATATCGTAAACGGAGATTCGGTAGCGCAGAAGCTGCGTAATGGCATTGTGCAAGGGGATGTTTTAGTGTGGAGAGAGGTGTATCCCCATGGTCCTGTAACATTGAATTCTACTTCATTGGACAACCGCTTTGACAGGGCGCAATACCTTGAACAAACCTTGGGGGTTCCGCAAAAGGAATATATACAGAATGTGGATATGCAAGAAAAGGCTTTGGCTGATTCGGCTCGATACGACGAAATTATATTATGGTTTGAGCATGATCTATTCGATCAGACGATGCTGTGCTTCCTGCTTCATTGGTTTTCGGAGCATCCTTTGCCAAGCACGAAGCTGAGCTTATTGTGCATCGGAGAGTATCCGGGGATTGAACTCTTTCGAGGACTGGGGCAGCTCTCTGAGGCTCAAATGGAAACATTGTCGGGCACATGGAAAACGATTGGAGCAGCGGAACTGGATTTAGGCCGATTGTTTTGGCAAGCCTACACATCGCAAGATCCAGGACGACTGCAGCAATTGTTACGGGAAGATACGTCCGCGCTGCCGTTTGCCCATGATGCATTTCAAATGCATTTATCGCGCTTTCCTTCCACCTATAATGGACTAGGCATTGTAGAACAAACTACGCTGGAAATGATTCATGCGGGAATAAATTCTCCGCAAACATTATTTCAGCAGATAGGGAATAAGCTCCATAGATTAGGTATGGGAGATTTGGAATACTGGCATATTTTAAAGGAAATGTCACAGGATCCGTACCCTTTGCTGCAAATCAGCGGCATGAAGCCGCTCCCAACGTATAACGATTCATCCATATCGCTTCAAGATCGAGTAGTTGCTTTAACGAAGCATGGCAGGGACATCATGGATGGAAAGGAGGATTGGGCCGAGAAGAAAGGAATCGATGCATGGTACGGCGGGGTGCATCTGCAGGGGCAATTGCCAAGGTGGCGTTGGGATTGCTCCATGCAAACGATCCGTGAGATGGGCACTAAGGCGTAAATTCTTCCCGCTCATACGAAAAGAATACCTATTACCGAACCAACTCCATGAACTTCGTGGCTGCCGTAGAGATCGGCAGATTGCGCATAATCATGACCCCTACCTTGGAGGGAGGGATCTCAATATCAAGCTCTATCTCGAACAGGGATCCTTCCTTCAATTCCTTGGATACGAATTCGCGCGTCACAAAGGAAATGCCGAGACCCCTCCGTGCAAATTCAATAAGCAGGTCAACGCTCCCTACTTCAATGTCCGGCTTCAGCTCATGTCCGTATTTTTGGAAAAGTTCCGTAATCGCCATCCTTACCCGGCTGTTGCGCGAGAACAGAATTACCGGGTACTCCATCAGCTGCTCCATGGACAGGGCTTGTCCCTTCAGCTCCGCATAACGCTCACCCGCCACGAAACAATCCTGAAGCTGGATGCTTTCGCTGACTTCAAGCTGGGAATCCACGATCGGCATCCGCACCACCCCCAGATCAATCCGCCCTTCCTTAAGGTAAGAAATCACTTCCGGTGTCGTGCCATGATTCAGGTGCAGCTTAACCCCCGGATATTGAACATGGAAATCTTCCAAAAACGGAAGCAGATAATGTTTAAACAATGAATCGCTGCCGCCGATCCTCAGCTCACCACTGTCCAGGTTTTTCAGCGCCACCATTTTTTCTTCTGCCAAGGTAATGAGAATTTGAGATTGCTCAATATATGAAAAAAGAATCTTACCTTCCTGAGTAAGGGCTACCCCTTTGGCATTGCGGTAAAAAAGGGTTACGCCAACCCGTTCTTCAAGCTGCTTAATTGCGTGACTGACGCTGGGTTGGGTGAGGTACAATGCCTTTGCTGCCTGCGTTAAACTACCCATTTTGGCGGCCCAGTAGAATACTTTATACAGTTCGTAATTATTGGTCATAGACACGGTCTATAGCTCCTCAGAAATATATTGATTACATGTATGCCACATATTTGTATTATAGTGAATCCAAGAAAAAGAAACCAGAGTTTTGCGGGCGGAAATGACCAAGCTCGCTATAAAACCCTGATGGAAGGAGCAATTGAAATGAATCCTATAACTTTTGTATTGTTTGGAGCAACCGGGGATTTGGCCAAACGGAAAATATACCCCGCCTTGTATCATTTATATATGAATGGAAAGCTGCCGAAATTTTTCTCCGTGATCGGTCTCGGACGAAAGGAACTTTCGGACGAAACTTTTCAAGCTCATGTGAAGCAGTCTCTTCATGATTTTTACCGATTGGAAGTCCAAGAAAATGATACCCTGCAAGCTTTTCTAGGCTTGTTCGGCTTTAATGTTCTTCATATCGATCAGCAATCGCACTTTGTCCAGTTAAACGAACGGGTGGGAAAATGGGAACAGGAGGTAGGAGGAACGGCAAACCGTTTGTTCTACTTGTCCGTTGCCCCGAACTTCTTCGGCACGATTGCATCCCAAATCGAGGAAAGCGGACTCGGCAGCACAGCAGGCTGGAAGCGACTCGTGATCGAGAAGCCCTTCGGTCATGACCTTGCTTCCGCGCGGGAACTGAACAGCCAGCTCAGTCAGGCATTTACCGAAGAGGAGATCTACCGGATCGACCATTATCTCGGCAAGCCTATGGTACAGCAGCTGGAGGCGCTGAAGGAAGCGAACCCCGTCATTCAGGCGCTGTGGAACAACCGTTATATCGCTAACGTCCAGATTACCGCAGACGAAACCGTAGGTGTGGAAGAGCGGGCAGGTTACTACGATCAGGCCGGAGCCGTTCGGGATATGTTCCAGAACCATATGCTCCAGCTGCTCATGATGCTGACCATCCATTCACCCCATAACATCGCCTCGCCAGAGGATGTCAGACTCAAGAAAAGAAAAGTTCTCGAAGCGCTGGATCCTCTCCAAAGACAGGATGTACACAGCCGGATCGTACGCGGGCAATACGCTTCAGGAACGATTCAAGAAAAAACGGTTCAAGGTTATACCTCCGAACCCGGCATTTCACCCGAGTCGATGAACGATACGTTTATCGCCGCCAAGCTGCACATCGATAATTACCACTGGCGCGGGGTTCCGTTTTATATCCGGACGGGCAAACGCATGCAATCCAAACATACGCGGATCGTGATCGAATTCAAAGAACCGCTAAGCTCTTCCCTGCATCCGGATAAGACGACGGTCCCGAATATGCTTGTCATTGAGATTGGCCCAAATGAAGGGATTACGCTTCAATTGAATACGCGGGATCCGCATCACAAAGAGAAGTTTAAGCCGGTACATATCGATATGTACCCGGATCGGGAAGAAGCTCCGGAGGCTTACGAAACGCTGATTCATGACGCGCTAAACGGTGATTCTACATTCTTCGTACACTGGAATGAAGTCGAGCTTTCCTGGCAATGGGTTCAGCCGATCCTTGAAGCCTTTGCTGCGAATGAGGTGCCGCTGTACCCGTATGAAGCGGGTTCTCACGGACCGGCAGCCGCCGCTGCGCTGCTAGCTGATGACGGATTTCACTGGTGGTTTGACGAACTGTCCGAACCTGCTGCTCCTGCAGCGGTGAACCAAGTAGATCAAGTACAGGATCAACATATAGAACCCGTGCCTGTCAATTAATTTTCCTATTCAGTGATCCCTACCATGCAATCAAAATCGAATTCATTTACTGGAGGTTTTTTAAATGAAATTTTTTATTGATACCGCTAATGTACAGGACATTCAATCGGCATACAAAATTGGGGTTTTGTCCGGCGTGACAACGAATCCTTCCCTGGTAGCCAAAGAAGGTGTGAAATTTGAGGATCGTATCGCTGAAATTTTGCAGCTGGTTCCCGAAGTGGAATCGGTCTCCGCTGAAGTCACCCCGGATGCGGAAACGGCAGAAGAAATGATTGCCCAGGCCAATGAACTGATCAAAATTAACAATCATGATCCTAATATTACGATCAAGCTGCCAATGACTCTCGCGGGTCTGGAAGCCTGCCGTTATTTGTCCGCCAAAGGCGTCAAAACCAACGTAACGCTGATCTTTACCGTCAACCAGGCACTCCTTGCGGCCCGCGCCGGTGCAACGTACGTATCGCCTTTTCTGGGCCGTCTGGATGATATTTCGGAGGACGGGGTACTACTGGTGGACAAAATCGCGCAGCTGTTCCGCACGCATCAACTGGACGCGCAAATTATCGCCGCATCCGTCCGTCATCCGGATCATGTGACCCGCGTCGCAATGGCAGGTGCTCATATCGCGACGGTTCCATTTGCTGTCATTGAACAAATCGCGAAACACCCGCTAACGGATCAAGGACTTGCGAAATTTGCAGCCGACTGGAAGAATAGCGTCAAATAATCAGCAAAGAGACTTAGGAGGAGAAAAGAAACGATGAGCAAACAACAGATCGGAGTGGCTGGACTCGCCGTCATGGGGAAAAATCTGGCCTTAAATATGGAAAGTAAGGGCTTCTCGGTCGCTTTATATAACCGTTCACCTGAAAAGACGAGAGAACTCCTGGCCGAGGCTGAAGGCAAAAACGTCGTCGGCGCGTTCAGTATCGAGGAATTTGTACAGTCTCTTAAAACGCCGCGTAAAATCATGATGATGGTCAAAGCGGGTCAGCCAACCGATGCGCTGATTGAGCAGCTTGTGCCGCATTTGCAAGAAGGGGATATTCTGATTGATGGCGGCAACGCCTACTTCCCTGACACGGAGCGGAGATACAAGGAGCTTCAAGCCAAAGGACTCCGGTTTATCGGAGCTGGAGTTTCCGGTGGTGAAGAAGGGGCACTTAAGGGTCCTGCCATTATGCCGGGCGGGCAGAAGGATGCCTATGAATTGGTGGAACCGATCCTGACGGCCATTTCCGCGAAAGTGAACGGAGATCCTTGTTCGACTTATATCGGAGAGGGCGGATCAGGCCACTACGTTAAAATGGTGCATAACGGCATTGAATACGGCGATATGCAGCTTATCGGGGAAGCCTATCATCTGCTGAAGGATGTGCTGAATCTCAGCACAGAAGAGCTGCATGACATTTTTACAGAGTGGAACCGGGGCGAGCTGGACAGCTATCTGATCGAGATCACGGCGGATATTTTCTCCAAAAAGGATCCCGAAACCGGCAAAGCGATGGTCGATGTCATTCTGGATGCCGCAGGACAAAAGGGGACAGGCAAATGGACGAGCCAAAGCTCCCTGGATCTCGGGGTACCGCTTTCCATCGTGACCGAATCGGTATTTTCCCGGTTTTTGTCCGCGATGAAAGAAGAACGTGTGCAGGCCAGCCGAGTTCTGAGCGGACCTAAGACGACTCCGTATACAGGCGATTCAAGAGAGTTCGTTGAAGCGGTACGCAAAGCGCTCTATGCCAGCAAAATCGCTTCGTATGCCCAAGGGTTCGCCCAGCTCCGTTCCGCCTCTGAGGAGTACAACTGGAATTTGAACTTTGGCAGCATCGCGATGATTTTTAGAGGGGGCTGCATCATTCGTGCCCGTTTCCTCCAAAATATCAAGGAAGCCTATGACAAAAATCCGGGTCTGAAAAACCTGCTGCTCGACGATTATTTCGGCTGGGTCGTGAACAACTATCAGGAAGCCTGGAGAAATGTCGTGTCCATCGCGATGCAGCGCGGCATCCCGGTACCGGCATTTGCATCGGCTTTGGCTTACTTCGACAGCTATCGTACGGAGCGGCTGCCAGCCAACCTGCTGCAGGCCCAGCGCGACTACTTCGGAGCGCATACGTTCCAGCGTGTCGACAAAGAAGGCGTCTTCCATTTCCAATGGATGGAGTCTGGTGAATAAGAATTAGGAGCCAAATCAAAAAGGCAATCTCTATACGGTTCTGTCCATGACAGGGCCAAGAGATTGCCTTTTTTTATTTGATGTGAATGATTCCCGTCATGTGCAGGAGAACAAGAGCCGGCAGCAGGATGTTCAACGGCTCAACCTAACCCTGCAAAAGTGCCGTAGATCAGGAATACGTTTAGCAGGGACAAAATAATAGCGATGGTCCAAGACAGATACTTGATCCAAGGGGGATTGGCGAATTCCCCCATCCGTTTCTTGTCGCTGGTGAATATGGTCAAAGGAATGATGGCAAACGGCAGCTGTACGCTAAGAAATACTTGAGTGTAAAGAAGCAGTTGTTCAACCGCATTCTCACGGCCGCCGTATACAACGACGCAAATGATGACCGGAATCACGGCGATGATCCGTGTGATCATTCTGCGCAGCCAAGTTGGGATTTTCATTCGGATGAAGCCTTCCATGACGATCTGACCGGACAAGGTCCCCGTAATGGTGGAATTTTGGCCGGAGGCAAGCAGGGCTACGGCAAACAAAGTGCTTAATAATGGACTTGCAATCGCACCGACAATGGCGTTATCGGCCAGAGCGTTGTACAAATCCGTGAACCGGCCCAAATCACTCGTTGTCCCGAAGAACATCGCAGCCCCGAGCACCAGCAGCAGGCAGTTAATGACGAATGCGACACTGAGCTGAAGGTTTGAATCGATGGTCGAGAAGCGAACAGCTTCCTTTTTGCCTTCAAGGTTACGTTCGAATTGACGCGTTTGTACCAAGGAAGAGTGCAAATACAAATTATGAGGCATGACGGTCGCACCGACGATGCCAAGCGCGATCAGCAGCATTCCGTTATTGGTCGCGATCTCAGGGCTTGGAATGAAGCCTTGAAGCAGAGGTCCGATACTTGGATTCGATAAAATAACCTCATATAAGAAAACGATAAATATGGTCGCTATGAGCGTGGCTACAATAGCTTCAATTTTCCGGAAGCCGACTTTAGCCAGCAGCAGCAGTAGAAGCACATCCAATGTTGTGATCAGCACGCCGATCAAAAGTGGAATTTTGAACAGAAGCTGCAGTGCTACCGCGCCCCCGATGACCTCTGCAATGTCCGTCGCCATAATGGCAAGCTCGGTCAGTATCCAAAGGATGGTGGCAACCGGTTTACTGGTAGCCTGGCGTGTAGCCTGAGCCAGATCCATTCCGGTAACAATTCCAAGCTTGGCGCACATGCCTTGAAGCAGCATGGCAATCAGGCTGGACAGCAGAATGATGCTGAGAAGCGTATAACCAAATTGTGCCCCGCCTTGTATGGATGTAATCCAATTTCCCGGATCCATATATCCGACGGCGACCAAAGCACCCGGGCCACTATAGGCAGCAAGCTTTTTCCAGAATCCTGCATTTTTTGGAAGTGATACCGTGTTATTAACTTCTTCAAGGCTCAGACCATTTGCGGAGCTAAGTATTTGATGTTTACGTGGTTGTGTTTGTTTAAGTGGAGTTGGGTTTTCCATCATTATCCCTTCAATCATCTTTAGATTTGATTTCCGAATCGTACTTTAATCACATTTTGCCCTAGGTAAACATTTTTGTCAATGGCTAATATATTTTTATTGATAAAAATTAATTGCCATAGAGCAAACCTTGTCCGTTGTACATGTCAGGTAATCATGCAAAAACAGCAGCAATAACAAGAAAAGGGTAGTCATGGATGCGCTTGGCCATCCATGACTACCCTATAAAAGTTAAAGCATATCAAGCCCGATGGAATATTCATCCGTAAATTTAACGATGCGAGCATTTACAAATTCCATACATGAACAAAGGCAGCAAAGAACCTTATATAGAGGTTCGTTGCTGCCTATTTAGATCACCGTCCTGAGGTCTGCGGCTTGCCGCCGAAGCCCCGCTTGAACAGCAGTGATGTGGAGAGCTTCGCGGTCCATAAGGAGATGGCGGCAAAGATCAGACACCAGATCAAAGCCGGGATATGCGAGACTTGAGCCAGATTCGCTGCGTCTCCCGCAGCGCCCGGATTGTAGAGGGATAAAGATAAGATCACGAATGGACTGACAACGGACTCGACCAGGCAAATAAAAGCAATAAGCATATAATAGCCGTTTCGCAGCCAGGGTGGAGCCATATATGCAACGAGGGCAGTCAAAACGGCAAAGCCCGCGCACCAGAATATGCCGTAGCCGTTACGGACAAACAGTGCTGCGGCGATGGCTGCAAGCACCGTCACCAGGATAAGTCCGGCGCGTTCTTTTCTTTTGGCATAGAGGAAAAACAGCAGCAGGGCAAACAGGGCAGAGCCGATGTATCCGGCAAGAGAAATCGGGATCGACATCCAGTTCTCGGCAAAAGAGGAAAGCGTGACTCCGCTCTGATTGCCATACAGATAAATGACCATGACCTTACCCGACAATACGAGTGTAACCAGCGCATGCGACAGTTCATGAACAAGTGTGTCCACATTGCGGAAAAACGCGGAGAATGGCAGAAAACGAGTCAAAATGCTGGTCAGCACCACAACCAGGATCATTTTTAACCAAGCTTGAATAGCTTCCCCCTCATTTCTGTTGGTTTTGATTTATATCTTACCTGCCGCCACCAGAAAATACCAGACGGATTCGGAGATTACGGTATTTGTGAACCAGGGCAGTGGACCTTGGGTATTCTTGGAGCTGTCGGTCTTATATTGACGTTATGCTCGGTCTTGAAACAGTCCAAACCTAAGCAGCAGGCAGCTGCAGATTTAGCCCAGCCTAACGGGGTGTAATGCCTGTCGTATGAATAACAATTAAGTCTCGCTACGAAAGGTCTTTCCCAGTGATTCGCCTAATGCAAAATAGTGGCGGAAGTTATATATCAGCGGGCTCCACTTATCGGGATCGATATGATTTTCACTGTGCAGAATGTTCTTATGGGCATGAACCTGAATGGCCTCTGTCTCCACAATTGCAAAAAAGGGATCGTAGGCTGGAATCCGTACATTCATCACCTTCGCTTCGATCTGCAAAGGGCATTCCTTAATTCGGCTTGGCTGCACGGTGGCAGATTGGATAGGGGTTAGCCCGCTGATCTTATACTTGTCCTTGCCTAACGCGAAGCCTTGGCTTTTCTTGTTATCCGGTACAGGTTCTTTGCCTGTATAAGGGGCGAGATTCTCAACATTTTCCCACAAGGATGGATCAGGGATATTGATGACGCATTCCGGATGACGGTTTAGATTTTCATATGCCTTGCCGCCTATGCTAATGCCGAGGATGATGTACTCACCCAGTGCCCATGAGGAAGAAATCGGACTGATATTAACCGTCCCATCTTCATTTAGCGTGTTGAGCAGTATGACGGGAGTGCCGTAATATAGAATTTTGGGTTTGATCATTTCGATTTCATAAGCAGCTTTTTCACTATTCATATGTGTCAAGTTGAACATTCCTTTCGGTAATAGGTTTCTCTTGTTTATAGTAAGTGAATATTATTTAAAATTTCATCGAAGTATGAATGTAATGCTACAAACAATAAATACTTTCGCCCAATACTGTCGTCCGTAACAGAGCAGTGTTGGGTTTTTTATCATCAAAAATAAGAACATAAGTTCCTATTTTTATATTGCGTATCCATACGGTATATGGTACTATTGTTTTCAAGAAGGATAACCAAATATTGCCTGAGCCTTCGTATTTAGCGGTACCGGATGTCCGGAAATCTGGTAATGCATCCCGTCAAATAGGCAGCATGCATGTTCTGATGAGATTATATATTTTTTTGATCAATAGTATAGCGTTACGTAACGGAGTATAATATTCCAATTAAAAAGGAGTTAATGACATGAAAAAAGTTCTGTATGTACCACTCGATGACCGCCCGGTGAATCTGGATGATGTAATTGTGCAAGGGAGAGCAGCAGGAATCCACGTCATTACACCGAATGCGGAGGATGTGAAGAACCGTCTGGATACAGAGGCCACTTCTACGGGATCTACACTGGTGGATACTTATGCACCGGTCTTTGGCAACACAGCGAAACTTCGGCAGTTCATTCTGAATCATATGTCCTCGGTAGACGGATTTATCATTTCAACCGATATGCTCGCTTACGGAGGACTGATTGGAAGCAGGCGCTTTCGTTCTAACGGCGGCGGAGCTTATCCTGACTATGATCCAGCTACAACAGAATTGCTGGACGTCATTCGGGAAATCAAGCAATCTTGTCCACATAAGCCCGTTTATGTGCTGGATACGATTATGCGATTAGCTACGACGGTTTTTGTTGAGGGTCTGACCCAAAGCGCTTATGACGAGGCGCGAGCTTTTGCGCAGCAGCCGCGGTTGGCAGTTTCGGATTTCGAAGCCATTTTGGAAGGGTATGACACAAAGCCTGACGGCACGAATTTCGGAATCCCGATCCATTTTGACAAGGAACAGTATTACAACGCACGGCGCCATAAATTCAAATCGAACTATTACATTCTGGACCAGCTTCTCCATGCAGGCTGCATTGACTTCCTTGCCATTGGTGTCGATGATTCTTACACGCAAGGGGTACAGGCGAATGAAATTGCATTTCTTGAAGGTTATGTGAATGAACATCTCGGCGGAAGCGACGGACAAAATCCCGACCGTGTGATTATTCTTCCCGACGCAGACGGACTGGGGTATTCCCTTATGGGCCGGATGGCGAGCCATTTACACCGCTGCGGTTCCAAGCCGAGATACAGCGTGAAATACTTCGGCCCGGATGGCTCAACGATTATTAATCCCTATGAGTATATGAGCGTGCATGAAAATATCCAGCATCATGTCGATATGATCGGCGGCCGTTTTGTCACTTCCGGTCCGTATGACGTGGAGATTGTTGCGATTACAAGCGCAAGCCAGGCAGCAGACGGAGTCAGTCATGTCGAAGCGAATGATATGAATCATATGCCTACCATCGTAATTGATTTTGTTGGCGGCGGTGCGGCTGATGAAACGGTCACGCAGGCATTGCTGAACAGCAAATCGACCGGGGGACTCCTGGGGTACAGCGGCTGGAATACGGCCGGGAATAAGATCGGTTTGGCACTGGGGATGGCCCATTCCCGCTATACCTTTTTGATAACAGAGAATCGGCCGCCGTCCCTTGCCGCTGCCGTTAACGCTCATGGCTCGCTGCTGTTCAAACGATTCCTGAAGGATTACTACTATAAAAAGTTAACGATTGCTGAAGTCCGGACTTATTCAAGAGCACATGCTCTGTTTACGAATGTTCCATATGCAGACCAGAATATGCGACTTTTCAACACGCCGGAGGACTATGAAGCTCTGGAGAAGCTTTTGCGGGACCGGATGCAAACCAATACACAGACCCTTGCAGAGAAAGATGCCTTTCTGATGGGCACATCCCGCAGCATACGCCAAATCAAACGGTCAGGATGGAACTATTCGAAATATGCCAGCGCCGCGCTGGATTACGAGAATCCGGACTTCATCTGGAACCGTGCTTTTGAAATTACGCTTGGACCCGGCGTGACTTTACATTAAATGGAGAACCGTGGAAATTGAATAAGAGCAGCCCGTGCATACTTGGTGGGCTGCTCTTATTTTTGCGTTTATCAAATCTGCTGATGTTATATTGCGTAACGGTACAAGGCATACTATAATACATACCGGAAGAGAGGAGTTGTATCATGAAATATAATCTCAATTTATTTGGATATACCATTGACTGCGATGTTACTTTTCCGGACGGGAAAATGCATATTGAAGTAGCAGAAGAAGACCAGATTTCACTACGTGCCTACCTGCTGCGTGTTTTGGTGAAGTATGGACGAGAGCCCGGTCCGAGGGATCGTCTGGAGAGCCTGATCCAGGATGCGATTGAGATTGAGAAGGGGATGAGCGGTCATCTTAGTGAACCTAAGCTGAAGCTGCCCTATGAATTTCAGCCGGATATTAAAGAAAAGCTTATAGAAGCCGCTGAGCTGCAGGAGATGTCTGCTACCCAGCTGCTTATTCGTCTGATTGAAAGAAAGCATCAAAGTGTGTTTGGGAAGGAAGGTTAAATCATGGCATACGGCAATAAGGTGAAGTTTCATTATGATGTTCCGGTTTATATTAAACAGATGCTTGCAGATACCGCTAAAAAATTGAATATGACGGCTACTGAGCTGCTTTCCAAGACGATTGAAGAAGAATACGAGCGTGTGAAGGCAAAGAAGGACGTTAAGTCATCTTAAGCTCCTGTGCCATTTTGCAAAACATCTGGATACTGGAGAGTGACAAGCTTTCATAAGCATAGTCACGATCCCATTGATCTGTAGAAAAGCAGTGGCATACGGTGAAATTCTCATTGGCATTTTCCTCAATCAGCAAAAGCTGAATTTGATCGTCATCCATACACAGCTTGTAGAAATAATCCGAGCTGGAATCGGCTTCCATCAGCATGATGGCAGCTTGTCTGATTTGGTGAGGAAGCTGGTAGCTCAGTTCAGCAAGTCCTGCGGCAGAGCTTATTTTTGGATACATCATCGTCAATCCGATACCCTCCAGTCATTCGCTCGACATTCGTTTTCCGAAAAAGGGCTTCTTTGTTCTTAAATGATTATACCAAACATATGTTCCTATGTTAAGTCGGATTTTTGGCTGATTTTAGAAAAGGGATTCACGAGCGTCAATAAATTAGACGTGCGGAATCCCTTTTACTATTTGTATGGGGCGGCCTGCGCTCCAGGATGATGTTCTGCATAGGCCGGCTTACCTGAGAATAACAGATAGATACCGAAGACCAGCTTAATGCCGATATCAATATAAGCAATCATATGGAAGCTAACACTTTCATCAAGTATTCCGTATAATGCGTCCGCAGTGAGTAGAGCAGCCATCACAATCATCGAAGGGCCATGAACCCAGGACATGGGGATAAAATGAATGCCTATCGCAAGAAAAGCTCCAAGCCAGATCAGGCGGTAGTTACCGTTGCCGAAATGGGGTCCACCAATCAGCACCATCAATACGAACATCAAAATAATGGAGAAGATCAGCATCCTTTTTTGCAGGACGCTGGGTCTGCCGTAAGACAGTTTGCGGTTCACCATTTTATTGCCCAGAATGCCAAATATCCCGATGACATATCCAAAAGAAAAGACGGGCATTAAGATCAACTGTTGTCCGCCTGCCATTAGACCCGCAAAAATGACCAGCGCTACCCATATCAACCACGCCCCGCAAACCCTTTTGTTTAGAAACTCGATTTTCCTGTTTTGCATATGTATCTGCTGCTCCATATCGGCCTCCTTTAATGAAATGAAAATATCATCGTTACCTTTATATTGAATTAGACTTTTTTGTATTATATCTCATTTATTCCATAATAATGAAGAGGGTACCCGGCCATAGCCCCATTATTTTGTTGTAACCTTTTGGAGCATCAATGTTATCTAACCAGTATAAAGGAAACCACAACGGTCACTGATCGTGTGAGAATAAGGATTGATATAGAAACCGGGCAGAAACTGTACCTGAAAGGAGAAACAAGAATTGGACCTGCAATCTTGCGTAAGAAAAGCCCAGCAAGGGGATCGCCAAGCCTTCGTCGCTGCCATGAGACATGTTGAAGGAGATTTATACGGCATGGCGCGTTCCATCCTCCGCAGCAATGAGGAATGTGCAGATGCCATGCAGGAGGCGATGCTCCATGCATATAAGTCTCTGCCGTCGCTCCGGGAACCGGCTTATTTCAAAACCTGGCTGGACGCGTCTTGCCTTGGCCCTTGAACGCGAGGGGAGCGATGGACACAGGCCTCCGCTGCATTCGAGTTCTATGGATGGTCAAAACCTAATGGTTGATGACCTCCTGAAGAGTGTGGATGTTATGATCAACGGAAAGTCGGCCTTGGCCAGTCAAGATGCGTTTTCAATGCTGACATCGGGTCCTGGTAAAGACGATCAATCTATCATTATTCAATATTCCGTGAAGCTAATTGGCGAGGCACGCTCTAACCAGGACCAACTGCAAATAAGGGTACAACCTGTATTGGATCAAGACGGCAATTGGCAGAAGGACTATGTCCCGGAGCTGGAAGTGGTTATCCCGGTTAAATAGGAACAATAGAAGATATGATATACAGTATAGGTTTTTATCTCAAATGGTTTATCGGCTCACCCTATTGACTGGGGAATTGCAGCCGTGTATAATTTCCAATAACTTCAAACGCGAACTAAAAGCGATGAAAAGAAGAGTACCGCGGCGACGCCTTTGAACAGAGAGCTCCGGAAGCTGAAAAGGAGCAAAGGAAAACCCACGGGAACATGGTCTTGGAGCTGCGCACCGAATCCGGTTACGGATGTAGGCTGTGCCGGAAACCCGCATCCGTTAACGTGCTAAGGTATAACCGCGGCTTTACTGCGGCGTACCTGATAAGGTGAGTGCCGCGAGGCATGAATGAATTTGGGTGGTAACACGTGAGCTTGATGCTCTCGTCCCTTTTGGGGATGAGGGCTTTTTTGCGTTTCTACTGAAAAAGGGAGGTTTTAAAATGGCACATATTTTTATCGGCGGGGCATGGCCCTATGCCAATGGTTCGCTTCATTTAGGCAGACTCGCGAGCTTGTTGCCCGGTGATGTACTGGCGCGCTATTACCGTTCTAAGGGTGAGGATGTGCTGTATGTTTCCGGCAGTGATTGCCATGGGACGCCTGTTGCCGTTCAGGCGGCGCAGGAAGGGATAGCGCCGGGAGATTTTGCCGGGCGGTATCACCAGGAGTTTAGCGAATGCTTCAAACAGCTTGGATTCAGCTATGACCTGTATACGCGCACGGATCAGCCGCAGCATCATGAGACGGTTCAGGATTTGTTTGTAAAGCTGCTGGAGCAAGGATATTTGTATCCAAAGACGGTTCTGCAAACCTACTGCGAAGTAGACCAGCGCTTTTTGCCAGACCGATATGTGGAAGGTATTTGTCCGGTCTGCGGCGAGCATGCCCGGGGAGATCAATGCGATTACTGCTCTACGCTGCTGGACCCATCAGACCTGAAGGAACGGACCTGCAAGCTCTGCGGGAATACACCAGTAGAACGGCCTACAGAGCATTATTATCTGGCATTGTCTAAGTTTCAAGAGAAATTGTCCCACTATGCGGATCAGGCTGGGGGGTGGCGGGATAATGCCGTTCAAATGACAAGGCGTTATCTGCAGGAAGGTCTTCAGGACCGGGCGGCTACGCGGGATTTGACATGGGGAGTCGATGTGCCACTGCCGGACTACGAGGAGAAGAAAATATACGTCTGGATTGAGGCCGTCAGCGGCTATCTTTCTGCGAGCAAGCAGTGGGCAGCGCAAACGGGGAGGAAGTGGGAGCCTTTCTGGCTGGAGGATGAGGGGGATATCACCGCGTATTATGTACACGGCAAGGATAATATACCGTTTCACACGCTAATTTGGCCAGCGATCCTGCTCGGGGTCCAGGGTTTGCACCTGCCGGACCATATTGTTTCCTGCGAATATCTGACCCTTGAAGGCAGGAAGTTCTCGACCAGCCGTAACTGGGCCGTATGGGTTCCCGACCTGCTTGCCAGGTATCATCCGGATTCTATCCGCTATTTTCTGATTGCAAACGGACCGGAGAACCGGGACGCCGATTTTTCCTGGAGAGAGTTTATCTACAGCCATAACGGCGAGCTGCTGGGTGCCTTCGGCAATTTTGTGCAGCGGACGCTTGCTTTTATCAACAAATCGTTTGATGGTAAGGTACCGGAAGGGGAGCTCCCGGATGAATGGAAAGAAACGATATCTGCGCTGTACCAAAGTTCGGGAAGACGGATCGAAGCGGGCCGTTTTAAAGAGGCGATTGAGGGGATATTTTCTTTTGTACGCCAGGCCAACAAGTATTTTGACGACATGAAGCCATGGCTCCAGATCAAGGAAAACCGAGAGGTATGCGGAGCCATCCTCTACAACTGCGTGCAGATCATTGCGAATCTAAGCAACCTGTTGGAACCGTTTATTCCTTTCTCCTGCCAAAAGATCCGGGGCTTCTTATCCATGACCGAGCCATCTTGGGAGCTTGTAACCATTCCGGCAGGACGTGAGATCCGCGATCTGGAGCTGTTGTTCGAACGAATTGATGTGGCCCGGATCTCAGAGGAGACTGAGCGGCTGCGTAAGGAGTAGGTATTACAGGTCCACCACTGTAGCGCCTAGGGTAGAAGCTTTAGATACTGCAGGCCAAGCGGCGCCAAAGATATGCAATCTTTGATCCGCAGCTGATGGACCTGCAGTGTCCTGCTTTTTAACAAAATTTCTTGACAATGAAACCCGCGGCAGTTAAATTAAACGATGTATTAAACGGTGTTTAAATTAAATTTAATATATTTGAAGGGGGGACGAAGGAAACTTTGATGAAGGATGACAGCTCGGTACATACAACAGGAACCGATACGAAAATGGACATATTAAACGCTACCGTCGAGCTGATTCAGGAGGAAGGGGTCGCCTGTGCGACGCTGCGCAGAATTGCAGAGAAGGCGGAGACGAACCTGGCGCTCGTGAACTATCATTTTGGCTCTAAAGATAAGCTGATCACTAAGGCTATCGGCAAGCTGGTCGGTACCTTTGATGATGCCTTTGCGGTGCTGGAGGATGATTCGTTGGAGCCGCTTGAGCGGCTGAAGCAGTTTTTTTACCGTTATCTCAGTCATCTGCAGCAGTATCCCGGTCTTGCCAAGGAAATGATGGATCAAAGCCGTCTGATCCTCTGCTCCCAACATGAATATGCACGCTATAACAAGGTCATGAAGACCGAGAAGCTGCTCAGCACTTTAAGGGAAATCACGCAGGAATCTGACGAAACGGTGTTAGGCGGTATGATGGTACAGCTCTATGGAGCGGTTTTTTACCCGGTTATTATGAATTCCTATATGAATCTGGCCGGAGAAGAGCCTGCACCGGAAATCCATCTGCCAACGCTTGAGCTGCAGATCGAAATGCTGTTTAATCTTTATTTTCACAAATACAGCCAGAGCTCTTAGAACATCATGATTGATAAACTATATATAGAAATGAGTGGAGAAAACTATGTCTAAACCATTGGCGGGTCATACCGCCGCAGAGGAAGCGCCGTTCTCGCTTAAGGCCATTCTTCCGCCGCTTCTGGCGATTATTGTTGGGATGATTATGGTCATTTTGGATGGGACGGTTGTGAATGTCGCCGTTCCGAAGCTTGTGGACATTTTTGGAAGTGATTTGAAAACGATACAATGGGCCATCACCGGCTATACGCTTGCACTGGCGGCAGTTATACCGCTTGCCGGCTGGATGACCGACCGTTTTGGAGCAAAACAGGTATTCGTTACGACTGTCATTATGTTCGTCCTTGGTTCGGCTCTGTGCTCTATTGCCCAAAGCTCAACCCAGCTCATTATCTACCGCGTCATTCAAGGAATTGGGGGAGGTATGGTGGCTCCGATCGGAATGGCGATGGTGTTTAAACTCGCTCCGCCGGAGCGCAGGGGCGCCATCATGGGTATGCTGGGGGTTCCGATGCTGCTTGCTCCGGCCCTGGGACCGGTGCTTTCCGGATGGCTGGTGGAATACGCTTCCTGGCGCTGGATCTTTCTGATCAACGTGCCGATCGGCGTGGTCGCTGTCATCCTGGGTATTGCTTATCTGCCTAAGGCGGACCACCATGCACCCAAGCAATTGGATCTGCTCGGGATCATTTTGGCACCCATCGCTTTCTCGATGCTGGCTTATGGCGTTAATGAAGGCGGCAGTGTTTCCTGGACCTCCAGAGGAGCAGAGCTTGGCCTGATCGTGGGCGGAGTCGCCTTAATTCTGTTTGTATTCGTGGAGCTCATTCATAAGAATCCGCTGCTTGAACTGCGCGTATTCCGCTCATCGGACTTCACGCGCGGGATTATTCTGACGTGGATCATGCAGGCTGCACTGTTCGGCTGTATGCTGTTTGTTCCTCTGTATCTTCAGAATATCCGCCTGTTCACGCCGCTGGAAACCGGGTTGATCCTGCTTCCGCAGGCGCTGTGCTCCGGAATTGGAATGCCGATCGGCGGCAAGTTCTTCGACAAGTACGGCGCGCGACCGGTTTCTTTCATTGGTCTGGTTATCATCGCGGTGGCGCTGTTCCTGCTCGGCCGGATTGATGCGACCACGTCGCTTTATTACATTATGCCGATTCTCGGCGCTATGGGCTTCGGCATGGGCTTATCGATGATGCCGCTGAACACGCATGTGCTGAATGCGGCCCCGCGCCAGTGGGTTAGCCGCGTGACGCCACTGACGGCTGCACTGCAGCAGGTGGTCGTATCCTTCGCCGTAGCGGGCATGACCGGATTCCTGACCAGCCGCGTGACGCATCATATGACCGAAGCGGGCCAAAGCGCCAATCCGCTGACAGCTTCAATCCAGAGCTTCGACGACGTGTTTATTTTGGCTGCCTGGCTGGCCGTGGTAGCCGTTGCCCTCTGTCTGATCCTCCGCAAGCCGAAGGAGATGGAAGTAGGAGCCGGGGAAGAAGGAAGACCGGATCCATCGCTTATGATTGGCCATTAAATTTCAGTCGGGTACAAAAAAGCCTGGAGACGGTTTCGATCGAAACGTTTCCAGGCTTTTTGCTGCTTTTCCATTTCTGAAATGGAAGAAAACAGATCGGAAATTTCGACATTTATTTGCAATATCTTATCTGTAATTTTTTGTAATCTGGTATAATCTTCTCTAACGGAATCAATTTCATAATACCGGCTTATTAATTCTAAGAGATGGTGATCAGAGAAGCATGGTTTTATCATTGGATATGAAAACTGCATTTATTTCTGTCGTGCTCGGGCATCTTTTCACCGTCATATTAATCAGCGCCTACCGATATGGACATAAAAAGGACAGACTGATCAACACATTTTATGCATCCAAATGGCTAGAGGTCATCGGATGGGGATTGGTTATCTTTCGGGGAAGCATTCCTGATTATATTTCCTTGGGTCTTGTGAACTCCATTCTGTTTGTTGGAATCGCTGTGGAAACCGTTGCTCTTTCCATGGTTCAGCATGCTTATAACCGCCAAGTGAAAAGGAGATATATCGCTTTCACTTTATTCAGTATCATCGGTTTTAATCTCCTGGTGTTCCTAGGCAGCACCGAAGATGCGCGGATCGCCTTCGCCTCCTTTTGCACGGGAATGCTTTTGGTATATCCGGTGTACCGGATGATCACGGGGAGCTATACATCCAAGCTTAAGAGACTGATGGGCTATTTGTACGTCATTGTCGTTATCGGTTTGTTAGGCCGGGCCTTGCTTACGCTGTTTACGGATCAGCCCATGGGCTTTTTCACGCCCAGCGTGTACCAGGCACTGTCCTTTTTGTCCTTGTACCTCATTATGATTTTGGAGAATACAGGGTTTATCCTGCTGTATAAGGAGCAGGCAGATGAGCGTTTGATCCGGATGGCTACCTATGATGATCTGACAGCAACGCTTAACCGCAGAACCTTTATCGAGCAGGCAGAAGGCGTACTGATCCAGCTATCGAGAAGCAGGTCAGCCGTATCCTTCATTTTGTTTGACATCGATTATTATAAGACGATTAACGATACATACGGGCATATTGCCGGCGACCGCGTCCTTGCGGGTATGTCCGCGCTGATTCAGGAAAAGCTGAAAGACGTAGGCCTTGTCGGCAGATTCGGGGGCGATGAATTTGCCATCTTGCTGCCGGGCATGAATGAGGAAGAATCCGATGCAGCAGCAGAGGAGCTCCGGCAATCGGTGGAGGATATGCAGCTGCCATCCATTCCGGTACATGTCACGATTAGCATGGGGATCGTAACCCTGAATAGATGTTTCGAACCGAGTGTAAACAAGCTGTACAAGTGGAGCGATAACGCTTTATATGAGGCCAAACACCGGGGGCGAAACTGTGCTGTACGTATCCGGTTTACGGAAGAGCAGCAGGGGGTTATTGAATATGTATAGCATGCTTTGTAAGGGATTACTTCAAATTGGATTGAAACCTAAGCCTCTGAAGTATCGTATAAGCAAGTTAGAAATCATATTTTAATTTTTTATAAGGAGAAGATGCATCAATGGAAAGTGACAGGTATATTTTAAATTTGGTTTTGGTTGTATTTTTGATCGGGTTATCGGCCTTTTTTGTAGCCGTGGAGTTTGCGGTTATCCGCGTCCGTGCGAGCCGGGTGGATCAGATGATTGCAGAGGGGCGTAAGGGTGCTGGAGCGGTGAAGAAGGTGCTGGGGAATTTGGACGGATATCTGTCCGCTTGCCAGTTAGGGATCACCATTACATCACTTATTTTGGGTTTCCTCGGGGAACCGACAGTGGAGAAAATTCTTCATCCTGTGTTTGAAAAATGGCATTTTTCCGAAGGTCTGAGCTCGATCTTGTCTTTGGTGATTGCCTTTGTTGTCATTACCTATTTGCATGTCGTTATAGGGGAGCTTGCCCCAAAGACCGTTGCCATCCGCAAAGCGGAAACGATCGCGGTCTTGTTTGCACCTCCGATTATCTGGTTCAATCGAATTATGTACCCGTTCATCTGGCTGCTCAATGGCTCAGCGAATCAGCTGGTCCGTTTGTTTGGCATCAAGCCGGCCTCGGAGCATGAGGAAGCCCATTCGGAGGAAGAGCTGCAGATTATTTTAAGCGAAAGTCATGAAAGTGGAAAAATTAACGACAATGAATTCGGATATGTAAGCCGGATCTTTGCGTTTGATAATATGCTGGCCAAGGAGATCATGGTTCCGCGCACCGATATGATCTGTCTCGATAAAAACAAGCCGCGGCAAGAAAATGTCGACATTATTAAAGAACAGCAGTATACCCGCTTTCCTCTCATCGACGGCAGTAAGGACAATGTGATCGGCATCATTAATACGAAGCAGTTTTTCCTGGCTTACGAGGATGATCCGCATGTCGATGTGGTAAAGCTAATCCATCCGGTGATGGCCGTCTCGGAAGTGACTCCGGTTAATGTGCTCCTGCAGCGGATGCAGAGTGAAAGCACCCATATGGCTGTTTTGATCGATGAATATGGCGGTACTTCAGGTATCGTGACAATTGAGGATATCATCGAGGAGATCGTTGGAGAGATTCGCGATGAATTCGATGGTGATGAAGAGGAAGAAATTGAGGAACTGGAAAAGAATCATCTTATCGTTGATGGCATGGTGTCTGTTTCGGAAATTAATGATTATTTCAATCTCGACTTGGACACAAAAGAATGGGATACCATTGGCGGCTGGCTATACAGTCAGAGCAATGAGATGGAGGAGAAGGAGTCCTATACGCAGGACGGCGTGACGTTCATCCTTCTGGAAAGGGATCATAACCGTTTCTGCAAGCTGGAAATTATCAAGAAAAGACGAAGCGAGGAATAAAGAATGGACAATTCTTCCGTCAACTGGGCGAGCCGCTTCAAACGGTTTTTCCTGAACAACCGATTTGTATTATTTCTGCTGGTTCTGCTCCTGATTGGCATCAACATTATGGTGCTCAGCAAAATATCATTTATCTTTCATCCGGTCATCGTGTTGTTGAAAACAGTCGTACTGCCAATCATTCTCACGGGAATTGTGTATTACCTGCTGAATCCGATCGTGGATTTTTTGGAAAAGCACAGGGTGGGGCGGCTTCAGTCTATTTTGATGCTGTATGTATTTATTATCGGTATTATTGCTGTGCTGCTCACGCTTGTCATACCGGTGATCCGGGAACAGATTATGGACCTGGTCAGTAATTTCCCGGCATACAGCGAGACGGCCAGAGTACAGTTTGAACATCTGATGGGCAGTAAGCTGGTTAACCAATTCCAGGATTCCATCAGCTTTGATCCGCAGGAAGTCGTTAAGACCATATCCCAAAAGGCAACCTCGTTTTTGAATAAGACGTGGACGGGAATCGGCGGCTTTCTCGGCAATCTGATCGAAATTGTGCTCGCTATTGTGACCGTTCCATTCATTTTGTTCTACCTGTTGAAAGACGGTAAAAAGCTGCCTGGATTCATTCAGGGCTTCGTACCAACGAGGCTGCGCGGTGAAACCAACCGTGTGATGAGCGAAATGAACCATCAGATCAGTTCTTACATCCGTGGGCAAATCATCGTGAGCTTCTGTATCGGTGCGCTGCTTTTCGTTGGCTATATTATCATCGGTCTGAAATATTCGCTCATATTGGCCGTCATTGCTGCCTTTACAAGCGTAGTGCCTTACCTTGGGCCTGTGATTGCAATCACGCCGGCTCTGATCGTGGCGCTGGTGACATCGCCGATCATGCTGCTGAAAATGGTCATTGTGTGGACGGTCGTACAGTTGATCGAAGGGAAGTTCATTTCACCTCAAGTCATGGGCAAAAGCCTCAAAATTCATCCGATTACGATTATTTTCGTAATTCTGACGAGCGGGAACCTGTTTGGCATCGTCGGCGTTTTACTGGCGGTTCCGGGATATGCGGTGCTCAAAGTCGTGGTTTCCCATATTTATCAATGGTTCAAAATACGCTCACGCTTATATGAGCATGAGCCGGTGAAGCCGGAAGGTTAATTGCATCAGAATCAAGAGGCCGCAGGGGCAACTGCGGTCTTTTTTTCTATATTATCCATTGTAATTCCGCGCAGGAAGTGTGATAATGGGATGTTAGTCTTCATGGGACAAGTGAAGAGAATAGATTTTTAAGTGAAAGCTGGAGGTAATATAAACGTGGAACGGTACCCTTTTACGTATGATCCTGCACGGCCTTTTATTCAGCAAGCGGGTGAATGGGTGGCGGATGTATTTTACGAATTGCTGCCTGAGGCGGGCTTTGAGGTCCGTGATGAGCAGATATATATGGCGTTTCAACTGGAAAAGGCTTTTGCCGAGAAAAAAACGATTTTTGCCGAGGCAGGAGTAGGGACGGGGAAGACGCTGGTGTATCTTTTATACGCTGTGTGCTATGCGCGTTACACGCGCAAACCGGCGGTTATTGCCTGCGCTGATGAATCTCTGATTGAACAGCTGGTGAAGCCCGAAGGAGATATTGCGAAGCTGGCCCGGCATCTGGATCTGGTCATTGACGCGCGTCTGGGTAAATCGCCGGATCAGTATCTTTGCCTGAGAAAGCTGGACGATGCGCGCATGAAAGGTGACGAAGAGATGCTGTGGGACGGCATTGCTGCCGGCTTGCCGGATTTTGTGTACTCCCATGCTCCAATGCAGTCCTTTCATGCATACGGTGACCGGAGAGACTATCCGCAGCTTACCGACGAACAGTGGCAGCAGATCAACTGGGATTCCTTCCAGGACTGCTTCACCTGCGACCGGCGTCACCGCTGCGGGCAGACCCTGTCACGGGACCATTACCGGCGTTCCGCTGATTTAATCATATGTTCACATGATTATTATCTGGAGCATGTATGGACGTATGATGGCCGCAAACGCGAAGGCCAGCTGCCTCTTTTGCCTGAGCACTCTTCCGTTGTATTTGACGAGGGGCATCTGCTGGAATCTGCGGCCATGAAGGCCCTCGGATATAAAATGAAGCATGTCGTGTTTGAAGAACTCATTACCCGGCTGCTGCAGAATGAAATCCGTGAGACACTTGCAGTGCTCATTGATAATGCGATCGTGCAGAGTGAAGCGATGTTCGCTGCTTTCGGGCGTTCGAGCCGCTTGATTCCGGGCTCGGACCGGAAAGAAATTCTGCTGAGCGAGGAGCTGCTTCGAGAGGTGCATCAATTCCGGAGTTTACTGACTGCGATTGAGGAAGAGCTGGTGTTTGAAAGCGAGCTGTATACGCTTGATGATTACCAGCTCCGCATCGTGGAAGAACATCTGGAAATGATGCAGAAGGCGCTGATGCTGTTCGAGCGTTCGGAAGCGTTGATCTGCTGGGTTACAGACAGCCCGGAAGGGCTGACGCTCTCCATAATGCCGAAAAGCGTTAAGGAAGTGCTGGAAGAGCATGTATTTGGCCTCAAAATGCCGATTGTGTTCTCATCGGCTACTCTCTCCGTGGATGGATCTTTTCGTTATGTGGCTGACAGCCTCGGGATCGGCAGTTTCCTGTCCTTCTCGGTTGCCTCACCCTATGAATACGAGGAGCAAATGGAGGCTATGGCGCCGGCGTGGAATCTTGAGGATGGATTTGACGGTAAAATGAAGGAAGCAGTGCGGCTGCTGCAAAAAACCGGGGGTAGAGCCCTGATCCTCTTCAAAACCCGTGAAGAGCTGCGCCTGTTTAAGCAAAGGGCTGCGGAAGAGCCTGCATTTACTGGCATGCAGTTTTATTTCGAGGGCGACGGGGAAATCAGTCATCTGATTTCGGCCTTCCAGCGTGAGGAAGAAAGTGTGCTCTGCGCAGTCAGCCTATGGGAGGGCCTGGATGTACCGGGACCATCGCTTTCGAACGTCATCATATGGTCGCTGCCGTTTCCTCCGCATGATCCGGTGTTCATCGCCAAGAGGAACGCAGCGAAAGATCCGTTCGAGGAAGTAGATTTGCCGCATATGCTGCTGCGGTTCAGACAGGGCATCGGTCGGTTGATCCGTTCCCGTGATGACCGTGGGATCGCCGTTATTCTGGGCGAAGAGATGCGCACCAATCCTACGGCTAGAGAGCGGGTATTGGCGGTCCTTCCGGAAGGCGTTGAGCTGCAGGAGCAGGCCTGAATTCTGCGGCGTTAAATCATTCATTAGATCAATAACTCATGATATAAATAAGTAGAAAAAGAACTTCAATATCGCTGCTCCATGCAGCAGATATTGAAGTTCTTTTTCTTTTATCGCATATATAATATTTTGTTCTTAAGAAGGATTCACAATGGTACCAAGGAACAACCATAGACTGGTCTGACTGTCTTCAATGCAGAAGAAGAAGGGATGATCCACAATCATCTGGAACCTTTCTTTCGGCGGGGCCGAACCAGCCATGCCTATTTCGGTGACAGCTGCAGCCTCTGTTCCCTTTTCGTTCACATCAAGCACCGTCTTGTGCAGGATGGAAGATATAAAAAGCGGCTTGGTATCAGAGATGGCGGTAAAATCAGCCGCTGCCGGATCAAAGACCTGCTTCATGCCCATTTTCATTAAGGATTTTTCTAATTGCCCCGTATATTCAGCTTTGAACCGCGGCAGCTGGAATTCACCGGATGCATGGTCAAACCGTCCCTGCCAGGATGATGGATCCTGAAGGATCTGTTCCATCAGGATGTCCGGCGATTGCCCCTTAGCGGGGAGTACAATCAGCATGTTCAAACGCCCATCACCGTAAGGAAGGCGGATGGCCTGTGCTTTGGGTGTTTCTTTATATTCGAACATGCCGCCTTGCATCATCATAGGAATCTTTTGAACGGAGCCGTCTGGCCGGGTAAAGGAGCCTTCCCGGGTATTCTGCGGATTAAAGGGGGTTTGCCAGGCGCCATTAAAATAGACTGCATTCAGTAATATAGCCAGCGTTGAGGGATCGGGTACTTGATCGAGAATGGAAGGGATCTTGCCATTGGTATGCTTGTTAACCCATCCGTTGATCTCTTTCAGCGTTTTTTCCTTTTGAAAATCGACTGCCTGAATTTCGGCGTGATAGCTGTTTTGAGCCGATTGCATAAATATGTCCTTGATCTCCAAGCCACTGCGGTACCAGATGGAGTTGGCTGTGTTCAAGCGGACGCCTGAGCCGGCATCCTCCAGAAGCGTCTGTAGCGTACGCCCGGAGGCGTTTACCTGTTCCTTGCTGAAGCCTTCCAGTCCGAGTGTGTGAGCCATTTCTTTGGAAGTTTTCCCGCTGCTGCCGTTATAAGCTAACACTAAAGCGGTAAAAATACTGTAGGGTGAGAGGATGATGTTTTCTCCACTCTCCGCGGATTGTGCCAGTTCATGGTGGAGCTGAAGGCCAAACTTATTTTGTGCTTGAATGATAGCAGGATCAAGCTTGTCCGCGATCCGCTTCCGTTCATCCTGGGAGAGAACGGGTATATTTTTTTCATTGGCGGAAGAGCCCAGCCAAGGGCCGGAGCAGGCAGATATCAGCAGCAGCGAAGTGCAAAGCAGGATGGATTTGTACCCTCTTTTGGCAGTCATGATCATTCACGCCTCCTGTCTTTTCACATGATATTCATAGACGCTTCCAGATAATAGGATGTTGCACTTCGAAAATCCAAACCTGATTTGATTCTACCTGAACAGGAACGGTATAATGAAGATAGAAGTCAACTAAACTGACCAATTTTTAACTTTTACTCACAGCAAGGAGTTGTACGACTTATGCCCAAAACACCCCGTCGACATCAAGACGATTTGGCATCATTGTTTTCGCTCGCCTTCAGTTCCCTCAGTCAGGAGCTTCACCAGCGGCTGAATGAGCTTGGATTCGGAGACATCCGGCCTATGCACGGTTTTCTGTTCCAGGGGCTGATTCCGGACGGGGCCACGGCAAAAACGTTGGTTGATCTTTTGGGTATATCCAAGCAGGCGGTAAGCCAGATGCTGGACTACCTGGAGGATCGCGGTTATGTAATAAGAAAGCCCCATCCCTCGGACGGGAGAGGCAAGCTGGTTGTGCTTACAGAGCGTGGTTGGGCACTGATCAAAGCCAAGGAAGGTATTTATACGAAAATCGAACACCGGTGGGGAGAGATCATAGGTCCTGACCACTTGAATATGATACGTTCTGATTTGAAACAGATTATTCAAAGCATAAGCGAAGGGGATCTGTCGCAAAAGCTGCGGCCAACGTGGTAGACCAATCCTCTACGTACCCTTATCCATTTATATTTTTATAATCTTAAAAAAGGATCGAATAACACATGGAACCTTCCTTAATCTTAAAAGCATTGTCCAATGAGACACGCCGCCAGATTTTGTTCTGGCTGAAACATCCGGAAGACTACTTCGATGAAACGCCTTATCTGGAGCAGGGACTCACGCTTAAAATCGGTGCCTGTGTGAGTGATATACAGGAACAATCCGGAATGGCCCAATCCGTTGTCTCCAGTTATTTATTAATGATGCAGAAGGCGGGACTGCTGGAAGCAGAACGGGTGGGCAAATGGACCTTTTACCGGCGGAACGAGAAAACGATTCAGGACTTTGCCGAATATATTCGAAACGAACTGTAGGAAAAATGCTCATCTGACTTTGCAGCATACCGGGAATATGATGAACTTGAAAAAGGAGGAAACTCCTTTTTTTTGCGTCTTAATATTTACATATCTAGATAATTAGATGTATAATGGCGAAGGTTAAACGCTGATCATCATTTAAACATGGAAGGAGGGCAAGTAAGGACGAGATATGGTTTGCTGTTCTAACAAATCTAAATATATAGATATATAAATATGAAATGATATAGATACAGATTGGAGAGAGAGTTCCATGAAAAAAAACAGCCCGCTGCTTATCATCATTCTGGCTTTGGGGGTATTCGGCATCATCACGACCGAGATGGGAATCGTAGGTGTTTTACCGCAGATAACACAAAAATTCAATATCTCAACTGCGCAGGCGGGACTTCTGGTGAGTGTTTTTGCTCTGGTTGTTGCCGTTTCAGGCCCCTTTGTAACGCTGCTCGCCTCCGGAATGAACAGGAAGGTTATCTTAAGCCTGTCGGTTCTTATATTCGCAATGTCCAATATCTTTTATGCCCTGACCGGCCGGTTTGAGGTGTTGATGGTCTTTCGCATTATTCCCGCCATTTTCCATCCGGTCTTTTTCTCGATTGCGCTTGTCACGGCGGCACAGCTTGTTTCACCGGAAAAAAGCGGCCAGGCGGTGACAAAGGTTTTTGCCGGCATCACCGTTGGTTTTGCGTTCGGCGTTCCGCTGACTTCCTATCTGGCGGAGCAGATTTCGTTGGAGGCGGCTTTTCTCTTCGCAGCTGCCGTGAACGCGATCGCCTTCGCGGGGATTCTGATCCTGCTGCCATCGATGCCGGTCCAGGAGAAAATGTCTTACGGCAAGCAGCTTGGCATCCTGCGGAAGCCTGCCGTGTGGCTGAATATTGCTGCGGTTTCCTGCATTTTCGCGGCGATGTTTTCGGTTTACAGCTACTTTGCTGAATATCTTGGACAAGTTACGCATATGAGCGGTTCATGGATCAGCGTGATGCTGATGGTATTTGGCGTGATTATGATTGTCGGCAACTTCCTGTTCGGCGGCTCGCTGCAAAAGAATATGATCAGAACCGTTGTGGCTTTCCCGCTGCTCTATCTCGTCATCTACCTGCTTATTTATGCGCTGGGCACTTCTTTTGTCCCGATGCTGTTCGTGGTATTTCTATGGGGAATGATTCATTCCGGAGGTCTCATTGTCAGCCAAACCTGGCTTATGACAGAGGTGAATGAGGCGCCGGAGTTTGGCAACAGCCTGTTCGTATCCTTTTCAAATCTTGGCATTACGCTGGGATCATCCCTCGGCGGCTGGATCATTTCCCGGCTTGGCATCCACCAGCTGATCTGGGGCGGAATGCTATTTGCAGCGCTGGCCTTCGTGTTGATTCTGGTCAAGTTGAAAATATACACCACCAGTATGGGGCAGGTTCATCATCATTAACTTATTTTCTCCAGGAAATTAGGGTGTCTACGTGCCACTTTTATCTCAGGAGATGAGTCAGAGCGATCATGGTAAGCAGACCAAAAATGAATGAAAAGGTGGAAGCCCGCTCATTGCCATCACCATGGCTTTCGGGAATGAGTTCTTTATAGACAACGAACAGCATGGCGCCTGCCGCGAAGGCGAGACCGTAAGGAACAATGGCGCTGAAGCTTTCGGTAAACTCCAGTCCGACCCAGCAGGCTGCAAGCTCCAGTATACCGGTAAGCGTAGCCAAAAGCAGGGCGGTACGCCTGCGTAATCCATGGGTAATGAGAAACAATGCCGTCAGGAATCCTTCGGGTATATTTTGCAGACCGATGCTTAAAGCGACGATTGTACCGAGTTCCTGATTGCTGCTTCCATAGCTGACTCCTACGGATAATCCTTCCGGCAAATTATGAAGCGCCATCGCGGAGAGGAACAGCAGAGAGCTAGTCCGGCTATTGTCAATATCCTGGGCCGAATGCTTTAAATCCTGATGGGGAATCAGCAGCTCCAGAAGGGTAAGGATAACCGTTCCCAGCAGCGTGCCGATCGTGAGAATCCATAGGTTGGACAATTTTAACGCTGACGGGATCAGGCCATAAGTCGAAGCGGCGACCATAATGCCTGCCGTAAACGCGAGCAGAATGTCTCTCCCCCGGTGTGTCACGTTGGAGAACATCAGCGCCGGCAGGGCACCTAGTGCTGTGCATATCGAGGTGGCCAAGCTTCCAAGTATAATAGTGTTCATGGGTCCTCCTGTTAAAAAGAAATCGGCGCATCACGAATCCTGTTTGTACCAAAATATGTTCAAGCTCTGCTCACTATTCGCAAAACTATTCCCAAGAGGTTTAATCGGTATATGGCCGGACCTTGATTTACGAGTAAATGCAAAAAGGACCGCCCTTCAGCCTGGCTGGCTGAAGAGCGGTCCTTTTTCGCTTATTTTTTCTTGATTTTAATGCTTTCGATCTTCACCGTTTCCGTTGGTTTGCTTTGCTCGCCTGTGTCAGGGTTTGTTTCAACCGGTGTTGCGGCAATTTTCTTCACGACGTCCATTCCATCCGTTACTTTACCAAAGATGGTGTAGTTTGGCTGCTGATTCAGTGAGGTGCTGTCTTCACCTGTGCAGATGAAGAACTGGCTGCCGTTCGTATTCGCTCCGGCATTGGCCATGGCTACGATGCCTGGCTCATATTTGTAGCTTGTTTTCTCATCCTCGAAGGTATATCCCGGACCGCCAGCACCGGTTCCCGTCGGGTCGCCAGTTTGAACCATGAACGATTCAATAATGCGGTGGAATATCACATCATCGTAGAAGCCTTCCTTAGACAAGAATACGAAGTTGTTAACCGTCTTCGGGGCGTCTTTGGCGAAGAGCTCAATGGTGAACGAGCCTTTGGATGTCTTGACCTCAGCCTCGTAGGTCTTGCTTGTGTCAATCTCCATCTTCGGCGCGCTTGTCCAGCTTTTGGCCTCCGCCGACTTTTCTTCTTTTTTGCCGCAGCCGCCGAGCGCGAGCGCAGCTACGATCATGATCATGAGTGGAAGGTAAGCTTTTTTGAATTTCATGAAATCCATGTTCACTCCTTTATGCAATCTTATCCCATCATATCGATTTTCCGCAGTAAAATCTAGCTTGTGTCAGAAACAGCCCCGGCATACGATTCAGGGACGGGCTTTTCCGAATCTATTGAAACTTCTCGCGGCCAAACACGTTTAAAAGGTAATGCATGTAAAAATTGACGTGGAGGGGATGCGGATGTTTGAAGCGGCGAATGCTCGTCTGACTGAACTGAAGGAGAGCATGAGAAATAAAGAGAGATGGGGGAAGCGTCTTCAGGAGCTGGAAGCCGAGCTCAATCAACGTGAGCAGGAAGCGGATGGATGGAAGAAGCGTCTGGCGGATGAAGAGAAAGATGTGGATCGCTTAACCGGAACCTCCTTATCCGGGCTATTCTTCGGTCTGATCGGCAAAAAGGAAGAGAAGCTGGAGCGTGAGCAGCTGGAGGTACTGGAGGCAAAAGCCAAGTATGATGCGGCGGTACGTGCTGTTGAAGATATAAGAAAGCAATGCGGGGAAACGCAGAAGCTGCTTCAGGATGTACGCTATTCGGATATAGAATATGAGCGTATTTTGCAGGAAAAGGAAAGAATTATACTGCAGCAGAACGGTGAATTGGCAGAGCTTTCGGAGCAGCAGACAGATCTGGCGATACAATTAAAAGAGATGCAGGAAGCGGTACAGGCCGGTCATTACGTGCTTCATGATCTGGAAGAAGCGAGAGACCACCTTCATTCAGCACGTAACTGGGGTACCTATGACATGCTTGGCGGGGGAATGATATCGACGCATATCAAGCATAACAATATAGATGAAGCAATGGATTACATCCATGACGCGGAGGCCAGCCTGCGCAGGTTCGGAAAAGAGCTGCAGGATGTGCAGCAAAGTCTTTCCATAGAGATCGACATCGGAAACTTCCTTCGTTTCTCAGACTACTTTTTTGACGGCTTTATTTCCGATTGGATGGTGCAGGGCCGGATCAACGAGACTCTTTCGAAGGTGGAAGATAAGCTGGATGCAGTCAAACAGATGGTCAGGCAGCTGGAGAAGGAGTACCGGATGATGGAATCGCGTCTGACGGATATAAAGCGAAGATATGAATTGATCATTGAGCGCGCAGAGTGATGTCCTCCTAAATCATGGAAATGATACTTTAGCCGCATGACCCAGCCAGGATCGGGCTTTATAATTAATTCTTAATACCTAACCACATGGGATGAACCGAACAATTATCGAAAGGAGCTGAGGTTTTATGAGTTTTTTTGACAAGCTGAAGTCAGGCGTGGCCGAAGCGGGCAACAAGGCCAAGATTGCGGTGGAAGTAAACCGTCTCAAGATGCAGAATTCCAGCAAGCAAAAGGAGATTGAGCAGGAATACCAGCATATCGGCAAAATGGTGTTTGATTCGCTGGAGCGGGAGAGCATGTGCAGCCCCGAGCAGCTGCAGCCGATGGTTGATCGGATTGTGCAGCTTCAGGACGAGATTCAGCTGAACCTGCATCAAATCAATGTCATTGCAGATGAGAAGAAATGCACCTGCGGCCATACGGTTCCGGTTGCTGCGAGATTTTGTCCGGAATGCGGACATCAGTTTATCGAGATTGAAAAACAGGAGGGGGATGTGTAGTGCAGCAATTTTCCGTGGTTTTGCAGGAGACTAGAAAATGGTTTCAGTCCTTCAGACTGTACGGCGTGCTGGCTCCATTCGAGCTTCACCTGTTGTTTGGGGCCCTGGGGATCCAGTTCTTGCATGAACTGCTGTACGCCATTCTCCCGTACTCCTCCCACCATGCACTGAATGTCATTTTTGTGACGATTCCGCTGCTTCTGATCGCTCTTTACGCGTTTTGGATCGGAGCGTGGATGACGCTGGTGTCCGGAAATGTCAAATACCTGCCGTATGCGCTATGGATCAACGCCTTTGTTATTTTGTTCCCATTCAATAACATCGGACTTGGCGGTTTGGTCGGCGCATTGGTTTACGTAGGTCTTGGATATGTTTTGTTTAGATATACGGCTTCCGCTTATGCTAATGTCAACCACTCCGGACGTGAGACACATAGATTTTAAGCTTTAATCCATAACCAACATACATAATGTAGCGTGCATAAAAAAGCCGGGAAGACAGTCTTCCCGGCTTTTGTTCATTTATATTGAATCAGTGCTGCCTCATCCAAACAGTCATTTCACCACGGGAGCGGTTGCTCCAGGCAAAGTAAGGGATCGCCGTTAGCGGTACGTTCTCCCTGCAGAAGCCTTGTGTAGTGTAGAGTAATTGGTCATCGCCTGATGGGTAGACGCTGCGCGTTCCGATACCAGTTAATATGGAGACACCACCCAAGAGATGCTCAGCGAATTGGACATGAAACCGGGCATCACTTGGAATGGTGATATCCTGAAGGTTAGCTCCGTTATCCTCTTCTTCTAAGCAGTAAATGACCGGACCCCGCTGAAGGGCAACCTTGCCGGCATTGGCTCTGAGCTGAGGGTGGGCATGAATATGTTCTACTGGCATATCCAAATTTAACTCGATGCGATCACCGGTTTGCCATTCCCTGCGAAGTTTGACATATCCATTTTCGTGATTGGAGGCGTTGGCAGGCACGTTGTTTACGCGGATTTCGGCCTGTTTGCACCAACTTGGAATGCGAACGGCTACTGTAAACTCGATCTGTTCTGCTGATGTCACTTCTATAGTGACTTGACCGTCCCACGGATAGTTTGTTTGCTGCGACAATCGGACTTGCTTCCCACTCAGGGTCGCATCTAGCGTACTTCCTATATATTGATGGACATATATTTCCTGGTCATCGTCTTGATGGGAGTAGATGTACTGGCCTAATGAGGCAAGAAGCCGGGCAATATTAGGCGGACAGCATGCGCAGCCAAACCACGGCTGCCTTGTGACCTTGACTGAATTCATATCGTTGCGGAAATCGGCTGCTTGGGGCCATACCTCCAATGGATTTACATAAAAATAGCTTTTACCATCCAGTGAAATGCCGCTAAGAACGCCGTTGAAAAGGGCGAGTTCAATAACGTCGGCGTACTGCCGATCTTTTTCGATTTGCAGCATACGATGCCCCCAGAACATCAGTCCGATAGCAGCGCATGTCTCCGTATAAGCCCGGTCATTCGGCAGGTCGAAGGGAATCGTAAAACGTTCCTCATATGCAGACGAGCCGATGCCGCCAGTGACATACATTTTACGGTGAACCGTATCTCTCCAGAGCTCCTTACAAGCATTCATCAGCTCCTCGTCGCTGTATTCCGCTGCCAAATCCGCCATAGCACTATACAGATAGACAGCTCTAACGGAATGGCCTTCCGCCGTTTGCTGCTGGCGAACGGGCAGATGTGCCTGAAAGTAATCATAAATGCGTTTCTTTTGATTTGGCTTGTCTCTGGAAAGATCACCGGCTTCAATTCTTTCCTGGGCTTCGAGATCGAAGAAGTGGGGCTGCTGACCGCGCTCATCGACGAAGAACTTGCTTAATTCCATATAAGCTTTATTACCTGTAGCATGTGCCAGCTTGACCAGTGCGAGTTCAATTTCGGGGTGACCATCATATCCGCGCTTCTGCCCTTCTTCCTTGCCGAAAACTTCGGCAATATAGTCAGCATACCGGCTCATAATATCGAGAAACTTCGTTTTGCCTGTGGCCTCATAATAGGAGACCGCTGCTTCCATCAAATGGCCGGCACAATAGAGCTCATGATTATCGCGAAGATTTGTCCAGCGCTTACCCGGTTCCTTTACCGTATAGTACGTGTTGAGGTATCCATCAGGCTGCTGCGCGCGTTCCAGCAGGTCGATTACTTCGTCGGCAATTTGAACCAGCTGCGGATCTTGCGTGACCGAGAGGACAAAGCCGACAGTCTCCAGCCATTTGCCGAGATCGCTGTCTTGAAATACCATCCCGTAATATTCGCCATCTGCTTCTTTGGCAGCGAGGCGGAAATTTTCAATCGTGTGACTTGGTTCGGCGTCTGGTATGTTATCGTTTAGAGCATCCCACTGGTAAGGAACGACTGTCTCAATCACACCCAGCTGTCTAGGTGACCAGAAGGTGTCATGAATACGCACTTGCTTGATCGATGCGGGCAGCATGGACTGCTTTAAAAGAGGGCTTGTTCTTTCCATAAGTAACGATCTTCCCTTCGATTTTGGAGTTATTCACCTTTTAATCCCGATAGAGTTACGCCTTTGATAAAGAAATCCTGAGCAAGCAGGAAAATGATGATGAGCGGAATAATCGTAATGACGGTGCCTGCCATTAGCACAGGCCAATCCGTGGAATACATGCCCTGCATGGAAGCGAGACCGAGAGGAAGCGTCATTTTATTCTGCGTGTTGATATAAACGAGAGGAGCCAAAAAATCATTCCAGGAACCCATGAAGACAAATACGCCCAGTGTGGCCATGGCGGGTTTGGATAGCGGAACAAAAATTCGCCAATACATTCCGAATGGTGTACAGCCGTCCATTTTTGCGGCATCCTCCAAGGCTGAGGGGACCGTCAAAAAGAACTGCCTAAGCAGAAATGTACCGAAAGCGGACACGAGTGCAGGAAGAATTAGTGACCAGTGGGTATCGACCAGATTGTAGTGCCTCATGACGATAAAATTCGGTATCATCATGACCTGCGCTGGTACCATCATCGTAGCCAAATATAGCCCAAAGAGTGGATCGCGACCTCTAAAGCGCAGCCGAGAGAACACAAATCCGGCCAGGGAGCTTGTAATCAGCTGCGCGATCACGATAATAATCGTAATTTTGAGACTGTTCAAAAAGTAGATGCTGAATGGAAAACGGTCTGAAATATGCAAATAATTGACCCAGCGGATTTCTTGGCCAAACAGCTTCGGCGGGAACACAAACACTTCGCTCAGCTGCTTTAGGGACGTGCTGACCGTCCATAGAAAGGGTAAGATCATGGTCACCGCTCCGGCCAATAACACCAGGTGAGCGGTGATGTTCAGCACGGTCTGCTTTTTCATCGTTCTGCCCCCTCTTAATAAGCGCTCCGTTTTTTCTGATACCAGAACTGGATAACCGTTACGATAAACATCATGAAGAACAGCACATAGGCCATCGCGCTCGCATAACCCATATTGAAATATTTAAAGGCATTTTCATACAGATAATGGACGATGACCGAGGTAGAACGGGCCGGACCGCCCTGAGTCATTAAGAAGACGGTATCGAACACTTGAAATGAGCCGATAAAGGACATTACGGTGACAAAGAAAGTGGTTGGAGAAAGCAGCGGCACGGTGACATACCAAAACTTATGATGCCATCTGGCCCCGTCCAGCTCCGCGGCCTCATAGTAACTTTCGGAAATCCCCTGCAGGCCGGCCAGAAAGATTAGCATATTGAAACCGACATTTTTCCAGATACTTGTTAGAATGACAGCCGGCATGGCCCAAGAGGTGCTGGTTAGCCAATTCGGACCTGCAATGCCAAGCATGCCAAGAAAGTAGTTGAGCAGGCCATACTCCGGGTTGTATATAAACTGCCATACGACGGCTACGGCTACCATGGAAGAGACAACCGGGAGAAAATAGGCGGCCCTGTAAAACTTCTTGAAACGGATATCACGGTCCAGCGCAACAGCTAGCAGCAGGGAAATGACCATGCCGAGAGGAACGGAAACACCGGCAAAGTAGATCGTGTTCCAAAATACCTTGATAAATGTTTCATCCTTGACCAGGTTGGCATAGTTATCCACGCCTACCCATTTGACCGGTGACAGCATATCCCAGGATGTGAAGCTGAGCATGAAGGAGCCAAGTACAGGAATCAGCGTGAAGGCCAAGAATCCTAAAATATTCGGCAGCAGGAGCAGCAGCGCCCATGCGCCGTCTTTTTGAAACCATTTACGGAGTGTGGAGGTTAAGCCGGCTTGTTTGGCTGCAGCGTATATTGCTTCATTGCCTGCCAGACCGGAGTGATTCTCGGTATTCATAGGATCACCTCTCATAGTTTGGAGCCTCTGATTATCGCTACAATTTCATACCATTCTTTTTATTTGGCGAGCTCTTTGTTGGAGCGGTTTTCTATGTTTTTCAGCGTGTCGTCGACGCTTTGGCCGGAATACCACAGCTTATCCGTTTCTTCTGTGATAATGTCATTAACTATGTTTTTAGTGATCATCGGAAAAGGATAGACTTCGGCGTTTGAGAAGTAAGGGAGCAGCTCTTTAAAGCCCGCCGGGTGAACCTTATCATTAAACCATTTATTGACGCCTTCTTCGGTATACAGCGACTTGCGGTTGGGCATCCATAATCCCTCTTTGATGTTGGAGATTTGGTACTCCTCTGAGGATAAGAATTTCAGCAGCTCCCAAGCTTCTTCAGGATGGGCTGTTTTAGCTGAAGCAGCATGAACATGCGCTTGCCCCGTCGTTTTGGCATCCTTAAATGTAGGCAAAGCGGCTACGCCAACAGGGAAGCCCATCGTAGCAAGCTCTTGAAGCGCCCAGGAGCCGTCTGCCACCATGGCGACCTTACCGGTCTGCAGCATCTGATTTGCCTTCATACCCACGCTCTCCAGCGTCTTGGCTGTAGGGGATGCGCCGTCTTTAACTCTAAGATCGAGAATATTTTGCATGACCTGTTTAACTTCAGGAGTGTTGATATTCATTTTTGAGTAGTCATTGCTGAACAACATGCCTCCGTTGGACAATATCTCAGAGGTGCCTACATAGAAATTTTCAAATCCGAATGCGCCGTATTGTACGACCTTGCTGCCATCTTTAACCGTAAGCCTCTTGGCTGTATCGACAAATTGATCCCATGTCCACGCTTTAGCCGGGTCACTCGGGGGATAAGCCATTCCAGTTTTGTCAAATACATCCTTGTTATAGTAAAGTACAGGGGAAACGATACAGCTGCTCACACCGAAGATTTTTCCGTCGATGTTCATGATTTGAGCGGAGGAAGGAATGAAATCGTCGAGCGACATATCCTTTTCGAAGTTATCCGTCAAATCCAGGAGTACATTCCGTTTCTGGAATGACCGGTATTCGGTCGCTCCAAGAAAGAAGACATCCGGGGCAGCGTTTCCGGCCAGCATAGTCAGCAATTTTTGCGGATATTGTGTGTTGGGCACAGGCTGGTAGTCCACTTTGATGTTTGGATGCTCCTGCATAAAATGTTCCAAGCCCTTTTTGACGGATTGGGTTTCCAGGGGGCTTGCTTCCCAGCCCATAAACTTCAAAGTAACGACTTCCCCGGCATTTTCTTGAGACGGCGTAGTACCTGCATTTGAGTTCGAGCAAGCAGTAAATAGGAGCGAGCTTAGTATCATGGTCGAAACAATACGTAGCTTTTTCATCCCGATAGACCCTCCTTCACAAGTTAAAGTACCTGACCAATACGCTTCGCAAAGAGACTATAATTGCGTTTACAAAAAATATATTAGCATCTGATATACGGGTTGTAAGTAGCGGTTAAGCCACATTAGGTGGACAGATTCGATATATATAAAAGCGCTGTCAAAATTCAGTGTTTTCTGACATGATGATAGATTTGAGTGGAATTCCAGATAATCATGGAGAGAGGGGAGGGACCGGATGTACTACTTGAAGGCGAATATTGAAAAGCCTGTGGAATTTGTGTCCGGGGGAGTGTTTGTGTCCAACATTCCCTGGGCGCATAGCGAGAGAGTTTTGGACTCTTTTGAAATTATTATCGGGATCAGTAAGTGCCTCTATATTTCACAAGGAAATACGGAGTACGAGGTCAGGTCCGGCGATGTGCTATTGCTGCTACCTGGAGAGATTCATCAGGGGTATCGAATGTGCGAGAGCGGAGTATCCTTCTTTTGGTTTCATTTCATTACAGACGGAGACTATGAATTGTTGGATGACGAGCAGCTGGCAGGTGAGCTGTCCAAGCTTAACAAGCCGGACTCGACCAAGTATTTTTCAGAAGTATGTATTCCGCTTTATTATGCACCGTCCTCTGTAGAGCGGGTAAACATCCTATTTCAGCAGCTGCAGCATGTGGTTAATTCACATTACTATACGCAGCAAGCGGCTTGCTACATCACGACGTCTCTCTTGATTGAATTGTCGGAGCAAATGATAACCGATTATTACAATTCATCCAAGCTGCCTGAGGGCGACAAGATTATATCCGAAATGATTGAATGGATACGGATTCATATGAAGGAGGAGATTTCCGTTTCCGATGTGGCGGATAAGTTCCTGTACAACAAAGATTATTTGTCTCGATTTTTCAAGAAGAAGACAGGCTACCATCTGCAGGAATACATACATCTGATGAAAATGTCCAAGGCAAAGGATTTGTTGACCCGCAGCTCAATGAGCATAAGGAGCATAGCGGAGTTTGTAGGCTTTCATGACGAGAAATATTTTATGAGACTGTTTAAAAAATATGAAAATATGACTCCAACCGAGTACCGGCATGCCTTTTATAAAATCCATATGAACGACCATTGACAGGTGGACAATTTCGTATTTTTCATGGACGAACTCGATACCGTGTAGGAAAAGATTAGGGCAAAGAAATAGGAGGGCTTTCGCCCTCCATGTTCTCTACTCTGCGGATCAGTCCTTCCATTCCACACGGCGGAGCAAACCATGCTTCATCAGTGCTAACACAAAATCCGTATAATAGGCTTTGCGAACGATGGCACCATATTCGTGGTTTTTGTAAATATAGAAAAGCGCATCCGTGTAGATATCATTATCTTCAAAGTAGCGTCGTATTTCTTTTAGACGACCCAGATAGGGATCTTCCTGAAGCAGGTGAATCCGAAACTCGACATCCTCTTCATTAATGGTCTCCGTTATGATAGCAACATCCTCGTTGCAGCGATAGGTCAGCATGCTGGCGCCTCCATTTCGATGAATTGACATATTCCCCACTTACTTCATTTATCACATTAAATAACGTAAATATACATAGCCGCTAGCTAGAATAACGGACAAAATCATAATGGGAAAACCATATTTCATAAATGTCGTGAATTTCAGCGTATATCCCTCTTTGGCCGCCATGCCGGCAACGATCAGATTCGCGCTGGCACCAATCAGTGTACCGTTTCCGCCGAGGCATGCACCAAGCGCGAGACTCCACCATAAGGGCTCCAGATTGCTTACGCCCATGCTACCCATATCCTGAATCATTGGAATCATCGTTGCAACAAACGGGATGTTGTCGATGAAGGCGGAGGCGATCGCGCTCAGCCATAGAATCAGCATGGAGGTCGAGGTCACATTGCCTCCGGTGAGCGCAACCGCCTTTTCAGCCAGTGTGGCGATCACTCCCGTTTCGATGAGGCCGCCTACGAGTATGAACAATCCAATAAAGAAGAAAATCGTAGGCCACTCTACCTTGGCGAATGCTTCCTCAAGCATATGCTCTCCGGTCAGCAGCAGAAGCAGGAAAGCTCCAGCCAGAGCCACCGTGGCGGATTCAATGTGAACGAGCTGATGGATGAAGAATCCGAAAATCGTAAGTCCAAGTACGGTCAGGCACTTGGTCAGCAGCTTACGGTCTGTCAAAAGCTCCTTCTCGTCCAGATCCATAATGCTCTGCATCAGCTCAGGCGTTGTTTTGATCTGTTTGCGGAAGAGAAAAATGAAAATCGGGATCAGAAGGGCAAGGATAACCAGCGCAATTGGCATCAGGTTTTGAATGAAGGCCATAAACGTTAATTCCTTGACGGCACTGCCGATCATAATGTTCGGCGGATCGCCAATCAAGGTTGCTGTACCGCCGACATTGGAAGCAATAATTTGCGTGATCAGAAACGGGATCGGATTGACCCGCAGTTGGCGTGTAATACTAAAGGTAACGGGCACCATCAGCAGTACAGTGGTTACATTGTCCAGAAATGCAGACCCAACCGCAGTGAGCAGCATGAGGACAAGCAGGATGGCCAGCGGCCGCCCCTTGGCTTTTTTTGCGGCCCAGATGGCGACAAACTTGAATAGTCCCGTTTCCGCCGTGATGTTGACAATGATCATCATCCCGATCAAGAGACCGAGTGTATTGAAATCGATATGATGGATAGCTTTTTCCTGGCTTACAATTCCGAGAATCACCATCAGCGCCCCGCCAATCATGGCGACGATCGTGCGGTGGATTTTCTCCGAAATAATCAGTGCATAAGCAATTAAAAAGATAGCAATAGCCAAAATCGTTTGTTGTTCCATAATTTCCTCCCCGTAATGTTCTTCGTTGCGGTCCGTCATGTCATTAGATTTAGCATTATATCAAGTTCTAATTCCTCCTTTAATTCCAGGAGAAGCTTGCCACATGCGGACCTCAAGAAGGACGAGAAGGCAAAAAAAGACAAAAGGAGCCCGCACGTGGCAGGCTCCTCCGAATGTTGTCTATGCGATTTGAAATAACTTGCCCCAATGTGAAAGGGGAACATGAAAAATGGTTTACAATAATTATAAAGTGTTCACACCGACTTGTAAAGGATAGTCGAACTCTAACGGGAAAGGAGACGGATATGAACAAAAAGTGGTGGAAAGAAAGCGTAGTGTACCAAATTTATCCGATCAGCTTCATGGATGCGAATGGCGACGGAATTGGTGATTTGCGGGGAATCATGTCGAAGCTGGATTATCTGAAGGAGCTTGGTGTAGATGTACTTTGGATTTGTCCCATCTACAAATCGCCGAATCATGATAACGGCTATGACATCTGTGATTACCAGGACATCATGAAGGAATTCGGAACGATGGATGATTTTGATCGGCTGCTTAGAGAAGCGCATATGCGCGGCCTGAAAATCATGATGGACCTGGTGTTAAATCATACCTCGGACGAGCATCCGTGGTTTATTGAATCGCGGGCTTCGGAGGACAATCCGAAACGGGATTTTTATATTTGGCGCAAGGGCAAAAACGGTGGACCCCCGAACAACTGGGAATCCTACTTCAGCGGCTCCGTCTGGCAGTATGACGAAACGACGGATGAATATTACCTTCATCTCTACTCCAAGCATCAGCCTGATCTGAACTGGGAAAATGAGAAGGTCATCGACAGCATGCATGAGATGGTGGAATGGTGGTTGAAAAAAGGGGTCGACGGCTTCCGTTTTGACGCGATAGCTCATATCGTGAAGGCTGTAGGGCTGCCGGATGGAGAGAATCCGAACCATCTGCCGACGGTACGCGCTTATGAGCTGTTTTCCAATCTGGAAAACGTGCATACCCTGCTAAACAATCTCTATGAGCGTGTCTTATTCCATTACGATATCATGACTGTGGGTGAAACCTCCGGCCTTGGCCCGGAGCAGGCGCTCAGCTATGTGGGCGACACCCGTAATGAGCTGAACATGGTGTTCCAATTTGAGCATATGCAGCTGGATGCGGCATCCGGGGGTTCGGGAAAATGGAATATGCGTCCATGGAATTTGCTTGAGCTGAAGAAGGTCATGAGCAATTGGCAGACGGTTCTGCATGACCAGGGATGGAATGCCAACTACTGGTGCAACCATGATCAGCCGCGTTCGGTTTCACGTTTTGGGGATGACAATAAATATCGTGTGGAGTCGGCAAAAATGCTGGGGACCTTCATTCATATGCTTGAGGGAACGCCGTATATTTATCAGGGCGAAGAAATTGGGATGACGAACATTGCCTTTCAGTCCATCGATGATTACCGGGATGTGGAGACGCTCAATTTCTATGAGGAACAAATGAACCAAGGCGTTCCGGAAGAGCAGATCATGGAGGTCATTTGGAAAAAAAGCAGGGATAATGCCAGAACGCCGATGCAGTGGAACAAGAGCGAAGAAGCAGGCTTTACAAAAGGTACCCCTTGGATCAGAGTGAATTCGAACTATCCGTTGATCAACGTGGAGGATGCCTTGAAGGATCCGGATTCCATTTACTATTATTACAAGAAGCTGATTGCCCTGCGCAAGGAGCATGAAGTCATTGTGTATGGGAAATATGAGCTCCTGCTTCCGCTGGACACTCAAATCTATGCCTTTACCCGTACCCTCGGAGATGTTTGCCTGCTGGTTATACTCAACTTTTTTGGAGAGGAGCCGGAGTTGAACCTCCCGAGCAGCCTGCATCTTGCATCGAAAGAGCTGTTGATCTCCAATTATCCTGTCAAAGGCGATGATGATCTCAGTAAAACGGCCCGGCTTCGCCCTTATGAATCCAGGGTGTACATGCTGAAAGCATAAAGGCTTGACAGGAGTTAAAAATATTGTTAAATTTACCTCATCCTAAACCAAGGGAGAGATTTTGATGACGGTGGTAGTTCTTAACTAATCAAATTCCATAACAGATCGCAGGAAAGACACAGGGTAAGTATGCCTATGAAGGCAGCTTTATTTTCTTATGTCCTTTCCAGCAGATTCAAAAAGCATGGCTGCATTTTACGATATGGCCTGTGCTAATTTGCTCTGCACGATCTTGGAAATAGTTAAGAACACGCGAAGCATCAAACGGCACCTTGGCTGCTGTTTCTTTCTTTGTTAACTCTAAGGCATCTTCTTCGGCTGAAGTCCGAAAACGATGGCCTTTTGAAAACCGTGCTCTTGCAGCACGGTTTTTTTGCGTTTAACAAAGGGATTGAAACTTGCAGGAGCACAGGGGACAGGGAATCGCGTATGCATTCTTTGTCCCTTTTTTGCGTTTTTTTGCACATGAAAAGAAAAAAAGGAGGTTCATGAAACTCATGGACAACATAACGATGAGCATGCTGGAGTATGACAAATTAAAGGAGAGGCTGCTTGAATACGCAGTATCTTACGCAGGCAGGAAGCATATTGAGGACCTGGTGCCGGGAAGCCACCTGAGGGCCATAGAATCCGCACTTCTGGAAACCGCGGAAGCCAAGGCTCTCCTGGATAAGGGAGCAAGCGTACCGCTGCCTTCACTTGAGGGCATTGAGCATATCACCTCGCTGCTGCATACGGGGTATCTGTTCTCAGAGCAGGATTTCGCGGCCGTGCAGATCTTCTTACACAGCTGCAGCCAGCTTAGAAAGTATATGGCCGGGAAAAGGGAGATTGCACCAACGGTCAGCAGCTACGCATCATCTATGGAGGAGCTGCCGCGCCTGAAGAGTGAGATTGAGCGCTGTATCCGGTTTGGCAAAGTGGATGATCAGGCCAGCAAGCAGCTGGAGAAGGTCCGCAAAAAAATTGCCGTTATCAAGGAGCGGATTCAGAAAAAAATGAGCGCGATCCTGTCGCGGCACGGCTCGATTCTGCAGGAGCATCTGGTCAGTGTGCGCGGCGGACGTTATGTCGTACCGGTGAAGAGGGAATACCACAAGCAAATCAAGGGAGCGGTGCTCGATCAATCGACCAGTGGCCAGACGGTATTTGTCGAGCCGGAGGAAATATCCCTGCTTCAAACGGAGCTCGGCATGCTGGAGGCTGATGAGGCGCGGGAGGAAGGTGTGGTGCTGAGCATGCTGACAGGCATGCTGGAAGCATCAAGTAACGAACTTCAGCTGAACATCGACATTACGGGAAACTATGATTTTATATTTGCCAAAGCCAAATACGGACGCTCCATTGGGGGTAGGTCTGTTCAATTAAACGCTGATGGACTGATCCGGCTCCGCGGTGCGAAGCATCCTCTGATGCTGAAAACGATGGTGCCGCTTTATCTGGAAATGGGGAAAGGTTACCGTTCCCTGATTATTACCGGACCCAATACCGGCGGCAAAACCGTAGCGTTAAAAACGCTCGGGCTGCTGACGCTGATGGTTCAGTCGGGGTTGCTCGTGCCTGTGGAAGACGGGAGCATATTCGCCGTATTCGGCAATGTCATGACAGCGATTGGGGACGGCCAGAGCATAGAGCAGTCGCTCAGCACATTTTCAGCCCAAATCCGCAGATTGATCGCTATGGTGGATGCTGCTGACCGGTCTACGCTGCTTCTTATTGATGAGCTTGCGGCAGGTACGGATCCGGGTGAGGGAATGTCCCTTTCCATCGCAATTCTCGAGGAGCTTAACGGGCGTGGTGCGATGATGATGGTGACGACCCATTTTAACGAGCTGAAGGGCTTTGCTTCCCGCACCCCGGGCTTTCAGAATGCGCGAATGGAATTCGATGTCGACACACTGGAGCCCATGTACCGCTTGACGATCGGCGAATCGGGCCAAAGCTATGCGATTGAAATTGCCACGAAGCTGGGCATGCCTTCCGGAATTATCGGACGGTCACGGCATATTTTGCAGAGTCATAAGCCGCAGCTGGCTGTAGCGATGCCGGAGATTGCTCCTGAACTAGGCATGCGCTCGGATGAACCACAGGAGGAAGCCGAACCGCTGGATCATGCCGGACTAAGACATCCGAATTCCGGAGGGAAGAACAATGATCGCCAATCTGAAAACGGGAAAAGGAAGAATTCTCTGAAAGACGGCATGGAATCTGAGCCAGAGAATAATCCCAAGAAAGCCAGGTTTGAGATTGGAGATGCGGTATATGTCAGCTCCGTGGGCCGGGTTGGCATCATCTATCAAGAGGAAGATGCGAAAGGCATGGTCGGCGTAATGATTCAGAAGCAGAAGCTGAAGATCAACCGGAAACGGCTGAAGCCGTATATTGAAAAAGGGAACCTATATCCTGACGATTACGACTTCGACATTATCTTTGAGAGCAAGGAGAACCGCAAGAAGAGCAAATTGATGCAGCGGAAGCATGTGGAGGGGCTGAGCATCATCCGTAACCCGGACGATAACTAGATACAAGAAAAGCAGGGAGGCATCTGGATACAGACTGTTTCTCTGCCTTTTAAAAATTGCGTTTATAGCCGGATTAAAGCGGTTGAATTCTGATGGAGCGGGTAAAGAAAAGATAAGAATTCCTATATCTTGCGCCATAGTGTATCGAATAGAGAATTCCAATGCGACTTGAGCTTATTTACTAATCATCGATTTTTAAAACATTTTTAGATATATAGGCTTAATTAAAGGCAGATGGAGGGAAATCAATGTATGAAACCCGAAGAAATGGACCGTAAGCTGGAGCCAGTCATTCAAAGGTTGTCAGAGCAGGATGTACTGAGCCCATACAACGATGCTACCAGTGACAGAATTCATGAGAGCAAGGAAAAAATGCAGCAGTGGACCAAAGAGGATTATCTGAATTCGCAGCAAAAGGTGGACCGCATTAATCAGGAATTAACGGAAGCGATCAGGGGAGGAGAATCGCCGGAGAGCCCGCGGGTTCAGGATATTATCCGTCAGCACTATGAATCCATGACGCAGTATTATACGCCTACGGCTGATGTATACCGGGGGCTTGGAGAGCTTTATGTCGAGCAGCCCGAATATAAGAAGCTGTTTGATTCGTATCATCCCCGCCTTGCGCGTTTCCTTTGTGAGGCGATGAGGTTCTTTGCTGATCATAAACTGAAATGAAGCGTATGCATAAAAAAAGAAGGCCTTCTGACTGCAGCAGAAGACCAATCCATTGAAGGAATTAGAAAAATATTACATTTTTTCACTGATGATTTGGGCAAACTGCTCCAGAAACTGGCGCTCATCATGATCGAAACGTCCCTTAAGCGGACTATCGATATCGAGCACACCGAGCAGCTGCTCATTTTTTATGAGCGGAATGACGATTTCGCTGTTGGACGCCGCATCACAGGCAATATGTCCTGGAAAATCATGCACGTCATCGACAACGAGCGTTCTGCGCTCTGCTGCTGCTGTACCGCACACGCCGCGGCTCATTGGAATACGGATACAGGCAGGAAGGCCTTGAAAAGGACCCAATACCAGCTCGTGTCCGTCGTAGAGATAAAAGCCGACCCAGTTAATATCCGGCAGGAAGCTGTTCAGCAGCGCTGAAGCATTAGCCAGATTGGCGATGGAGCTGGGTTCATCGTGAATGAGAGATTTCAGTTGTTCCAGAACGGTTGTGAACTGCTCGCCCCGGTTTCCTTCATAAGGAAGTGCTTGAAACATCATACTCCACCCTTTCTTTTAACCGATGGTTAATTATTAAAGATAGTATACAGGATTATCGCCTGCGTCAAGCAAAAGATGTGCCCTTCATGTGGAACGCGGAGGGAGGAAAGATTGTTTCCTAATCCTAGAACCAGGGTAAACAAAGGGTGACGAGCAAAGACGAAGGCTAGAAGGTAAGCCATCACGGGAGGGAGAGAGGCAGCATGCGTGCAGATATGCAAAACTTATTTATGGGAATCCATATGCTTTACCATGCCCACACAAAGGATTTGACTGTGAGGGATATGGAGCCGGAACTGGAGCGTCACGGATACAAGGTTGGTGAGCGTGAAGTGAAAAAGGAGCTTGAGCACCTGACTGAACTGAATTTCCTGACCGCGCACGGTGACGAGTACAGCCTGACGGGAACCGGGATTGAGGAGTTCAAGGATATCCAGGTCATGCTGAAGGAGCTGTGCGGTGAGGTACTGGAACCCGTGGAGCAAAGCGAGAAGGAAAGAACGGAAGCCTGATCCAATACGGCATGCCATTTGACATCTTAGAAGGAGCGTAAAGTTATGATAAAAAGGATAGTAATGACGGGTTTGGTTGCAAACATAAGTCTTAATCCGCAGGCGTTCGCTTCCGGTACGGCGGTGTCAGGAGCCAAACAAGCAGCACACGGAACCTGGTACTGGCTAGTATACAGCGCGGCGATTCTTTTGTTCGGCTTTACCATCTATATCATGTCAGGGGCACGGATGAAGCGGCGGGTGAACATGCTGAGGGTTGCCCTCCAGACAGAACTCGATATGGTTAACAGTCTCTTGTCCGAGAAGTATTCATCGGATTTGACCGAACCAAGAGCAGGACATCTACAGGAAAGCCGTATCCAGCAGTTGAATGAGCTGAAGTCCAGGCTGTTGGCAGATCTTAAAGAGCTGAATCGCAGTAACGTTTCCGTATTTAATCTGGTAGCCCTAAGCAGCATCGCCAAACGTTTCACTGCAGAGAAAAGATCGATCCGGGCGCAGCTTCAGGCGCAGAATGGATGAGCGCCGTAATCCGATTCATAATCATATACAATGAATAACCCCCATGGAAAGCTGAAAGAAGCTTCTGCCCAGGGGGTTATTTTTTCTTGAGCGAATATATCTGGATAACTAAGTATTGGGCGCCTCCGTCAGGCTGAGACCGACAAACTCTGCCTCTTCCTGCCATAACCGCTCGGGGATAGGCTCAATCGAATTTACAGGGCTGCTCCGGCAAGAAAGGGCTTCTCGCATAAACTCCTTTACCGATTGCTTATACAGACCGGGATTGGTGTCAATGGCAAAGCCATGGGCTGCCCCTTCGATCAATAGCAGCTGCTTAAGGCCGGATTTGGCCTCGTATAGATCCTCACTCATTTCTGGCGGGATATAATGATCCCCCGTGCCGTGTATGAACATAGCAGGAATGCTGCTGCCTTTTACAGAGCGGATGGGACTCACCTGTTCAAGCATAAAACCTGCTTTCCTGCGCATTTTTGCATTTACTAATGGAAGGAAAAGAGCTGCCGGAAGATGGTTCAGCCGCTGTATCTGATGGTGCATAAGACGTGTCAGATCCGAATAAGGACAATCAGCTATAACAAATTTAACCACGGGATCGGGAAGTGACAAATATTCCAGTATCGTGCCACCGCCAAGGGAAACCCCGTGCAGTCCGATAATGCAGTTATGGCCGTAGGTGCTGGTTATATATCCGAGCCATGCTGCTACATCATGCTTTTCATGATAGCCGTAAGTTGTATACTTGCCTTCGCTTTTCCCGTGACGGCGCTGATCAATCAGCAGCAGATTAAAGTCTTCCTCAAGGAACATTTCCATGAAGGGGATCGATGCGGGCAGAGAAGTGGTATATCCATGCACGAGGATCATCCATTTTGCCGAGGTCTGTTTTGCCTTGACCACAACTCCGTTCAGACGAAGAGCATCATGGCTCGTAATCTGCACTTCTTCTTTCGGCAGCGGTTCATAGAATTCCCGAAGGCGGGCTCCTGCCCGTTCCAGCGCTTCAAAGGTCTGCTGGTGGTTTAAGCCCTTCATTTGCGTCATTTGTACGAAAGCGTATTGGGTAATACCTGCGGCCGCAAGCGCGGCAGCCGCCACAATAAGGACGGGAATCCACCAATCCATTTCCATTCAACCCCCAAGCTGATGCAAATTCAATAGCGCTTAGTATATACAGGAATATCCAGATTTAACCGCCATTCTTGCGCCTTGATCCGAATGTTTGAATAAATTCCGACGAATGCGGAGGAGGCACCCAAAGCGGGTGAGAACCGCTCCCTATTGTATAGCCTTTCAAAGAGTAAGATGCTAGAATAAAGTAGAAGAGAAGTGCTTTGTCACTGACCATAGAGAAAGAACTAAAGAGATTATGCCAAGGCGCCTCAAACTTTAGTTCGAAGAAAGGAGAGGGCTCGCAATCTATGAAAACGAAGAAAAAGCCGGTGAATAAGGCGGCACAGATGAAAGCCCAGCGGGAACAGCAGGAAAAGCGCATGAAGAGGGTCATTTGGATCACGGCTGCATGCATTGTGGTGCTTGTTGTGCTGCTGCTGGTTATTAAGCCCAATTCGGCCAAGGGAGACTTTGACTACAGCGCACTGCCTGTGATGGGCAATCCGGACGCACCGGTCAAAATTGTGGAGATGGGCGATTACAAATGTCCAAGCTGCCAGTACTTTACGCAGGAAATTTCTCCGCAGCTGCAGAAGGATTACATTGATACGGGTAAGGTTGCCCTGTATTTCATGAATTATCTCATTATCAGTCCGGACGCGGATTCCAATACCGCTGCTCTGGCTGCGCAATCCGTGTTCCATCAGAACAAGGATGAGTTCTGGAAGTATTATGATGCGATCTACAAAAATCAGGGTGATGAGAGCACCGAGTGGGCAACACCGGATTTCCTGGTCAATCTCGCCAAAACTGAAAATATCAACGTCGATTATGACAAGCTTCGCAAGGATATCGATGAAGGAACCTATCAAAAAGAAGTCGACAGCCACAACGAAACAGCGAAAAGCCTGCATGTCATGAGCACGCCGACCTTGTTCGTCAATGGGGAGAAGGCTCCGGAAAAGGCCTCCATGGACTACACCGAGTTGAAGCCGTACATTGAGAAAAAATTGGCTGATCAAAATACAAAGTAAAGATGTAAGGATAAGATCCTGAATAAAAAGGAGTTTTAAGCGATGGAAGGCAATCGTTTCTTGGCGTCTATTCGCCCGTATGCCCTATACATGGCATGGATTGTATCCATCGTGGCTGTGGGCGGAAGCTTGTACTTAAGCGAAATCATGCATTATGAGCCCTGCAAGCTGTGCTGGCTTCAGCGGATTTTTATGTATCCGCAGGTTATCCTGCTGGGGATCGCAAGCTACAAGAACGACCGAAAAATCATTCCCTACGCCATGACACTCAGTATTATTGGGGGCTTCATCTCCATTTATCATTATGCAGAGCAGAAAATACCGGCTCTTGCCAAGGCACTTCCATGTACGGTTGGCATACCCTGCGACTTTGATTACCTGAATTGGTTCGGATTCATTACGATCCCGCTTTTGGCACTGATTGCTTTCATACTTATTGTTTGTCTGCTCATCGCCGGACGCGAAACAGTGGAGGAAGTTCAAGAAGCATAATGTTCTTTAAAGCGCTTGTCCCGGTACATGCCAAGCTTACGGCTGAATGGGACAAGCGCTTTTTTCATGAGATATCGGAAGCGGCTTGATCATAGGATGCACCCGGGTGTACAGTGAATGTAATTTTGTTTGGTTAGAAGAGGAGGAGTGAACATCATGCCGTACAAATGCGGAGGAGAGATTCCGAGGCTTGCGGGAGACCGCGTTAAGCTGCGCCCCCTAGCTTTGAATGATGCGTTGCTCATGTTCGAATGCTGGTCCGACCCTGAAGTGCGCCTCTATTCGGATCTTCCCGAGATGCAGGATGCGGCCGCGGCAGCTGAAATGATCCAGATTCTTAATAGTCTGTCCCTGACCGAAGAGGGTCTCAGATGGGGCATTGAAGCAGAGGACGGCACGCTGATCGGCAGCTGTGGCATGAACTGGTGGCAGTTGGAGGGAGCTTACCGTGGGGAGATTGGCTGCGAACTGGCCCGGCCATACTGGGGAAAGGGATATATGCGCGAAGCGGTGAAGGTTATCCTTGGCTATTCTTTTGACATGATGGGGCTAAACCGTCTTGAAGCGCTGACCGATCCCCGCAATGTACGTGCCGGCCGGCTCTTTGAATCCCTCGGTTTTAAGCTGGAAGGAATGCTGAGACAATATAGGCATACGGACAGCGGTTTCGTAGATGCCAACCTGCATGCGCTGCTGCGTGATGAATGGGAAGCTTCTGACAGATCATGAAAGCTGCAGTTGTTTTAGGAGGAAGAGAATGATCATTGCCTATCAACAAGGAACATCACAACTGCATCGCACGGACCCGCTTAGCAAGCTGGTATTGCTGTTTTGCATTGCGCTGCTGACCATGAGGCTGCAATCCTCGCTGGGCCAGGCGCTGCTGCTGGGAATCGTTTTGCTGATGGCCCGCTGGGCCGGCAGAATGCCATGGAAAAAACAGGCGAAAGCACTTGCTTTACTGGCGGGCTTCGCAGTTCCTTATTTTCTGGTGACCCTGTTAACTGTGCCGGGTGAGCATGTGATGATGCAATGGGGGCCAATGCGTCTGACACAGGAAGCCTTCGATACGGCCGGCTCGGTCACGCTCCGTATGTTCACCGTGTTTTTATCCTCATACGTATTTATGTTCACGACGGATCCGCGTGATATGGTGATATCGTTAACTAGACGGCTGCGGATTCCTTACCGCTTCGCTTTTGGTTTGTCGATGGCGCTGACGTTTCTCCCGCTGCTTGAAGAGGAAGGCAAAAGCATTTCTGCAGCCCATCAGGTAAGAGGCCATGGGAAGGCCGCCGGCATCCGGGGCAGAGTGGAGTGGTGGCGAACTTTCACATCGGCAGTGATGCATAATGCGGTAAGAAGGATTCAACAGACTGCGGGTGCGATGGAAGCCAAAGGCTTCGGGGCCTTTCCGGATCGGACGTTTTTACGGGAAAGCATGCCTATACGAAAAGGCCAATGGCTTGCATGGATCGCTGTATTGTTAACTGCAGGAATGTGGTGGTATATCCATATTGTTAACCTTTAATATGAATATTAGTTGACGGTTATAACTTGAGAATGCAAAATAACAGGGAGAGCTTTAGCGGATATGAAGGAGCAGCTCAGCTGCTTTCTTCTGCGTAAAAGCTCATCCTTTTTTTAATGTTTAGGAGTTGACATGAGATGGAAACCTCATCACAATCTAAGAGACGTTACCCTACCTTCACCACACTGGATATTGTGCTTATGGCTATGCTGGCTACAGCCAATGCTGTCATGACTTTTTATTTGTCCTATATCAATAAAATGCTGAACAGCCTGGGCGGCCCTGTAGCAACATCAACCATCGTCGGTTTGTACATGGTATACGGCCTGCTCGCATATTACATTATACGCAAGCCCGGTACGGCAGCCATTACATATGGAATCGGCGGAGCCATCCAGTGCTTTGTAGGGAATACTTATGGGATTGCCGCCGCGATCGTGGCGGCGCTGTGCTACATGGTTGTGGCGGAAGCTGTATTCGCGCTTGCACGCTATAAACGCTGGGGCACGGGCATGATGATGCTCGCCGGAGGAGTCATGGTTCCTTTGTGGTTCCTGTGCGCAGCCAATATGTTTGGTTATACGGCGTGGAGCGGGCAGGTGCTTGCCCTTACGCTGGTCATGCGTCTCTTAAGCGGTATCGTACTTTGCGGTTTACTGACCAAGGTGCTCGGAGACATGCTGCAGCGAAGCGGACTCCTGCGGCGGTTTGCCATTGGAGGAAAGAGAGCAGAGCATGCAAAAGGTATCCATTAAATGTTCAAATCTATCATATTATTACGATGACGAGCGGGAACCGGCGCTGCAAGGGCTGTCACTGACCATTCCGGAAGGGGAATGGACGGCGGTTATCGGCCCGGGCGGCAGCGGCAAATCCACGTTGTGCCAGCTGCTGAGCGGATATTTGCCGCGAAGCGGCGGTGGCACAAGAGAAGGTAACCTTGAAATGGCCGGGCTTGATCCGGCCATGGCTGAAATTGCGGACATTGCGCAGCTATGCGGGCTTGTCTTCCAGGACCCTGATGCCCAGCTGGTACAGGGGACACCCCAGGATGAAGCGGCCTTTGGCCCGGAGAATCTGCGGGTGCCTCCGCCGGAGATCGAGCGGCGGGTAGAGGAGGTGCTGGCGGCGGTGAATCTGGAAGAACGCCGCCATTCCCCGGTGCGCGAGCTGTCCGGCGGACAGCGCCAGCGCACGGCCATCGCCGCGGTTCTGGCGCTGCGCCCCCGCATCGTCGTGTTCGACGATGCGTCGGCAAGCCTTGATCCCGCGGCGCAGGAGCAGTTCGTGCAGCTTTGCCGCAAGCTGCACGAGGAGGGCCGGACGCTGATTACCGCGTCCGGCCGGTTCGACGATGCCGCGCGCTCCGCAGGGCGCGTCATCGTCCTGGATGGCGGCCGTGTCCTATTGGACGGGCCGCCGCTGGAACTGCTGCGCACGAGCCGGGACCGGCTTGCGCAGCTTGGGCTGCTGCCCCCATGGGAGGGGGCAGTCCTTCCTGCGGGTCCCCGCCACAAGGCGGACCCGCCTGCGCCGGCGGCGTCTGCACATATGACGCCGCCCCGGGCTGCCGCTGATTCCGGCAGCCTCCTCAAGGTCGACCGGCTGAGCTATGCCTATGCCGGCGGTTCACCGGCGCTTCACGAAGTCAGCTTCTCCATGAAGCCGGGCGAGTGGGGCATCATTACCGGTGAGAACGGCTCAGGCAAAACAACGCTGACCCGTCTTTTGATGGGACTGCTTCCGGTGCCGCCGGGAGCAGTTTATTGGGAAGACAAGGATATGGCCGCATGGCGTGTCCAGCAGCGGGCGGAAAGAATCGGTTATGTTTTTCAGCAGCCGGAGCATCAATTCGTCGCCCATACGGTGTGGGATGAGCTGGTGTATGGTCTCGGACGGAAGAATGGCCGCGTTAAAGTGCTGGATTCCGGGGAGCGCGAAGCAGCGGAAGCACTGCTTCAGACCGCAGGGCTCGGGGAACGGCGTACCGTATCTCCATACCTGCTCAGCCAGGGGGAGAAGAAGCTGCTCAGCATCATCGGCCAATTTATTCATCCGAAGGCGCTCTATATTTTGGATGAGCCGACCTCCGGCATTGATTACGGCGCAGCAGCCAAGGTCCTGCAGCTCTGCCGCGAGAAGACGGCGGCGGGTTCGGCTGTACTGATGATCACACATGATCCCGCCTTGGTAGAAGGTGAAGCAGCATTTATGCTGAAGCTTCATCTCCGGGCGGCGGCTGATTACATGAGACTTGAGAAAAAGGAATACTTCCGCCCTTAAGTCCCGCCTCGTCATTCAAGAAAGGAATCAAATATCTGTGAATCCTGGTGTTAATCATCCTCAGCGCAAATTTATTCTGATCGGAATTTTGGTTTCAACCTTCCTGTCGGCTATCGAAGGAACGGTAACGGGTCCGGCTGGACCCGCGATCATCAGCAGCTTTGGAGGTATGAAGCTGCTGAGCTGGATTTTTACGGCATTTTTGCTGACCATGGCTGTTTCAACCCCGGTTTTCGGGAAAATCAGCGATTTATATGGCCGTAAGCCAGTATTTCAGATCGGTTCGCTGCTGTTCGTGATTGGCTCGCTGCTATGCAGCTTTTCGCAGAACATGGAGCAGTTAATTATATTTCGGGCCATTCAGGGGATTGGCGCAGGTGCCATCGTGCCGGTGACCTTTACGATCATCGGAGATGTATACCGAATTGAGGAACGTGCCAAAATCCAGGGCATGATCAGCTCGGTATGGGGGATTTCCTCGCTGATCGGACCGCTGGTTGGCGGTTATTTTGTTGACTATCTGAACTGGCGCTGGATTTTTGGCTTTAATGTTCCGTTTGGCTTCATCTCCATGTGGCTTATTGCCCGCTATTTTCATGAAAGCCGTGAGAAACGGGAGAAAACACAAATCGATGTGGCCGGAGCGGCGACTTTCACGATTGGTATGACGGCGCTGCTGTTTGCCTTGGCAACAGGCGGACAATATTTCAGCTGGAGCTCACCGATGCTGATCGGCTGCTTCATTCTGGCGGTCGTGCTTCTGGTTGCTTTTATCTTCATCGAGAACCGTGCTGCTGAGCCGATGCTGCCTCTGAAACTATTTCGCATCCGCGACATCTCGGTGTCGACAGTGGCAAGCATTCTGACCAGCGCCCTGCTGATCGGTCTGACCACGTATACGCCGCTTTGGATTCAGGGAGTCATGGGCAAAAATGCGACGATGTCCGGCCTGACGATGGCACCGATGTCGATCGGATGGCTTTTCGGCTCTGTGTTCGGAAGCCGGCTTATCCTGACTGCGGGTTCCCGTAAGACCACCGTAATCGGACTTGCCGGTATAGTGATCGGCGCTGCCGGGCTCGCCTTTATTACGGGCTCGACGCCGCATTATATTCTGCTGATCTATACCTTTATCTACGGAGTGGGATTTGGTTATTCGACGACCGTGTTCACGATCATCGCCCAATCCTCCGTCGGCTATTCACTGAGAGGAGCTTCTACGGCGCTCAATACCTTTGTGCGTTCCTTGGGCCAGACGATCGGTGTTGCCGTGTTCGGAACCTTCATCAACCTCAGCATTGCGAACCGGATTGCCCGTCAGCCGGGGCTTGAGGATGTAAAGCAGGAGGAAGTGAACCAGCTGTTGACCCCGGAAGGAAGCGCCAGCATGCCGCAGGAGCTGTGGAACCAGCTGAAGCAGATTCTGGAGGGAAGCATTCATTCGTTATATGTGGTGATGGCAGTCATCGCGGTCATCAGCCTCATTTCTGTCTTGGCGCTGCGTAATACAGTGCCTGCGTCCGAAGAAGAGGAACTGGCAGAAAAGGCTTAGCCCGTACCCGCGGGATTTTGAACAAAAAGGACACCCCGGTTTTCGATAACCGTGAGGGTGTCCTTTTTTTGTTACCGACTATTCACTTCCGCAGGGAAGGCGTCAGCCTTTCTGCCTGCATCCCCAGTTTTTTCAGCAAATCAATCAGCTCGGCCTTTTCCTCATCGCTCAAACCGCTGAAGGCATGATGAATCCGTTCGGTATATTTGGGATATAAATCGTTCATCAATGCCTCGCCGACCGGTGTCAGCTCCGCATAAATCACGCGGCGGTCGTTTGGGCAGGGACGGCGGTGGATATATCCGCGCTCCTCAAGCCTGTCAATCACATAGGTGACATTGCCGCTCTGCAGCAGAAGCTTGGAGCCGATCTGCTGGATCGGCTGTGAGCCTTTGTAATAGAGTACCTCCATGACCGCAAAGGCGGTTGGGTTAAAGCCTTCGATTTTACTGTTGATGACGGCATGCTCGTTGATGCTTTTGAAGCTTTTGGCGAACACCCGGTACAGGTGCAGAGACAACTGGGCATCACGTTCCTGTGGATGAATCATGATTATTCCCGCCTTTATATTCATTTACTGCTGCCGTGTTAAGAATGTTGGATTCATGCCGTATATTTGAGATGGAATTGATAATCCCCATATTTGTATCCTTATCATAGCGCTTGGCCTATATGAAAAACATGTGATTTGTCACATTCCATCGGCTTTGAAAAATTAAAATTTGTAGTAAATTTCATCCCGGGGGTTGAAGATTCAATCGGTCTCGGGGCTGATGGAAGAAAAGCTCATTTTTTTTACGATATAAGAAAGAAAAAGCTTGAAGGAGTGGCCGGAAATGTCGGGAAACACCGTAAGAAATAAGGAAGCTCTGATGCGTAACCGCCCGTATATGATGCTGATGGGAGCCCAGCTGATTTCAGACCTGGGAGATTGGCTGCTGATGCTTGCCTTGATTACGATGGTAGGCTTAAGGATGAATGCAACGCCATGGGAAATTACGATGATTTCGCTGTGCATGGCAGTACCTATGATGCTCGGGGGACCTTTCGGCGGCTATCTTAGCGATAGGGTGAACCGCAAGCTCTTGATGATGATCTCGGATGTAGCCCGGTTTGCCATTGTCGGGGCACTGCTGTTCGCAGATTCCCTGTGGCAAATCTATATCATTCTTGTCTTGAAAGGGATGATGGCGGTCTTATTTTCGCCAGCAAAAAGTGGTAAAGTGAAAGAACTGGTTCCATCCTCTCAAATGAATCAGGCTGTGTCGATCAGCTCGGGGATTGAACAAGTTACGAAAATTATCGGCCCTGCTCTTGGTGGTGTGCTTGTAACGTTGATCGGAATCAAATTTTGCTTTGTATTGGATGCGTTGTCTTATCTGCTGTCCGCTGTACTGCTGCTGGGCGTTCCAGGGCATGCGAAGTCAGCAGGGGAGGAAAAGACGGAGGCGCTGAAAACGGATGAAAAGATCTCCTTTTGGAAAGAGATGGGGGCGGGTGTGCAGCTGATCGGAAGCATACCGATCCTTGCGGCCAGCGTGGTGACTATTTTCATGATGCTGATGGTCGTTACGATTGCCGACTCGCAGGTCGTCGTCCTGTTCCGTGGAATTCCGGGCGTTTCTGAAAATCTGCTGGGCTGGTGCATGGGGGCAAGCGGTTTGGGTACGCTGGTGGCTGCACTCATTGCAGGTAAAAGCAAATGGAATCCACTCGCCAAGATTGGACTTGGAACAGCCATCACCGGTGTTGTATTCGGCTTGGCTGCGGTTGTCGTTACCCTGGCCGGTGCAAGCAGCTGGACATATGCCGTATTGTTTGCTTCCTTCTTCTTCGCGGGATTTGGTGCAGGCTGGACTTATATTCCGTTCTCGGCCTTACTGCAGCAGCGGACACCGGTATCGTTAACCGGACGTGTATTTGGTGCAGTCAACAGTTTGAACAGTACAGCGGTCATCCTCGGACCTGTTATCGGTGGTGCGCTGGTGACCTCCTATGGAGCGGTGCCTGCGTTCATCATTTCAGGCTCATTGACGGCTATAATCGGGCTCTTACTGCTTGCCGGACGACGCGTGATTGAACGCAAGGATGAGCTTGCAGCTGCATCCGTTGCTGCACGGGTACAAGGGCGGGCAGCCACCGGGGTTTAGTCAACCGGCGCGGAACTTATTATTTTGATCTAATGGCAGGGGTGTTGGAATGGAAGCGGGAAGCAGCGAAGCAGCACTGTTGGACGTATTTATTGAAGAAGCGGGGTACGAGGAAGGTCATCCGCGTATCCGTGATATCGCATTTCAGGTTCATGCCGGAGAGCTCTTAGGGCTGATTGGCCCGAATGGAGCCGGAAAGAGCACCACGATCAAGACGCTGCTCGGCCTGCTGAAACATGCAAAGGCCCGTGTTTCCTTGGGTGGCAGCTCCAAAAGGTATGCCTATGTTCCGGAGCAGCCGGTTTTTCATGATGATTTAACGCTATGGGAGCATATGGATCTGGCAGCAGCCGTGTATGGCCTGGATTATGAGTCCTTTAGCCGGGATGCGGACAGGCTTCTTCGCCAGTTTGGCATGGAAGAGGTTAAGAATGATCTTCCTGGCGGGTTCTCCAAGGGAATGAAGCAGAAAATGATGCTAATGCTCGGTTTCTTAAGCAAGCCGGATGTATATATCGTAGACGAGCCTTTCATCGGACTGGATCCACGCGCGACTAAAGATTTTTTGAGGCTTCTGGACGAAGAGCGCAGCCGCGGCGCAGCTGTACTGATGTCAACGCATGTGCTGGACACGGCAGAAAAAATTTGCGACAGGTTCGTTATGATTTCCTTCGGAAAGACGGTTGTAGAAGGGACGCTTGCGGATATCCGCGAAAGCGCCGGACTTCCCGGGGCATCGCTGTTTGACTGCTTCGATTCGCTTGCATGAGGAGTGAATACCAGGGCAACGGCGGATAACAGAAGGAAAGGACGAAGATATGAGCGGCCGAAAGAATGAAGGATATCTATTTCCAAATCCAGCAAGCCTGTTCAGGCGGAGACTGAAGAGCCACTTTAAAGAAGTAGCGGCTGTTCTGCGTTCGGTAGCCGACGATTGGACAGTGTTCCTGTACATACTCATACCTGGATTGCTTCTGGGTGGCAGGCTCTATTATGGTCTATGGAAGGAGCCGCTACCGGATTGGTCCGGACAGCTTCCATTTACGTTAGTGCCGGTGCTGCTCATGCTTATTGCTTCCATCGGGGGCATTCTTCTGCTGGTTCGGGAGGGGGATGTGCTGTTTGTAGTACAGCGGCAGGCTTGGCTTCAAGGAATCATGCTCCGTGGCAGCCTGTATAGCATGGCTTCGGCAGCAATAAAAACGGCTGTCTGTTATCTGCTTCTGCTTCCGTTTTTGATCAGACAGTTTCATGAAGATAGCTTGTTTGCCGTATGTTTGCTTTTCTTTACCCTTGCTTTTGAATGGGTTCTGATGTGGTCCAAACATCTGATCAGAGTCCAGACGGGCGGATGGCGTAGACGCTTGCTGTATGTTCCGTTCGTCTTAATTCCGGCAATTCTGTATGTAATATGCAGCTTGATTTTTAGAGCGCATCCTATTTTTCTTGGTTTTGGGGCGATGATCTTGGTTGCTGTAAGCCTGCTCCTCATCCAAGTAAGACTCCGTCTCCGGGGGACATTCATGAATGATGTGCAGGAGGATTTGGCCAAACGGACAAACTTGACGAGCCTTGTTTTGAGTCAGGCTGTGGACAAACCGCGCCGGATCCGCAGGAAAACCTGGATATTTCGCCGATCCCGGCCTGTATTCCGTTCTGTAAGGACTTCCAAGAGAATGGCAGGTGCGATGATCAAAGCCTTAGTGCGTCATCCGGGGCAGAGAAAGCTCTATCTGCAATTCGCGGCCGTTAGCACGATGGTTCTCCTGCTGCCTATTCCATTAGGGATTAAGGCCATGGTGTTCGTTGCACTTGAGGCGCTGCTGGTTTATTGGCTATTTCTGCAATGGTTCAACTTCCGGGAGGACGCTTTTGTTTCACTGCTGCCATGGCCGGATGATAAGAGCCTTCAGGCTGGGATTCTGGCGGTCCGGACACTGCTGCTTCCGTTCGCGGTCTGGACATCGGCCATTTTACTGTTTACTGGAGTAACCCTCTGGCTTGCAATTATTGGCTTCATCCCCCTAGCCGCTGTCATTGGATGGACTGTTCCTCAGGTTATGCGCCTGTTCATGCTGAATAAAGAATATTAAAAGAAGGCCCGGATTTCACTCGTGAAATCCGGGCCTTCAATATAAGCGTCATATTAACTATCAGTTGGATGGGACATTTGCGCCGCATGCATACCGGCCGTATAGCCCGTGGAAAAGGCTGCCGTGATATTGTATCCTCCGGTATAGCCGTGAATATCCAGAATCTCTCCACAGAAAAAGAGACCCGGCATCAGCTTCGACTCCATCGTTTTCGGGTTGATTTCCTTCAGATTGACACCGCCTCCGGTGACAAAAGCTTCCTCGATCGATTTGGTACCGGTGACATGAATAACGAACTTCTTCAGCACATCCACAAAGGTGGACCACTGCTGCTTTGGCAGATGGGCGAAAGTGGCGTCGCCGTCCAGCTCGGCCCGGTTCATGAGCAGCGGCAGCATACGTTCCGGAACGGTGCCCTTGAGCACGTTTTTGATGGCCTTCTTGGGCTCATCAGCCAGCTTTTCACGCAAAATGCGTTCCAGTTCATGAGGAGGCGTATCGGGAAATAAATCCACTGCCATTTCCACTTCATTGACCTTGAATTTATTTTTCACCTGACGGATAAACTGGCTGCACCGCAGGGCAATTGGGCCGGAGAGCCCGAAATGGGTAAATATCATATCTCCGCGGTGTCCAATGATCTTCTTGCCTTTCGGATTCCATACTGACAGCTCGACATCACGAAGAGACAAGCCCTGAAGCTCTTTGGCTGCGATCCAGCTTTCACGGGATACGATGGGCACCTCGGTAGGATATAACTCCGTAATGGTATGTCCAGCGGCTTGTGCCCACGGATAACCGTCACCAGTCGATCCTGTATGGGGCACCGATTTGCCGCCCGTGGCGAGAATAACACCGGATGAGCGGTATGCTGCTCCAGATGCAAGCTTTATGCCTGAGGCCTGTCCATGTTCATAAAGCACTTCCGCTACAGGAGTATCCGTTTTGATCTGCACGCCAAGCCTCCGGACTTCTCCCACGAGCGTGTTAACCACACTGGCTGCCTTATCGGATACTGGGAACATTCTGCCGTTGTCCTCTTCCTTCAGAGCAATACCCAAGCCTTCAAAAAAACTCATGATATCACGATTGTTAAAATGCTGAAAAGCACTGTATAAAAAACGGCCGTTGCCTGGAATGTGGGCAATCAGCTCCTCGGTTTCTTTGGCATTGGTCACATTGCAGCGGCCGCCTCCCGAGATGCCGAGCTTGCGACCAAGCTTGCTTCCCTTATCCAGAAGCAGGACCGAGGCGCCGTTTTTGGCTGCTGCGATGCAGGCCATGAGACCCGCAGATCCGCCTCCAACGACAATGACATCATATTCTTTCACGTTTTTCTCTCCTTCTAACCGATGACCCCCGTATCCGCGTTTTAATTGTACCTTTTTAGGATATATCAGGGTATATTGTAATATAGTGTAGGCTGTGATTTAATCAACATGTACATCACTTTTTTACAGTTAATTTATTTTTGTCGCTATTTCCTGCAGAATCAGATATGCCCAAGTGTCATCCAAGTGAATGGATCTGTATAGGCTGCCCGGATGGGGAGGAGGGACTTGCGATTATTATTGCGCTGAAAAATATTATAACACAGGTGCTCATGGCGGGTTCATTTGCGTTTTTGTTCCCGCTTAGTCTGGATAAGTATGTCCGCGCGCTCAGGCGAAAGAGGAAGCTCGATCCTACAGGCTTCGAATTTGTTATCATTATATCCAGTGCTTTGAGCATTTTGCTGTGCTCGGTGTTTTCCACCTCGCTGTTTCATCTGATTCCCCTTAATCTAGGCATATTGCCGCTATTTATCGGCATGCTCTATGGAGGATACAAAAGCGGACTTCCTTTGGCAGGAATGTACCTGCTATGTGATTATTTTTTAAACGAACGATGGTCTTTATCCGGACTCTTTTTGCATACCGGTTTGCCGTTATACCCCTTGCTTGTTCTAATGTCCCCTCAATTTAGGAAGGGAACGCTCACTGATAAAGTCAATAAGCTGTGGATGTGTCTCCTACCCGCCATGCTCCTCATCACTGCATCCCCTATTATTGAAGATCCTAATTTAAGCTTTTCCGATACGGGCTCTTTGCTTTTAATTTTGTTTTATATCATGGTAAGCGTTTTTGCTGGCGGCGCACTCATTTATGTAATTGAATTTGCTTTAGAGAAGCTGCTGCTGAAGGAACAGATCAAGGGCATCTCCGAAAAGTACCTCCGCGAGGAAGAGAAGCTCCAGCAAGTGATGGATGTGGCGCCCCTGTGCATGGTATCCGTAGATAACAGCGGTAATGTTACCAGCATTAACGAAATGATGATGAATTTATTCAAAAGCCGGGAGCCTGAGCTGACCAAAAATGATATTCTCGGGCATCCGCTGAGCCCATTTGTCGATATGATGGAGAAGGATTATATCAGCTACCGGATTGCTCAAGCCTTGAAAGGCATCAAGATGAATAATGAGCTGATAAGGATTGGTTCGCAGATCCACTATACGAGTACCTCGCCGCTTACGAACGGTTATACCGGTGAAATACTTGGAGCGGTTCTGGTCATTCAGGATATCACTGAGCTGGAAAGACTGCGGAGCGAACTGGGGAATGTGGAAAGGCTCAGCCTGGTCGGACAGATGGCAGCCAGCATCACGCATGAAATCCGTAACCCGATGGCTGTGGTGCGCGGTTTTCTTCAGCTGATGAAGGAAAAGAGTCCGGAATCGCTTGACCATTATTACCGGATTGTCATGGAGGAGCTGGATCGCGCGAACGGCATCATCAATGACTTTCTATCCCTTGCTCAAAACCGGATATCCGAAAAAGAGCAGTGGCATCTGCACCAGATTATCAATGATCTCAGCCCACTGCTGTGGGCGGATGCGAATTTGCGTGGACAAACCATTGAGTTGATGCTGGATGAGCGTGTGCCGAAGCTGAATTTGAACGCCAAGGAAATCAAGCAGCTGCTGCTGAATCTCGCCCGTAACGGAATGGAGGCGATGGAAGAGAAGGGGAAGCTTATCCTGCAAACATGTCTTGTAGAGAAGGAGCAAATCGTGGAACTGATCGTTATGGATACGGGCGTGGGGATGTCCAAAAGCCGCCTGGAGCGGCTGTTTGAACCCTTTTTTACGACCAAAGCCAAAGGGACGGGGCTGGGTCTTGCCCTATGTCTCAGTATCGTGGAGCGGCATGGCGGCAAGATAAAGGTTGAATCGGAGGAAGGTCAAGGTACAACGTTTATCATTCGGCTTCCGTTAGCCGATTCCTGAGTCAGCGCGTGCTGCAGAGTTTCCCGTTCCATTGATGTCTCTTGATTTCAGGGTTTATGAAGGTATAATATTATCTGTACGCAGTATAAAATGAACTAAAGACGGATTGCTTTAGCTCAATTTATAATATTTGATATTTTGCAGATTAGGAGTGATAAGAAATGTCTATGTCTTTTGACAGATATATGAAGGATATGATTCAACCGATGCGAGATGAGCTTACGAGTCTCGGGATCAAGGAGCTCAGAACTCCAGAGGAAGTAGAAACGCATCTGTTGGATGCTCCAGGCACCACCCTGGTAGTTGTCAACTCGGTATGCGGATGTGCAGCTGGACAATGCCGTCCTGGTGTTTCCCTGGCATTGCAAAATGATTTGGTGCCTGACAATCTGTTCACAGTATTCGCCGGACAGGACAAAGAAGCTACGGCAAAAGCCAGAGAATATTTTGCACCGTATCCTCCGTCTTCTCCTTCCATCGCAGTACTGAAGGATGGGGAGCTTGTTCATTTCATTGAACGTCATCAGATCGAAGATCGTTCGGCTCAAGAAATTGCCGAGGATCTAACTGAAGCGTTTGACCGTGTGTGCCGTTAATAGGCACAGCACGTTACATAATGCCCCGTATAATCGGATAACCGATCTATGCGGGGTTTTCTGTTTAAGTAATGGTAGAGAGCCTTGAAGGGCAATCTAATTTCATATATAAGCCAAGTATCATGAGAAGAGGTGTTTTGGATGAGCCTGCAAGAAGAAATTATTGCAGCCTTGGGCGTAAAGCCGGTCATTGATGAAGAGGCAGAGGTTAGAAAAAGAGTGGACTTCCTGAAATCCTACGTGAAGAATGCCGGGGCAAAGGGACTTCTGATCGCTATAAGCGGGGGTCTTGATAGTGCTGTCGTTGCAGGTTTATGCAAACGGGCAACGGATGAATTGACAAAGGAAAACGGCGATGAATTTATGACGCTGGGGGTTTACCAGCCCTACGGCACGCAGGACGATATCGAACATAGCTACGCCGTGGCCAAAGCCTTTGATCTGAAGCATACTGCCGAGACCAATATCGAGGATACCGTAACCGAGATTGCGCTCGAAGTCGAGCAGGGGCTTAAGCACATGGGGGTGCACCGTCATATTACGCCGCAGGGCAAAGGCAATGTCAAAGCCAGAACCCGAATGGTGATGCAGTATGCACTTGCTTTTGAATTGAATCTGCTGGTGGTGGGTACGGATCATGCTTCCGAGGCGATTACCGGCTTCTACACCAAGTGGGGTGACGGTGCCGTTGACATCACACCGATGAGCACCTTGAACAAACGTCAGGTCCGCCAATTGGCAAGATACCTGGGTGTTCCGAAGGAAATCCTGGACAAGGCACCAACCGCGGGGCTTTGGGAGGGACAGACCGACGAGAAGGAGCTGGGCATCTCCTATGATGAGAACAGCGACTACCTCGAGGGTAAAGAAGTCGACGCAGCCACGAAGGAACGTCTGGAAAGCTACTACAAGCGAACAGCGCATAAGCGGAATTCGATTCCGGGGATATAGAAAATGAATAAACGGGCAGTCAAGGGTTCAACCTTGCTGCCCGTTTTTAGTTTGTGAACAAGTAACAACAGCGATGGAGCAATATCTGACCGCGCAGCGTCTGCAAGAGAATGAAAGGTAGTCCTTGCGTTTAGGCCATCCCTTTGGAAGAACCGGAGACCTGCGGCAATGCTGGCTCTTTTTTCAGGCTCAGGATCAGCCATACGCAGTGCAGAAGCAGGATCACCAGGATGACATAATCCCATACGGAGACAGAACGGCCGTCCTGGCCGAGAAACTGGATCAAGTTATGTATAAAGTGGTAGATAATTAATGGAATGATATTTTTATTCTTAACGATGAGTAAGGCTAGGGCAGCACCTGTGAGCAGAGCGTAGACAAGCTGTACGATAGTGTCCTCGGCGCTTTGTCCGGACAGTATGTTAAGGACATGCGTGACTGAGAACAGCAGGCTGGAGGCGACGATTGCGGCAGTGATGCTCTTTTTCCGAAGAAGAATGTGCAGGATCAGTCCCCGGTATACCGTTTCTTCCACGAAACCGACCATCAGGGTAAAGAAAACAAAGAACAGGGCTTCTTGAAGCGTAAAGCTTCTAAATCCATTGAAAGCAATGCAAATCAGCGTGAGCACGAGCGGTAGATAATAGATCCAGTTCTGCCGGGGAATCTCGGTGAGCGGCCGGAAGCCGTAGCGTCCCCAGCTCTTCTTCAAGGTTACATAAAGAATCAGCACAATGGAAATCGGGATAAAGGCAATCAGAACAGGCGCAGTGTAGCTCAATTCCTTGATGGTGGCATACGCTCCGGCGATGAACATCGCAACGAGGATAAGCAGCTCAATGATGACAACGCTTAAAACGGGACGCCTTTCCGTAAATGGGATCTTGCTAAGGTTTGTTTGCGTGGCCGGTACCTTCATGATTAAGATCAGCTCCTTTAATTAATTGCTCAACATATTCTTTTTCCATCTGAAAAAAACGCTTGCCGTACGATAACACCGATACTCTGTAGTAATGCTTCTGCGGGTCCGGAATCTCAGCCAGCTCACCTGCAACAATCTGCTCGACTGCCTGCAGACGGCCGATTTCCTGGTTCAGCTTGTGATGGTATTCGGTAAGGCGTTGGATCCGGGCTGCTTCATCCAGATAATCGTAAAAAAAGACTCTTACTAAAAATTCGTTGCGGCTGAGCGTAAGCGGTGCACCAAGCCATTCCATAAAGGTGTTCTTGCCTTCAGGCAGGAGGGAGTAGATTTTTTTGTTCTTGCTGCTGTCTTCCTCTTCGGTAACGGATACCCATGCCTTGTCAGTAAGGCGTTTTAGCGCGGGGTATAAACTGCCAAAGCTGGCCTTGTAAAACATGCCGATGGACAGGTCGATGGTCTTTTTCATGTCATAGCCACTCATGCTACCTTCCATCAGCAGCCCTAAAAGGATGTATTCAAGCATTGGATCCACCTCGTATGTATCGATTTGATATATCGTTTCGATGTATAATATAACGAATGAATATAAAATGGTCAATACTATTTTTACAAATATTTCTTCCGATCCCAGATCGAAATATTATAGACATCACTCGCATCACGGGATTTCTCCTGCTACAATAAGGTTTGAATGTTTGGAAGGATGGTGTGGTGCATTGATTCACGGAATCGGGCATGATGTGCTGGAAATCAAACGGCTTTCGCTCCTGTTGAGCGGGCAGCTCGGGTATCGGTTTATGGAACGGGTGCTCACGGAGAAAGAGCGGGAGGAAGCCAGAAAAAGAGGCGGAAAGCTGACTGAATTCGTAGCCGGCCGTTTTGCCGCCAAAGAATCGATTTCCAAGGCTTTCGGCTGCGGAATCGGCAGTATCATCGGCTTTGGCGACATGGAGATTTTGCCGGATTCCTTGGGCAGGCCCATTGCCGTCCTAAGCTCGGGAGCATGGGAACGCCTTAAGCTTCCAGGTGAACCGGAGTATATTATACATTTGACCATATCTCACCAGACTGAGCTGGCTTCAGCGTTTGCAGTCATTGAAAGAATCGTTAAATAGCTTACAGAGAGAAAGCCGGAAGGATTTGAAAGAGCCTTATGAATCAAACAGAGCAAAAAAAGTTTTTTAGCCAGCATTTGCTGGAATGGTATATGCGTAATAAAAGAGATCTGCCGTGGCGCCGTCACCGCAATCCATACTATATTTGGGTATCAGAAATCATGCTGCAGCAGACACGTGTGGATACTGTTATTCCTTATTTTCATCGATTTATTGAAAGGTTCCCAACCGTCGAGGATTTGGCGGATGCACCAGAGCAGGATGTGCTGAAGTGCTGGGAAGGCCTCGGATATTATTCACGTGCGCGAAATCTTCAGGCAGCGGCCAAACAGGTGAAGGAGCTTCATGGCGGACAAGTACCGGATGACAAGCAATCGGTATTTGCCTTGAAGGGGGTTGGCCCATATACGGCTGGGGCAGTGCTGAGCATCGCATTCAACAAGCCTGAGCCGGCGGTGGACGGCAATGTCATGCGGGTATTGTCACGCTACTTTCTGATTGAAGAAGACATCATGAAGGGAAGTACCCGGTCATTTATGGAGGGGCTGGTCGTAGAGCTTATCCCTGAGGGCCGCGCTTCCGATTTCAATCAGGCGCTGATGGAGCTTGGAGCGCTGGTGTGCACGCCGAAATCGCCGCACTGCCTGACTTGCCCGGTAATGGAGCACTGTTCCGCCCGGCTCGAAGGAGTCGAGGAATCGCTGCCGGTGAAGACCAAAGCAAAGCCGCCGCGTCCTGAATTTCGGGTGGTGGCTCTGGTGGAAGGATCGGGAGAGCATGCGGGCAAAGTACTGATCCGCCAGCGTCCGCAAGAAGGCCTGCTGGCCCGGATGTGGGAGCTTCCGCATGTGCAGGTTCCGCAAAGCCGAAGCGGCCGGCTGCCGGATGAACCGGCGATGGATATCCTGGCAGGCGCGCTGCTGGAAGAAGGAATCACAGCGAGACCAACGGGATATATGATGGATGCCGAGCATACATTCAGCCATATTCATTGGAATCTGCAGGTTTACAGCTGCCGTGAAGAGGAGCTTCCTTTAGTGGCGGAGACAAAGGCGGTCTATACACTGGAGCATGAGGTGAAGGATGATGGACCCATCCATCGCTGGATTCTTGAAGAGGATATGGCCCGGTATGCCTTCCCGAATGTGTTTCTAAAAATCATCCGTGAGTACTTTAATGGGAAGCAGACCGCTGAATAAGATCATGAACATGAAAAAAGAACCGTCCAATATGGACGGTTCTCTTTGTTCTGCCGAGCCTTACGCTCAGAAAATCACCTTACGGTTGAACGATTCCCTGGTAACGTTTGCTGACAGCATCCCAGTTTACAACGTTCCAGAAAGCAGCGATGTAATCAGGGCGTTTGTTTTGATATTTGAGGTAGTAAGCATGCTCCCATACGTCAAGGCCCAGAACCGCAGTTTGGCCGTCCATGATTGGGTTGTCTTGGTTAGGTGTGCTGGTAACAGCCAGCTTGCCGTCTTTGTTCACAACGAGCCAAGCCCAGCCGCTGCCGAAACGGGTAGTAGCCGCTTTGGCGAAGTCTTCTTTAAATTTATCGAGACCGCCAAGATCACTGTCGATAGCTTGTGCCAGCAGGCCGCTTGGTGCGCCGCCGCCGTTTGGTCCGATGATTTCCCAGAAAAGGGAGTGGTTCGCATGTCCGCCACCGTTGTTGCGAACGGCTGTACGGATGCCTTCAGGCACGCTGTCGAGGTTCGACAGAAGCTCGTCGAGGCTTTTATTTTGCAGTTCAGGAGCGCTTTCCAAAGCTGCATTCAAATTGGTTACATACGTGTTATGGTGACGATCGTGGTGGATCTCCATTGTCTGTGCGTCGATATGAGGCTCGAGCGCATTGTTAGGGTAAGGAAGTGCTGGTAATTGAAATGCCATGATAAATACCTCCTGTAAATGTTTTTTTAAAGGAGTTTTTGCTGGGCAAAAGCATCCTTTTTGACCGGATTATGTAGCAGTAATGCATCCAAATACAATTAAACCGTATTTTTTCAATTAAATCAACATTTATGTTTATAAAGTCAACCTAGGTCTGTACGGTCTTACATAATCCGTATTATCCATTACCCTTTCCCCGAGTTTTTATGCGTCCAAAAATCACCATTATATGGTTATTTGACTGATATTACAATGAAAACGCTTGCTATAAAGCGCTTTCAAAAGAAAATGCGTGTTTTTTAAAGAAAACTATGGTTTAATGAATGATAAAGAAGGAATTTAACGGTTTTTGTCGTAATATTTATTCTGGATTATAATGAGAGCGTCTAGCGACGAGCTTTCGCAGAAGACAGACCGCTTAAAGCGGAAGTTTTCCTTGCGATATAAGGATGAGAACTTTTCGAAGCATATAATTTCTTATATTTTAAGGGGAGCTTGATCTTCCAAGGATCCAAACAAGCTGACGAAAAAGGGAGATTTAAGACATGCATGTTCGTTCCTTTCAGTTAAGTGATTGTTCCAGTGTCACTGAGTTGATGCAGGTTGCCTTGTCCGAAGAGTGTTACCGGAATACGATGGGACCGTTCTCCAGGCAGCTTTCCTGGGATTCGGAATTGATTATGGTTGCAGAGGAAGACGATGAAATTGTGGGGGCCTTGATCGGAACGATCGAGCACAACCACGGCTGTTACTACAGGATTGCCGTTCATCCCGACTACCGCCGCCAAGGAATTGGCAAAGCATTGGTCGCGGCTATGGAACAGCGTTTCCAGGTTCGCAAGGTGAGCCGTATTATGATTGCCGGAGATGAGCATAACAAAGCCGCTCTGCCGCTTTACGAAGCGATGGGCTACGGCGCTAACAAGATTTTGGAAGCCTTTCAAAAGCTTAGTATTATTAGTCCCCAGCACTAATACGTATGCAGTAACAAATGGACCCAAGTTGATACAAATTATAAACTTCTTGCCGGTCTCAATCAAATGAACACATACAAAATCATAGAAACTTCTAAGATGGACAAGCTATCATTATTGTCAAAAAACAATATTTTCTATATTGAGCATATCTTTACTGCCGTTGCAAAACTGCGAAAGATATGCTTTTCTGTATATAAGGGGATTTTTTTATAAATGAGGTGTAGGATGAATCAAGTTCAACAGCATGAACCCGGACGCTCGGGGACACTTCCGGCAGACAAGCCGGTGACCGAGCCGAAACAGCGCAGTCTTTCCTCCGAGGTGTGGGACTGGGCTAAAACGATCGTCATCGCTTTTGTAATCATGATGCTGCTTAATTTATTTGTCTTCAATCTGTCGATGGTCAAGGGGCAATCCATGCAGCCAACGCTGTACGAGAAGGAAAGGCTGTTTATTGATAAAATCGTGTATGATTTCAAATCGCCCAGCAGGGGCGAAATTGTTGTGCTGCGCGATCCGAGCGATGGACCGGATAAAAAGGAATTTCTGGTCAAACGGGTTATCGGCATTCCCGGTGATATTGTCGAAGTGAAGGATCACAAGCTCTATGTGAACGGTCAGATGCAGGTCGAGCCTTATACGGAAGTGGAGATCCAAGATCCGGATTTTGGACCGCTCAAGTTGGACAAGGATCACTACTTTGTAATGGGAGATAACCGGCATGCGGGCGCCAGCAAGGACAGCCGCTCTTTTGGCAGTGTTACCGCCAAAGCTATTGTCGGCAGGGCAGAATTCATTTTCTGGCCGGTATCCCAGATTAAAGGCTTATAACAAACGTTATCAAGGCTGAAAAGGAGGCGCGAGCTTTTTGACAAACATGAAAAACTCCGCTTATGCTCCTCCGACTTCCCCTTGGGAGCAGCTGAAGCGTGAAATTAAAGAGGCTACGGCGAGTTTTGGCATTGACGAAATCGGCTTTGCCTCCGCAGATCCCTTTGTATCATTGAAAGCCATATTGCAAAATCACCGTGAACTCGGTTATGAGTCCGGCTTTGAAGAACCTGATCTGGATAAACGTGTTACCCCCGCACTACCTTCCGCGGAGCCCGCCTCTCTCATATCTATCGCTGTCGCCTATTCTTCCAAAATGACTGATGCTCCCAAAAATGAGCCGGGCAAGTATCGGGGCGTTTTGTCGCGCTCATCATGGGGCAAGGACTATCATCAGGTACTGCGCGAGGCGATGGGCAAGCTGGAGGCTTTTATCCGGGAGAGGGTGCCTGAGGCTGTGCTGGAGAGCATGGTGGATACAGGCGCGCTTGTAGACCGGGCTGTTGCGGAACGTGCCGGTATCGGCTTTAGCGGAAAAAACTGCTGCATCATTTCTCCGAAATGGGGCTCCTGGATCTTTCTTGGGGAAATGGTAACGAATATTCCTTTTCCTCCAGATACGCCGGTGACGGAGGATTGCGGGGACTGTACGCTATGCATTGACGCTTGTCCAACAGGGGCTCTGGTAGGACCCGGGCAGCTGAATGCCCAGCGCTGTATCTCCTTCCTGACGCAGACGAAAGGCTTCCTTACGGATGAGATTATGCGCAAGATCGGCAACCGTTTGTACGGCTGCGATACCTGTCAGGTGATCTGTCCGAAAAATAAGGGGAAGCACTGGACGCATCATGAGGATTTACTGCCAGACCCGGATAAGGACAGACCGCTTCTGCTGCCGATTCTGGATCTAAGCAACCGTGAATTTAAGGAGAAGTTCGGGGAAAGCGCCGCCGCATGGCGGGGCAGAAAACCAATCCAGCGCAATGCGGTGATTGCGCTCGGAAATTACAAGGATACATCTGCGGTGCCCAAACTGGGTGAGGTACTGCTGAAAGACCCACGGCCGGAGCTGCGGGGAACCGCAGCCTGGTCGCTGGGACGCATAGGAGGCGAAGAGGCATTGAACATCATGAATAAAGCCATAGCTGAAGAGCAGGACGAGAAGGTCAGAGAAATGCTCGGGGAAGCGAAGGAACAACTTCAATCGCAAACGAAAGCGAACACAGCAGAAACGGTAAGCGAAGCACCAGGATTTTCACCTACTCTCAGCGGAGAGCCGGAAACGATTTATTACGATGAAATGCAGTCCAAGATTGGACCGTTAACATTATGCTCCACAGATAAAGGGCTCTGCCTGATCGAGTTCGGCAGCTTTAGCGTGAAGGAAGCTGTCCTGCAAAAATGGTCCCGCACCTGGTGCGGCGGTGGTGAATTCGAACATGACGACGGTCGTCTTGCTGAGGCCAAACGGCAGCTCGGAGAATACTTCGCCGGGCAGCGCACGGAGTTTGATCTGGCGCTGGATTTGCGCGGAACACCTTTTCAGCTTCAGGTTTGGACGACTCTTGCCGATATTCCATATGGAGAGATCCGTTCTTACGGAGTTGTAGCGGAAGAGATCAAGAGACCGAAAGCCATCAGAGCGGTCGCCGGAGCCATTAATAAAAATCCGGTTCCGGTCATCATTCCCTGCCACCGGGTACTTGAAAGCGACGGAAGCCTGACAGGCTTCCGTGGAGGTCTTGAAACCAAGCGCCTGCTTCTGAGCCTGGAGGGTTCACTTCCCGAAAGAAATACGCGGATTGAAGAGTAAAGCGGTGAAGAGCTGTCCGGCTTTCGCATCAGCCGCTGAAAATCGGGGGAAGAATCATGAGGTATATAAGCATTGACAACGTAGAGCCCGGACAATTCTTAGGCAAAACCATATATTCCGGCAACGGTACTGTGCTCTTGTCTGCAGGCGTCCAGCTGACGGTGTACATGATCAACACATTAAACCGGATTGGCGTCACGATGGTATATATTCAGGATCCGCTGTTTGACGATGTGGATACGGATGACATGCTCAGCGAGGCGACCAAGCAGGGGATCATTCAAGAGATGTACAACGCTTTTGAGGTGGTGCGTTCCGGAAAGGACTGGAACATCCAATTGATTGGAAGCAGTGTAGAGAGTCTTTTGGAAGATGTGATGAGCAACAAGGAAATGCTGGTTCAGCTGACTGATATACGGACGACAGACAACAGTGAGTACATTCATGCGATGAATGTTTGTCTGCTGTCTGCTGTGATGGGTATCAATATGGGGCTTAATTACCAGCAGCTGAAGGAACTTGCAACAGGTGCGCTGATGCATGATATCGGGAAAAGCGGCATGAGTGAAGAAGATGATATTTTACCCGGACTCAAATCCCATCATACGTGGAGAGGGTTCGAAAAGCTTAAGAATAAAAGAGATTTTAGTCTCTTGGTTGCCCATGTGGCCTTGCAGCATCACGAACGGATCGATGGCTTGGGCCTTCCGCGTGGACTGACAGGTGATGAGATTCATCTGTATGCCAAAATCGTATCGGCCGCGGACACGTATGACCGGCTGATCCATCCGTTACTTCCGAAATCAAAAAACCTGCTGCCGCATGAGGCCTGTGAGGAAATGATGGCCATGTCGGAGAAGCAGCTGGATTACGAGGTATTGATACAGTTCAACCGGATGGTTTCGATCTATCCCAACGGAGCTGCCGTCCGGCTGTCAACCAAAGAAACGGGCGTTGTTGTGAATCAGCATCGCGGTCTTCCGGGCCGTCCGGTGGTAAGAATCGTACGCGGCGAGGCAAGCCATCTTGACGTCAAGGAGCTGGATTTGGCGCAGGAAACTACCGTTTTTATAGAGGCTGTTTTAATGTAGAAATCCATTTGCTAGCCACACGGGTACATGCTATGATAGTTTCGTGTTGCTAAGCACACAAAGTATTGATCTATAAATATGAGGTGGCGGAAAATGCAATATGTCATTCCTGTGGTTACGCTGATTGTCGGCTTAATCGGCGGTTTTTTTATCGGCGTGTTTTATTTGCGCAAGCAAATGGAGAAAATGCAAAGTGATCCACAAATGCTGCAAAAAATGGCCAAACAGATGGGGTATAATTTGAATGGTCGCCAAATGCAAAAAGCCCAGCAAATGATGAAAAACCAGCAGAATACGGGTAAAAAAGGGCAAGGCGGCGGCAAACGCAAGTAAGGTAAGGATATTTCAATAATAGAAATCAGTAGGTCACGAGAGGAGGACGTGCCGTGGCTGGCGTTAAAGATTACGCAAATACCAAGGTTCAGCAAAATCGTGAACAAGTCGAGCATCATATAGAGCAGATATTGAAATTGATCGGAGAGGATACGCAGCGGGAAGGACTTCTGGAAACTCCTGCGCGTGTTGCCCGGATGTATGAGGAAATTTTTGCGGGATATGAGGTGGACCCAAGGGATGTACTGGGCGTTACCTTTGATGAAAATCATGAAGAGCTGGTTATTGTCAAGGATATCGTTTATTACAGCCAATGCGAACATCATATGGCGCCTTTCTTCGGTAAGGTCCATATCGGCTACATCCCAAGCGGCAAAATTGCCGGTCTCAGCAAGCTGGCTCGTCTGGTCGAAGCAGTGACCCGCCGTTTGCAGGTTCAGGAGCGAATTACATCGCAAATCGCCGACATTATGGTCGACGTTCTGGAGCCTCACGGTGTTATGGTTGTTGTGGAGGGTGAGCATCTGTGCATGTGCGCCCGTGGTGTGAAGAAGCCGGGAAGCAAAACGGTAACTTCCGGAGTACGAGGCATTTTCCGCGAGGATCCTGCGTCCAGAGCTGAATTTCTGTCTTTAATTAAAGGTTGATCGGTATAGAAGAGGCATCCCTGGAGGGTTGATATCAACCCTCCAGGGATGCCTCTTTTTTGTGTCCCGAATCACGGTTTGCTTTTCACCAACGGCGCATTATCAATGTCCTTCTGTTCCGCCAGCTTCACGTTGCCCAGAAAGGTTGAAACTCGGCGCAGATACTCACGGGGATGCTCGCGGAAAATAAGTTCATGGTGGCTGCCTTTGACAATCCATACATCGGAGTAGGGATTCGTCTGGTTAGCTGCCAATTTTTCAGCGATTGGGTAAGGAGCCTTTTCATCCTCTGTACCATGCACAAAAAAGATCGGGAATGGATAATCCTCCTTTTTGACCTGCTGATACGGAATTTGATGCAGGCTGGTTCCGTTCAGCACGGGAAATAGCAGCTCTAATATTTCGAGCGACGGATGCCGCGGCAAATCGATTTGGTTTTTGATATTATGATACAGCGTATCCGGTTCCAGCAGGAAGCTGCTGTCCAGAATCATTGCGTCGACATCTTTCGTCTGCAGTCCAGCTTGAAGAGCTGTGCCTGCTCCCATGGAGAATCCCCATACCACAATCTGTTTAGCGCCCCGCTTTTTGGCCAGCTCAATCGCTCCGAGCAGCTGCTGTGACTCCACCTTGCCGCCCGTGGCCACCGCCTTGCTGTTCTGTGATGCAAACCCGTAATCAAACATGATTACGTTGAAATTCATCCGGTGGGCATAATGGGCCAAATCATACATCGGAATCCATGTTTCCTCACGATTGGCACCATATCCATGACTGAATACAATCGTTTTCTTTGACCCGGCAGAGGGAATGTACCAGCCCTGAATCATCCGACTACCGTCAAGCGCGGGGAAAGTGACATTCTCATAAGACATATGCTTGGCTTGCATCGGATTGGAATAGAGCGGAGCCACTGTCGGATTTGAGAGCACCCAGGCGATATACGCATGCAGCGCGATGAAACAGAAGATCAGAAAGAACAGAACCGATAGCAGTAAAGCTACCAGTATATGCTTAACGCGTATGAGCCGCGGAGTCAGCGGTATGGGTGTTTCAGTCAGGGGGCGAGATATTTGGGCGTCATTTCGTGTTGCCATGTTCATGCTTGCCCCTCCTTTAAGGATTACTATTATAGTTTAGCTTCTAAGCAACGAATGGGAAACAGATAAAATTTTACTCTATATCCTATGCTGTGGGACGCCTAAAGTCAATCAGCCTGGCCTATTTGTTATTGAATTGTAATAGAGGGCTGGTTTAGCCTTCTCTATATGAACAGATTTTGCGAAAAAGTAGACTTTAGACGCTGAATTTCTTATAATTATTGTAACCATGTTTCATGTGGTGAAACATTAGGAGGGGCGGGAGCAAGGAATGGAAGACCGCAAATTGACCGTACGCGCCGTCGAGCGCGCACTTGATATATTGATGTGTTTTACCAGGAACAGTGAGCTTGGACTGACTGAAATTGCCGGGCAGATCCACCTTCATAAAAGCACGGTGCATCGTCTGATGACGACGCTTGAAGAGAGAGGTTTCGTGATCCGGGATGCGGCAACGGAAAAGTACCGCTTGGGTCTGAAAGTCTGGGAGTTGTCGACTCATCTGTCCAAGAGCGATGATCCTGCCGTGCTGCTCCTTCCGGCGATGGAACGACTGCGTGACCGGCTTGGAGAGACAGTGAGCCTGTATTTGCGGGACGGAAAGGACCGTCTGCGGATTCAGGCAGTTCAGAGCAACCAGGCGATCCGTCGTGTGGCTCAGGTCGGAGCAAGACTTCCCTTGTATGTAGGCGCATCCAGCAAGGTGCTGGTAGCCTTTGCCACACAGGAGGACCAGCAGGAGCTGTTTCAGGATCCCGAGTGGCCGGATATGTCTGACCCGGATGCATATCTCCAGATGCTGGAGGAGATTCGTGAACAGGGCTACGCTACGAGCTTTGAGGAGCGTGAACCGGGCGCGGCCGCGGTGGCCGTGCCAATCGTGAACAGAAGCGGGGTTGTCGCTGCTGCTTTGTCCGTATCCGGGCCTGTCGGGCGGATTTCAACCGATACGCTCCATGAATTTGCGCCTGTGCTGAAGGAAGCTGCCCGTGAGATGGGCATGATGATATAAACGAATGAAGCCCGCTAAGCCGTGAAGTACGGCTTAGCGGGCTTTATTTTCAACATACTCGGTGCACTGCAAAGAAACGAGGTGGTCTCCCCGCATACTGTCTGGAGCCAGAACTATCTTTCAATATTTTCTTCAAACCAGCGCACGATATGACTGAGGCGTCTGGTGCGAAGATGAGGGTTGCCGCTTCTGGACAGATTATGGTCTGCGCCCGGGAAGCGGATCAATTGAGTTTTCTTACCGAGCCGCTTCAAGGCAACAAACATTTGCTCACCCTGCTCAATAGGACAGCGCATGTCCTGCTCGCCATGGAGAATGAGGAGCGGTGTGTTTACATTTTTCACATAGGCCAGAGGTGAATGCTTCCACAGCTTTTCAAGATCATCCCATGCGTTACCCCAGATTTGATCCTCGGTGAAGTGATATCCGATATCGCTTACGCCGTAGAACGAAAGCCAATTCGAGATAGAACGCTGAGTGACAGCAGCCTGGAAGCGGTCCGTATGTCCAACGATCCAGTTGGTCATAAAGCCGCCGTAGCTGCCCCCGGTTACGCCCAGACGGGAGCCGTCCACATACGTGTAGGTTTCCAGCACATAGTCCGTGAAATCCATTAGATCCTGATAATCGCGTCCGCCGTAGTCTCCACGAACCGTGTTGACATGGTCCTGGCCGTAGCCGTGTCCGCCGCGCGGATTCGTATAGAATACAGCAAAGCCCGCTGCGGCAAGCAGCTGGAATTCATGCATGAACGTATGACCGTACATGACCTGCGGACCGCCGTGGATTTCGAGAACGCCAGGGACCTTGGAGCCTTCCTGGAAGCCGGTTGGCTTCATGATCCATCCCTGCATCGGCCAGCCGTCGCCAGCCCGGAATTGGAACTCCTCCGGCTCGCTGAGCTCAAGCTCGCTCCAAAGCTCTTGATTGCACTCGGTCAGGCGGGTTTCCGTACCGCTGGCCAGCTCCATCCGGAACAGATCCCCTGGATGCAACGGATCAGCTGCTGCGAATATTAAACCGCCATTTGGCGTCAGGGCGAATTGGTAGATTTCGCGGTCACCGCCGGCAATGATCTCAAAGTCCGAGCCATTCAGGGCAAAGCGAGCGATTTCCACACGGCCATTTTGGCTGACCTGGATATAAACGGACTGTTTATCCTGGCTGTATACAGGCGGTGTTCCGGCACCGGAGCGCATGTCGCTGACGCAGCTGTGGCCGATCTGAATGTCCAGATCCGTGTAGAGGGCTCGGTATTCGCCGCCAACGGCCGGAATGAGATAGATGCGGGTCAGTGTGGCATAACCGCAGGACATATCGTCAGCGAGCATCAGAATAGACTGGCCGTCAGGTGTGTAGCCGACATATCCGATGCTGATTTTACCGTCTGTAAGCTGGCGGGCTGCGCTGCCTTCGCGGTCGGTAACGTACAAATCGTTCGTTGGTCTAAGATCAGGGTCGGTAATATCCTCGGTAGGAAGCTCCGCTGTATAAGCAATTTGGGCACCGTCAGGCGACCAAGCGAAGGAGCCGACATCAAATGCTCCCGAAGTAATCTGTTTGCTGCTTTTTGCCGCGATATCAAAAACGAATAAATGAGTTCTGCGGCTGCCCATCAGGCCGGTTCCGTCAGCTTTATAGCGGATACGGTCGATAATTTTCTCTTCAGGCAGTTTTGGTTCATCTTTGGCTGCGTTTGTCTCTTCTATTTCATCAGGCGCTTCCGCCTTAAGCAGCAGGGCTGTTCCATCAGGCGACCACTTGTATGCGCTTACGCCGTGTTTAAGCTCGGTAACGGCCTGTGCTTCACCACCATGTGCAGGCAGCAGCCATACTTGGCGAGCGTCACCCTTTTTACGGAGAAAAGCGAGGTGCGAACCGTCCGGAGACCACTGCGGGGTTCCATCCTGCTCACCTGCGGTAAATGGAACATCACCGCTGCCATCCGGATGAATCAGACGGATCTGGGTTATATATCCGCCATGCTTGGTGTTGACTGATTTGAGTATGTACGCAGTCGCACCGTTTTCAGGAGAAACTGCCGGGTCACTAACCCATTGCATACGATGCAGATCCTCGGCTGTCATCACGCGTTTTTCACTCATTGAAATAGACCTCCCATAGAAAAAATAAACAATAGCTTGTGTTCATTATCCCAGAGACTGGATGGTAAATCCATCCCGAGCGGATGAAGCCGGGGGTATAAAGCGTTATTTATTCTTTATTTACGCTTCTGAATCCAGGCGGCAATATCAGAGATGAGTTCAGAAGATACATTGGAGGGCTTCACATATTCTGCTCCGGTAGAAATACCATCATAGTTTGCAAGCAGATGGTTCATATGCGGATAAGATTTGAATTCGACGCCGCTGCGGTCTTTCAGAGCGCTTTCCCACTGTGTAAATTGTTTCATTGTTACCTGCCAGTCATTTTCTCCCTGAAGGATCAGCATCGGTGTATGCTGCTTTTGTGCGAGAGCGGTTGGCTTGTAGTTCTTCTGCTCAAACCACCAGTAGGCAGGGGAGAGCGGGAAATTCTCAGGCATATGGTCCACCGTATACTGCGGATCATTAACAAGATTGGCAATGCCGGTCCAGACAGCTGCCTGCTGTTCATATGGAGTCGTGTCCTGGCCCAATTCTTTGATGCGTGCCACCAGCTCCTGCTGCTGTTCGATCAGGGTATCCGTAAAACTCGAACCCGGGCCGGAGAGCAGAATGGCGCCGGCAATATCATGATCCTGATCGGCATCGATAATTAGCGGCATGACAAAGCCGCCTTGGCTGTGACCGGCAACAAAGACATGCTCCGCGTCTATCTTCAGTGATTGTTTCAGCAGTTTGACTGCGGATATGGCGTCGTTCACGGTTTCCTTTTTCAGCGTTAACTTGGGATCACCTGCGATCTTAAACGTATGCTCATACGTCACCTTGTCATAGCGCAGGACTGCAATCCCTTTTGCAGCCAGGCCAACGGCCAAATCTCGGAGCGGCTTGGCGGCTCCGATAGAGCTGTCGCGGTCCTGAGGGCCGGAACCGTGAACAAGGACGACCGCAGGGAACGGACCATCGCCTAGAGGCAAGGTCAGGGTACCTGGCAGTGCGAGGTCCCCAGTTCCAATACGTATCTCTTGTTCGGTATAGACTGCAGGATTGTCATACGCAGGCTTTTGGTATCCTGCGGCGCTGGCAGGGGTGATAAGCATATCATCCACCAATCCGCTGGTGCTCAGCCGGAGTGTGATGTTCAGAGGGATCTGGCCCATTTGCACGGAGTAGTTTACGTTATGATGAACTGCGTTGTCTTGTTCCGTTTTGAGAGTCTTGCCAGATTCAGCTTTGCCGTACAACTGCTCATAATTGCTCCACAGCATATTCAGAGCTTGCACCGGCAGGGCTTTTTTGAGCGTAGGGCTCATATCATCAGCGGCTTTCGTGCCATTGCCGGCTTGGAGCTCCTTGAAGAAGGAATCTGCCTTGTTATCTGAATCGGGTGAATCACTCAAGCTGCCACTGCTGGCTGAGGCTTCCCCAAATATGCCGGGTAGAAAAGCCGCGGGGACCAATGTTCTTCCAGCAACGAGGCGGACGGAGCCGCCTACCTGTACGGTTTTGCCGTTGAGTACGCCTTGATTCCCGCCCGGAGTAATAACCAGTGTCTGGTCGCCCTTATTCAGCGTGATGGTATGAGCAGACTGATCCCACTGAATCTGTACATTAAGCTTTTCGGCAATGTCACGTACGGGGGTATAGGATGTTTCCTCCTGGGAGTCCGAAGCTGCAGCAACTGCTGGTATGGAGAGGGCAAGAACGAGAGAAGCAGCTGCCGCCTTGTTGATTTTTGAAGGCTTTTTCATGATATAAAATCCTCCTCGAGAGACGTTTAAGGTCTCTTTTATTTTTCCTATCCTGCAACTTCACTTCAGGGAAAGTATATTACCCTGCAAAAAAGCCAACGGCAGTGATCACAAGCAACGTAATTACAAATACCATCCAGGCCGTAGGACGGGCGAAGTTCACTGTCCAGCCGATCCCCATCCGTTTTTCTACAAACAGGGCCGGGTCACCGGGATTAAAATAGATGAAGCCCAGCTTCCAGAAGCGGTCATCGCCGAAGGCGGAGGTGCCCGTACTCAATGGATGCCCGATGCGACGGCCTCCCTGGCCTGTGGTAAAGGAGAGGATCAAAGCCATAACGACGATCAGAGAGGGCATCAGCAGCGTAACTAGCAATACGATGCTTGCATGCAGTTCAAATATCATATTCAGCTGGACAAACGAAAGCAGAAGCACCATCATCATGGCGGCCACTGCGCAGAACATGGACCATCTGAGACGGAAGACGGCATTCCGCTGAACCGATTGTTCCGGGTGATCCGGATTGATCTGCTGTTTGCTTTTGAGAATCATCCGGTTGATGAATATAAAGAGGGCAATCATGACCAGCTGCATCAGGTTGGGTCCCAGCACGGTCCGGATGGACTTGGCGGCGGAACGGGTCACCTCACCCTGCCAATCGAACTTCATGGGAAGATTGGCAGGGAAACGGTCGTAATATACGAGCGCCAGAATGGTACTGATCAGCATAACGCCAAGATGAAGCACATACCATTTGTTTGAAATCGTCATTTTGCGGCTGCGGAATTTCGTATCAATCGCAATTTTGCCAGTTTTCAATGTGGCCGGAGGCAAGGATGATTTCACTTTTTTCATCTTCAGATAATATGTCAGATTGATAACTGCGGAACAAACGATCACTACAGTGATATATGACGACAGGACGTATGCCAGGCCTTTTTCGTCAGTTCCCAGCAGGACGAGCAGGCATGCCAGAAGCAGCAGGGTATAGAGGATGCCGCTGATCCAGGCGTATTGCTTCCGCATCTGGCGGAGCTGCGGACTGTGGTACATCTCCTCGCTGACCGATATGCCGAAGCTAACCGTTTCCCTGCTGAGAAATGGCATGGCAATCATTGTGATGGAGATGGGGATGAACATGACAACAGTCATTAAAGCGGATATCCAGAACATTACGCATTCTCCTTTTCACCGTGTAAAATGTCATCATAAAGCGATTCTACGATTTGGAGCAGGCGCTCTTTGTCCATGCTCCGGCAGATGGACTCAGCGATCATCGGTCTGAGCTGTTCGGCCTGCTTTTGTTCATACTCGGGGGTTATGCCAGGCATGCCCTCCGGATTAACAACGACTCCTTTTTGCCGGTGTATTTGAATAAAACCTTCCTGCTTCAGCAATGTGTAAGCCTTGTTAATGGTATGCAGGTTGACGCCGATATCCGAAGCCAGGCTCCGCACGGAGGGCAGGTCTTCTCCCGGCTTGAGTTCACCGCCGGCAATGCCTTCAATTATCTGGTTCATCAGCTGCGTATATATGGGGAGATCTGACTGCATATCCAGACGGATGATCATAGGACGGTCCTTCTTTCAGCAATAAATTTTAATGATTGATCTGTTATACTACAAATATAACAGATAGAACGATATCATGTAAATAGACAAAAGATGCGCGTACATAAAAAAAGAGCGACTGCCAAATGCAGACGCTCTTTTACAATATGAATCTTATGGGTGGAAGGGGGGCCACTCATAAGGAGGGATATGTGCGCTTCATCTTTTCGTTAACGCTTTTGATTTAATTTCTCCGTAAGAACCTCTTTGAAGGTCAATGGCTTATCGATGGAGTTATCCTTCTTCTGCACTGCAGTGACCTGGGGTCTTGGATAGGCATGGTGAAAGGGCATCATTTGCGGAACGTTCATCAATTTCTCTCCTCCTCTTGCAGGTCCTCTAATTCTTCGTCCTTAAAGCTTATGTATGCAGTAGCGTGATCTTGTTGATCGGCTCTTATTTTCTTTACCCGCCTCATTCTTTTCTTAAACGGAATATCTGGATTTTGGGAGAATGGTCATGTGATTTTAGGGCTGATGGATGAGTATAGGACCGAAGATCCAGCTCCGGAAAAAAGGATATTGCTACGACACTTTATGTCATACCGCATGCCATATAATGGTCATGTAACCAGGAACAATTATTGAAATGAGGTTGAAAAAACAATGGCAAAAACCAAAAGAGGACGTATTCTCTGGAGTCTCCCATCCAGAGGCCGAGGAACATGTCCCGTTTGTGACAGTAAACGGATCAAGCTGCTGTATACGCGTACCACTACGGACGGTTCATCGCTCAAGGTATGCAAGAAATGTTTTAATGCCGTTCAAGAGAGAGTCGATGCTGCGACAGTTTATGGTAAAGACTGAAGGTCCGGTACCGGAGCCAAGTTCCAGCATGAGCTGGTAAGTATCGGGTGTAAAAAAATGGCTTGAATCCCAAGGCCTGCAGATGCTTCAATAGAAGCTGCAGGGTTCCAAGTACGATAGGAGGGCGGCCGACATATGAGCAACATGCATAGAATTCACTGGTTTGACCAGCGGATCAGGGAAGGGCATTATCCGAGCAGCAAGGATATTGCCCTCCAGTTTGAAATATCCAGGAGGCAGGCGCAGCGGGATATCGAGTACCTGGCGGTCTCCCTGCGGGCTCCGCTTCTCTACATAGCCAAGCACCGCGGTTACTGCTACGAAGATAAAACATATGTGCTGCCGCATTTATATATGACGGAAGAAGAGAAGGAAGTACTGAAGTTTTTGGCGCGGAAATACGGCCAGTTCAGCAGTGATCACCCATCCAGTGTTCAACGGGTCGCGCATCTGCTCAGCAGGTTTACAGGAGAGGAAAAACCGGAAACGCTAAACCGCCTGCCGGTATTTGAGGCGAATCCACGCCTGATTCAATACAGCGGACAGCTCTCGTTTGCCATTTCACACAAGAGGATCGTACATATCCACTACAGGCATGAGGCCCAGGAAAGCCGTCTGGATATTTGTCCGGTGCAGCTGGTTTCCAAATATAATGCCGATTATGTCGCAGCCTGCAACAGTACAGACGGTAGCAGGCAGCAGCTCTTCAGGCTGGACAGCATTGTGAGCTTGCATGTGACTGCCCATGTTTTCGATGCAGCAGAAGAGCCGGAGGGTACCTGTGAGCATCCTGGACTTCCAGCCATAAAGCCTTTTACGGCAAGACTCAAGCTGGATACAGGACTTCAAGGAAACACATGGAATGGATATCCTGCACGGCCTGCGGGCGAGCTTCTTTATGATATTGAATTTTATGACGCCGATTCGTTCATGCAGCAGCTTCTGCATGAACCATGGCGGAGGCTGGATTCGCCCAGATGGCTGAAGGTAAAGCTGCAGGCTCGGTGTGAGCAGGTATTGAGATGCTTAAATGGAGAGGAGGAGCCGTCTTGTCTAACGTGATTCTTCATGATCTGGTCATGAAAAGAGAATCGAAGACTTTTACAGATAGTATGTATGCGATTCTTACTGCAGCAGGGCTATTTACGGGGCCTAAGTATATGCTCTCCGCACTGAGCGGTATGGCCTTTATATTCACGGTACACGAACGGCTGCGGCCGCACTCCGTTACGGCATACGGACAATGGGGGACGGTTCATAAACGCGCTGCCGACAGCCTAGGGGTATTTACGGTAACGGATGCAGGCCGGACAAGGCATCCTACTTTTCAGAGCTATCAACAGGATGCTGTTCAATGGATTAAATCGAGCCTTGACCAAGGAATCGGAGCGATTTACTGGATTCCTGAATTCGGAGTCATTTACGGTTACGATGATGATGATCGAATTTTTTATGTGCAGGATGGTAGCTCCGGGGAAAGCGGGATTGTGCTGTATGATAATTTCGGGCTGAATTTCACGCCTTTTTGGTATGCGCAGATTTTTGGGGGAAAGGTGAAGATTCCGGCCGAAGATATGGTGCTTGAAGCAATCCGTATGGCACTGGATGACTGGGAAGCTCCTTATTCAGTGTTACCGGATCGCAGCATTGCTTCCGGGAGAATGGCCTACTCGTATTTGATCCAGGCGCTGGAGCAAGGAGATTATGATGCGTATGGGGCGGTTTATATTTTAGATACATACCGGGGCTCCAGAAGGGAGATCATGCTATTTTTGCGTGAAGCAAGATTGTTTTTTCCTGAATTGGAAGAAGCGCTCATGATGTATGAACAACTTGCAGATTTATCCACAGGCTTGGAGTCATGGATCAGCTGTGGTTCCGAGAACAGAGCAATTAACCGCAGCGATATCCCTTCTCTGGTTGAAATGCTGACAGAGGCTAAAGAATTGGAGGAGCATGCGATGCGTACTTTTCGTAGTATTTCGGGACGGTATCCGGATTTGAACCGTTCAACGGTTCCCCGGTGGGGGCTTAGTTCCGCAAGGTAAGGCAAATAGGGGGAGAAGATATGGGGAAAATGCTGCTTAGGGGATTGCACATGACAATCGATTCCAGATCCTATATCGACGCAATGCATGCAGTTCTGGCTTATTCAGGGTTAACGTCGTATTCCAAGGCGGTATTGTCCGGAATGACCGTAACCGGCTTCCGGTTCGTGGTCAATCGGCGGCTAACCTCTGAATCGGCAACCGCATACAACTGGATGGCTGAAAATTTCCTTGCTGCGGATTTTGTAGGTGTGACGGCTTCACAATCTGCAGGTTTTTCATTTCAACCAACCTTTCCGTTGTATCAAAATCAGGCGTTATTCGATGTGAAGGCTTCGATTGATCGGGGGATCGGAGCGGTATTCTGGAAGGAACGTTTCGTGATTGCCACTGGCTATGATGATGATGAGGGAATGCTTTATTATGATGATGGTGCCGGTCTTGGTACGCAGCGGATACCGTATGGAGAGTTTGGAATCAACCGTTCTCCTTACTGGTACTACCAGGTATTTGAAGGGCGGATTAAGCTGGACCCCGTTGAAGTATATAAGGAATCGCTCGTGCAGGCTGTATACAAGTGGGAAACGCATGATATCATGCTGCCTGAAATCGAATATGCCTGCGGGTCGGAAGCCTATGAAGCCATCAAGCAGGCATTAATAAACCATGACTTCGAGCCGCGTCAGGCTTATGAAACTTTCCGGTGTTATGCAGCTGCCAAGGGGGATATCAGTGAGTATATGGATATTTTGCAATCCTTCTGGCCTGAGCTTGGTGCTGCAGCGGAAGCTTACCGTGAGGCAGCGATTTCTTTTCATGCGGTGGCAGAGATGATGACCGAGCATGGATGCTTAACGGAATTAACAGATGAGCTGCGTATCCAAAGTCTTGTTCACTTGTTTGATGGAGCGCAGCGTGCGGAGCAACGGGCAATCGACCACATCAAAACGTTTATGCAAGAGCGGATCGACAACCGTTTTGATAACATTGGCTTGCGATAGACAGACAACAAAAAAAGGCGCTTCTTGAGCCACTTCCATGGCTCAGGAACGCCTTTTTCTATTTGAATCGTAATTCTTTAGACGGATTATTGATTAGCGATCATTTGACGAAGCACCGTTTGCAGAATACCACCGTTGTGGTAGTAGTCCACATCCACCATGCTGTCCAGACGCGCAGTTACCGGGAATTCGAACTTCGTACCGTCTTCGCGGATTGCCATAACGGTCAGGTTTTCACCTGGCTTCACGTCATTGCTCAGTCCAACGATATCGAAGGTTTCTCTGCCGGTCAGACCGAGGCTCTTCCAGCCATGGCCTTCCTGGAACTGCAGTGGGAGAACGCCCATGCCAACCAGGTTACTGCGGTGGATACGCTCGAAGCTCTCAGCGATAACCGCTTTGACGCCGAGGAGGAAAGTACCTTTTGCTGCCCAGTCACGGGAGCTTCCTGTACCGTATTCCTTGCCTGCGATCACGACGAGGTTGCGGTCACCATTTTGATACTTCATGGAAGCATCGTAAATGGACATCACTTCATCCGTAGGCAGGTAAGTGGTTACGCCACCTTCGGTTCCAGGGGCAACCTGGTTACGGATCCGGATGTTGGCGAATGTGCCGCGCATCATCACTTCATGGTTACCACGACGGGAACCGTAAGAGTTAAAGTCTTTGCGCTCTACGCCATGCTCTTTCAGGTAGAGACCTGCAGGGCTGGTTGGCGAGATGTTGCCGGCAGGAGAAATATGGTCCGTGGTTACGGAATCTCCCAGAAGGGCAAGTACGTTTGCGTCTTTGACATCCTTGATGTCGTTCAGCTCGGTGCCCAGGTTTTCGAAGAACGGAGGGTTTTGGATATAAGTGGAGTTTTCATCCCACTCATACAATTCGCCCTCCGGAACCGGAATCGCGTTCCAGCGTTCATTGGCCGTAAATACGTTCGCATATTTCTGACGGAACATTTCCGCGTTCAGGGACAAGCTGATCGCTTCTTTGATTTCTTCGGAAGATGGCCAGATATCTTTCAGATATACAGGCTCGCCCTGTTGGTCATGACCGATCGGATCGTTTTGCAGATCGATGTTTACGGTTCCTGCCAGCGCATATGCAACCACGAGTGGAGGCGAAGCCAGGTAGTTGGCTTTAACCTGTGCATGGACGCGGCCTTCAAAGTTACGGTTACCGGACAGAACGGCAGCTACCGTCATGTCGTTGTCAGCAATTGCCTGGCTGACTTCATCCGGCAGCGGACCGGAGTTACCGATACATGTCGCACAGCCGTAGCCGGCTACATAGAAGCCGAGAGCTTCCAGGGAATGCAGCAAATCAGCTTTTTTCAGGTACTCGGTCACAACCAGAGAGCCTGGTGTCAAGCTGGTCTTCACATAGCCAGGAACAGTCAGACCACGTTCAACCGCTTTTTTGGCCAGGAGACCTGCGCCCAGCATAACGCTCGGATTGGAAGTATTGGTACAGCTTGTAATTGCCGCGATCACGACCGCGCCCGTACCCATTTCACTGGTAGATCCGTTTTTATGCTTAACGGTTACTTTTTCTTCGATTTTGGCATCACTCAGACCGTATCCGCCTTTTTCAATCGGTGTACGGACGATGTCATTGAAGGCATGCTTCATGTTCGTCAGCTCAATGCGGTCCTGCGGACGTTTAGGTCCTGCAAGGCTCGGTACAACGGAAGCCAGATCGAGTTCGATAACATCCGTAAACTCAGGATCTTCTGTGTTTGCTGTACGGAACATGTTTTGTGCTTTGTAGTAAGCTTCAACCAGCTCGATTTGCTCATCGGAGCGGCCGGTGTTGCGCAGGTAAGCCAGCGTTTCGCTGTCAACCGGGAAGAAGCCGATGGTTGCGCCGTATTCCGGTGCCATATTTGCTACGGTCGCGCGGTCTGCCAGACTGATGTTGGAAAGGCCAGGGCCGAAGAATTCTACGAATTTACCGACAACGCCTTTTTTGCGCAGCAATTCTGTAACCGTCAGCGCAAGGTCAGTTGCTGTCGAGCCTTCAGTCAGGCTGCCTGTCAGCTTGAAGCCGATAACATCAGGCGTTACGAAGTACAGCGGTTGTCCGAGCATGCCTGCTTCGGCTTCGATACCACCTACACCCCAGCCCACAACGCCAAGACCGTTGATCATGGTCGTATGGGAGTCCGTACCTACGAGGGAGTCAGGGTAAACGACGGTTTCACCGTCAATGGTTTTGGTTGCTGCAACAGATGCGAGATACTCCAGGTTAACCTGGTGAACGATACCCGTAGCTGGCGGCACCGCACGGAAGTTGTTGAATGCGGTTTGAGCCCAGCGCAGGAAGCGGTAACGTTCCTCGTTGCGTTCGAATTCAACTTCCATGTTATAGTTCAGCGCTTCGCCATTGCCAAACGCATCGACCATAACGGAGTGGTCAATCACGAGATCAACCGGTACGAGCGGGTTGATACTCTTCGGATCCCCGCCGGATTTCTTCACGGTGTCGCGCATTGCTGCAAGGTCTACAACGACCGGTACGCCGGTAAAGTCCTGGAGGACAATACGTGCAGGAATGAAAGGAATTTCCTTGTTGTGGTCAAGACCTTCGTTCCATTTAGCCAATTGGTTAACATGCTCCTCGGTAATCGCACGTCCGTCGAATTGACGAATTGCTGCTTCCAAAAGTACTTTAATGGAGAATGGGAGTTTGGAAATGCTGCCGAGTCCTTGTTCTTCTAGAGCCTGCAGGCTGTTGTAGCGGTAGCTTTTGCCGCCGACTTCCAGACTGCGGACGGTATTAAACTGATCCTTTGCTGTCATACATGTACCTCCTTGAGAATGTGATCTGATGAACATTTCAGGTGAGGATGGCTTGGGTGATGAGCGATAAGGGCAATCACTTTGCCGTTCCTTGTTTCACTAGATGAAACATAATTTCAAAATAGTGAGGTTTGCTTTAAGTATACCGTTTACAAGCCGTAGAGTAAAGAACTTTTTGAGTCTATTTATATGAAACGAAAGGATGGATTTCTGTACCGGGAAGAATGCCTCCAAGGTGCTCAAATCCTTGCGGTGCCAATGGTTTTGGAACACAGAACCACTGCATATATTCTTTCCTTGATGCCTCCTGTATAAAACCTTAAATCAACTGCAGTTCATAGCGGCTCGTTTATTTTCATATATGTATAAATAAGAAGCTGTTTGACCACTGGGATGGACGATCTTTAGGGGTTAAATGGCTGCCAGTAACGGAAATGAGAGGGGAATAGAGCGGATGGATAAGGAATGGAAACAGACACTCTACACCTATGTGAATCAATATAACCAGCTCCAAATTGATTACAGATCCCAGCATGCACAGCAGGTCGTCACCGATCCGTCATACCTGATGGCCAGGGCAGAACGTTCCTCCAGACTCTCACAGTGGTATGAGGAGCGGGGAGCGCGCCCCCTGCGCAGTGAAACACGGGCCAAGCTGCAGCGGACCATTCGCGATACGCCGGATGAGGCGGTCATTGATGTGCAATTGTATGTGCAGCTTTTTTATGAAAAAGGCGGCGTCAACCACATGGAGGAAATGATTCAGAGGGAGCGCCTTACCCTGATCCGCGACGGGGATGATTGGGTAATCGTTTCCGTAGAGCATCTTTCCCCCGAAAAGCATCCGGTGGCAGCCGGTGCCAACGCTCCCGGAGGACCGCAGGACTATGCTTATCATTCGCATAACAGCAGTCCGCAGCCGTATTTGAACTCTTACATCCTGCAGGGGGGCGGAACAGGCCGAAAGTCGATCAAGTACCGGCGGGAGGAAGCCGCTGCATACGCTGATAAATGGTGGAATGCCTATAATCCGGAATTTGCCGAATTCGATGTGGATTGCACGAGTTATGTCTCGCAATGTCTCTTTGCAGGGGATGCGCCAATCAACTATACTGGTAAAAGAGAAGCGGGCTGGTGGTACAAAGGATATGTGGGCGGCAAGGAATGGTGGAGCTACAGCTGGGCTGTCTCGAACGCATTGGCCAGATACCTTACGGCAAGCACATGGGGAATCCGTGGTGAAATTGTGGAGCGTCCCGAACAGCTGATGCTGGGCGATGTCATTTTCTATGACTGGGATGGGGATGGTTCCTTCCAGCATTCGACAATTGTGACCGCTTTCGATGCTGGCGGACAGCCGCTCGTGAACGCACATACGGTCAGCAGTAAACACCGTTATTGGGATTATAAGGATTCCTATGCTTGGACCGAAAATACCGTATACCGTTTTTTGCATATTCCGGACTACTTCTAGAGCGTTATAATGGTTAAAGAGTACGACAGCAGGAGCAGCCTGCAATACAGTGAAAAAGAGAGAGGTTAGGCATGGGGAACAACAAAACAACCGTAGGCCTTGTATACGGCGGCAAATCAGGCGAACACGAGGTATCGCTGCAGACGGCTTTTGCGGTCATGAACGCCTTTGATTATGATAAATACGAGCTGATTCCGTTCTACATCACGAAACAGGGGGAGTGGAAAAAGGGCAGCACACTTTCCGCACCGCTCGAAAAGCTGGAGAAGCTGAAGCTGGAGCATGACAGTGAAGGAACCGAAGGAGCGCTCAGCGCTATTTTCAGCCGTTTGTACGGCGGAGATGCGACGGTCGATCTGATGTTTCCGCTTCTTCACGGGACATTTGGCGAAGACGGGACGATCCAGGGCCTGTTTGAAATGGCAAATGTGCCGTATGTAGGCGCAGGGGTGCTGGCATCCGCGGCCGGTATGGATAAGGTCGTGATGAAAAAGCTGTTCGCACAGGCGGGCCTTCCGCAATGCGGCTTCAGCTACTTTACCAAACCTCAATGGGAACGTAACAGCTTTAATCTGATCATGGGCGTGGAGGATGACTTGGGCTACCCATGTTTCGTCAAACCGGCCAATCTTGGATCAAGCGTCGGGATTTCCAAGGCCAAAAACCGTGAGGAACTAGAGCGTGCGGTTGAAGTTGCCTTCCGTTATGATGTGAAGGTTATTGTGGAGGAATTCGTGGATGCGCGCGAAGTAGAGGTCGCTGTTCTAGGCAATCAGGAACCAATGGCTTCCGTACCGGGTGAAATCGTATCCTCTGCTGATTATTATGATTATGCGGCGAAATATACCGATGGTCAGTCGGAGATGGTGATTCCGGCAGCAGTGGATTCAGAAGTGGCGGACCGTCTGCGTGAATCGGCCCTTATTGCATTCCAAGCCATTGAAGGCAGCGGCATTACGCGGGCGGATTTCTTCCTGCGTAAATCCGACGGCGCAATATTAATTAATGAAGTCAATACGATGCCGGGCTTTACGCCTTACAGCATGTATCCGCTGCTGTGGCGGGAGACGGGTCTCAGCTACCGGGCTCTGCTGGACCGGATGATTGAGCTGGCTCTGGAGCGTTATGAAAGCAAGCAGGCACTCAGTTATACAAACGAACCGTAACCATAGCGTTTTAAGATAGCAGTATTCAGGAGGTGTCCGGCCGGCTCAGCAAGAGGCCGGGCATCTTTTCATAAAGGATTTGCAAAAATTGCTGAATATGAGAAGGAGGTGCCATAGATGGGGTTTCAAACCGAATTCAATTCTGTTTGCAAGTTCAAGAGCGAGCAGGAGCTGTATGAGCTCATGGAATACGGGCGCGGCAAAATGGTCAAGCAGGGCTTTCGCGTGTTTCCTACAGGCCAAAAGGTCATCGCTTATACGCCGGATAATGCTGCAGTAGCCATCGTCAAAATCGTAGGCTGCATAGCGGAAATTAATTTTCAGGGTCAGGAAGTCACCGAGGTTGAGATGGAGCTGATCCGCAAGCTGAACGAAGAGGAATCGCGGATCCAGACGGATTTGGCTTATGAGATGTTTTTTGGGGAACATAATCCTTAAGGTGTTACTAACTTGAGACCATAAGGAGTAGAGAAATCATGATCGTCAGGTTCGGCTATGTCGCAATGTCTATGCTTATCAAGGACTCGTCTCCATCCAAAACGATGACGATGGCGAGCTTCAGCAAGTTGAGTGACCGGGAAGCAGCGGTTCGCAAGCTGGAGCGGATTGCGGAAGGGAATTTGCATAATACGCTCCGGCTGCTGAAGCATAATAATGGTAATGACATTCAGCTGTACCGGTTCTCATCCAAGTTGATTCCTCTGGCCACGCATGATGATTTAAGGGACTGGGATCCGTTTGTTGCGCTGAAGGAGGCTTTTGCCGAGGTCGGGCGGTATGTCCGTGATCATGAGATGAGGGTGTCTTTTCATCCGGATCATTTCACCGTGCTCAGTACGCCCCGGCAGGAGGTTCTGAAGAATTCTATCCGTGACCTTCGTTATCATGTGAAAATGCTTAAGGCCATGGGGCTGAATGCAACTGCCAAGAACAATATTCACATCGGTGGAGCCTATAAGGACAAGCTTTCCGCAGCTGGACGGTTCAAGGAGCATTTTGCCGGACTCGATCCTGATATTCAGGAACGTCTTACCCTTGAAAATGACGATAAAACCTTCACAGCTGTTGAGACCCTAGAGGTATGTAAGTCGACCGGACTGCCGATGGTGCTGGATATTCATCATCACTGGGTGAATAATGATGGCGAGAAGGCGTGGGAGTTATGGCCTGAAATTTTGCAGACCTGGAATGGATCGCTCGCTCAAGCCGATGCTGATTCAGACAAGCCGCTGCCGCCCAAGATACATATTTCCAGCCCGAAAAGCGAAAGCGATCCGCGCAGTCATGCCGATCTGGTTGATCCCGGTCCTTTGCTTTCGTTTCTGCGTGAAATCGCCGGCAGTACAACTGCGGTTGACGTGATGATTGAGGCCAAGAGCAAGGACGTCGCCTTGTTTAATCTGATGAAACGTTTAGCTGATTATTCTCAGGATGGCGTCAAAGTTCTGGATGGAGCGAGTGTGGAAATCTCGGGCTGATCCGCAACAAGGACGGCTAAGTTTCAGTTTGCCGGAAGGATGCCCCCGAGGCGGCTGTGGTTTTTGCCTTCAGCTGCCAATTTGGGCGAAACTTTAAATCTTTCATTACGTATATTTTTAGAAGAATTAAATTTAAAAGAATGGGGCTTATAAGGAGCCCGGGTAGATGTTGACGATAACACAGAAAGTAGAGTGAGCGCTTTGAACCAAGAGGATAAGACTCCTTATGTCGTGACGAGCAAAAGCTATACCGCTGTGGCGATAAATGCCGCTTCCAAGGCGGGTGAATGGATTAAAAGCAGATTGGGTACCGTAACACAATTAAATACCAAATCCGCTGTGAGTGACCTGGTGACGGAAGTGGACAAGGGAGCGGAGCAAATGATCCGCAAGCTGATCTTCACCCATTTTCCGGATCACGCGCTTCTCGGTGAGGAGGGCGTGGAGCCTGGACCGGAAGCTTCCGCCCAAGCGCTTGAGAAAGTTGCGGATGAAGAGTATTTGTGGATTGTAGATCCCGTTGATGGAACCACCAATTTTGTGCATGGTTTCCCGTTCTTTTCCGTTTCTATTGCACTTGCACATAAGGGTGAGATCATTGTCGGCGTGATCTATGACCCTTCACGAGATGAGATGTTTGTAGCCGAGAAGGGAAAAGGAGCCTATGTTCATGGCAAACGCATGAATGTATCCAGTGAGACTGAACTGAGCCAAAGTTTGTTAGCTACCGGTTTCCCGGTGGGGCGCGACACGACGCTTCCGGTTAATATGGCTGGTCTTGCACATCTGGCACCCAAGGTTCGCAATATCCGTTCGGGGGGCTCGGCAGCGCTGCATCTGGCATACGTGGCCGCAGGCCGGTTGACTGGTTTCTGGGAAATCGGACTTAATTCCTGGGATATCGCCGCAGGAGCGCTGATGGTAACGGAATCCGGCGGACAAATCACCGATACGATAGGCAGCCCATATTCCCTCGGTGTACGTCATATTGCCGCAACAAACGGAGCTGTACATGCAGAGCTGGTGCAGGCTTTGAAAGAGGCTGCTGCCACCGGACTTGAAGAAAAGTAACGGAATCGTACATTTGTATGGTACCGTTTCAATCCGCATAACACAGGGTAAACATATCGCACGGCGCCCACGGGCGCTGTTCAATCGCAAAGGAGTGTCTGGCAATGAGTGAAAATCACGACTTGGAGCGACAGCTCAGTGAGATGCTAACCGAAGGCGAGATGGAAGATCTGCAAAACCGCAAGGATCAGGAGCGGGAGCTCATCTCACCCCGATATGAAGTGCGGATTCAGACCCAATTGGATCCGATTGTGGAAGAAACATGGAAATACCGCAGCATGGCACGCGAGCTGGATGACCGTTATGACCGCTATCTGGACAAAACAAAGCACGCGGGCACGGAGTCCAAACCAACAGATGAATAAAAATGTAATCTAAATAAGCAAAGCCTTTATGAAGCGCAAGTGATGCGATTTCATGAAGGCTTTTTTTAGTGCCGTAATAATTTCAACCTTAAATCGAAATATTGTCTCCTCAAAATTTGCTGCCCTCTCCGGTAGACTAAATCTTGTAAACGTCAAACCTATTTTCGAGAGGGGTAAAGAGCAATGAAACGAGGTAAGAAATGGCCAATGCTGCTGCTATCGCTGATGCTGACGGCATCACTCGCCGCATGTGGAGGAAAGAGCAGTACGCAGGACACCCAGACTCCTGAGAAGACGACAGATAATACAACCACGCAAACCGAAGATACAAAGAAGGATTCCGGCGAAAAGGTGGAGCTGAGCTTCTGGTCGCTTGGCACAACCAACTATGAGGAGCTTGGCAAAGAATACACCAAAGAGCATCCAAATGTAACGATTAAATTTCAAAATACCTCCGACCAGACCGCTCACCATAACAATCTGACTACTGCGCTGTCCGCAGGCTCGGGTGCGCCTGACATCTTCATGCTTGAAATCGGCTTCATGGAGCGCTTTATCGGCGCCGAGGATAAATTTTATAACCTGAATGATTTAGGGGCTAAAGATATTGCCGGCAACTATCTGGACTGGAAATGGAAACAGGGTTCTTCCAAGGACGGCAGCTTCCAGATCGGTCTTCCGACAGATATTGGTCCGACCGTTGTATACTACCGCACGGATCTCGCTGAGAAAGCCGGACTTCCAACCGAACCGGATGCGTTTGGCAAAGAAATCGATACATGGGATAAATTCGCCGCTGTGGCGAAGCAGTTCAAGGACAAGACAGGCAAACCGTTTGCTGACCTGACCGATCTGGTCTATAACGGTATCCGCGACCAATCCGAAGGTGAAATCTACTTCAGCAAAGAGGACGGCTCCTTCATCGGCGATAAAAACCCGCAGGTGAAGAAAGCATTTGACTTTACGGTCAAAGGAATCCAGGAAGGCTGGATCGGCAACACGCTGCTATGGTCTCCTGAATGGGGCCAAGCAACGAATGACGGTGGATTCGACGTTATGCTCGGCCCGGCATGGATGGCAGGCAACATCAAGAGCAACGGTCCGGACTCCTCAGGCAAATGGAGAATTACCCAGCTTCCTGAAGGTGCTGGCAACTGGGGCGGTTCGTTCCTGACGCTGCCGAAGCAGGGTAAGCATTCGAAGGAAGCCTACGAATTCATTTCCTGGCTGGACGACAAGGAGAATCAGCTTGAATCATTTAAGACAAAAGGTCTGATGCCTTCCATTCCTGCTCTGTATACGGATGAAGCCTTCACAGGCTTTAAAGATGATTTCTTTGGCGGCCAGGCAACGGCTGTTGAATATGGTAAAGCTGCACAACGCGTAAAACCTGTATACTATGGCCCGCTGCATGACCAAGTTGACACCTTCTTCAAGGATGCGCTCAAGAACGTTCTCGAGAAAAAGGCAGACCCGGCGAAGGAATGGGACGCGGCCGTTGAGAAGGCGAAGACGCTCGCAGCGCGTAGTTAATAAGGATACATCTAACGTGAGATGAGTGGTAAGCCAGTATCATCCCGAATCCGCAGGTTGGAGGGCAGCCGCCCTCTCCGGCGGATTCGGATTATTCCCTATACTTCATGGAGGTGCGTCATGGCAGAACCCGTAACCGCTGTACAAACCGTTTCAGCAGGCAAGCGGCCTTTCTGGACTGAACAAAGGCGGAGCCGGTTAACGGCCTACACGTTTATATCGCCCTTTTTTATTTTGTTTGCCATCTTTGGCTTGTACCCGATCTTTTTTACGATTTACTTATCCTTTTTCAAGTGGGATGCGCTTGGACCGATGAAATATGTCGGTATGAAAAACTATGATCTGGTCACCAGTGACCCGATGTTTTGGACTTCATTCACGAACACGCTCATTATGGGCGTCATGGGAACAATCCCGCAGCTGATCATCGCGCTGTTGCTGGCCGTCATGCTGAATTCAGCCATGACCCGTTTCAAGAAAACGTTCCGGGTCCTCTTTTTCATGCCCAATATTACTTCGATTGTGGCTGTTACCCTCGTGTTCAGTACGCTGTTCGGCAATAACGGCATGGTCAACTGGCTGCTGCATCAGTTTGGAATGGAGAGCATGGCCTTTAACTCCGGCTGGTGGGGCGTTAAGATCGCTATCTCCACCATGGTGATGTGGCGCTGGACGGGCTACAACGCCATTATCTTCTTATCCGGTCTTCAAAGCATACCTTTGGACTTGTATGAGGCGGCACGCATCGACGGCGCAAACCGGCGTCAGCAGCTGGCCTTTATCACGCTGCCGCTCCTGAAGCCGTTCATCGTTTTCGTAACATTGATCTCGACCATCGGTTCACTGCAGCTCTTTACGGAGCCTTATGTGTATCTTGGACAATCGGGAACAGGCTCCACACGTCAGGAAGGCATTACCATGGTAACCTATCTGTACAGTGAAGCATTCCGCAATGGCTTCTTCGGTACAGCAGCGGCTACGGCCGTGATGCTGTTTATCATCACCATCATTTTCTCCATGATCAATATGTGGGTATCGGGCCGTATGGAAGGCGACACAGGAGGTGGCAAGGCATGAGTTCGAATTCTTGGGCTGGCTCCTCCAGAGCACCTGGCGATGCCGGGTTTATCAGCAAAACAGTATTCTATATCCTGCTTATTATCGGAGCGCTGGCATCCATATTCCCGTTCTACTGGATGTTTGTCATTGCGACGAATGACCGCGGCGCCGTATTCCATATTCCGCCTTTGCTGACGATTGGCGGCGAGTTCTTCAATAACTTTCAGCGCGTACTGGAGCGGACGGATTTCTTCAGGGCACTGTTTAACTCCCTGTTCGTGTCGTCCATGGTGACGATTTCCGTAGTTTTCTTCTGTACGCTAGCGGGTTACGCTTTTGCTAAATATGAGTTTCCGTTTAAAACGGCTTTATTTTACTTTGTCATCGCGACATTGTTTGTACCTTCCCAGCTGAGCGTGCTGCCAACGTATATCATTATGGCGAAGCTGCACTGGATCGACACTTACCGGGCATTGATCGTGCCAGCGATGGTGAATGCCTTCGGTATCTTTTGGATGAGACAATATGTGTCCACGGCGGTGCACTCGGAGCTGATTGAATCCGGAAGGATTGACGGTGGCGGGCATTTCCGGATTTTCTGGAATATCGCTATTCCAGTCATTACACCGGCAATGGCGACGCTGGGCATCCTGAATTTCATGAATGTGTGGAATGACTTCTTCTGGCCTTTGGTGGTGCTGAAGAACAGCGAGCACTTCACGATTCAAATTGCGCTGCAGCAGCTATTTTCCAACCGCGACGGTCTGGACTACGGCATGATTATGTCCGCAACCTTCACAGCCACACTGCCGCTGCTCGTCGTATTCCTGCTGTTCAGCCGCTGGGTCATTGCCGGTCTGACCTCTGGTGCGATCAAAAGTTGAGCTGCTTCTTATTCTTTCGTTCCATCTATTTCATGCAAGGAATTATAAACATCATGAAGAATAATAGAGTAAAGTCACAGATCAGGGCGCAGGAGGACATGCGATGAAGCTCCGCCGTAAAATCTTGCTTGCTATTATTCTTCTTGTGTTTATACCCGTTATCGTAATGGGAGTGGTCTCTTATTATAATTTTTCGAGCGCGATGGAGAAGAAGTCGAATAACTTTTACTGGATATCTCTACTGGAGACGGACCGGAAGCTGAAGTTTGCGCTGAATGAGATTAACTCGATTTCCAATGCGGCGATCACGCAGCCGGCGATCCAGCAGGCATTAAAAAATCAAGACTCCATCATGACTTATGACCGCAAGCAGGAAATTAATAATTTGCTTATCAATCATCCGATGATTACTTCATTCAGTCTCTATTCGAAAACCAATCTCATCTATCAATACAATGCTCCTTTGTCTTACACCGATATGAAGCATCAGGTCTGGTTTGACGACATGCAAAAGGCAGAAGGCAGGCCGGTATGGTCTGGTCCGGGGGAGAATGGCTCTGCCGAGACTGGCAAGCCGGTCATGATTCATGCCCGCATCATCAAGGATTATTATTCGCTGGAGGATATCGGCTACCTCGTCATCTACGTGAAGCCTGATATTCTGGATCAGGTATTCTGGGAATCCGCCACGCTGAAGAGTGGTGATATACTGCTCGTCAATAAACAGGGCAGCATCGTATTCAATAAATCCGGCGGACATATTGGTGAGAAGGTGAATTTCCCCTTTTTATCGGATGGCTTCCATCAAGAGAAGGATTACTATGTAGACAGCTATCAGCATGAAAAGTCACTGATTACCTTTCTTCCATCACATAATGATCAGTGGTATCTGGTCGCCGTCACCCCGCTCAAGCTGATCCGCTCTGAATCCGTATCAATCCGGAACATTGCCGTGATTCTGGTGCTGTTCTCACTGCTGTCGGCCTTATGGTTCGACCAGTTTTTTATCCGGAGGCTTGTACGCAGCATTATCAGCGCGGTAAACGGCATGAAGCGGGTAAAGCAGGGGATCTTCGTGCCGATCCAGTCACATGTTGAGCGCTTTGACGAAACAGACCTGCTGATCGACGGCTTCAACCGTATGAGTCAGCAGATTCAAGAGCTTATCCAGCAGGTGGAGACGGAACAAACACGTAAAAAGGAAGCCGAGATGCAGGCGCTGGTCGCCCAGATCAACCCGCATTTTATATACAATTCGCTGGAATCCATCAATTCCATGGCCGTGCTGGCTGGCAACCGGGATATCAGTAAAATGGTCATCTCCCTAGGCAAGCTGCTGCGGATCAGCATCAGTGAGAATCATGAGCTTATTACTATGAATATGGAACTCGAGCATGTCCGCCATTATATGAATATACAAAAATACCGTTTCGAGGACCGCTTCGAATACGAGATCGACCTGCCTGAATCCCTGAAAAGCTTCATGACGCAAAAGCTGATTGTCCAGCCGATCGTTGAAAATGCCCTGTACCATGCGATCGAACCGATGGAGGAAAAGGGTTATATCCGAATTGTGGCGCAGGATGCCGGCAGTGACATCATCATCGATGTGACCGACAACGGTCCGGGATTCGATCAGACAACGCTTCTGCAACTGGGAGACGGGAACGCAAACGGCGTGAAGAAGTACCGCGACAGCGGCGTGGGATTGAAAAATGTGCATGAACGCCTCCGCATCCGGTTTGGCGGCCGCTACGGCATTTTCATATGCTCCTCTCCAGGCTTTGGGTCAACCGTCCGTATCAGGCTGCCCAAAATTATGCCATGAATTGACCAGCCGAGTGAGAAGGGGGAATAGGCCGTGAGGAAATTACGTATGAAAAAATGGCTGAACTGGAGCTGGGCTCTGCTGTATGCCGCGGTATTAACCGTCACCGTCACGCTGGTGGCAAGGGGCAACCATAATGCGATTGAAGAGGATACGACCGAGAAAATCACGCTCACCTTCCGCCATTTCTGGATAACGGAGCATGATCGGCCTATGCTGAATATTTTCGAGGATATCGTCCGTCAGTACGAGAGCTCCCATCCCAATGTGAAGGTCAATTTTGAGGGGATGGACCAGACGATTCACCGGGAGCAGAAGCTGAAGAGCGAAATGGTAACCGGTACACCACCGGATATGTTCGTACTGTTTGGCGGGGCTGAGATCGAGCCATATATCCGTTCGAATCGTCTGATGGATCTGACGGATTTTGTGAAGAGCAACCATCTGGAGAAGGAATTCAAGGACCTGCAGCTATGGACCTTTAACAACCGGATTTATGGTCTGCCGATTGAAGGCAACGCCGAGCCGCTTTACGTGAATACGAGTATCTTCAATAAGCTGGGGCTGGCACTCCCCGAAACGATCGGCCAGCTGAATGAGGCGGTAGAGGTGCTGAAGAAGAATGGATATACTCCGTTTGCGCTCGGTAATGAGGATCGCTGGCCTGCTGCAGTATTCGCCCATTATCTGATGGACCGTTACAGCAATCCGCAGACGATTGATGATATCGTTCAGGGGAAGAGCGGGGCAGCCTTCCAGAACAGCGGGTATTTAAAGGCATTTCAGCAGCTTGAGGAATGGGGCAGAGAAGGAGCCTTCGGCCCATCTCCCAATGACCTATCTACAGAAGAGGCTATCGACCTGTTCACGCACGGAAAGGCTGCGATGTATTTGAACGGGAACTGGGACATCACATTGTTTCACAATGAGAAGGCTCCTTCTGATTTTCAAAATGAGGTGGGGGTCATTCCATTTCCGGCCCTGTATCCAGGTGGAGAGAGAGCTATTGCCGGGGGATATACCTTCGGGATCGGGCTCTCATCTAATTTGACCGAGGCGCAGAAGAAGGCAGCATTTGAGCTGATGCAGGTCTTTTATTCCAAGGACGTGCAGAAGCAGATCGTTTATGAAGGTCTTCGAATTCCATCGATGAGGATCCATTTCGACGCAGAGAAGACAGGTCCGATTTTTACACAGGTTACTGGCCTTATGGAACAGAATCCGCAGACCTTTGTGCCGTATGACAATATATTGTCGCCTGAAGTGAAGAGATCGTTTCTGGCCGTTGTTGAAGAAATGATAAATCGTCAAATCACGGCCAAGGATGCGCTTGATAGAATGGACGATGCCCTGAAACAATACTGGAACCTGCGGCGCAGCTCCACCGTGAAATGAACAGGGGGTAAGAAGATGGGAGTATCAGCCAAATATAAAGTCATTCTCGTGGATGACGAGCCGATGATCCTGCGCAGCCTACAGGCTGCCATCGACTGGGAGGGGCTGGGACTAGAAGTCGCCGGAACTGCCAGAAACGGGGAAGGTGCGCTGAAGCTCATCGGTGAGCACTCACCGGATATGGTTATCAGCGATATCCGTATGCCCGGGATGGATGGCATTGCGCTGATGAAGGAAGTACTGACAGGCAATCCGAAACGGGTCTTTATCGTCATCAGCGGCTACGGTGAGTTTGAGTATGCGCGTGAGGCACTTCGGCAGGGAGCCTTCGATTATATGCTGAAGCCCATTGATCACGATGAACTGACCGGCATGCTCCAGCGGGCTGCTGCGCATCTGGATGCCCAGACCGAGAACGACAAGCTGCTTCATTCCGTGCATGTGTTGTCGGTAATGGCGCGGGAGCGAATGTTTTCGGAGTGGATTGAAGGCAATGACCGGCCGCTCACGTATATGCAGTGGATGGAGAATAGTGAACTGGAGCAGGAATATTTTATGGCCGTCGTGCAGCTGGACCATTTTCTGCGCCTGAATGAGCAGTGGCTCATGGATGAGAAGCGTCTATGGCTATTTGCCATCCGCAATATTTTGGAGGAATGGTCCCTGCAGCATGGTGGATTGACGGTGTTCCCTTTTCACAGCGGCGAATGGATTATCCTTTTGCCAAAAAATCTTAAGCCGGAAAAAGCTAAGCTTGGCAACGATCTGATCTACCAGATCAAAAGGTATTCCAAGCTGAGCTGCTCTGTGGGTATCAGCCGCAGCAGCAAAGGGATCGGGCAGCTGAGCATGGCGTATCAGAGTGCTACACGAGCACTTTATCAACGCTTTTATTCCGAGCAGGAAGGGGTATTCATCGACCAGGGTGATATGGGAAATGAACCGCAGCCTGCAGAAATGAAATACCCCAAACATCTGGAAGCCGCGCTTATGGAAAGTGTCCGAACGCTGGATTCGCAGCGGATGGCTTCGCTTTTTGATGAGCTGAAGTTGTATATTGAGCAGCATGCTTTTGCCAAGGAGGCGGCGGAGCGGCTGCTTGTGGAAATTGCGGTTGTCCTCTACAGGCATCTGGAATATGCGAACCTGCTTGCCGAATGGCCGCTGGATGGCCTGATTCAGGATCTGCATGAAGCGGGAAATCTGAATGAACTGATCGGAATGTTGAAAAGAGCCTTCGCGCGGCAGATGAATGAGAGCCTCCGCAGTCAGGTGAAGGAGGACGGTCATTCGCTGATCGAAAAGGCGAAGGCTTATATTACGAACCATTATCACAAGGATCTGAGCATGGAAGAGGTTGCAGAAGTGGTGGACCTGAGCATCAGCCATTTCTGCACGCTGTTCAAGCAAATGTCCGGCTATACCTTCCTTGAATATCTGACCCAGTGCCGGATGGAGAAGGCCAAGTATATACTGAAGAATACAAGCGTCAAGGTGTATCAGATTGCACCGCTGGTCGGATACCAGGACGCGAAATATTTCACGCAGGTGTTCAAGAAAGCGACGGGACGCACGCCATCCGAATTTCGCGAAGAAACGGGTTAACCCTTCTAACAGAAGATGGTAAAATAGAGAGAGCCCTGTACCTGAAGGTACGAAGGGCTTTCATTTGTGATAAGGAGTGATGGAATGCTGAATTCTTTTAAAAAGTACATATCTGCTGTTTCCGCAGCGGTGGTGATGTCCTCCATGCTGCTTGGGGCTGCATCGGCTGCGCCGGATGTGCAAACGGCCGGTAAGGAGCCGTACCGTATTGTGGCGTTAGGCGACTCACTGACGGTGGGCTATGAACCAGGTAAGAGTGAGACGGAGCGGCCATACGGGTTCGTCGACCGATTGCAGGAGCAGGGACTGCTGCATGGAAATACATCCACAGTGAATGTGGGGATTGCCGGTCTGAAGAGCGGCGGGCTTCAGAACTTCGTGGAAGCGGTGAAGAAGGGCCAGGCAATCACGGCTGATGAAATCCAGCCGAATCTGATAGACCCGCGCACACCGCAGATCGGCGCCGCGGCAGCGCAGACCCAATCGGATCTTACCGCTGCAGACGCGATTACCATTACCATCGGTGGAAACGACATGTCAGAGCTGCTTAATACGGCGGGCAAGCTGAGCGAAACTGAACTGCAAACCCGCGTTGAACAGCTGTTCAAGCTGTACACGGACAGCATGGATGCGGTCGTTGCCGATCTGCATGAGCTGAACCCGGATGCCCTGATTGTCGTTGCGGATCAATACCAGCCGATGCCGGAAATTGCAGACAGTGCGCTCTATCCGAAGCTCGGGAAGGTGGCTGAATCATTTACCGGCGTGATCGATAAGATGGCAGCGGACTTTGGAACGAAGGGCATGAATGTCAAGGTAGCACATGTCGCCAAGGAATTCATCGGCGGGGAAGGCACAATGACTCATATCATCAAGGATCGCGATATTCACCCGAACCAGCTTGGCTATGAGGCGATGGCCAAAGTGTTCTCCGAAGTCATTTGGGGAAGCTATACCAAGCTTGCGGTGCATGAAGCAGGAACACCGATGGGGATTTTCGTTCAAGGGAAAGAGCTGAACACTCCATATAAGCCGGTGATCCGCCAGAACCTCAACTTCGTGGCGATCAAAGACATCGTTGATGCGATCGGCGCCACATCGAAGTGGGATAACAAAACATCCAGCGCCACGATTACCCATGATGGCCACACGGTCGTTATTACCATCGGCTCCAAGTCGGTAACCGTAGACGGCAAGGCAGTGCCTGTTGACGCAGCGGCTTTCCTGAACAAGGTGGGCAAGGAATCGAAGACGTACGTACCGATCGCGGTGCTGGCGTCAGGCCTAGGATTTGATGTTCAATACGTACCGAACCTGAGAACAGCATTTATTAATCCATAATATAAGCAGTTCAGAGAAAAATAAAAAACCAGCTGCTCCAAAGGTCTGCGAGGCCGATGGACAGCTGGTTTTTTTGCATTCCGTTGATATGAATAAAAGTGGAGGAGGGCATATTCCCATCCTCCTAACACATCTAAAGCTGGATTAACTGACCGGAACCATCGGCCGCTGCAATTCACGCTCCTTAATGCTCACTGGTTATGGGAAAGTAGTTCATCTTCATGGCCTCGCGTACCTCGTTCATCGTCTGGCGCGCAACCTTCCGAGCCTTCGCGGTGCCGGCCATAAGCATATCATCGATATCTTTGGGGCGCTGCTTGTATCGTTCACGCCGTTCACGGATGGGCTGCAGGACATCTTCGACGGCTTCCGTAATCATCGCTTTGCAGGCGGTGCAGCCGATGGTGCCCTTGATGCAGTTCTCCCGGATTTCTCCGCTGCCCTCTTTGCGGAAAATACAGTGGTAGCCGTATATGGTGCAGACTTCGGGATGGCCGGGATCGGTCTTGTGGATACGCGCGGGATCGGTTTTGGCCCTTCGGATCTGTGCGTTAACTTCTGCGGAGGAGGCATCAAGGGAGATGGCATTGCCAAGGCTTTTGCTCATTTTGCTGCCGCCATCCAGCCCCTCCAGCCGCTCGCCGACGAGAATTTGCGGCTCAACAAGCACGGGTGCGTAGAGCTCGTTGAAGCGGCGTACGATTTTACGAGTCTGTTCGATATGGGGGATTTGATCCTCGCCGGCCGGAACGAGGGACGCTTTGCAGAACGTAATGTCTGCGGCCTGGCTGACCGGGTAGCCGAGAAAGCCGTAATACAGATCGTCATACCCGCGTTCCTGGGCTTCATGCTTCACCGTGGGATTATGCCGCAGCGAGCTTACAGTGACAAACATGGAATAAAAAATAGTTAGCTCAGCAATTTCCGGTACCATGGATTGCACGAAAATCGTTGCGCGCTCCGGGTCGATCCCGGCGGATAGGTAGTCCAGCGCCACCTGGCGCACACTTTGGGAGAGCAGGCCGGGGTTGTGAAAATGAGTCGTCAAAGCCTGCACATCGGCCAGCATAATATAAGTCTTATACTGCTGCTGGAGCTGTACCCGGCTCCGCAAGCTGCCGACGTAATGGCCAAGATGAAGCTTTCCGGTTGTCCGATCTCCGGTCAGCACAATGTCCTGCTTTGATTGAATAGATATTGTCATTGGTATTCCTCCAGTTTTTTAAATGGTTGTGTGTTCCTTCGCCTCGCCACCACCAGCCGTCATCCATGGCCATCACCTCCTGTTCTTGAGCACAAAAAAGCTCCGTCCTGTGAAAAGCGATTGCCGGAAGTTTTCACTCCGGTACAACACTTTCCAAGGACGAAGCTGTAAGCTTCGCGGTGCCACCTTGATTGGCCGCCATTTTCGGAAGAAATGCAGCCCTGCTCAACAGGTACGGATTCAGCCCTTAATCCACGGTCCTCCTCGATACCCTGCCCCGGTTAACGGTGGGGACATGCCGCCTATCCTACTAATCACCACGGTCATCATGGCTTTGTTCAGACGGGTCACTCCGAAGCCCACTTCCGCGCACGTCGTCACCGGCTTGCACCACCCGCCGGCTCTCTGAAGACGTTCTGTCCACGTACTCTTCTTCATCATCATGAATATGGGAATTATTGTAACGCATATGGTTGCAAAAGGGAATAGGCGTGATTCTTGCCCGCATAGGAGAATCCGTACAAATGCACATAAAAGGCTGAGCGCTGCACATTTGGCGCCGATTTTCTTTTCGCTATGCTGGAAGCAGGAGCGTTAGCCGCCCCATAGAGCAGAGGAGACAGGGCTGACGCTTCCCATTGATGGGAAGGGGAGAGGAAGAATGGCAAAAGTCGCTGACAAGTACTTTAAAGTGGATCCCTGGTCGGTTGTGGAGGAAGGGTTTGATCCGGAACGAAACCGGGTGTCCGAATCCATTTTCGCGCTGGGGAATGAATATATGGGTGTCCGCGGGTATCCGGAGGAAGGATACGGCGGAGACACGCTGCTGGGCAGTTATTTTAACGGACTATACGAAGAAATGCCGGTACAGGGCCATTATCGCGGCACCATCCGTTCCTTGCGTTTCATGGTCAATGCCGTGGACTGGCTGTACACGCGGATTACGGTGGACGGTGAGCAGCTCGATCTGGCTCAAAGCCGTTTTTCCGAATTCCGGCGCGTGCTCGATTTCCGCAAGGGGACGGTGCAGCGGGAACTGGTATGGCATGTGAAGGATGGGAAAGAACTCGCCATCCGCTTCGAACGTCTGGTGAGCATGACCAGATCCCATGTCGGAGCGCAGCGGATGACCCTTACGCCGCTTAATTTTTCGGGCACGGTGCAGATCCGCTCCGGGCTTGATTTCAATACGCTGCATGAGGATCAAGGGCGCGGGTTCTGGTCCGTGGTTCGCCGGGAACAGGGCGGGAGCGGCGCAGCGATGCTCGGCAGAACGGCCAACACGGGCAATCGCCTGTTCTCCTCTTTTACGCTCCATACGCAGGGGGCGGAGGTTGTCCGCTCGGAACCGGTGGAGCAGGAGCATCTGGCAGGTACCGAGCTGACGCTTCAAGTGGAGCAAGGGCAGGCGGCGGTTGTGGATAAGGTGGCCGTGAACGCCGCATTCGTCACCAGCGAAGAACCGGATGCCGCTGTATGGGATGAAGGGCAGGTGCTGCTGGGACAAACGGCAGAAGCGAGTTACGACGAATTAAGCCGTGAGCAGGCGGCGTACTGGGAAGAAATCTGGCGGACCTCGGACATCCGGATCGAAGGCGATCCCGAGAACCAGCAGGGCATTCGTTTTTGCATATTCCAAATGTACCAGACGTACCACGGCGACAATCCGGGCTTCAACATCGGCGCGAAGGGGCTGACGGGCGAAGCCTACCGGGGCCTGGCATTCTGGGATACGGAGACGTACTGCCTGCCGTTTTATCTGTTCAACAATCCGAAAGCAGCGAAAAGCCTGCTGGAATTCCGCTACCGTTCCCTGGAGCATGCGAAGCAGCGTGCCCGCGAGGTCGATTGCGAGGGGGCTTTCTACCCGATTGCGACCATCGACGGAACTGAGAGCTGCGATTTGTGGCAGCATTCCAATCTTCAGCTGCATGTAGGCACCGCGGTTGCCTACGGCCTGTGGCACTACGACCGCATCGTATCCGACAAGGCCTTCTTGTACGAAAAAGGGGCTGAAATGCTGGTCGAAATCAGCCGTTTCTATGCGACACGCGGGCAGTGGGGGCAAAAGAGCGGACAATACGGTTATTTTGGCGTCATGGGACCGGACGAATTCCAGCTCATGGTGAACAACAACTGCTATATCAACCTGATGGCGAAAAAGCTGTTCGAATATACGCGATCCGTGCTCGAAGAAATGAAGACAGCAGCGCCAGCGGCGCTGAAAGCCGTCACGGCAAAAACGGGGCTGCGTGACGAAGAGCTTGAGAACTGGGCCCGGCTGGCCGAGTACATGAAAATCCCGTACGACGAGGAGACCGGCATTTACGAGGAGCATGACGGATTCTTCGACATGCCGCATATCGATATCCATTCGATCCCAGTGACGGAATTTCCGCTGTATTCCCATTGGTCGTATGACCGGCTGTACCGCTACGACATGATCAAACAGCCGGATGTGCTGATGTTCATGTTCCTGTACAACAGCGAGTATACAGCCGAGGCAAAGCGGACGAATTACGAGTATTACGAGCCGCGCTGCATTCATGAATCCTCGCTGTCCCCGTCGATCCATTCCATCCTGGCGGCGGAGATCGGACGCCATGAGGAAGCCTACCATTTCTTCGAGTTTGCGACGAGACTCGATCTGGACAACTATAACCGGAACACCCGGGAAGGGCTTCACACGACCTCTATCGCGGCTGCATGGATGAACATCGTCTACGGATTCGGAGGCCTCCGCTCCGACGGCGAGGGTCTGGCGCTTGCGCCGTCCATTCCGCAAGTGTGGGATGAATACAGCTTTAACATGACCTATCGGGGCAGCGTCCTGGAGATTAAAGCTGACCAGCAGCGCGTGCGCGTACGCGTTACCGAGGGAGACAGCGTGGTCATTCGGTTATACGGTGAGGACGCCGAGATCAGCATGGCAGGCGTGGAAGTGCCGATGCCGCAGTCAGCCGTCAAGGCAGGCAATTAACGGCAAGCAACGGCGGAAACAATCGAATGGAAGCTTAGCAGAGATGGCGAGATCAATTACTGATGAATAGGGGTAGGTGTTTCATGAGCTGGATCGTTAGGGAAGAAGGCTTTGATCCGCAGCGGATAACCAATCACGGCAGCAAATTCATGACGGGCAACGGATACATGGGCTACCGCGGCACGCTGGATGAATTCTCACAAGAGCAGCTGACCGCGGTGACACTGGCCGGCGTGTACGATCAGGTCGGCACGAAATGGCGGGAGCCCGTGAATGCGCCGAACGGCCTTCGAACGAGGTTATACGCGGATGGGGCTGAATTGAATGTGCTAAGCGCATCCGTGGAAAAGCATATGCAGGAGCTGGATATCGCGCGCGGACTCCACAGCCGGGAGACGGTGTATCTTACAGGAAGCGGTACCCGGATCACCTTCCGATCGGAGCGGTTTGTCAGCATGGATCAGCTGCATCTGATCGTGAACCGTTTCACCGTACACAGCGATCAAGACGTTCAGCTGACGTTGGAAACCGGCATTGACGGAGCGGTATGGGATATCAACGGCCCTCATTTGAAGGAAACACAGTACGCTTCCCATGAGGGAACGCTGACGGCGGCAGCCAGCACACAGGAATTGGGGATTCGGGTGGCTGTTGCGGAATGCCTTGAGGGGCCGCAAGCAAGCGATCAGGAGATGGAGGCATCAGAGAACGGAATTGTCCACCGGATTCAGCTGTCGCTTCAGGCAGGAGCCTCGCAGGAATGGGTCAAATATGTATCCGTATATACCAGCCTGGATGAAGTCGATGACGCGCTGGCTGCTGCGGTATCCGCTAGCCGCCAGGCTCAAGCGGCCGGCTATGCGTCCCTGTTGAAGGCGCATGAAGAGATATGGGAGCAGCATTGGACTCTGTCGGATGTCGTGATCGAAGGGGACGACGAGGCCCAGCTTGCGCTCCGGTACAGCATTTATCAGCTGCTCATTATTGCGCCCGCGGCTTCGGAGAAGGTTTCGATTCCGGCGCGGGGGCTATCCGGCCAGGTGTATAAGGGAGCGGTATTTTGGGACACGGAAATGTTCATGCTCCCCTTCTTTCTCTACACCCAGCCGCAGGTAGCCAGAAATATTATGCTGTACCGCAAGCATACGCTGGACGGTGCGAGAAGGAAGGCAGCCGAATACGGATTTGGCGGCGCCTATTATGCTTGGGAAAGCCAGGACAGTGGCGACGATGCCTGCACGCTGTTCAATATCACGGACGTGTTCACCGGTCGCCCGATGCGGACGTACTTCCGCGACAAGCAGATTCATATCAGCTGTGACGTTGCCCACGGCATCTGGGAGTACTACAAGCTGACGGGCGATAGCCGGTTTCTTCTGGACGGCGGGGCGGAGGTCATCTGGGAATGCGCGCGTTTCCTGTATTCCTATGCCTGCTATTATCCGCTGAAGGAGCGGTATGAGCTGCTGGATGTGACGGGCCCGGATGAGTATCATGAGCGCGTTCATAACAATGCCTTCACGAACTATATGGCTCGCCATACGTTGCGAATGGCCGTGCGCATGATGGATGAACTGGCGGAGCAGGCTCCGGCGCTTCATGCCGAGCTTACACGCGAGCGCAAGGGCGTACCGGGAATGGACGAAATCCGGGAGATTGCGGAACGTCTGTATGTACCGCAGCCCGACGAGCATACCGGTGTCATTGAGCAATTCGACAGATACCATCAGCTCGAGGATGTCAGCCTTCAGGTGCTAAAATCGCGCATCCTGCAGCCGAACGAGTATTTGGGTGGCGGCAGCGGCATTGCGACGACGACGCAGATCATCAAGCAGGCCGACGTGGTCCTGCTGATGCATTTGTTCAAGGATGAATTTGCGCCGGAGATCAAGAAAGCCAATTGGGAATTCTACGAGCCGCGCACCGAGCATGGCTCAAGCCTGAGCCCCTGCGTGTATGCGCTGGTCGCCTCCGACATCGGCATGCCGGATTGGGCGTATCCGTACTTCAAACGGACGGCGACCATCGATTTGACCGGGGATTCCAAGCAGTATGTGGGCGATTTGTACATTGGGGGCACGCACCCTGCGGCCAACGGCGGCGCATGGATGGCGGCGGTGCTCGGTTTTGGCGGACTGCAGGCGGACGAGAAGGAGGTCCGGCTGAATCCGTCGCTTCCAGCCGCATGGTCCGCGCTGGCGTTTAAGATCCACGTCCGGGGGCACGCTTTTGACATCCGGATCACGAAGGAGGATGTCCGGGTGACATCTCTGGCGACGGGCGGAGCGGAGCAGGCTTTCCGCATTCAGGAAGGCGCGGCGAGCGTCAGTCCGGGCCAAACCGTTAGGTTCAGCCTGAATGGACGGGTATCGGCGGGCAGTTAACCAACAACTTTAGAAAGCGGAGGATTAGACATGCTGGAGCATATGAAAGGCGCTATTTTCGATCTGGACGGCGTGATCGTCGATACGGCCAAATACCATTTCCTCGCTTGGCGCGAGCTGGCGAAGGAGCTGGGATTCGAGTTTACGGAGGAGCATAATGAACGGCTGAAGGGCGTCAGCCGGATGGAATCGCTGCGAATTCTGCTTGAGATCGGCGGCATGCAGGCTACGGAAACGGAGCAGCTGCGCATGGCGCAGGAAAAAAACGACCGCTACGTGAAGTACATTTCGCAGCTGGATGAGTCGGAGCTGCTTCCGGGCGTAAGAACGTATCTGACCGGGCTCAGGGAGCGGGGTGTCGGGATCGCGCTTGGCTCGGCCAGCAAAAATGCGGAATTCATCCTGGAGCGGCTTCAGATCGCCTCCCTGTTCGATGCGGTGATCGACGGCAACAAGGTGTCCAAGGCCAAGCCCGACCCGGAGGTATTTGTGAAGGGATGCGAGGCTTTGGGGCTTGATCCTTCTCATTGTGTCGTATTCGAGGATGCGGCTGCCGGCGTGCAGGCGGGCAAGGCTGCGGGCTGCGGCGTTGTCGGCATCGGCCGTCCCGAGATTCTCAGCGAAGCGGACCGGGTCATTTCCGGACTGATCGATTTGGTGAAATAAAGCGATTCTTTAAACTTCTTTATTTTTTGTTGAGAAATATTAAAGACCTTAAGGCTATCCTTAACCATGTAAGCAAAATCGCATGTTAAGGGAGAATCCGTTATGAATTCTTATAATCATGTTCCGCACGATAGGAGCCGATCCGGAAGACACCAAGCCGGTTCCGGCCCGGCCGATCCCAATCATTCCATACGCATGGCGGTCAAGCTGGGTTTGATCCTGGTGTTTATCGTTTATTTATATGTCCTTGTGAAGATCATTTTGTTCAAATTCGGAGGCTCGAGCCCCGGTTTTTACCTGCGGCAGCTGACCGAGAGCGTCATGCATCCGGAGCGTATCCTGCAGCGTCTGCGGCTGATGAGCAATCTAGTGCCGATGCATGAGATTACCGGGAATATTCACAATCTCAGAAGTCCGTCCGGCTTCATCAACTTTTTCGGAAACATCGCCGCTTTCATGCCGCTCGGCTTCCTGCTGCCGCTGGTCTGCGGATTTCGGTCCATGCCGGCGCTGAAGGTGCTGCTGATTTCTTTCGGAGTCAGCCTGGCGCTGGAAACGGCGCAGCTGCTGCTGTTTATCGGAACCTTTGACGTCGATGACCTGATCATGAATACGGCAGGAGGCGTGCTGGGATATGGGGTGCTTCGGGTGCTGCAAGCTACTGCGGCGCCTGATATCCAAATGAGGGAAAGCGAGCATCATGGCGAATCGGAGCATGGTTCTCTGTCCCGTTAAAAAAAGCATGATAAAGAAAAAGGCGGCCGCGAGCCGCTTTTTTCTTTTTTTGCGTTCCTTTTCCGACAAAAAATATACTGGCAAGCCGGAAAAAATGCCTTACACTAGAGTTCCGGAGTGACATTTCCTGTAAAGCACAAATAAGATTGGCGCTCCGGATCTTACAAATGCCCATGATTACCGTAGAGATGCACATACTTGCGTTATTTTAGAACTGCTATATTGAAAGAAGCCGGAGGTGTTTATGGCGAATGAAGCTTCAGAACCCGTTTACGAAAATGAACGTCAAGCAGCAGCTGATCCTGCTTTTTCTTGTTCTCGTGATTCCGCTTTTCATCCTGAACGCCTATGGCAACAACAAAGCGGGGCAAATCTTGAAGCGGCATGTGACCAACGCGTATATCGAGCTGAACAAGCAAAATTTCAAGCTGATCAGCAGGGATATCGAAACGATCAACAAGGTGACGTCCACCGTTTTTCAAAATTCCATGATCCAGCAGCTTAGCACGACCAAAGACGAGAACATTCTCGCCAGGGTGAAGAACTATGAAAAGATTGAAGTCATGCTGAATACATATTCGCAGGAGACCGATGAGAGGGAGCCGCTGTATTATTCGCTTTACGTGTACGATCCGGACAACGCTTTCTTTTTCGCGCCTTATTATCCGGAATCCAAAAAGTCGGGCATGTATTTTTTCTCGGATGAGAAGGAGAGGCCGGAGTGGTTCGATGAAGCCGTATCCCATAAGGGGAACGGTTATTTGAAGCTGACGGATCATCTCTCGCCTCCCGTTAAAGGGCAGAAGGATCAAAAGACGCTTCTGTACGTGCGTGCGATCAACAATATCTACAAAGGCGGGACGATCGGCGTTCTGGCCGTATCGAACGTGGACGCCAGAATCGGCGAATCCTTAAAAACGGTTTCGCTTCCCGAAGGCGAGCTCTATTTTACGGATTGGAAAAACCATATTCTGACGACGACGGAAACAGGTAGAGAAGGCGTGCTGGAGCTGCCGCCGGAGCTGGATCCCGGCAGATCGGCCATCGGTGTGAAGGACGTCATCACGAAGGATTTCATTTATGTTGCCGATTATAATTATGTGCTTCAGCAGAAGCTGATCTACAAGGTGCCCGTCAAAGCGCTGCTTCAGCAGCAAAACGAAATCAAACGGGTCATTCTGGTCATTTCGATCGCTTATTTTATCGTCGGATTGATTATTATTTTGTATTTCTGGCGATCGCTCATGACGCCGCTCCAGAAGCTTGTCTTCTTCGTACGCAGGTATGAACCCGGTAACATCGTGCCTCAGACCCCGTACAGGAAGCGCAGCGACGAGGTCAGCGTGCTGATCTCGACGATCTATGACATGGCACGCAGGCTGAATGATCTCATTCATTATAAATACAACATGGATTTGAAGCAGAAGGAAACGCAGCTTTCGCTTCTGTACCAGCAGATTAATCCGCATCTCTTGTACAATACGCTGGAGAGCATCTACTGGAAAAGCACGATGGAGGGGAATACCGTTTCCGCCGACATGATCAAGGATTTATCCAAATTGATGAAAATCAGTCTCAGCCGCGGCCGGGAGCTGATTACGCTGGAGGAGGAGCTTGAGCATGCCACGGCTTATATCAAGCTGCAGCAGAACCGCTACGACTATGCCTTCCGCGTAGAAATGGACATTCCCGAGCATCTGTATTCGGTCAACATACCGAAAATCACGCTGCAGCCTCTGATAGAAAACGGGATCATTCATGGCATTAAAAATATGGGTGAGGACGGGGAAATCCGGATTATTGCCGAAGAGAGCCAGGGTGTGCTGTACATCCGCATTTCCGACAACGGTTTCAAGAACGTCGACTATGATGCGATCCGCAAGGTGCTTAGCAATGACTCGTCGAATTCGCCGACGGGCTACGGCATCCGAAACATTCATCAGCGCCTGCAGCTGCATTACGGACCTGAATACGGACTGGCCTATGAAGGGCGGACCGAAGGGGGAACGACAGTAACGGTATCGCTGCTGATCACCCGGCAGGACGATTAAAGGGAGGAACGAGAGACATGTACAACATTTTAGTCGTGGATGACGAACCGTTGATTTGCAAAGGTCTGGCAGGGCTATTGAATGCTTCGGGACTCGGCATCGGCAAAATCATTACCGCCACGAGCGGCGAAGAAGCGCTGGATTACATCCGGATGGAGAATATCGATCTGCTCATAACGGACATCCAGATGGGGGAAATGAACGGCATCGAGCTGATGCACCAGGCGAAGATCGTCAAGCCTTGGGTGCAGACCATCATCATATCCGCCCATGAAACCTTTCAATATGCGCAGATGGCGATCCGCCTGGGCGCGCGTGATTATTTGATCAAGCCGCTCAATAGCGAGCAGTTCCTGGACTCGGTCCGCAGCGTGCTGCTGAAAATGGATAAACCGCTGCCCCGCACGGAAGAGGTGCTTTCGGCCGGGCACGAGGATTTCCGCATGGAGGAGCCGCAGCCGGAATCCAGCAAGCCGCTGAACCGGCTGCTCGCCGAGACGGTAGAACATCCGGATGGGCCTTATCCCATGCAATCGTATTATGAAAATATCGGGATTACAGGACCTTATTTCGCCGTGATTAAGGTTAAACTGGCGCTGATCGCGGCAAACGGCGAGAGCCCGTTCCCGGAGAAGGATATCCCGCTCATGCAGTATGCTTCGCTCAATATTATCAAGGAGCTGCTGGATCAGGAGCTGAACGCGCAGGTGTTCTATGCGCCGGACCGCAGCATCAATATACTTGTCCAGTGGAGTGAAGCGGAGTATGCGGAGCAGCATTCGAACCGGATCAGCCAGCTCGAGATGATCAGCCGGAGCATGCACCATCATATAGGCAAGTATTTGAAAATCGAGTGCACGGTCGGCATCAGCCAGATTTTAAAAGGCCTGCAGTTCGTAAACGTACTAAGCAGGCAGGCCGACAAGGCGATGATTTGGACTAGCGAACACGGCGATTACCATGTCTTTTACTACGGGGATTTCAGCTGGCATAACTACGCCCGCGACCCGAACGCCGAGGAGCTATCGACCCAAAGCAACCGGATCGTGGAGCAGGCGAAGAGCTATATCGAAGAAAACTACAGCCAAAAGGGACTCACCATTCATGAGGTTGCCAAACGGAATCATGTCAGTCCGAACTATTTGAGCTACCTTTTCAAGAAGATTACCGGTTTCAATCTCTGGGAATACGTGGTCAAGCTGCGGATGGAGGAGAGCCGGTCGCTGCTGCTGCATACCGATCTGCGCCGCTACGAGATTGCCGAGCGGGTCGGCTACGAGTCGCCGGAGCATTTCAGCAAGATTTTTAAAAAGTATTACGGGGTCAGCCCGAGCGACCTCAAAAAATAGAAGAAGTAAGATCAACCATCATTCGCATAGAACTAGACATGTTCCAAGGCATCCTCCTTTTCTACAATGAAACTAAGCTTGAATTCAACAAGGAATGAGGGAGAAAAATGGGGGAGCCAGGAGCAGTGCTGCAGCCGGTTATAGAGAACAAATCGCCCAAGAGAAAAGGACGCTATACAAAGCACTTTTGGGGATATATGTTTCTGCTGCCGGCTGTTGTGATTTTCATTTTGTTTTTATGGGTGCCGATTGCCAAAGGGGCTTTGTACAGTTTCTACAGTATCGACTTTGTTAAGGGCAACACGTTCGTCGGACTGGACAACTATGTACGGGTGTTTCATGATCCCGATGTGTGGACGGCGGTTAAAAATACGCTCTATTACATGCTGCTGACGATGATCATGGGATTCTGGGTGCCGATCGTCGCCTCGATCGCGATTTCGGAGCTGCGCAGATTCCAGGGCATTGCGCGCATCGCCGCGTATCTGCCTTTCGTTGTTCCGGGCGTGGTGCTGTACGGCATGTGGAGATGGATGTATGATCCGGTCGGTCCGATCAACGGGCTGCTGAGCTCGCTCGGCGTCGACCCGGTTTCGTTTATTTCAGACAGCAAATGGTCGATGATCGCAATCGTATTTATGGAGACATGGCAGCAGTTCGGCTCGGCGATGCTGATCTATCTGGCCGGCGTGCTCAGTATTCCGCGGGATTGGTACGAAGCGGCCGAGATCGACGGGGCAGGGGTGTGGAACCGCATCCGGTATATCACGCTTCCGTCCTTGCGCAGCTTGATCGTTTTGATGCTTATTTTGCAGGTGATCGGCACTTCGCAGTCTTACCAGTCGCAGCTCGCACTGCTTGACGGCGGACCGAATAACGCGACCATGACCTATTCGCTTCTGATCGTGAGATACGCTTTTACGCGTCTGGATTACGGCACGGCCACGGCGCTTGGCATGCTGATGTTCGTCGTGCTCAGCCTTGTAGGGCTGCTTCAATACAAGCTGAACAAGGAGGAATACTGATATGAGCAAGCAGCATGAACGCGGCATCCTGTCGGATTCCGATCTGAAAAAGCCTTTAAACCGGGTCGTGTACGGCATCATGCTTTTGTGCATCCTCGTTATGATCGTCACGATGCTGTATCCGATTCTGATGACGATGTTCAACGGCTTGAAGACCAACCAGGAAGTGAACACGTTCCCGCCTCATTTCTTCCCGGAGACTTGGAACTGGAGCAACTTTAAGGAAGGCTGGGAGTATATCAACCTGCCGATGTTTCTGAAGAACACGATATTCGTTTTCGTCGGCAACCTGCTCATGACGATTTTCGTGCTCGGTCTGGCCTCCTTCAGCATTTCGCGCCTGAAGGTACCGTATTACCGGGCGATCTACTTTTTTATTCTGATGACCTTGTTTATTCCGGCCTCAAGCTACATGATTCCAAACTTCGTTAACCTGAAGGACCTGGGGCTGCTGAACACCTTCTGGGCGTTTTGGCTCCCGGCAGGGGCAAGCGCATATTACTTCCTGTTGATGAAGAACTTTTTCGATGGCATCCATCCGGAGATTTTCGAGGCGGCGCGCATCGACGGAGCATCCGAGATCACGAGCTATGTCCGCATCGCGGTTCCGCTGTCGGTACCGATCTTCGCGACGCTGGCGATCTTTATTTTCTCGGGGGCGTGGAATGACTGGTTTTGGCCTTCCCTGGTGCTCCACAGCGAGGAGAAATACACCTTGGCGACCGCCATCTACAAATATGTCATCAATGCCCGCAGCATGGACAACAGCATCAAATTCACGATCCTGTTCATGGTCATGGTACCGCCGATTCTCGTCTTTCTGGTATTCCAACGGTTTATCATGCGCAGCGTGAACCTGTCTGCGGTAAAAGGGTAGCCCGATGTCAACATCGTAGGCCTGCACACGAAGGCCATAAGATTACACATCGTGTGATAACGTTTCCTCTCTTATGATGAAAGAGTAACAACACTTAATAGCGAAAAGGGGAGTTTCAATGCGTAAGATTTCAATGGTGCTCGTCAGTCTCGTGCTTTCCGCTTCAATGCTGGCTGCGTGCGGCGGCAACAAGACGGCGGAGGACCCTAAACCGGCCGATAATCAAGGATCGCAAGGCACGACCGATACGGGTAACAAATCCGAAGAGCCTGCCCAAACGGATGATATTACCACGAAAAAAGTCACCATCAAGATCCACTACCCGCTGCCTGACCAAAAAGAAGCCAGAGCGCAGGAAGATGATAAAATCAAACGCTTCAACGAAAAATATCCGAACGTGACGATCGTCAAGGACGACTGGCAGTACAATGTCAACGAAATCGGTATTAAAATGGCCTCGAATGAAGCGCCGACGTTCTACAATACCTTCGCAACGGAGGCCCAAATGCTCGTGGAGCATGGCTGGGTAGCCGACCTCAGCGACCTGTACAACAGCTGGGAATACAAGGACGAGATGAACCCGCTCCTGCAGAACCAGTTTATCGTTGACGGCAAAGTGTACGGCATCACGCAAAACGGCTACGTGACGTCCACGGTCATCAACAAAGGGCTGCTGGATGCCAAGCAGGTTCCGATGCCGGATATGGACTGGACTTGGGACGATATGTACAACGTGGCCAAAGGCGCGACCGATGCCAAAAAAGGCATTTCCGGTATTGCTCCAATGGGTAAAGGCAATGAATCCGGCTGGAACTGGACGAACTTCCTGTTCGAAGCCGGCGGAGAAATCCAAAAGAACGAAAACGGCAAATATACGGCAACCTTTAATTCCGATGCAGGCATTAAAGCGCTCGACTTCTATAAGAAGCTGAGATGGGAAGCCAATGCCATTCCTCAAGACTGGGCGCTTGGATGGGGCGATGCCCTGAACGCGTTCCAGCAAGGACGTACGGCAATGGTCATCGCGGGAGCGTATGATATTATTGATTCTGCGCTGAACCAAGGCGGCCTGAAGCCGGAGAACGTGATTGCGTATCCGATGCCAGCTGCGGAAAAAGGCGGCAAGCACATCGGTATTCTCGGCGGAAACTATCTGGTAATCAACCCGAATGCTTCGAAGGATGAACAGGAAATCGCGTTCCGCTATATTACGTTCGACTACTTCACCGACAAGGGTATTGAAGCGCTGGATGCCAACATCCAAGAGCGTAAGGACAAAAACAAATACTATGTGCCTGCTCCGCTGAACTACTTCAGCGACAATTCCGAATACGCGACTAAAGTGAATGCCATCTACGACAAATACGACAACGTATACCGTTACGACGCCAAGATGCTGAGCCTGATTGACGGCAAGCCTGAGGCACAGTACGGCACGCAGGATTACTACGGCGCGATGTCCAACGTCGTGCAGGAGTCCTTCTCGAAGAAAGGCACGGATTCCAAAGCGCAGCTCGACGCAACGGCCAAAACCGTGCAAACGAAGTTTTTTGACAATATCAAAGCTGCGAAATAATCGTTAGGGTGTTAAGAAAAGGCTCCTCAAAGTCAGAGACGACTTTGAGGAGCCTTTGTTTGTATGCAAAATGATCAATTTGCACCCGAGTAGCGGAGGGAATGAACGATTGCGGAGAAGCGGAGCGGTCGGCTAAGAGCTTTTCGAAGGAAAGCTGCATCGGAAGCATACGCTGTCATCGGATTATACCCATAAATAATCTTTAAAAAGAATCCGATGACAACAGCGATCGAAACAACGTTCATTCCCGGAGCGTCCTGCAGAACGTGTGCATGCTCCTTTATTAATTTAAGTGAATTTTCATTCTGCACGAAGCAGCGAAGAGGACGAAGCAATTCCGAACAAGCGTTAGCGGTCGCCTTTGTCCCCAAGATATCTACCTATTAATAATAAATTCATGATACCTTGGGGCAACAGCGATGGCAGGAATGCTTCGTTCGCGGAACGCCGGCTAACAAAAAAGGAACTGCCTCAGACCGATCGGCCTTTGAGACAGTTCCTTTTATTTATAGCAAAATTATAACTGTTTGGCTTCGCTTTTTGATTACTTACGTTCCTTGCCCATCTCGCGGAACGACTCCTCCGCAGCGGCAAGCGTCGCGTCGACATCCTCATCGGTATGCGCCGTTGTCAGGAACCAGGCTTCATACTTGGAAGGCGCCAGATTGATATTCCGGTCGAGCATGTGGCGGAAGAATGCAGCAAAAGCCTCACCGTCCGTATCCTGCGCTTCTTCATAATTGGTGACCGGATGATCGCAGAAATGTGTGGACAGGGAACCGCGGATACGGTTAATGGTCAGTGCCACGCCGTGACGGTCAGCGGAAGCTTGAAGTCCATCGGCAAGCTTAATGGCAAGCCGGTTCATTTCTTCGTAGACGCCTTCGCCTTGAAGGACTTCCAGGCAAGCAATGCCGGCAGCGATGGAAGCCGGGTTGCCGGCCATGGTTCCAGCCTGGTAAGCCGGGCCGAGTGGAGCAACCTGTTCCATAACCTCTTTGCTGCCGCCATAAGCACCGATCGGCAGTCCGCCGCCGATGATTTTACCAAGGGCGGTCAGATCAGGCTTGATCGCCTCATGGTTGTCCAAACCGGCAAAGGTTTGGGTAGAGCCATAATGGAATCGGAATGCGGTGATCACTTCGTCATAAATCACGAGTGACCCGTTATCATGTGTCATTTGGCAAAGGCCTTCGAGGAAGCCCTTTGCAGGCATAACCATACCGAAGTTGCCGACAATCGGCTCCACCATGACAGCAGCGACATCGTCGCCCCATTTGGTCAGAGCCGCTTGAAGGGCTTCGAGGTCATTGAATGGAACCGTAATGACTTCCTGGGCGATGCTTGTTGGTATCCCGGCGCTGTCCGGAATGCCAAGCGTGGAAGGACCTGAACCGGCAGCTACCAGCACCAGATCAGAGTGGCCGTGGTAGCAGCCTGCGAATTTGATGATCTTGTTTCGTTTGGTAAAAGCGCGTGCAACACGGATGGTCGTCATTACGGCCTCCGTGCCGGAATTGACAAAACGGACCTTGTCCATGGAAGGAATGGCTTCCTTCAGCATTTTGGCAAGCTTGATCTCAAGCTCTGTTGGTGTACCATACAGCGTGCCGTTTGCAGCTGCTTGTGTAATGGCTGCCGTAATATGAGGATGGGCATGTCCAGTGATGATTGGGCCGTAAGCAGCCAGATAATCTATATAGCGGTTATCATCCTCATCCCAGAAATAGGCTCCGTTTGCCCGCTTCATAAATACAGGCGCCCCGCCGCCTACCGCCTTGAATGAGCGGGAAGGGCTGTTGACGCCTCCGACGATGTGCTGTAATGCTTCTTGGTAAAGCTGTTCAGAACGTGAACGATTCATGTTGATTCAACTTCCTTTCCTCATTAAAAGCAGGCGGGCAGCCTTAATTGCTGCCCGTACTGCTATTTTTGCTTCCGGACGAAGTGTCCTGGGTAGTTGTGCTGTTTGTTTCGGATTCGGTTTTACCATCGCTTGAGACCGGTACCGGCGCCGGTTTGTTGAAGATATCCTTAATATAATCCTTCAGCGCCGTCTCACTCGATACAGTCAATACAGCCGCGCCGCCAATGGTTTTCTCTTTCAGGAGCTTCATCGGAGGAATCTGCTCACTGCTGGCCATCTGGCTCTTGTAGCCGACTGTTGCCAGCTTCCACATATCGTTGACCGACAAGTTGGTGTCAATATACGGACTGACGCCTTCCAGAATATCGGGAAGCTTCATGATGGAAGTAGTGGACTGCATTTTCTCGGCAACAGCCTTCAAAAAGGCGCGCTGCCGCTCGGTACGGGTGAAGTCAGAGGTAGCATCATGACGGAAGCGCACATATTGGAGCGCAGTGTTGCCATCCAGATGCTGATTGCCCTGCTTCAAATTGATATCATACTCATGCTTATCCGCGTCGCTCGGATAGTACATATCCTTTTCAACATAGAAATCGACGCCACCGACTGCGTCTACAAGCTTGATAAAGCCCTGGAAATCGGTGTAGACATAGTACTGGATTTGAATACCGAGCAGGTCGCCAACGGCTTTCATGGCCGTGTTCGGACCATGAGTAATCGCGGTGTTGATGCGATCCTTCCCGTGTTCTGGAATATCCGTGTACGTATCGCGCAGAATAGAGAACAGATTAATCCGCTTTTTGACGGGATCAAGCGAAGCAACCATCATGCTGTCGGATCTCGGAACTTCACCTTCTTTGAGACCCCGCGCGTCTACGCCCATGAGGAGAATGTTAACAGGCTCGGTACCTTCCCATTTGGGAGGATCGGGAACCTTGACTTCGACGGGGGTTACGTTTTTGAATGGAGAGGCTTCTCCGGTTTTTTGCAGGCCTTGCAAACCACTATAAATCGAAGTGAAATAATATACCGCGTAGCCGATCACAGCTACCAAAATGATGGCTATAATCCACAATATCGTTTTCTTCCTTGAGGTCATTCCTTCTCTTCCTTTCAATTATCCTGATAAAGGAGCTTGTTGTCTGTTTCGACATTTGTAGGTTAAGGATTCATTTATTATAATTTTTTTTGTGGATACAATCAATTTTACGTTAGCATCCAGCATCTATCCATTGTCGAAAGGAGACGAATGAATCATGACAGAGATGGTTATCGGGCAAGAGGTGCCTGACTTTACGCTTCCCGCATCGAATGGAGAAGAAGTCACGCTAAGCAGCTATCGCGGCCGTAAAGTCGTATTGTATTTTTATCCGAAAGATATGACGCCGAGCTGCACGCAGGAGGCCTGCAGCTTCCGTGATTCCCATCATATATTGGAAGAAAAGGGGGTTGCCCTCCTGGGTGTAAGCCCCGATCCCGTTAAATCCCACGGTAAATTCACAGATAAGTACGAACTGCCTTTTCTCCTGCTGTCAGATGAGGAACACAAAGTCAGTGAGCTGTATGGCGTATGGCAGCTCAAAAAGATGTACGGACGCGAGTATGAGGGAATTGTCCGCTCTACTTTCCTTATTGATGAGGATGGGAAACTCCTGAAAGAATGGAGAAAAGTTAAAGTAGCAGGACATACCGAAGACATTTTGTCCGCTCTTTAATCCATGTAGCGAGAAAATGGTAATTCCCGGTGGCTTTCCTTAATAAGGAAGGCTGCCGGGTTTTTTCGCGTTTACAGCTCATCCTGATAGGCATCTCAAAGTGTTCGTACAATTCATTAAGTTAGAATCTTTGAATTAAATACTGTGAAAATATAATGAAAATGGATGTAAATATAGCAAAAATGATTTTACAACTTAGAATATTCGAAGTATAATATTGTTTATCTGCTTTTTGAAGAGGAGCTATGTGAATTGAATCATCAGCATGACATTACGGTAGATATGTTACTTGATGTATATAGTGAGCTATCCAAAAAAATGACTGGTCAGCGTATTCGTGCTTTAACGGACCATCTGCGCGAGCATGAAATGTCTTTGAACCAGTTTTTTATTCTGAACATTATTGAACGCGACGGAGCATGCCTATCGAATCATTTGGCCCGCGAACTGAAACTGAAAGCGGCGTCGATTACCTACCTGGTGGATTCACTTGAGAAGAGAGGGCTTGTTGAACGGCTTGAGAATCCGAGCGACCTTCGCAGCCATTTGATCACCATTACGGAAAAAGGACATGAAGTCTCCTCCTACCCATTCGAGCAGTCCTTGGCCGCTGATTTCTTCAGCACGCTGAGCCAGGATGATATAGAAGTTCTCTATGTGATGATGCGCATTATGAACCGTAAGTTACATTCACAATCATCAAAAGAATAGGGAGTGTGGTATTTTGAAAAAATTATTGAAGGTGAAGTTTGCCTGGTTTCCCGTGTGGTCCACAGCTGTGCTCATGCTCTGCATGATCTGTGTATATCTGCCGGTCTTCAGTGGGTCAACGCAAAAATTAACCGATTTTCCACTGATTGTCGTGAATGAGGATCAAGGTATACCATCAATGAACCTGGGCCAAAAGATGATGGATAATCTGGTTGAAAGGCAGAACGGACATTCCTTTAAATGGACGATCGAATCCAGTAAGGAAAAGGCCCTTGAGGAAATAAAAAATAACAAGGCGTACGGTGCGCTCGTGATCCCGTCTAACTATTCTGCCTCGCTAGCCCAGCTGCAAAAGACACTGATGACCGGCGAAGCCGGAGGAAAGGCAGTTAATCTCGAGGTGCTGCTGAACGAAGGCGGCGGGCAGATGGCAACTTCCGTGGCTTCCAATGCGCTAGGAACAGTAGCCACATCGGCTTCGACCGGTATCAGCAACGAAATCAAGGCAAGCATGATGAAGCAAGGAATACAGGTGTCACCTCAGGCGACATCGCTTCTGGATGCTCCGGTACAGGCAACAACGGCCAATGTGCTTGGTTTACCTGCCAATGTTAATAAAGGCATGACACCTTTTATGATCGTGCTGATCTCGTCCATTAGCGGCTTGATGGGTGCCAATATGATACATGGCTATTTGGGTAAAATTGCCGAAGGCATGGCCCGCAAAGGCCATCCGCTCAGCTCGGCAAAGCTGCTGCTTACGGAATTGCTGATGGGTATGATTCTGGCTGTGCTGGTCACTTCCGCACTGCTTACCTTTGTGTTTGGTATCTTCGGTAGTGCGCATACGGCAAGCATCTGGAGAATCTATCTTTTCATGCTTTTATGCTGCCTCACCATGTACTTCTTATTCAAAATGATCAGCTTGTTTCTGGGTAAATGGGGGATGCTGGCGATGTTCCCAATTAACATTCTGGGTATCTTTGCAAGTGGTGGTGCCATTCCATTAACTACGCTGCCGGATTTCCACCGTGTCTTCAGCTCTTTTCTGCCGACCCGTTACATGGTTGACGGTATGCGTGCTTTGTTCTACTATCATGGGCATATGCAGGCAGGCCTCGGAACGGCGCTCAAATATATCGTAACGTATTTCATTATGTTCCTGTTTGTTTGTGCTGCCATGGTTATCATGGCACATCATAAGGATAAGAAGGGCAAGTCGAAACAAGAGGGAGAACCTCAGCAAGGAGCCAGTCACGGTCAGGAAATGGGCCTGCTAGCGGCAGAATAATTAAGCTTTCATAGAAATAGGTTAGATGGGAAGCCGGCGCGTCTTTCTTCGCAAATGAATGCGGAGAAGGGCGCCGGCTTTCTTTGTTTGCAATGTGGCGTATAACGTTAATCTGATGTAAGAAAAATGAAATGTGTTAAAACCCTTACATGGATTTATGAAATAACTATGCAAAAACATATGTAAATTTATTCTTATATTTATATTGACATGAAAACATGTTGGCATTAAACTAATTCGTATGCGAAATATTAGGACATGGAATTGATTAAGAAACAGGGTGAGTTGGTTTTGGATTCGCAGGATCACATTCTAGAGTTGTTGTACTCTTTTCGCCAAGTGCATCTGAGCTTTTACCAATTGTTTTGGAAGGATGCGGGGACGCTTGGAACCACCTGGATTCAATATCTAGTGCTGCGAACACTCCGTGATCATCCGGATATCGGACTCACAGAGCTGGCAGATTTCATTCTTATAGGAAACAGCACGACCAGCGGTGTCGTGGATCGGCTTGTTAAGGCGGGGATGGTTGAACGCAAACGCTCCGAGACAGACCGAAGATCCATCACGCTGAGGAACACAGAGGAAGGGGATGAATTGCGAAAGCGCACAGAAGAAACATGCAGTGACTATCTGGATCCGCTCTTACTTATCCGAGAAGAGGACCGACGTCATTTGCTCGACACACATCAACAGATTATCGACATATTATCACATAAAGGGAGAGAGAGAAGTACATTATGAATAGCAGCCAAGCTCAGTCTATAGAGCATATTAAGAAAGGGCCGATTATCGCCGCATTGCTCATCGGCGCTTTTGTAGCGTTTCTGAATCAGACGCTTATGAATGTTGCCCTGCCTAAGATTATGGATGATCTTGGAATTCAAGCTAACACGGGACAATGGCTTACCACAGGCTATATGTTGGTCAATGGTGTTTTGATTCCTGTCACCGCATTTTTGATTGCAAGGTTTACAACAAGGCAGTTATTTATTTCGGCTATGTCGTTGTTCTCGATAGGAACGTTGATATGCGCCTTATCGCCGTCCTTTGCCATACTAATGATTGGCCGTTTGATTCAAGCCGGTGGTGCAGGTATTCTGATGCCGCTGATGACGGTTGTATTCCTGAACATCTTCCCGATTGAGAAACGCGGATCGGCTATGGGCATGATGGGGATTGCCATGATTTTGGCACCAGCGATTGGGCCTACATTGTCCGGTTATGTTGTTGAACATCATTCTTGGCGTATCCTGTTCTATATCATTTTGCCTTTTGCCGTCATTGCAACCTTAATCGGTATTTTCTTCTTGAAAAACGTAACCAAGGTAACTAAGCCGAGATTCGATGCGATCTCTGTCATCCTGTCTACGATCGGTTTTGGTGGACTTCTGTATGGATTCAGTGACGCAGGTACCGACGGCTGGAACAGCCCGCGGGTCATTTGGACGCTCGTTATCGGTACAGTGGCTCTAATAGCTTTCGTATGGAAACAGCTGTTGTCCAAGGCTCCTATGCTTGAATTCCGAATTTTTAAATATAATATGTTTACGCTGACGACGATCATTAACGTGATTGTAACGATGGCCATGTACGCAGGTATGATTTTAATGCCGCTGTTCCTGCAGAACATTCGTATGTTTACACCGATGGAGTCCGGCTTGATGATGCTTCCGGGTGCTATTCTGATGGGGATTATGTCCCCGATCACGGGAGCTATATTCGATAAAATCGGTGCCAGATGGCTATCTGTCATCGGTCTTTTGATCACGGTCGCAATGACCTATGAATTCAGTCAGTTGACCGTAGATACGTCGTATTCGCATATGATGATCATTTATACGGTCCGCATGTTTGGTATGTCACTCATGATGATGCCAATCCAGACCGCCGGTCTGAATCAGCTGCCGCGAAGTATGAATGCGCATGGTACAGCAATGTCCAATACGCTGCGTACGATCTCCGGTTCCATTGGTACAGCGATTCTGGTAACCGTAATGACCTCTCAAACGAAGCATTATGTAACCGAGGGTATTAAAGCCGGCGCTGCCAAAGCGACCGATCAGGCGCAAATGGGTGCGTTGACTGCACAATCCATGGTTCACGGCATTAACGATGCATTTAATATTGCTACATGGTTGAGTGTTGCTGCGTTGATTCTGGCCTTCTTTATCAAGAAGACGAAGCCGGAAGAGGAAAACCTGAAGACTGAAATGCAAAAAGTGGGCGGAGCCGTAAACGCCGAAGGTTAATGAAAAGATATCCTTTTATATATGTTTACACCTAAAAAGACGCACCTGCGAACAGCGGGTGCGTCTTTTCTCTATTTTTATAACATTTAATTTTGGCGTGTTTTGGATACCGGCTTGGCCTTTAGCTTGCGCATGATCTTGGAGAACAGCAAAGAATTTCTGTATCGGTAGATCAGTAAGATCAGAGCGAGCAGGATAATGGCGCCAACCACCCATATCGAGTATTTCTCCACGGTATGAAAAACCAGATTCCACTGTGGCCCGAACAGCTTGCCGATGCTTAAGAACAGAACGACCCACAGAAGCGCCCCACTATATGCGTACAAGGCGAACTTGCGAAAGGAAAGGTTGATCATCCCGGCAAAATATCCGGTGAAATGACGTACGCCTGGAATGAAATAACCAAGGAAAACCAAGCTTTGACCGTATTTGTTGAACCACTTTTGCGCGCGTTCAAGCTTGTGCTCAGACAGCAGCACCCATTTTCCATAACGTTGAATGAAAGGCAGCCCTGCCTTTAGGCCAATAAAATACGTTATCGTAATGCCGATGGTTGTGCCAAGGAATGCGAGTATGAGCAGCCAGCCAAAATGCAATTTTCCCGCATAGGAGAGATAACCCGCATACGCCATCGTAGTTTCCCCGGGAAAGGGGAGCGCGATGAACTCCAGTACCAGTCCAAAAAATAATACGACATAGCCGTAATCGCCAAACAATAGCTGTATCCACTTCAGTAGTTCCAACGGACTCACTCCAAACCAGATCCAAGTTGTGCTTGCCTCTTTGCATTAAAAAGTACAGACTCAAAGTCTATTTTCAAGCCTTCCACCATATAATCTACCAGAAAGCAGAATTCATAGAAATAGTGGAGGTATTCGTCATGTTTAAAAGGTTATTTGATAGCAAAAAAAGAGCGGCTTGCTGTGGACTTTCAGTGCTGTTGTTTATGCTCTTTTCATTTTTCGGAGAAGGCTCGTTTCCTTGGCCTCCACAACCGGCAGATGCGAAAGCTCCGGAACTGTCGGCGAGTCAGCAGCAGGTTGAACTGCTGTATTCATCATCATCTCCCACAATCAAACCTGTATCAGCTGCAAGCGGCAAAACGGTCTACCTTACGTTTGACGATGGACCGAGTGCATTAACCGGCGAGGTACTTGATATTTTGAAAAAAAATAATATACATGCGACCTTCTTCGTGCTTGGTGAGCAGGTCAAGCGTTACCCTGAGCTGCTGCAGCGCATTTTTGAAGAAGGACATGCCATTGGCAATCATACGTACGATCATAATTATACCGAACTTTATCGCGGATTTCCTGTCTTCTGGGATCAGATTAAGAAAACGGAAGAAGAGATAAGCCGGATTACCGGTGTTCGTCCGCAATTGGTCAGAGCACCAGGGGGGACAGCCGGGCACTTCGATGATACTTATTTTAGTCTATTAAAGCAAGGAGGATACATCGTTACCGATTGGAATGTGGACAGCGGTGATTCCAAGCGCCGGGGAGTGCCTGCTTCTGAAATTATAAAAGGTGCGGAAACACCGGTAAAATCGGATAAGGTTGTGCTGCTGATGCATGACGGAAGCGGTCATGGCGAGAGCGTGAAGGCACTGCCGAAGATCATATCCTGGTATAAGGCAAAGGGCTATCAGTTTGGAATTCTTTCTCCGGAGGAAGAGCCTGTGCAGTTCAAGGTGAATGACAAGGCAAGACAGCTGAAGCGGAGCGCGCCAAGCGGGGAATGGGTTCAGTCGCATGTGGCCGGCAATGCCGCTTTGTTTGAGAATGATAAACCTCTCCGGCTCGAAGTGGGGCCGCAGGAGACGACGCTGCAGCCAGGGGAATACTTGTACGAGAACGGGCATTACTTGGTACCTGTACGCGCAGTAGCAGAAAGACTCGGTGGAACGGCCGCCTGGAATGCCAAAACGCAGACCGTGGATATAACCCTTTTGGCGGATACAGATACCACGCTGCAGATCGATACGAAATCCGGACTACTGTCTGTAATGGTATTGGGTAAGAAGCAGACAGGGCATTCTACGGCGGTAAAAAATATGAATGATTCGGTGTGGGTCCCGGTCCGTGATCTCTTTGATAATGCGGGGTATCAACATATTGCTGCTTCAGAGAACGGTGAGGAACGACGGATCAAGGTATTCTAATCTCATAATCTATTGAAATCCGAAATATAAGATGTCTACTTCCTTCCAATTATGGAGAGACTTAATTTCATAGATTCCTTTGAGGAACTAAACTCCAAAATGAATCGGAGGTTATGAAATTGTCTACTCCTTCTATACAACATCAGGACTTTGCTCCTGAACTGCTGGAGCGGGTGATCGCCCGTGTAGGAACTGTTATGGTCGGCAAAGAAGCACAGATCCGGCTCGCGCTCATGTCCATGCTGTGCGGCGGACATATTCTGCTTGAAGATATGCCAGGTGTGGGCAAAACCATGCTTGTCCGTACGCTTGCTGCCTGCCTTGGAGCTAGCTTCGGCCGTATTCAATTCACCTATGATTTGATGCCGGCGGATGTGACCGGAACCTCGGTGTACCGCCAGCACAGCGGCACCTTCGAATTCCGCCCGGGTCCCATGATGTCGAATCTAGTGCTGGCTGATGAGCTGAACCGTGCTTCGCCGCGGACACAGTCGGCGCTGCTGGAGGCGATGGAGGAACGCAGAATTACCGTGGATGGCAGCACCTATCCGCTTCCACGCCCGTTCCTGCTCCTGGCAACCCAGAACCCGCTGCAATTTGAGGGAACCTACCGGCTTCCCGAAGCGCAGCTGGATCGATTCCTTATGCGAATTCAGCTCGGATATCCCGAGCCGGATCAGGAGATGGAGCTCCTCTCGCGGATGCAGGGTGTACATCCACTTGAACGGATCAAGCCGGTTATGCTGGCAGAGGAAATGGAAAAAATGCAACGTGAGGTGAAGGGAATCTTCGTGGATGATTCCATCAAGCTAATGCTCGTGCAGACTGCAGACGCTTCGAGACGCCATTCCAAGCTGCAGCTTGGAATGAGCCCGCGTGGAACGCTGGCCTGGATGCAAGCCTCGCAGGCAGCCGCCTATATGTCGGGGCGGAGCTATGTCATTCCCGATGATATTAAACATACGGCGGTTCCGGTCCTGGCGCACAGACTGCTGCTCAGCCATGAGGCATTGCTAGGCGGCATGCAAAGCGAGGATATCGTGCTTGAGCTGCTGTCACGCCTGACCATGCCGATGGCCCCCCGCAAAGGAGCGAGGATATGAAGAAGCGGATTGCTGAGTGGACTGGTGGAGTTGTCGTGCTTGGCTTACTGGCTGCTCTGTACCTCTGGCATGGGGGAGCATCCGCACTCTATATGCTGCTGCTTGCGGGACTCATTATCACTTCCGGAGTGTTGATGCAGGGGTTGGGACCACATCGTATCATCGTGAAACGTCATTTATCCGAGTCCGTCATAGCGGCGGGGGATACTGCCGTTATGCAGGTACAGGTGGAGTTCCGTTCTTTCCTACCTGTGCCATGGCTTGCCGTAGAGGACTATTATACCGGGGGAAGCAGCCGGCAAATTCTTTTTCCGGGATTCCGGCGCAATTTGGCATACAGCTGTGAACTCCGCAGTCTGCCACGTGGAGTCTATTCCTTCGATGCCTGCCTGCTGGAATGGGGCGGGCTGTTCGGCTGGTTTAAAGGGGGGCGGATGCAGAGAGCAGAAGGGCGTCTGCTCGTTCTTCCGAAGCCGCTGCCGATCGGAAACGCTTTGGAGTTGCCGACCGCTGTATCGAAAGCCTCACAGCAGCCCGTAAGGATGACAGAACAGAGGCATGGCACCAAAGGTCCTGAGGTCAGGGAATACATTCATTCTGATCCGCTGAACCGTATTCATTGGAAAAGCACCGCAAAGCACGGTACTCTCCAAACGTATATGCCGGAGGATGAACGGGATCCGTTTTGTCTGGTTATTCTGGACCGCTCGCTTCAAGGATATATTTCAAATAGTGATACAGAGGAGGCGCGGCAGGAGAAAGGGGAGCAATCTTTTGAAAAGGCCGTATCGGCAGCCTCCGGAATTTTAGGTGAAATGATGCGGGCAGGGGCAAGAGGCAGTCTTGTGTGTGGAGTGCAGGACATGCTGGCTAACAGTTTGACGGCCGCGGGTGGAGTGGAGGCCAACAACCGCGACGCTTATACCCGCATGCTTGCATCATTGTCTCCGATTAAGCTGGCCGAGGGACCACAGCTCTCGTCACTGCTGGAAGAAAGCTCGAAGAAGATGGTACCGGGTACACGTGTGATCGTTGTTACCGGTATGTTGGACAAGCAGGTGGCCGATGCCGCCGGAAGATTGATGTCTCAAGGCATGCAGGTCGATTTCTACTGCACAGCAATATATGGGGATCGCAGGAATCCGGATGGAGGTAAAAGGGTCAAACAAGCGGGAAGCAGTTCTTCTTTTGCCTTGGCGGTTCATTTATCCCGGATGGGGGCAGGAGTATTTGCTGTCAATCAGGAGTCGGCTGTAAGAATCGGCTTGGTAGATACGTCTCCTCAAGGGGAGGGGGCGATCTAGATGGAGAATGGAAAAGATCCGCTTCTGTACCGGATATGGATTTCTCTGCCTTTAATGGGGTTATTCATGGAATGGCTGATACCATTAAAGCCCCTTAATATAATGTCTGTCAGCAGGGAATGGTTCGGAGCCATGTATGTATTTACCGGACTTCTGCTTCTGCTCGGCGTGTTTTGCCTCAGATGGATCTTATCGCTGCCGATCTATGGGATATTCACATTGGGCGTATGGGCATATGTCATACGGCAGAGTGGGGAAGAGTTCGGAATCTTGTCCTCTCTTTCCTTGATTTGGCGGGATGCGGGACTGCTCGTCTCCACCGGAGAGTTCTCCATGATGAGTCAGGAATCGCGTATACTGGTCCTCATGATCGGCTGGGCCCTGCTGGTCTATTCGGTTCAGTCACTGGCGCTGCTCCGGAGCAGTGTCCTGCTTTTCGCAGCAGCAACGCTGCTGTATTTGTTCTGTCTTGAAACACTGCTGAATCTTCCCGTATATGGTGACATCATACGTACCAGCGCTTTGATTCTTATGCTGCAGGGGATGGTTCATCTCTCGCGGCTCAGAGAAAGCGGGAAATCCCATGCGATTCCCAAATCGATGTACAGTATATGGGGGTTCTCGCTCGCAGCAGCCGTACTCCTCCTGGTTGCAGGGGGCTGGGCCGGGGGAAGCTTAACGCAGCCGAAGCCTACGGCCCGTATCTCTTTGCAGCAAGCTGCAGAGCGTATCGCGGACTGGGTTAGGACAGGTTACAACGGCGGTGAAGCAGAGGCGGTTACGGGATATAATTTATCCGGTGCAGAGGAGGATATGGGACTTCCACTCCATCAGGGGAATCGGATCTATTTTACGGCCGAAACCCCGGTTGCTACTTACTGGCGCGGGGAAACCTTCAGCGAATATAACGGCAGAAAATGGTCAGAGCCTGAAGGAGATGTGAAGACGGGGTATGCACCCGGGGTAATTACAGGACAAGCGGAAAATGCAGCAGCCGGACTCAAGACAGTCACACAGCAAATTACATTTGAACAGCCGCTTCTGCAAAGCTTTCCGCTGTTTGGCGGCGGCATGGTTGCAGAAATTTTGGACCTGCAGCTAGCATCGGCAGGGACCGCCTTACCCGCGGCAATTGAGCGAAATAGCGAGGCGGGAACGGTAAAGGTGATGCTGGACAGGGGTCAGCCGCAGGTGGAAGGGTACACGGTAAAGGTGAATATCGCTGACGCAGATGCGAAGCGCCTAAGCCGTGAATCCGGTGCAGATCCGCAGTCTGTCCTAGCACGATATTTGCAGCTTCCGGGTGAGCTCCCGCAGCGGGTGGAAAATCTGGCTGATGAGATTACGAAGAATGCTGCAAACCGCTACGAGCAGGTAGAAGCGGTGAAAAGTTATCTGAAGGAGCATGAAAGCTATACGCTGGAAACGAGAGTGCCGCCCGAGGGTCAGGAATTTGTAGATGATTTTCTGTTCGAGACCCATGCAGGATACTGCAACCATTTTTCAACCGCAATGACGGTACTTCTTCGCAGTGAGGGCATCCCTGCACGATATGTGAAGGGATTTGCTCCAGGCAAGCAGGACTTGAGTCAACCTGGACGTTATCAGGTCAGCGAAGGTGATGCGCATTCCTGGGTTGAGGTGTATTTTCCGGAATCGGGCTGGGTTCCTTTTGATCCTACACCTGGATTTACGCTCTCCAGCAGCTTGTCACAGCCCGACTCTGCTTTGCATCAAATGTCCGCAGCTGGAAGTGATGTATTTAAGAGAATATCAGGCTTGGCTGTAAAAGGACTGTTCAGCACAATGGATTTCATTTGGAGCAAAAAACTTTTATTAGCAGCCATAGTGTTTCTGGCAGGTATGCTTGCGCTTATGACCATTCAGTTCATGCCGTGGCTACGGTTCATGCCGATCTGGTTCAGGCTTCATGGAACACGGCAGCATTTCCCCTGCAGAGATGAGCTTCTACGGAGCGCCCGTCCGGTTTGGGCAGCTTTAGCCCGCCGATTTGGTGCTATGCCAACTGGCATTACGGTCAGAGAATATGTAAATGCCCTCCCCGTTGAAAAAGAAGATTTACGCATGATGTTGTACGATTTTGCCGCCGATTGGGAAAGGATAGCATATGATGAAGGTCCGATGGATCGGGGGAGATGTATCGCTTACATGCGCCGCTGCTTGCGGATCTCCAAAAAAGTGGCATAAGCTTACTGCCCCGGTTTTCTTGACGGTATGATTTATCGTTGCGTATAATTAATTTCAACAATTGAGGGAGGCACGTTATGAACAAGCCAAATGAAATCATCGTTGTCCTGGATTTCGGGGGACAATACAACCAACTTATTGCACGACGCATTCGCGATTTGGGAGTTTACAGCGAACTGCTGCCGTTTAATACACCTGTCGAGAAGATCCGTGAGCTTTCTCCGAAAGGGATCGTTTTTTCCGGAGGACCTTCAAGCGTATATGCTGAGAACGCACCCCATGTGGATCCGGCGGTTTATGAACTGGGCGTGCCGATCTTCGGTATTTGCTACGGCATGCAGCTGATGGCTCAGCAGCTGAATGGTAAAGTCGAGCGCGCGGCCAAACGCGAGTACGGCAAAGCCGACCTGGAATTTGCTCCGGGCACGACTTTGACCAAAGGTCTGGAAGACAAGCAAACCGTATGGATGAGCCACGGGGATCATGTTGTAGAGCTGCCGGAAGGCTTTAAGCTGGATGCGGGAACGGAATCGGCTCCGATTGCGGCGATGAGCAATGCGGACAAGCAGCTTTATGCGGTTCAGTTCCATCCGGAAGTGCGCCACTCTGTAAACGGTAATGAAATGATCCGTAACTTCCTGTACGAAGTGTGTCATTGCGATGGCAATTGGACTATGGAAACCTTCATTGATGACGCGATTCGCGATATCCGCGATCAGGTTGGTGACCGTAAGGTACTGTGCGCATTGAGCGGCGGCGTGGATTCTTCCGTTGTGGCGATGCTGATTCACAAAGCGATTGGCGATCAGCTGACTTGTATGTTCATCGATCACGGTCTGCTGCGCAAAGGCGAAGCAGAGAGTGTTATGGAAACCTTCGTGGGCAAATTTGATATGAAAGTTGTCAAAATCGATGCGCGCGATCGTTTCCTCGGCAAGCTGGCCGGCGTAGAGGACCCTGAGAAAAAACGCAAAATCATCGGTAACGAGTTCATTTATGTATTTGATGAAGAATCTGCTAAATTTGATGATTTTGATTTCCTCGCCCAAGGTACGCTGTATACGGATATCGTAGAAAGCGGCACGGCAACGGCTCAAACGATCAAATCTCACCACAATGTGGGCGGATTGCCTGAAGACATGAAGTTCAAGCTTATCGAGCCTTTGAAAACCTTGTTTAAGGACGAAGTGCGCAAGGTCGGCGCAGAATGCGGTCTTCCGGAAGAAATTGTATGGCGTCAGCCATTCCCAGGCCCTGGACTTGCTATTCGTGTTCTGGGTGAAGTAACTGAGGACAAGCTTACCATCGTACGTGACTCTGACTACATTTTGCGTGAAGAGATTGCCAAGGCTGGCCTCGACCGTGAAATCTGGCAGTACTTTACAGCCCTTCCGAACATGAAGAGTGTCGGCGTTATGGGAGATGCACGTACTTACTCGTACACCGTAGGCATCCGTGCCGTAACCTCCATCGACGGCATGACCGCCGACTGGGCGCGCATCCCTTGGGATGTGCTTGAGAAAATTTCCGTTCGTATCGTCAACGAGGTCGATAACGTTAACCGCATCGTATATGATGTAACGTCCAAACCGCCTGCAACGATTGAGTGGGAGTAGAACCGAAGCTTTAACTGTTTGATACGAAATCCGTTTTCCTCTTCTGGAGGGGAACGGATTTTTTGGTATATATGAACACAAAAAGCTGCCCTTGCCGTAAATACGCGCCAGCGCAGCTTCTTGTATGTAAATCGACTCGGGACTCGGCTATCTGTTCTTATTCTTCAGATCATTCATTTTGAGAATTCTCAGCGACCGGGTCTTCGCCGGGATATTCTCTTCCCTCAGCCTCATGCAGCTCCAGATTTTCATTGCCGAACCGGCGCGGGCTATGCTGCCCCTTTCGCCATGGCGAGCTTTTGCCGATGGACTCGGCTTCCAGACTTGAACCGTAAGGCCCTTCCGGGAATTCTTCTGCAACCAGATCATTGTGCTGCGACTGTACGGTGGAAACATCATTGTTTTCGATACCGTTATCCGGTGTATACATGCTTGGAGCACCTTCCTTTCTTTTAGAGTAATGTCTCCATTTCGTTGATTTTTATAATTTCATTCCTTATCTCTTTACGTATATCGTATATAATGAGTCTAAGTACCATCACTTCTGAGAGGGGGAAAGTTAAAGCGTGCAAACCATTGAATCGCTTGAAACACCTTGCATTCTGATTGATGAAAGTGTCGTGCTGCGCAATTTGGATAACATGGCGAACTGTGCCGCCCGCAACCAAGTAAAACTCCGTCCGCATATCAAAACGCATAAAATTCCGGAGTTTGCCTTGAGCCAGGTTGCAAAAGGGGCTTCTGGCATTACGGCTGCGAAGGTTGGGGAAGCCGAGATTATGGCTGAACACGGAATAGACGATATTTTTATTGCTTATCCGGTGGTATCTCCGGCCAAGATCAGAAGGGTCATCGCGCTGGCGGAAAAAATCCATGTGATTGTCGGTGTGGAAAGTATTGAAGGAGCGAAAATTCTCTCCAGGGAAGCCGTGGATGCGGGCGTCACGCTTTCCGTGAGACTCGAAGTAGATACAGGCCTTGCACGAACCGGGGTGGCTCCGGATAAGGCCGTTGAACTGGCGAAGGAGATTGCTGCACTGCCGGGACTCGACTTAAGCGGCATTTTCACTTTTAAAGGTGCTGTCTTTGAAGGAGCAGGTACGCTGGATCTGGAAGCTGCGGGCCAGGAGGAAGGACGCATCATGGTTGAGACGGCTGACAAGCTGCGTGCCTGCGGCATTGCAATCCGCGACGTCAGTGTCGGCTCCACCCCTACAGCCCCGTATGCGGCCGCAGTCGAAGGCGTAACGGAAATACGTCCGGGTACCTATATCTTTTATGACCGTATGCTCGCCGTAATGGGAGCCTGCTCCAAGGAAGATTGGGCAGCGAGGGTTCGGGTCACTGTTGTAAGCGTTCCCGCTGAAGACCGGATCGTTGTGGACGGCGGCAGCAAAACCTTCGCGACCGACGTACAGCCGGGGCAGCATCCGCTGCATCTGAAGGGCTTTGGCGAGATTATAGGCCATCCTGACGCCGTATTCGAGAAAATGAATGAAGAGCATGGCATGATCCGCACGAGTGGCCCTCATGGCCTCCATGTCGGAGATACCCTTGAAATTGTACCGAATCATATTTGTCCTACAATTAACCTGCATAACGAAGTGTATGTAACGCAAGAAGGCGTAATCCGGGCCGTACCTGTCTTGGCAAGAGGGAAGCTGGCCTAGGGAAGTGGGGGGACCAACATGCTCGACATTATTATTGAAAATGGAAGACTTGTGGATGGAACGGGAAACCCATGGTATTTTGGACAGCTTGGCATTAAGGACGGTATGATAACCCACGTGGGCAGAACCGATGATGAAGCACTAGAGCGGATGGATGCAAAAGGGCAGGTGGTGGCACCTGGATTTATCGATGGACACTGCCACTCCGATCTGCTGATTTTGGACCAGCCCGAAAGTGAGTTTAAAACGCAGCAGGGTGTGACGACAGAAGTCGTAGGCAACTGCGGTCTTGCTCCGGCGCCTTATTTCAAAGACAGGGCTGCCGAGCTAAAGAGTTATATTGAGCCTGTGATAGGACGCACCGATTGGCCTTGGCCATGGGAGAATATCGAGGAGTATCTGCAGCATCTCGCAAAGTCACCCGCATCTGAAAATGTCTCCACGTATGTGGCGCATGGCGCTCTGCGCATCTCGGTGATGGGCTTTGCGAACCGTCCGGCTACGAAGGAAGAGATGAACCGGATGAAGCAGCTTCTGGAGAATGGGCTGAAGGCTGGCGCGATCGGCCTGTCCATCGGACTTCTCTATGCACCGGGCAGTTATACGCCAAAAGAAGAGCTTGCGGAAATATGCAAGGTGGTATCAGCATACGGTGGACTCTTCTCTACCCATATTCGCGGGGAGGGCAATAATCTACTGGCATCGGTCCGTGAGGTCATCTGGATTGCTGAGCAAAGCGGTGTATCCCTGCATGTCAGCCATCTAAAGGCAGCGGGACGCATCAACTGGGGCCAAACCCAGGACGCGATTGCATTGATCGATGAGGCGAGAAGCCGGGGAATGGATGTTACCTGTGATGTGTATCCGTATTCCGCGGGGTCAACCACGCTCACAACCGTACTGCCGCCATGGGTGCTTGAGGGTGGTATCAACGCTACTCTAGAGAGGATTGCGGACCCGTCCATACGAGAGAAGATCAAGCATGAGCTGCGGGAGGAGCAGACGACCTGGGATAACCTGGTTTGCTCAACGGGTTGGCAGAGCGTATATGTGTCCTCCGTCCCATCTGCTGCGGGTAAATTGCTGGAAGGCAAGCATATTCAGGAGATCAGCGAATTATGGGGTATGGATCCGGAAGACACTGCCCTGGAACTGCTGGCCAGAGAACATGGACAGGTGTCCATTGTCTATTTTCATATGTCGGAAGAGGATGTGCGCGAAGTCATCCGCTATGATTATTCCCTGATCGCATCGGATAGCCTAGGCTGTGTCACCGGCAAGCCGCATCCGCGTTCTTACGGTACATTCCCAAGATTGTTCGCGGAATACGTCCGCAAGCACAAGATACTTACCCTGGAGCAGGCCGTACGCAAAGTAACCTCTTTTCCTGCACAACGCTTCAAACTAGGCAAAAGGGGTCTGCTTGTACCGGGCTATGCGGCAGATATCGTCATTTTTGATCCGTCGACGATCTCCGACACGGCTACATACCAGGATCCGATCCGCTATCCTGATGGGATTTCGGCGGTGCTCGTTAATGGCCGAAAGACCATGGAGCAGCATCAGCACACTCATGAACGTCCTGGCGTATTTATTCCCGTGCAGCACTGCTGCAGGCATTAAAGAGGCTGCGAGCCTAGAGACAACCCAATTTAAGGAGATGACTAAACATGGCTAAAATTGAAAAAGTTCTTGAAGAAAAAGGTATCGTTCTAGAGAAGGTGCCCGTACCCGTGGCGGAATACGTTCCGGCCAAAACCGTAGGGAACCTGGTGTATACCTCCGGTAATGACTGCCGCATCAATGGTATTCTGAAATACACAGGTAAAGTGGGAAGTGATCTGACGGTTGAGCAGGGCTATGATGCTGCGCGGCAGGTCATGATCAATCTGATTTCGGTGCTCAAAGAACATCTGGGTGATCTGGACCGTGTGAAGCAGGTCGTTAAAATGCTGGCATTTGTTAATTCCGCAGACGGTTTTGTTGAGCAGCCATATGTGATTAACGGGGCATCCGAGCTGCTGGTTGAGGTTTTTGGCGAAAAAGGCAAGCATGCGCGCTCGGCTATTTCAGCCAATGAATTGCCTTTTAATACACCGGTAGAGATTGAATTAATCGTAGAAATCGAATAGATGCGAAGGAAATGCACTAATTCCGAACGTTAAGCATATCCATATGTTTGAATATTCGTTTTTTCTATTGACAATTTTCTTCTGCCTCCCTAGAATAAATGATGTGAGAAACGACAATAAATAAGATTTTTTTCGTATAATCCCGGGAATTGGCCTGGGAGTTTCTACGAGATCACCGTAATGATCTGGCTACGAAAAGAAGAGATGACGGATAACAAGTCTGTGCTTGGTACACCTTATTTCATAGGGACATCTAAACGCATGCGCGAAATCCGGACGAACTCTCTTTCTTTTATGCATAATGCCTGCGGATCGATGACGGTCTGCGGGCTTTTTTGTCGTCCTGACTCAATTTTCTAAGGGGGATTCAGTAAAAATGGAGCGTTTCTTTAAGTTAAAGGAACACGGAACGAATGTAAGAACAGAGATTATTGCCGGCCTGACCACCTTTATGGCAATGGCGTACATCCTTTTCGTCAACGGATTGTTTCTAGGGGAGAATGGTGCAGGTATTCCGAACTCTGGCGTGTTTTTCGCTACAGCTGTCGGAGCGGGTCTGGTTACGATCCTCATGGGATTGTTTGTTAATATTCCGATTGCATTGGCACCAGGGATGGGGCTTAACGCTTACTTTATGACCGTGGTACTGAGCTCGAATGGTACGATTACATGGCAGGCTGCACTGGGTGCGGTTTTTATCTCCGGTATCATTTTCATCATTCTGACTGTGACGAAGGTTCGCCAAATGCTGCTTGTGGCAGTTCCTCAAAACTTGAAAAGCGCCATTACGGTTGGTATCGGATTGTTTATCGCCGTGGTTGGCTTCAAACTGAGCAATCTGATCTCCATTTCGGTGAATCCAGGTACGGATGCGAGCAAACCAATTGGCGGAGCAAGCTTCAACCTGATGCTTAGCGATTTCTTTTCACATAAAGATGCCCTTCTTGCCCTGATCGGTCTTTTGTTTATCGCGGTATTGATGGTGCTTCGTGTCAAAGGTGCTCTTCTGATCGGCATCGTGGTGACAACTCTGATCGGTATTCCGATGGGAGTAACGGATCTTAGCGGACTTACTCATGCGAACTGGCTTCCTTCCTTCTCCAATCTGGCTGTAGGGCAGTTGGACCTGAAAGGTGCACTTCACATCGGTCTGTTTGATATCGTATTTATCTTTACTTTTGTTGAATTGTTCGACACTTTCGGTACATTGGTAGGTACAGCTACTCGTGCGGGTCTGATGAAGGACAAAGAGAAGAGCGAAAAAATGATCGGGAAAGCCATGCTCGTTGACGCGGTTGGCGTCAGTGCGGGTGCGGTTCTCGGTACAAGTACCGTTACTTCTTTTGTAGAAAGTGCCGCAGGGGTAGAAGCAGGCGGACGTACAGGTCTGACAGCAGTAACAACTGGCGTGTTGTTCATTCTATCCCTGTTTATCGCTCCACTGGCACTGGTTGTTCCTTCGGCAGCCACAGCTCCGGCACTAATTATTGTTGGTGTCCTGATGATGAGCCAGGTCCGTAACATTGAGTGGGATGATTTCTTTGCAGCCTTCCCAGCGTTCCTGACGATCGTTCTGATGCCTTTCACAGGTGGTATCGCCAACGGTATCTCCGCTGGTATCATATCTTATGTGATTCTGGGTATCTTCTCTAACTTGGTGACCAAGCGCAAAGTTAAAATTCATTGGTTAATGTGGGTGCTCGCCTTGATCGTTATCTTCCGTTTCGTTTTCCTGGGTACGGAATAACTTATATACGGAATAACTTATAATAGAAGAAGAAGGGTCGTGTTTCTCTCCATAAGAGAGGAAGACGGCCTTTTTGTTTATTGTAAGAAAAGATGGGGATAATGAATGTGACCAACTTTTTTCAATAAAAGTGTTGCATTATTTCTGGGCGCATGGTATATTCTATTTCCGGCCAAGAAAACACGATAAAGTGAATTCTTATCAAGCGAAAATGCTTCAAAAAAAGATTTTAAAAAAAAGCTTGCATAAAACGGTCGAAGATGTTATACTATAAAAGTTGTCGCCGAGAAACACTTCGGCGTTGAACGAAAGAATTTGATCTTTGAAAACTGAACAACGAGTGAGATACAGGCTTTGCTTGCAAGGTCGACCGCGAAGCAAATTGGTTCAAGCCTTCTGGCTGAATGATTTGTTGAGCAAAACAATGAGATTATATCTCGTCAGTTTCAAAATGAGCTATCAACTTTCTTGGAGAGTTTGATCCTGGCTCAGGACGAACGCTGGCGGCGTGCCTAATACATGCAAGTCGAGCGGAGTTGATGAGAAGCTTGCTTCT